>CAYVFU010000209.1:0-2579 GCA_964450495.1 uncultured Saprospiraceae bacterium | reverse complement strand
TCTTTTCCATCTATCTAATTTAATTTATTAGACAGAAATCAGAAAATACCCTCAATTTAAGAATTGCATATATCACAGATAAACTTGATAATTGTAGTCAATTTAGAAATTATACTATAGAAGCTATATCAAAGGAATGTGGTTTTAGTAACTCTTCTACATTTGCAAAGGCTTTTGCAAAACGCACAGGGAAAAAACCTTCAGAATATTTAGCAAGTTTAGTAGAATTAAATAATTATTAACACATAACACATAAATTATGAAAAAAGAAGTAAGTAAAAAACAAGTTTTAGAATTTGAGGCTTTTTCAATAGTCGAATTAACTAATGGTGAAAAAGTTAGAGGGGGCAATGATGATACTGATAAAACTGGTATTCCTACTCTGACAGTAACAAAATAGTAAAGATTAAATTTTGTTAAAATAATGAGAGCAACAATTTCGTTGCTCTCAGAATTTACTTTTATGTCTAAATGTTTTTATTTATTGATTGCATCTATTTTATTGATTAGTTGTTCTGCATTATTACCCAGGACTAAACTTCATAAGGTTGATTACTTTGATTCTTATCATAACGTACATGTATACGATGAGTTCAAATATATGGAGGAAAAAGATAACTCCTACTATTTGGAATGGATAGAAAAGTGTAATGCTGAGTCTAAGTCAATTTTTGAAAAATTAGGAACGAACAAAAAGAAATCAGTAGATACAGCACTTAGTATTAATAATAGAGCCAAAGACCTAACATTAGATTTAGATGGCAATTACTTCTATTTGAAGGAAAATGCTAAAGGACTTAATGATTTATATTATAGAAAAAGTTATAAGTCTAAAGAAATTCTACTTTTTGATTCAAGTCAGTCAATAAAATTAGGTAAGATTATTTATATAAAGCCTAATTGGAAAGGAACAAAAGTAGTTGTGGGATTTTCAAGTTCTGACATAGAAATAGCAAATGTGATGGTTTTTGACTTAGAGTCAAAGTCCTTTATGGATGGAGTAGTGGAAAACTCATTCCCCAATGCTTTTGGAGGTATTGATTGGCTAGGAGATGGAATCCATTTTGTTTATACATATATTCCGATAGTTGATATAAACCATGACGACTATTTTAAGTTTATGACGTTAGAGCTATGTTCCACAGATTCTAAACTTCAGCGTGTAAAAACTGTTTTTAGTAATGAATATGAAAATCTAGAAAATTATAAAGAAAGGTCAATTCCTGTTCCATATATAGAACAAGGACAAAACAAATATGCAGTTGTTTCTCTCGCAAATGGCTCGTTATACAGGGATACTTATTTCTGTCATATTGATAGCCTGTTAACAGGAACAATAAATTGGACCAAACTATGGTCTGAGAATGATAAAATATATGGTTTAAAACAAAAAGGAGAATACATTTACGCAAGAAGTGCAAAGAATCACTCAAACTTTGAAATAATAAAAATACCACTAGATTTGAGTAATCATAAAGTTGTTGTTACAGGTAACGATGATTACATTCTTAATGATTTCGAATTACTAAATGATGAAATATACTTTACAAGGACAAAAAACGACGTTAAAGTAGAATTTTATAAAGCTATACTTGATGGTGGTAAGCAAGAAAAGATTGACTTGCCTTTCGCAGCAGGAAGTGCTTCTCTAAGTGTCGCTCATAGCAGTTCTGATGAATTGTGGATCTCGCTAAGAGGATGGACCCGTAATTCTACAAGATTCAAATTTGAAGTTGGTTCAAATACTTTTTCGCATGAAGATTTAAATAATCCAAAAGATAAGTTGAATAGTGATGAATATGTTATTGAAGAAAATGAATATATTTCACATGATGGTGAACTAGTACCAATATCAATAATCTATCATAAATCCATAACGAAAAACAGCCAAAATAGAGTATTATTATCTGCATATGGTGCTTTTGGTCTTAGTTATGAACCTAGCCCTTCAAAAGAAATTGAGCAATGGTTAAATTATGGAGGTATTTACGTAGTTGCACATGTGCGGGGTGGTGGTGAGAAAGGTGAAAACTGGCATCGTGAAGGCATGAAAGATAAAAAATATAATACCTGGAAAGATCTTATTGCTGCAGCAGATTATTTAGTTGAAGAAGGATACACAAGCCCAAATAAAACAGTTCTTTCAAGTGCTAGTGGTGGGGCGATTTGTGTAGCAAAGGCTATTACCGAACGTCCCGATCTTGCAAAAGCAGTTCATATCAAAGCTGGCTTACTTAATACATTACAATATGAATTTGGCAAAGCCAATGAAGAGGGTGCTCTTAAAGAATTCGGTAGTGTTGCAAATAAAGATCAGTTTCCTTACTTGTTGGACATGGATCCATACCATAGTATAGAAGTGGGCACTCAGTATCCTGCTTTTTATTTGATTGCTGGTAAGAATGATATTCGCGTTGATGCTTGGCATTCTGCTAAGTATGCGGCTAGACTCAAATCTGCTAACAAAAATAACAAAGTACTGCTTGAAGTTAATGATCTTGGTCATGGCTTTGAAACAAATTCACAAGAAGAAAATGAAGAAATATCTAAAATAATTTCATTTTTCCTTTGGCAAACAG
>CAYVFU010000208.1:0-2582 GCA_964450495.1 uncultured Saprospiraceae bacterium | reverse complement strand
GCAAAATCAATAAAAGATCAATCTCTCCGACCTGGCGAAAACGGTAAATTTTTTCCATCTCTAAAAAGATTAACTAGATTGTTCAAATGCTCCGAAGAAATTGATTTCGAAAAATGACCAAGCAGAAAGTAGAAGAAAGCCAGAATCTATATTCTCGCTCGAACAGTCAAACTGATAATTAAAAATTTGATATCTTAGACTAGCTGAACGACCTAGCATTTGAGAACAATGAAGGCTTGAATTTCTCTTTGCTCTGTCTCTGGGCTAGAAATTTGAAAATTTGATAAAGTACTAAATGGGAAATTTAGGCGAATAGGAAAAGTAAAACTTGGTGACGGCTCAACGCTTAACATGTATCCAAATGAAAACTCTTGAAAAACGACTCAAAATGAAAACCGCCCAGTAACAAGTGATTAGATCAGCATGCACCCGACCACAAAGGCAAACGCGCGCACGCTGTCTATCACCGAGACGTTAGGTGGCATATGACAGCCTCCCCCGACGGCTAGTCTCGAAAGAATTAAAACATCAAAAACAACTAATTCTTTCCTAAAGCTAAACTGGGAGGAAAACGAGTTTGCTAACCTAAAAGCCTCAAATTTGTTAAATTTAAATACATAAACTATTGAAATTCAACAAAACGTTTTTACGTTAGTCAGAATAAAAAGCAAACAAAATGGCAAAAATACCAATAGAGATCATTCGAATAGGAAACAACTATCATGATGAAATCAAAGAAGCAATTGATATTGCAAACGCAGAGCAAGAAGAATTCATTTTCAGTTTTCTTAAACCAGAAGAAGAAAGGAAATTCAAATCGCTCAACTTTGAATTTGGAAAAGTCCATGAATTAATTCCTTTAATAAGAGATCTAAGAAAAGATCTAAAAGGATATCACCCATTTACAATTTTTATTGTAGACGGAGAATTAGAAGATGAAGAATATTCAAATTTGTTTGGTAGCGGGAAACCACCTGAAGGGTTATTCATATTCACAGGAAAAAATGTTCCTGAAGTGATTATTCCTAAAGATAAAATGACTTCATACTTTCTATTCTTTATTGCAAGATATGCTCTGAACACTATCTTACCAGATCACTACAATCACTATGATACGAGAGATTGTGTTTTTGATTTTAAGGAGCAAAAAACTGATTTGTATAAAAGCATGAAATTCGGAGCAATGTGTGATGATTGCCGAATGGAAATGCTAAATAATAATTACAACATGAATCAAGAACAATTTGATTCATTGAACAAACTGTTTGGGATATCAGGGAATTTGTTAAACGAGGAAGTAAAGGAAGAGCAAGTAGTTAAAGCTAAAATCTTCATCGGATCATCAAGTGAAGGATTAGAAGTTGCAAGAAAAATACAATCAGAATTACATCACGAGTACGATATAGAAATTTGGAACCAAGGAACTTTTGATCAATTAGGAAAATCATTTCTTGAATGCCTTGAAGAAGCCACTAAAAAATTTGACTATGGCCTTTTTGTATTCACGCCAGATGATACAATCTATTCTCGCGGTGAACAAAAGTCCATTGCAAGAGACAACGTTATCTTCGAACTTGGATTATTTGCAGGTAAATTATCAAGACTAAAATCATTTATTATTTATCCAACAGATGTAAACATTCATATTTTAAGTGACTTTGAAGGAATCACAAAGGCAGGTTATAAATCAAAAACTGACAATTTGAAAGCTGCTTTAGGACCAGTTTGTGAAAGAATAAGAGAGTCAATAAAATACGCCACCTAACATGCGATGACAACGATCATGGGCTATCGCCCACGACGTGTATCGCCGATACGTTATGCTCCACTAAAGAATCATAATCAAAATGAAAATCAATAAAGAGAAGTTGTTTCAAGAATTAGATAAATTAAACAAGAACCAATTGATAATCTTATTAGAAGATGTATTTGACGATATGGCAGGCAACACTCAAAGAAGAATTTTCGATAAGCTAATTAATCTTACTACAGAAAGAGAAAGAACGCCTGAAAAATTAGTAGTGGATATAGAAATTTTCTATAGCAAATCGATGAGCGGATATTATTATGCACCATTTAACATGACTTCAAAGAATTTCTCATACATACCAGAAGATACTGAAGAGTGGTTCAATGAAATAAGTGAATATTTAGATTCTGTAAGTGAAATAATTATGGAGAAAAAATACAACATTGGGCTAAAATGTTTTGAATTGCTTTTTGAGTTAATTGATAAAATGGAGAGTGGAGAAGAAATCGTATTTGCACATGAATTAGGAGATTGGATGTTAAGTGCGAAATCAGATTACACTGAAAAATATATTGTTGCATTATCACAAGAAATTAAACAAACAGAAGATTATGTTAATCTAATAATACCGATGATAAAAAGTGATAGTTATTATTCGTTTTCAAAGCAGGTATATAAAAAAGTAAAGAAACATTCTAGTGTTGTTCAACTAGAGGCAATAAATAATGAGATTAAATCCCAATCAATTCGATTAAAATAGAAAAAGGTAGCGAGAGCATAACAAGCGGTCCTATGTAAAGCCCCAACTTTAACGTTTATTACTTTCTTTATT
>CAYVFU010000207.1:0-2850 GCA_964450495.1 uncultured Saprospiraceae bacterium | reverse complement strand
TCTTGCAGCTAGAAACCAACAAAACTCGTTTTACAAATCTATTTGGAGTCTAGTTTTGGAGTCTAGTTACTTGCGCATGTTATTGATTGATCAAAATTCCACCATCAATAGGAATGACGGCTCCAGTCACATAAGCTGATGACTTAGCGCATAGAAAAATAGCCAGACTTCCAATCTCTTCTGGTTCGCCCAAGCGCCTTTGTGGAATCATACCTGTTGCATACTTTTTCATTTCTTCATTCTCTGTAATGTGCCTCGTCATTTTGGAAGGGAAAAATCCTGGAGCGATTGCATTAGCAACAATATTTTTACGCACTAAGTCTTTTGCAAGCCCTTTGGTTAAATGATTAATCGCAGCCTTACTCGCCATATATGAATACGCATTTTGTGTAGTGGCCATAAGTCCAGCAATAGAACCAATATTTATGATCCGAGCAGGATCTTCTTTTGTACCTGCTTTCTCCAACATCGGTAACAATCGTTGCACAAGGTAGAATGGGGATTTAACATTAAGCGTCATCACATCATCCCATCCGCGTTCAGGAAATTCTTCAATAGGAGCTCCCCAGGTTCTACCAGAATTATTAAAAAGAATATCTAGCTTCTCTTCACGCTTAGCAAGTTCATCTGCCAAGAGCTGAATATTTTCTACACTAGATAAATCGAATGGCAGAGAAATACATTCTCCATGCTCACTAAGTTCAGCTGCAGTTGCATCACAAGTTTCTTGAGACCTAGATGAAATATATACCTTAGCCCCTGCCTTGATCAATGCATTAGATATCATTTTACCGATCCCTTTAGATCCTCCTGTAACTAAGGCCGTCTTACCTTTTAATGAAAATAAATTTGATAAATAATCGCTCATATTCAATATTAAATTTTGCTTCATCTAAAGTATGTCTATTCAAATAATAAACACACATAAGTACATACCTATCTCAATTTAATTAGCATATATCAACAAGAATAAAAGGATAGCAAGATGTTTAGGTGGTTGTAGTTTTATTTAACTTTAAGGCTAATGAAACCGTCTATCAGTATTTTCAATGACGTGATCGGCCCTATCATGAGAGGCCCTTCTAGTTCGCACACAGCAGCAGGATGGCGTGTTGCTAATGTTGCAATGCAGTTATTGAAAGGCGAGCTATCATCTGCGCTAATCGTTTTTGATAAAGATGGACAGTGGGCTACAAACTACAGGGAACAAGGTACCGTACTTGGCATGAATGGAGGTCTGTTGAACATAAACATGGCTGACGATCAAATGAAGCGTACTGAGGAAATTGCTACCGAAAGAGGTATAAGAATTCAATACTCAATTGGGTCATTTGAAAATTCCCATCCGAACAGCATGTTGCTTACTCTCAACAGTAAGACTGGAAAAACTATTGAAGTATTAGCAGCTTCACTTGGAGGTGGCTCAATTGAGATACAAAGAATCAATGGAAGTCGGGTATCTTTTAAAGGAGACAAGTATGTTGCTTTCATATCTGCAACATCGAATGAAGAAGGTAATATTCGTAAGAGTCTAGATAGTGAATTCTCCATTCATGTTGAAAGTGTAAACGATACATATGTACATATTATAGAAAGCCCCTTGCCTATCCAACACACTTTGGAGGCTTTATTGGAAAATGATTCTGCTGTATTGTCCAGTACATTTGCCAATCCAATTTTGCCAATCATATCAGGGTTTGAGAAAGAACTTCCTTTTTCAACAGTGAGTTCTTTATTAGAATATGCTGAAACGACAGGTGTTAGTTTAGGCGAAATAGGACTCATTTATGAACATTACAGAAGTGGTCTTTCCAAAGAAATACTGCTACAAAAAATGGAAGAGTTAATTGACATCATGGAGGCTTCCATTAAAAAGGGACTAGCAGGTACTGATTTCAAAGACAGAATTTTGCATCAGCAATCGCACAAAGTTGGCCAAGCAGAGAAGGCAGGAAAAATATTACAAGGATCGATTGTCAATACAATAGTTAGTTACACTGCAGCGATCATGGAATCCAAAAGCGCCTTGGAAGTCGTTGTAGCAAATCCTACGGCAGGCTCATGTGCTACCGTCTGTGCTGCAATGACAGCGGTTGCTGAAGAACTTGTTGTATCAAAAAAAGATAAGATCATGGCCTACTTTGCAACTGGACTGGTGGGTGCCTACTTTGCTATGGGGCCAGGATTCTCTGCAGAAGAACACGGATGTCAAGTAGAGACTGGTGCCTCTGCTGGAATGGCCGCTGCAGGCATCGTTGAGTTATTTGGAGGAGACGCAAGTCAAGCACTAGGCGCAGCATCAATGGCCATACAAAATACCATCGGTCTTGTCTGTGATCCCATTGCAGACAGAGTAGAAGCACCTTGTCTTGGTAAAAACACCAATGCCGCAGTTAATGCTCTTTCTTCTGCGACGATGGCGTCCTCTGGTTTCGCTCATTTGATACCGCTTGATCAAGTGCTGGAGACGGTGTCGAGAGTGAGTGCATTGATGCCAGCTTGTCACAAGTGCACGGGGACTGGAGGGTTGGCGGTGACAGAGGCGGCTTTAGGGATTAAGGAAGGGCTTGGGCCAGTATTTTAGTTTGTTAAAGGCGTCTAAGCATTAATTATCCGTAATGTCCTTAAAAATAGTTGGTGGATCTTATGTAGATAAATAATTCCAGAATGAAGAGCAAATAGGCTCTGCCGAGGAGCAACCTATCAGCAATAATTCTGGTGTGTATACTTTATACTTAAGTGAAATACTCGTGCTATAACAAGTTTTCTCCGTATCTTCCTCCTCAGTTGATCGGACACCACTCGTACAGCTTTTCCTGAGGTTCATACAATCTTTGGAAAATACCTTAA
>CAYVFU010000206.1:0-2875 GCA_964450495.1 uncultured Saprospiraceae bacterium | reverse complement strand
TGGCTATTTCGGTCTAACCATGCCAGTGATTTCGGAGTAACCGTGCCACTCTAAAGATCAAGTAATAATAGTTATAATTTAATAATTATTCAATAATTCCTTTTCTCAAAGATTCTCCCTTTAGATCAATTCTATGGGAAGAATTAACAATGCGATCCAAAATAGCATCAGCAATAGTACCTTCTCCTATTATATCATACCAAACAGATACTGGTAATTGAGAAGCAATAATTGTAGAACATTTATTAAATCTATCATCAATAATATCCATAAGTGTTTCTCTAGCATGGTTGTCAAATGCTTGGAGTCCAAAATCATCAAGAATAAGTAATTCCATTTTCATAAGTTTTTTGAGTTCGCGATCATAGGTTCCATCTAGTTTGGCAAGTTTTAATCTATTAAGTAGTCTAGCAGTAGTGTAGTATGCCACTCTGTAAACCATCAAACAAGCTTGATTACCTAAGGCTTGTGCTAAATAACTTTTACCTACCCCTGAAGCCCCTGTGAGAATAATATTTTGTTTTTGTTTTATAAATTCTAAACTTGCAAGCCTTTGAAACATATTTTTTTCGAGATTACGCTGTGAGAGATAATCTACTTGAGCAATGCTAGCTGATTGTTTAAAACGAGCTTGTTGAAGTAGCCTACTTACCTTTTTATTATGCCTACTTTCAAATTCACCATCGGTCAACAAACTTAAATATTCGTCAGGGGTATACTGATCAGTTTGATTCGTTTTGAGGTGATTGAGATGTAGGTCAGCCATGGCTGATATTCGCATAGTGCGTAATTTTTCGACTGTTTGATTATTATTCATATTAAAATATTTATTAGGTTAAAAAAAGAATTATTTATATGCAGATGCGCCTCTGATATTTTTATGTTCAGGAATGTGAGACTGTGCACTATTGGAAAATAAATCGTCCGACGATTGTAAAAGGTCGATCTTACTTTCAAGCATTTTTTTTATTCTTTGATAAGAATATATTTCGGCATCTAAAGCTATTTTACATGTATTGTTGAGTCGCTCTGAGCTATAAGGCTTATGAAGTTGTATGATTCCCATTGCTCGTTTGTACTGAATCTCAGGATAGTCGCCAATCTCTATAAGTCGGCTTATTAATGTGCTTACGTGGCAACCATGTTTCTGGGCTAGCTTGGTAAAGTATTCTGGTGACCATTTAGAATAGGCTTGATGGTGGCTGCTGAGATGGTCTTGTATGGTAGTATATATGCCCATCGAGCGCTGTCTTGGGTGCGAAGCAATTCGCTCATGATTATAGTATATTTCTACGGTAGAATCCGTGTATTGAATCTGAGTATATTTTCCAATATATCGATAGGGTACACTATAGTAGTTCTTATTTGGTGAAAAATAAATATATCCGATTAACTGAACCTTGGCACGCTTGTAGTTCCTTAGCTCATACTTCGAATTAGGTAATGGCTTTAATTGTTCTCGCTCAATGGATTGAAACAACTCTTTACGACTAGCTTGTTTGCGACTTAGCATCAGATCATTATAATGATCAAGCCTATTTAAGATCTCCTTATTGAGTTCAGTTAATGTAAAAAAGGTCATCTCGCGCGTAGGGTAATAGATACGCTGGTAAGTCAATTTGACAGCATTCTCAACCAAGGCTTTATCTTGAGGCGAATAAGACCTAGTGGGATTTATCACACAGTTGTAATGATGCGCAAATTCTTTAAAATTACGATTAATGTCTGCTTCATATTTGCTTGCTTTACTAACAGCTGACTTTAAATTATCAGAAACTATAGCTTTTGGAACGCCTCCAAAGAACCGTAAAGCATTTTCTGTGCAGCGGATAAAATCCGAACGTTTTTGACTATAACAAGCTTCTACATAAGTATATTGACTGCATGGCAAAATAGCAACAAAAACTTCTACATAAATTACTTCCCCAGTATCTTTGTCCACGAGCTCTAGTTTCTTGCCTGCATAATCAACATACAATTCGTTTCCTGCTACGTGCTCAAGTTTCATCGATCCACGCAACTTAGGATATTTGCGATGATAATGTTCCATAAACTGAGTGTAGCTATACGGCTTTTTAAATCGATCACAATATTCCAAAAAGTGATACTGGAAAGTGAAACCTGGCTTGTGTTTAGCTAAATGTACTTCTTCAAAATATTTCATCAACTCATTATAACGAGTATTGTCTATAGTCGTACTCAGCGGAAACAGAGCTCTTAGCTCTTGATTTGTTTTGCTTAATAAGGACTCCAATGATTCATCACAGGACCTAAATCGCTGGAAATACTGATTTACAGTATTACGTGAAAATCCTAGTGTAGTCGCTATCTTTCGGTTGCTATAACCGTCAAGGTGCAGGGAGAGTAGTTGTTTTAAATCCATAGGATCAAGTTTATAGGCCATAACTTATCTGATATTATTTACAGAAAGCTAAACCGAATTTTTACTTGATCTTTAGAAGTGGCACAGTTTGAACCGAAATCATTCCTTTGAACCCAAGACTAATGGCACAAATCAAACCGAAATTCATCCGTTTCCGGCTTGCTATAGTGGCACAGTTTGAACCGAAATCACTGGCACAGTTAGACCGAAATCACTGGCACAAATCGAACCGTGGTATCCACCGCTCTTTGCTCTATTAATTTGTAACTCTAGTTTGTCTCTAAGGAAGAGATAAACTTCATTACCAATAGATTTTGCTTCTGACTTTGATCTAGTGTAGATACTAAAGTCGTCAGCGTAGCGGATAAAATTACACCCTTTCTTTTCAAGGTATTTATCTAATTGATCCAACACAATGTTGGAAAGTAATGGACTCAAAGGGCTTCCTTGCGGTAGTCCTTTTCGTCGTTTGTGTAGTTTTCCATTTATGAG
>CAYVFU010000205.1:0-3075 GCA_964450495.1 uncultured Saprospiraceae bacterium | reverse complement strand
GATAATATGGTATTTCATGCTGGAAAAAAATTAAGGAGTATGTATCCAGACCATATTGTTAGGTGCTATATAAATGCTCAGAATGGAAGACATATCGGATTTTGGACTCAAGCCAATAACAATACCCTATGGATAGATTTGGTAAATCAGATAACTGTCTCCGGCACTCCAGATATTGATTTTTTTGTTTGGGCACAAGGTGAAGCAGACCACAATACTTCTAATCTATATTATCAAGGTGAACTTTTGAAGCTATTGAATATGTTGGATGCCGAGCCTTGGTTTAAAGGTAATTTTTATACTACTGGAATGCATTCAGATGGCGATCCAAATAATCTTGACAACCAGCTCTCTGTACTACAAAATATAAACTCATTAAAAAGTTGGGCATACTATGTACCTACGCCTACAGGACTTAATGACATTGGAGATGGCGTTCATTTTGATTCTCATTCATTAGAAAAGTTAGGTATTGCTTTTGCAACCATGTTCACATTTAGATAATGAAGCCATTCATTGTTAATTAACGTTGAATTTTAAACACCTATTAATTTGCCAATTGTTTGGGATCTAAAATAGGAGCGTCAGACAGGCCCGAAATTTAGACTCCTATGTCTAATTAGAAATAAATAATCAATAAAGAACTAAAATCTTGCCCTTGCTTAAATACCAAAATGCTGAGTATAAAGTAATTACTTTTGTATTTCATACTTAAAAATAAGAATATGCATAGACTCGTACTAACCCTGCTTATTACAGTTGTACCGTTTTTAGCCTTTCTACACTCTCAGACCGAGTTAGAAATAGAAGGAATGCTAAAAATTCAAAATGTCCCTAACAACGTTGATAGTGATTCCTTACTAATTCTTGGATCAGACGGGATTGTAGGACACCAATCTAAAGAAGCCATACACAATAGAACCACACAACAATGTGCTTCCGGATATTATATCATTCCTGCAGATTTTGATTTTACAAATATTCCAGCAACCCACGCAAATGCAATTTGGGAAATCAGACACTGTCATAATTTGGCAAATGGAATATTGATTTTACCACAAGACGTCATCTTGAGTTTTAAAGGTGGCAAGTTTATAAACTTTCAAAATATAATTGGAAACAGGACAGGCATTGATGCGTTTAGTCAACAAATTTTTGATGGAAATGCGTTAACAGGTACCTGGTCATTAGAGCATGTCAATGTTTGTTGGTTTGGTGCCAAAGCAGATCAAGTCGTTGATAGCGAACCCGCATTCACTAAAGCCACTGAATTTGCAAATATGAATGAAGGTATCCGTCGAATTCTTATTCCTTCTGGGAAATATCATTTGGCTAATCCTTGGAGAATTACTGCTTCTGGTAATCTGTGGAATCCAATTTCTGTGGATGGTTATGGTGCTGTTTTAGACAATACTGTTGTGGTGGCAACAAGAGGAATTGGAGTAAGAGGATTAACAGTAGATGGAGCACCTCGACATGGTTTTGTATTTCTTAGAGGTCAAGGTGCTAGTCACGATCATTTATTGGCTTCTAATTGTGGATTGGATGGATTCTATTGTGGATCTGACATTGGCAATGGTGACTATGGTGCAAATTTTCAAGTGACTAGAACAACATTCACTTCTTTGACTGCGCTAAACAATGGGAGACATGGTTGGTTTATGGAAGCCGAAGCTACTGCGAACCGTTCTTGGTTTAATGCAAACTCTGTGATAGGCTTTGCAGCTGTAAGTAATGCTGAAAAAGGATTCGCATGGACAGGAGGTAGTGGGCCTAACGGAGTTTCACAAATGAATTATAATTCTTTCTTCAATATAAATTGCGAAGGCAATGGTGACATTTCTGTGGACTTGCCAGAATCTAGAGCCAATACGTTCATCGGTGGTCATTATGTTGATAGTGATGCGAATGATTTTTGTATGAGACTTGGAGGTCCGTTCAATGTTAATCTTGGAGGCAGGTATGTTGGAAAAGTTGAAGAGCCAGCATTTATTTATGCAAACACCAGCGACACTTCTGAAGGCGGAATCGTTGGAAGAATGAATGGTATTGATGAAATAAATGTAAAAGATCTTCATACTGAAGACCTGGAAGTAAGTAATGAACCTTTCATCCCATTGGGTTGGTCAATCATACCTAAAGACCGAGAAAGTTACGTTGTAGCAGCAGATCAATTAAACAATCATCAATTTTCAATCGATTTAAGTGGGGCTCCTACTGCTGACGGCATGATGCTTCGACTTACCAGATTCGGTCAACGAAATTTTGCTAACGGATTCGACCAAAAATACTCCTTTGCATTATTGATTCATTTGACGACAAGTAGTTCTAATCAAACAGATGTACAATATATCCAAACAGCTGAGGATCAATTTTGTACTGTGAATTCTGTTACGTTTTCTTCTGGAATATTAACTATTGATTTTAATACAGATTACCTAATATTTGGTGCTGGATTTGGTGTGACAGAATATCAAAACTCAAAGAGTACGGATTTTAGATAGTCTCTTTTTCCAATATTTAAGCTATTCTTGAGATAACGTCAATTCTCATGAAATCAATACTATATATATTTCGCTTCTCCGAAGCTTTTAAATAGGGATTTATTTCTTAACTAAATGACATTAGGTCACGACCCATTGGACCAATTTTACTACTTTTATTTGGACTTTAAATTATGGGGCCTTAGCTCAGTTGGCTAGAGCGTTTGACTGGCAGTCAAGAGGTCGGGGGTTCGACTCCCCCAGGCTCCACACCAAAATATCTTGACAATCATGTGATTATCAGGATTTCATTTTTCGTAATTAATTCAACTTCTTTAAGTTAGTAAATTTTCAGTAAAGTCTTTTTTGAAATTGATTATAACGATTTATGTATATGGGAATTAGGAATAAATTTTGAACTATATTCAGAACATGAAAAACATTGTCATTCTAATTCTCTTCTCACAATCTATTCTTTCTCAAGGTGGTCTGTTCAGCGATCTAAATGCAACGGTCATATTTTTTGACGATGATAACAATGGAACAGTCGAGGCATTTCCAAACGGTGAAAATTCTGATAGAATTGTATTTA
>CAYVFU010000204.1:0-3307 GCA_964450495.1 uncultured Saprospiraceae bacterium | reverse complement strand
CTCCAAGCTTGCTGGAAACTATAAAAAGGCCTGGTTTAATGTTGGTCCACCTGATTCTGATGAATCGGTTTCCTCACATTCAATTGACATTTAGTCAATTTAATCTCGCGGTATCCGCGGGACCGTTCGTCAACCCATTTCACTAACGACCTCTTTTACTTCAGGGACCATTCGTCGAAGCATGCCTTCAATGCCTGATTTTAGAGTTACTGTAGAAGAAGGACATCCACTGCAAGAGCCTTGAAGGATAACAGTCACAATACCATCTTTGAATGACTTGAATTCTATATTCCCTCCATCGACTTCTACTGCCGGTTTGACATAAGTATCGATCAGGTCTTTGATTTTTATGACCAATTCAGCTTCATCACCAGTGTACTCATAACCAACGCCTTCTTCTTTTTCTTTTGCGGCCATTGCTTCAGCAAAGCCTTCTTTTAAAATCTCTTTATCTTCTTCAACATAACCTTTGATGTACTCCTTGAGTTTCATCATCAAGTCTTCCCACTTATAATTAAGTTCTTTAGTAATTGTTACGAAGTTATTGCAGATATAAACACCTTTCACAAATGGAAAGTCGAACAAGGCAGTTGCTAATGGTGACCATTCTTCTGCTAAAGGACGTTCTCTGAAATCAGCAGTACCTCTGTAAAGCATTTTATTTGTCACAAATTTCAATGATTCCGGATTTGGTGTTTGCTCTGTATAAAGCATTACCGGATTTGATGTTGTGCTACTCATAATTTCTTATTTAGATTGATTCTACAAAGATAACATCTTTTCAGGTGACTTGTTGTAAGACTATTGTAGAATATGTTTACGACCATTTATTAAAAGACTGTTGAGGGGTCTATAAAGTGTTTTTGACGGAATTAATAAATATTCTGAATATGGTATAATCCAAAATAAATCCTATATTTAATTAGAACAAAAAATTTTTTAAGAATGATATTTTATGGATCAAAGGGCAAGTTACTTGCTCAAGCTAAGATTAATGGAACGATATGTCAACACTGTCATGAACCGGCACCTCAGAACATATCAACGTTTGGAAAATATGCCCATATTTACTGGATTCCATTTTTTCCCATAGGAAAGGTTGGTGTAGCCGAGTGCACTAATTGTAAGCGGACTATTGAGAAAAAGGAATTTACACCTCAGTTATTGTCAAAATATAAAGAGTTATCCCACCAGCATAAGACACCGCTTTGGTTCTTTAGTGGACCATTGGCGATTATAGGTATAATGGCTTGTTTTAATTTAATGAGTCTCTTTGGGCCTAAAGAAATTCCTGATCCACGAAAAGATTTATTAAAAGAGGATATGTCTATGATGGTCTCTAATCCAGATTCGACGATGACATTTGCTTCGTTGATTCATACACTTGTGAAAGTGTCTGTAGAATCTCCTATGGATTTTGATAAAATCAAATATCTGAATAAAAAGGAAGCGGATAAACAATTATTTATTATGAAGTTTCCAAGCTATAAGGATTTTACAAATGAAGATCGAGAATCCATTTTTAGTATGGTCAAAACTATAGTTGAATCAGACACAACGATGTTGGATTCTGATAGGTATATTGGCATTCACGGCAAGTATAATTTCATGGCAGTTAAAAGTCCTAATCATGAGGAAGTATCAAGAATCGTAAGTGAAAAACACATTTTAGATTTTTATGGAGATCCTCCTTCTGTAAATGAGTCAGAATAGTTAAGTAAAAGATGAAGGTTTCTAGTTCTTTATTGTGAAATGAAAATCGAGATTATTTCTTTGCCTTCCTTCTCTTCTTGATCGGCTTTCCATATTTAAGTCTCATTTTTTCCTTTTTCCGGATTTTGTTGTTGACTTTCTTATTCTTCTCTTTCTTCTCGTGGAATGCTGGTCCAGATGGTTCGCGCTTCTTCGTTTTATGTGGATTAAATGGGACATACTCAATTGGTTTTTCCAAAGCAATCAACTCATCAGTTAATACTAGATCTGCTGGTAAATCCAATAGAGCAATCTGCTTATGCATCAGCGTTTCAATTTCGCTCTGATAGTCTAACTCCGCTTCAGAAATAAAAGAGATCGAAATACCTTTTTGTTCGGACCTTCCTGTTCTACCAATCCGATGGATATATTTCTCAGGCGTATCAGTCAAATCAAAATTGATGACGTGAGTAACAGTTGTCACATCAAGGCCTCTAGCAATAATGTCTGTTGCGATTAAACAACGATATGTACCATCTTGAAATTTTGCTACGGTATCAAACCGATTATTTTGTGATTTAGACGAATGAATAATCCCTATCTGTTCTGTAAAAACTGTTGTCATTCTATCGAAAAGAGCATCTGCCATCTTTTTGGTTTTAGCAAATA
This sequence comes from uncultured Saprospiraceae bacterium, assembly GCA_964450495.1. Lineage (GTDB taxonomy): Bacteria > Bacteroidota > Bacteroidia > Chitinophagales > Saprospiraceae > CALFUK01. The sequence goes on along the minus strand of CAYVFU010000204.1, from coordinate 946 downwards.
CCAACACCTTAGTCATTGCCGTATCATCAATCAGTAATCGTTCAAGCAAATTGGCTTTGGAATTGAAATTTTCGATGCGATACCCGTACTGCTCTATGTGTTCTAATGGAGCGCCAGATGGAGCAGTTTCAATTTTGGTATAATGGTCTGTAAACTCCCGAATTACTTTTTCTACATCCTCTGTCATCGTCGCAGAAAACATTAATTGCTGGCATCGAGAAGGGATGAACTCATGAATAATTCTAAGTTGTGTACGAAAGCCAAGGTTAAGCATTTCATCAACTTCATCAATAATCAACCGCTTCAGAAATTTTGTTTTCAACACACCATCTTTGCATAAATCCACCAAACGACCTGGTGTCCCAATTACGATATCAGCTCCGCCAATAATAGCATTTTTATGTGTTTTGATATTTGTGCCGCCATATACGCCAACAATAGCAACATTCATGAATTCAGTTAACTGTGTAGCTACTTCCACCAATTGCATGACAAGCTCACGAGTAGGGACAATGACTAAAATTTGAGGGTGAGGTGATGATGTAAATTTCCACAACTGAAAACTTGGTAATAAATATGCTAAGGTTTTACCTGTACCAGTTTGCGCAATACCTACGATATCTTTTCCAGACATAATCGGAGAGAATACTTTTTTTTGAATGGCAGTTGCCTCAGATATTCCCATCTCATCAAGGGCACTTAGCAAAGACTTGTTTAGCTTGAATTCTGTAAATAGCATATTCTAAATTGCGCAGTGCAAAGAAACGTGGTTTTATTGGATAATGGGTGTAAGGGGGCATTTTTCTACAGACTAGGCTGTTGAGTGGAGGTTTGTATGTGTATGATTCCTTTTTTATTTTTCTAATCTTGGAAGTTATTGCAGGCTATGGTTTTTACTTTTCTAAATAGAATTTTTCTGGTTTGGAGAGTTTAGGATTAGTTTGTA
>CAYVFU010000203.1:0-3311 GCA_964450495.1 uncultured Saprospiraceae bacterium | reverse complement strand
AGAAAAAAAAATTGACAAAATTTAAAAAGTGAGTTTGTACTACGTTAATTAATATTATAGTTCGAATATATTGAAATTCTTTCTATATTCAGTTTCCCTTCCATTTATATAACTTCAAATGTTTGTAAATGAGATATACCTGTAAGCTGCAAATTTTTATTGTTTTATTAGCTTTAATACTCTCGGAATCTGTACTTTATGCTAAAAGTGATAGTGTTGATTTTGATCAGACAATTCAGCATATAGTTGACTATTTAAGTAATGATGATAAAACCAGCTTAAAAGTACTACAACGTACCCACATCCAATTGCAATCTAACAAATCAAGTAGCAATGACTTTTTCATATCGTTATCAGAATATTTTATTGATAATAATTTTCAAGAAGAAGGACTAAGATATTTTGAAAATTTTGATGCAGAAGATATCGATGATACTGTTATAATAGGTGAACTGAATTATTTTCTGGGAAAGTACTACAACTTTTTTGGTGAAAGAAAGCTAGCAGAGAAAGCATTAACTTCCGCTCTTTCTCAAGTTGGTAGTTCTTCGTATTTGGTTATGATTTATAAGGAACTTGCTGAGTTGCAAATAAATGTGGATAATAATGATCTAGCTGAAAGGTATCTGAGTTCTGGTTTAGGCCTTGCCGGAAAGTATTTGCATACTGAAAAGTCGGAGATTTTTATACATCAACTTTATATCAATCTGTACTTGCAACGGCATAATCAAGAAAAAGTTAACTACCACATGATGAAGATTAACAAGCTGGCTAAGCTCATTAATCAGGCAGATTACTACATAGTTGAAAACCTGATTCAAACAGGAGTTTATTTCAATACAGGTAGATGGGATCAAGGAACTAAAGAACTTGATAGAATTACTTCCATAGAAGACCAATCTAATTCTAAAAGAAGTATCTATTATTTTTATCAAGGTTTAGCTTCCATAGTCAAAACTGACTACGATGGTGCAATTGAATATTTCAAGAAAAGTATTTCTAAAACGAAAGGTATAAGCGTTCAGCATTTGGCAATGTGTCATGCTTGGCTTGGAACGGCATATGGGTTTTTGTGTCAACATGATAAGGCGACAACAAATCTAAAAAAGGCAATTGAGCTTTATGAATCAAATCCCGATCAATTTGCATATCAGCTCTATTTAAAGAATTCAGCATTAGCTCGATATTACTCAGAACAAGGAGACTTTGATAAAGCTGTGCAACAGCTACAAGTTGCAAAAAACCATCGTAAAGAAGATATAACTAACTTAATTAGAGTTAATACTGAATTGATGATCGCAAATAGTGAATTATTGAAACAGTCTTATTCTCCGGACAAAATGTCAAAGCTGTTTTCAATAATGAATGAAACTCATCAATATGTACAAGAATGGTATTATCTTAAAAATCATATTTTTGATGATCAAAGAAATCGTAGAAGGGATGACCACGTAAGATATTTTTTTGATTCAGCATTGGATATAATCTATCATTTATACAATTATACTCAGAGCCAAATGTTGGCAGACCGGATTGTAAATTATTCTTGCAGTATGCAGTCTATGATATACAGCAACAATAATATCAAGTTTGACCCTTTTCAAAGTAGCTCTGTTTCTGATGTTCTGATTAGACAAGAATTGGACTTGAGAAATAGTATTTCTTCAATTAAAAAGGAATATAATCAATGCAAGGAATTACATGAAAACCTTAATATCGATTCAAAATTGTTTTATTTAGATTCATTGCAATATTTAAGAGAAGAACACAGTAAAATAGTTGTATCTCAGTTACCGAATCAAAGAACGTTATTCTATGATTTAGAAAAGTCAGGCTCGATTATGCATGATATTCAAAATCAACTGACAGCAGATGAAGCAATAATTAATTACTATCAAGGAACTGGCTATTTATACAGCACTGTAATCACAAAAGAAGTGGTTTCATTTTTTAGGAAGGAAATTGACGATAGAAAACGTAATATAGTTAACATTTATAAAGAAGAAGTTTCTAATCCTGATTTAACAAATAGAAGTTGCTATGAGTCGTCACTAAATCTTTTTGCAGAGACATCGCACGAGATATACGAATATTTACTTGGAGATGAAATTAATACATTTGAGTCATCTGTAAAACATATCTATGTGATATCAGATTGGCTCCTGGAATCTTTACCATTTAAGACATTGTTGACAAGCATTCCGCATGAGGAAAGTAATTTTAAAGATATGCCTTATTTGCTTAGAGATTATACAGTTGTTTATGATTATTCTCTGCAGTCACTCTTGTCAAATAAAATCAGAAAAAGAAAAGTAAGAGAAAATAGTTATGTTGGGTTTTCTCCAGATTATAAACAAGCTGAAGAATTTGAAAATAGCTCTTTAGTTATGTCAACTGACCCAAATGATTCTACTTTAGATTTATTTGTGTCAAGAGGGGGGTTGACTAATTTGCCAGGAGCAAAACGAGGGGTCATTGAAATTTCAAAAAAAGTTGAAGATGCGATTGCTGTAACTGGAGTAAATGCAAATAAGAAAAATTTCAATAAGTATACAGGTAAATCAGATATTCTTCAGTTGGCTATGCATGCCGTGATAGATAGTGAAGAGCCTGAACTTTCTCAGTTTTTATTTTCGGGATTGCATGAGGATCAAAACCTGTTTGCATATGAATTGTCTCAGATTAAAGTTGATACAGAAATAGCAATGTTGAGCGGATGTGATACTGGAAGAGGTGGAGCTCAGAGTGGCAAAAGTATCCAAAGTATTTCTCAAGCGTTTAGTTTTTCTGGATCATCTTCACTTACAATGAGTTTTTATAAAATACCTGATGAACAGACGGCTATTATTGATAATGGATTTATAGAAAGTGTGGTAAAAGGTGTGCGACTTGATGAGTCTTTAAGGCAAAGTAATTTAAATTATTTGGAGACTGTTTCTGAGAAGTATTTACATCCATTTTATTGGTCTGGAATCGTAGTAGCTGGAAAAACATGTCCATTAAAAGTAAGAAATCCAGTTAGAAGATCTTTAAAATATTTAACTGGACTTATCAACTAGGTCTATTTAACACTCAAATTTTAACTCTTACTCTACATCTACAAGCATTAGCTTGTGATCTGATGCTATTTGATAGTCTCATACTCCTGCACTTTAAATTTATTATTAATTATTCTGTCTTTTTGTTTACTATTTAGTTTCTAGATACCTAAAGAGTAGTAAAGTTGTCGGAGTACTGTCTTTAAATACACTGGTATTGGATTATATGATTGGTATGGATTTTAAAGTTGATAAAATGTAATTATGTTGTAT
>CAYVFU010000202.1:0-3335 GCA_964450495.1 uncultured Saprospiraceae bacterium | reverse complement strand
GCTGTGGGCAATACCTATTTTTTAAACTAAAGGGAGGCCTTCAATTTTTATATGCACCTACACTTCACATCATTTTATTGGTCATTCACAACACATTCTTGTCCATACGCAACCATAAACTATGGCATTGATTCTACAACATTTATCTTGTAATATTAATGTGTCAGTAGACCGTTTGGATAAAATCCAATTACTTCGCATTATATTTATGGTGTATATTTAATAACGAATTATTCTACTGTACAAATTCAATTTCGAGAAAACCATGACACTGTAGTTCTATCACAATTTCCAAACTTAAAGTAATGTCAAAATTAAAAGTATTCATAGTAGAAGACGAACCTCTTTATGCTGATCAACTGGAGATATTGGTTAAAGGAGCTGGCTATTGACATATTGGAACATCTGATAATGCAACTGAAGCTTATGAGATGGTATCTATGGTTCGTCCAGATTTCATGTTAGTAGATGTCAATATTGTTGGGTCTATTGATGGTATCGAATTAGTCAATAAATTATTAAAGGTTGACCCAGAACTTTTGGTGATTTATGTGACTTCTTATCAAGATGAGCGCACCTTTAGAAGAGCGAGTCAGACGTCACCTGTAGCTTTTTTGCCTAAGCCAATAAACGAAGAACAAATCTTAAGAACCCTAGAATTATTGGTAAACAAAATATCAGAAGAAGGTGAAAGACGATCTTTAGATACAATTGCCAATGCGTTTACCAATAAGTCAGTCTTCTTAAAGTCAAACCAGTTCCTAGTGAAAGTAAAACTCAAGGATGTTAGATATATAGAAGTTAAAAACCGAGATTGTATCATCAGCGATGGTCATAATATGTATACCATTAGAAGAACCTTGTCCGAAATAGAGGAAAAACTTCCTCAGGCGTTACTCACCAAAGTGCATCGAAGTTTTTTAGTAAATCTATCCTATATGGATTCCTATGATATGCTTAGGAATAGGATAATTATGGGGGAACTGGAAATCCCGGTTAGTAAAACGTACAAACAAACTGTGCTAGCATCTTTGGAGGTTTTTTAGCCAAGCTCATTCACACCATTTTTTACTTGCTTTGCAACAACATTCGTGACGTCTACACCAATGTGTTTTCAAGATGATCAGTAGTTTTTATATTCGGATATAAATTAAAATTACTTTTCTATGACTACAATTTCTGCTATCTCAAAACGTGAACAAGAAATTTTGCACTTAATCTCTTATGAATACAGCAGCATAAATATCGCTGAGAAACTCTTCATATCTATCAATACAGTAATCACACATAGAAAAAATCTTTTAGCTAAACTCAATGCTAAAAATACTGCTGGCTTGATTCGTCGTGGTTTCGAATTGGGGTATCTGAAGAGGTTGGAAACCAATAGTTATTCTTATGCTTCATAACCCGAATACATCATTCTTACTGCTAATAATAATAGCTAATTAGCGCATAGTAATCGTATAATTCACTTATTTCATTGAGATTGATGAGAGGACTTTGAAATCCAATGCTTTAAGGTAAATGAAGCCATATTATCGCTTTTGTGAAAGTACACCATATTGTGGGCCCTCTTTCCCAATATTTATATCCATTAATCAGTTTATCTTTGTGTAGTAGTATGCCTATGATAAAACAGACACTAATTCTATCGATACTATTTTGCTTGATTCAGGAGGTGGCAGGCCAGAAGGTCGGATATGGATTTGTCAGTCGCATAGATTTGTATTCTCGCTATTCTAATCCGCAAGACAATATAGCTTCAGCTAGTGCAGGCAGTGCTTTGTTGAATATTGGATTGGGTCCTAAATTATGGTTAGGAGGAGAAAAATTTTCTGTGTCTGCGGAAGGGGCATTTGTGTTCTCACCTTTAGCACTTAGTACTGGAGATTTTAAGGGGCTGGGCGCTCTTGCGTTTCCAGTATTAGGACGATTAAATTTTGCCGGACTAAGTAACGTCAACAAGGAAGGTAAATTTGGCTTAAGTATAGGGGCCGGATATCAATGGACAAGAACGGAACTTTATGGCTTGCAATCAAACTTCGAACAACAAGGCGTACGTCGCAATTATTTTAAAAATCTTATCGGTGAAGTTGGGTATGGATATGGAATGGGAGGCTTTAGTTTTGGTTTATTTGTTCGATACGGTAAAGATAATGATCAACAATCCAATGTCTTTAGCCTTGGAATGATCCTTAACCTGAATCGGAAACTTTTGAAGGTAACAACCGATCCAGAATTTTAAATCAGATGCAGCAACATTTCAACTATTCTTTAAAAGAGTACAATACTTTTGGGTTTGATGCGTCATGTGATCGCATTTGTTTTATAGAAACAGAAGAAGACTTAGCAGATCTTTTGCCCATACAAGAACCAGTATTTATTCTTGGAGGAGGCAGTAATGTGCTTTTTGCAAAAGACATTTCTAAAGTCATCCTAAAACCGACTATGTCAAACATGTTGGTAATCGAAGAAAATGATGATTGGTTGATCGTTCAAGTAGGTGCTGGAAAGGTCTGGCATGACTTTGTAGAATGGGCAGTCAATAATAATTATGGAGGCATAGAAAATTTGTCTTTAATACCAGGGACTGTAGGCGCTGCTCCAATACAAAATATAGGTGCATATGGTGTAGAAATTGAAGAGGTGTTTGTAGGCTTACATGCCTATAAATTATCATCTGGCACTAAAGAATACTTTCCAAAAGACATTTGTGCATTTGGATATAGAGACAGTATTTTTAAACAAGAAATGAAAGGGAAATATCTTGTTACCGATGTTCAGTTTAAGTTGACTAAGCAAAATCATAAGCTAGTATACAGTTACAAACCACTAAAAGAATTGTTACAAAAATCAGATGCAGAGCTAAGTGTAAAGGAAATAAGTAATGCTGTCATTAGCATCAGACAATCTAAGTTACCAGATCCAAAAGTTATAGGTAACGCCGGAAGCTTCTTTAAGAATCCTATAGTTGATCGATCTGTTTTTGAAAAGCTCTCGGAAACTCACCCGAATGCACCTTCATACTCAGTAAGTGACAGTGAAGTTAAAATTCCTGCTGCTTGGTTAATTGATCAATTGGGTTGGAAGGGGCATACTGTAGGAGATGTTGGTGTCCATGAAAAGCATGCACTTGTCCTAGTTAATTATGGAAATGGCAAAGGCACCCAAATTATTGATTTGGCCAAAAAAATTACCACATCAGTGAAAGAAACGTTTGATATTGATTTAGAAAAAGAGGTACAACTTATATTATGAGAAGGGTATAGAATGCTATATCAGCTTTGAGTTGTAGAGATCAAAATACGCATGAAGTCTACATCATAGATTGCCCC
>CAYVFU010000201.1:0-3346 GCA_964450495.1 uncultured Saprospiraceae bacterium | reverse complement strand
TCAGCGAACGCCCTAAAAGAGAGCATCAGCGAACGACATAGTAGTCAACATTCTCTTTCACCACAATCTCCACAGGTATATCAATATTCAATTGCGATTTATCGTTTTCCGTCAAAAACTTATACAAGCCTTTGATCGCAGTGTATCCTTGGTACTGAGGTTTCTGATTAATTAAAAAATCGATTTCTCCACTTTTTAAATAGGCAGTATTTTTTTTATTTAGATCAAAACCAATTAAATGGTAGTTGCTGATTTTATTTTCTTTTAAAATAGTTGGAAGTAAAAAAGATCTGGCATTGGTGACAAAGATGCCAAACTTTGTTGGTCCTTTGGCAAGTGTTTTTAACTCTGGCGATAAATCAAAATCATCTTCAAGGGGATGATTTATGGTAAAGTGATTGATGTTTTTATTGTTTGGTAGATTTTTAAAATAGGATCGAAAACCACTTTCTCGTTGTAAGTTATTTATTTGTTTGCCTCGGTCATTTAAAATATTGACAACAATATAGGTGCCTTCATCTCCAACTAAGCCATGCAGTAATCGTCCGGCAACCAATCCAGCATTTAAAGAATTCTGCCGAATGAAATTACTGCTGTATAGCAATTCTCTTTCAGTGTCCAAAAATACAACTGGTATGTTTTTTTCTTTCGCTTTGCTGAGTAGCATATTACTTTCGGATTCGAAGAAGGGGACGGTAATCAATGCATTGAATTCCTCATGAAAAATATTGTCGAATTGCTCTCTAAAATTTTGGTGGTTGAGTTGGTTGAAATAATAGTATTCTGAAGAAACGCCCATAGCACTTAATTCATTGATTGCCCGCTTGACACCTTGCAGTGGAAGATTCCAATAGCTGTGTTCGTTTCTTGGGGTAGGCGCGAGGACGGCAACTTTAATGGCTTTATTTTTAGCTAGCTTGAGTCTGCTGGCGACGAGGTTTTTTTTGTAACCGGTATCTTTAATTATCTGCAAGACTTTTTCTCTCGTAGCTGGAGCAACACCTGTCCTATTGTTGAGCACACGGTCGATTGTACCAATAGAAACATCCGCTAATTTTGCTATGTCTTTTATCCCCAAATTACCATTCTCCATAGTATGCGCATATTACCTAAAATCCCAATAGAATTATTCTGCAATGTACTGAATTTGAGCACTAAAATAGGTATATTCGTTAACGTACACGAATTTAATTTTGCTTTAATTAAACCCTTAACTATGACCTCAAATCTATCGCGTCGCAAATTTTTGGCTTCAGTCAGTATGTTGGCTGCAGGATGTGCTACATCTAAGCCTCTGCATCTTACACAGTCAGGTAGTAAACTGAGAGTAGCACTGGTAGGTACAGGCGTAAGGGGTACTAGTTTTTGGGGCAAACGACTCGTAGATCAGTACCCTGACATCATCGAATTTGTTGCTTTGAGTGACATCAATCCTGGGCGTCTTGCTTATGCCAAAGACTACATGGGCGTGACTTGTCCGACCTATTTGGATTTCGATGAAATGATGACTGCAACTAAACCTGATTTATTGATCGTCACGACCAAAGATTCCACGCATCACGAATTCATCATCAAAGGTTTGGATCTGGGGAGTGATGTATTGACAGAGAAACCTCTCACCACAGATGAAGATAAATGCCAAGCCATCATCGAAGCAGAAAAAAGATCCAACAAAAATTTAATCGTTGGCTTTAATTATCGCTGGAGCCCATACATGACAAAAATTAAAGAGTTGCTGCACAGCAATACCATCGGCAAAGTCACTTCCGTAGATTTTCACTGGTATCTGAATACCTATCACGGTGCGTCGTATTTCAGACGCTGGCATGGTGAGATGGAAAGTGGTGGCTCTCTTTGGGTACACAAAGCCACACACCATTTTGATTTACTCAATTGGTGGATAGATTCTGATCCATCAGAAGTCTTTGCCTATGGTGCCCTTGAGCATTATGGCTCCAATGGACCTTTCCGTGGCAACAATTGCAGAGACTGTGGACACAAGTCGGAGTGTAAGTTTTACTACGACATCACCAAGAGCAAACGCAACATGGATCTCTATGTCAATAACGAACAACACGATGGCTACATCAGAGACAAGTGCCTGTTCAGACACGACATCGACATCTACGATAAAATGTCAGCCAACATCAAATACGCCAATGATGTTGTTGTCAATTATTCCCTGACTACCTACTCGCCATACGAAGGCTGGAAGATTGCCTTTAACGGCATGGATGGCCGCATCGAAGCTTGGCTCGATGTCCCGTACTATGAAAACATCAACATGAGTCAAGAAGAACTCCACGCCGCAGAAATGGATCAAAGCAAACAAAACAACCTCGTTTCCAAACCAATCATCGTCCACAAAAACTGGAACGAACACCAGACAATGTCTGTCGATTACGACCGAAGAGGACACGGTGGGGGAGACACCAGGCTACAAGATAAAATATTTGTCAATCCAGAAAACCCGGATCCGTTGAAGCATGCAGCTGGTTTACGAGATGGTGCGATGTCGATTTTGATAGGAGTTGCAGCCAGACGAAGTATCGAGCAAGGCAAACCGATTGCGATAGGAGAGTTAACAGAATTGGAGCCACAGGTGAATAGAGTGTAAACAAGTAATGACATGAAAATCGAACACCTTGCCATTTGGGTAACTGACTTAGAGGTCATGAAAACATTCTATGAGACCTATTTTGGTGGAGAAGCTGGAGAGAAGTATACCAATCCAAAAAAGAAGTTCACGTCCTATTTCATCCAATTTTCAGAAGGGTGCAGATTGGAGTTGATGCATCGACCTGACATTCCAGAAAATGTAAACAGCACCATAGCGGAGTATATTGGAATCATACATTTTGCCATTTCCGTCGGGAGTAAAGAGAAAGTAGATGACTTAACAAAACAATTACGGAAGGACGGATACACCATCGTAGGAGAACCAAGAACAACGGGAGATGGCTATTATGAAAGTGTGGTGTTGGATCCTGAGGGGAATAGGATTGAGATTACTGTCTAATGTAAACCAAGTTTCTAATTTATTTTGCTAAAGGTTTTCATGGTAAAATAAATTGTTCAGAACGGATACCCTTTAATTATAATTTACACTTTTGGAAATGGGAGGGTAGAAAGAGTTCAGGGATTTACTGCAGTTCCTAAGGATTTTGTATATTCAAACTGAACTAAGAACAATTTCCATATAAGTAGTGTCTACTCATTAGCTAATCGGATAGTATTGGTAGATGTTTTATGTAGGTAATGCAGATATGGAAGTATTGGTGAGCTGTACATTCTTCAACCATTTGTATTCGTATGTAAACGGTTGTATCCGTTTGTAGATGACAAA
>CAYVFU010000200.1:0-3392 GCA_964450495.1 uncultured Saprospiraceae bacterium | reverse complement strand
AATCAATATATAACTAGCTTATAATCTACAAGTTATAACAGTGTAAATTAAAACAAGAAAACAATTGACTCGAAAACTTTACCAGAAAGATTATGGTACTTCCTAGACCTATTTTTTTCATATATTTGTATCACCCACCTTTAACAGCAATTTTTTACCATTCTCACGACTAATTAAACTTAAACAACACTGACTATGAGCATAAAATCGTACAGCAGCAAAGAAGTAGATACAATTAAGACATTTCTGGAACAAGATCTTAGAGATGGTTTTAATCCTACTTTAGCCATTTGTTTCTGTGCTCACAATCTTGATTTTAGAACACTGTCAAGCTATTTAGTATCTAAAAATATAGATTTTTTTGGTGCAACAACATGCGGAGAAATCTACGACAATACTATTGTAGAAGGCACATATTCTATACTCTTGATAGAGTTGGAAAAAAATGCGTACCACATAGAAATGGCCTCTTTTGAAGAAATAGAGGAAGATGCGGCAAAAAAAATAGCGAAAGTCGCCTTAGAAAAATTCACCAAGCCTGCAATCCTCACATATGCTTCTAAAGTAGGAGTTAATGGTGATAGCATTGTGAGAGGATACAAAAAAATTCTTGATGTAAAGACGCCAATATTTGGAGGTCTAGCAGGTGACGACTTCAGAAATGAAGAATTCACTGTATTTCATAATGAGACCTTTGAGACCAATGGTTTGGCTGCGTTGATATTTGACGGAACTAAGGTAAAAATTGGAGGAAAAGCTTTTAGTGGCTGGGAGGCGTTAGGCAAAACACATATCGTGACAAAAGCAGAAGGTAATACCCTCTATGAATTAGATAATACACCTGCTTTAGAGTTGTTTATTGAATATTTCGGACTAGAAAAATCAGATCAAACCGAAGGTGAAAAAATGGAGTTGATTCCTGGCATTTACGCTTTAAAAGTGATTGATAAGTATGATACTGAGAAAATACGGTCACCGCTATATTATGATCATGAAAGTCATTCACTTATACTGGCAGGAGAGTTAGAAATAGGAGATAAGGTGAAGTTCTGTCCGATGCCCGATATAGATATCGTCACAAATACAGTTGAATTTTTTGAAGAATATAGTGAATCGCACAAAGAGGTAGACGCTATTATTATAACTTCTTGTGCTGCAAGAAAATTTGCTTTTGGGCCTTTGATGAACAAAGAGATCAATGATGTTTATGAAATATGGAATGCACCTACAATAGGTATAATTGCTATGGGCGAAATTGGCAGCCATACAATTGAAAGTGAATGTAATTTCCACAATGTCACTTGTAGCCTTTTTAGTCTCACTTTAGCTAACAAAGCTAAGATATAAGCAGTGACGAAGCTCGAACAAATATTGCAATGGTTGAACAGTTCTGATCTTACAGATGAACAAAAAGCATCTATTCAAAACCATTTTCAAAAAATTCAAGAATCTGATGAGTTAAAGGATTTTCAGATTAGAAGACTAAGAGACAACCTCAAGATAACTACCCAATTTCTCAATAAAACAGTTGAAGATCAAGAGAAGACTGTTGCCTTACTAAAGGAATCCAACAAACAGCTCGATAACTTTGTAAAAATAGCCTCTCATGACCTCAAATCACCACTTAGATCTATTAGTAGTTTTTCAGCACTTTTAAAGCGAAAGCTTGAAAACAGACTCAATGAAAAGGAAACTGAATATTTTCAAATAATTGAATCCGGAGCAAAATCAATGGCGCTTCTCATTGATGACTTATTACTTTACACAAGAATCAATTCTGAAGAGTTAAATATTCAAGAAGAGAAATTAGTTACGCTCATCAAAGAGGTTTTGGCTAATCTTAATCATGACATAGTGACCAATAAAGTCAAGATTGAAAGTCATTTCACGCCTATAACACTTCATTGTGATTACATTAAATTAAAACAAGTCATTCAGAATCTCTTATCGAACAGCATCAAATTCTCTTCATTCGAAGGGAATGAACCACATATTGTTATAAGCTTAAAGGAACTAGAAACCCACTGGTCATTTACCATAAAAGATAATGGGATTGGCATTGCTGAAGAATTTAGAGAAGTCGCATTCCAAGAATTTAAAAAACTCAACGGGAATTCTTATGAAGGCTCAGGTATGGGTTTAAGTATTGTGAAAAAAATCGTGCAAAAACATCACGGAGATGTTTGGATTGAGCCTTCTTTGGATAAAGGAACGTCGATCACGTTTACAATTGCTAAAGGATTAAATTATCCTTAGGTTAATTTAATGTCTTCAATGTTAAGCTAGCTTTAGCTTGCAGTTACCTCCTTGTAAACTTTAAATATAGGGTATCTGACAGAAGTGCGTTAATCTGTATTCCCATTCTGACGCTTGAAAAAAGATGGAAGGGATCGTTACTAAGACAAGAGGCCTGCTTCTAATGCAAATTCATATAAAGCTGCGGGAAGAATTATGTAGAATGTGAAGAGTGTGGATTAGCTCATAACCCAAATAATCAAAGTAATGAAACCCCATGTCAATTGATGCGGTTTTTTTATGATTAGTCTGTGCAATGTGCCGCACAATCATTTCAAGCTTGAGCGCTCTTCTGATTTTGCTCTACCGGCTCACCTTTCCTGGAGCATCTCCCCTCATCAGTTTTTGAGCTCTTACACCGTTACCAGATTGGCGTCACCGTTAATGGTGTGCTTCAGGCATGAAGCTGCGACCGCAAAACTGAGTGCCTGTTGGTCGTCTTTGTAGGTAAGGAACACATAGATCAGTATAGCCATAAAGCTGTCTCCGCCGCCAACTCAATCCACTATATAGGTAACCTCGAACAAAGGAGCAGAATAAAATAATGTGGTCTAAGTCCAAAGAATATTCAAATTTATTTCGCTTCATGACACCCGAGTATACAAATAATGAAATTGTCTGTTTCAAAAATAATATGACTGTGAGACGACTTTATTTCTCAATTACATAGGTCTACATTAAGAAAGCATGCATAGCTCAATGTGATGCAGGAAAAATATTTTCAAGATAGGGTAAGATGTAAGAAAGGAAACGACAGATAAGTGAATGTATAATTAAATCAAGAAATGATAACACTTAGAATTTATTTATCTGCTGTGCTTTTTAGGCACACCAACTTAAGGCGTCCGACTCTACTGATCAAAACATTTCAGCAAAGAGAACACTATAGCCTATTCAACTCCAAATTATTCAGACCAAAACGTTAAACTATGTCTTACGAACAGAATTTACTAATTATTTCAATTATTGCAGTTGTTGTTATTTTATGTCCATAGTCTTTGGCTAATTCTTTGTTTGACTCACCGAAATATTTTTGATTTTTTCAGCCAGTTCGAGGACTCACTGGCTCCTTCAACAGAGCAACATTTAGTTGCTCT
>CAYVFU010000199.1:0-3395 GCA_964450495.1 uncultured Saprospiraceae bacterium | reverse complement strand
TGATGTCAGCTGGCAAGATATGACCATGATAATGCAAGGCTTCACCCAATGCAATTGCCCCAAATACCGAAATACCTCTCCATGATTTAGGATTTGGGATAACCGTCCAACTGCCATCAGGCATTGAAACATTTTTTGACCATTCCATTAACTCAATCGCAGCATCCATGTATTTCGACTCGCCCGTTTTATCCGCCATATACATAAATGGATAAACGGCATCCATACAACGACCATGAATTTTATTACAAGCTGGACAATCTAATGCGCCATGAGTTTTAGGATTTTCAGGATTTAGGATTTGTACTTTTAGCATTCCATCACACCAGTCTTTTAAGAGTGAAAAGATTAACTTCTGATAAGCTGTTTCTTTCTCAGAGGTTTCGATAGACCCATGTTGACAACCCATGATGGGAAATAATATTCCTAAACTTGCCGCTGTGCTTGATTGTAAAAAGATTCTTCGATTCATGCAATAGTGATTAATTGCTCGGGTGCTAAGTAGCTAGCTTTAATCTTTAACTACCATAGGATATTTTAATTGATATTTTCCAGAACCCAATTCCAAAATCACTTGATTATCTACCTGTTGAACCTCCATTGAGGTTGTAATAGCAATTGAATTTAGGGTAACTTCTGATAATTTTGCATTAGGTAAAATAACCGTACCTGTTGTGTTAGCAGGAATTTCTATATTATAATTAAAGTTTCTATCCTTAATTGTCCAAAAAGATTTTACCAAACCATAGTTGGAAAGAAACTCCGCGTTCGCATTAGTTAGCCCACCGCCAGGATGTGGTTGAAAAATAGTGTTTTTATAGCCTGGACTTTGAGGGTCAATACTCAATCCCGCCACATAACTATATATCCACTCTCCTATCGCACCATAAGCATAATGATTGAAACTATTCATCCCTTCAATAATCGTCCCGTCTGGTTTTTGGGTATCCCAACGTTCCCAAATAGTGGTTGCGCCTTGGGTAACGGGATACAGCCATGAGGGATATTCTTTTCGATTTAGTAACATAAAAGCTAAATCATCCCGACCTATTTTTGATAAAGTACTACAGAGTAGTGGGGTTCCAAGAAAACCTGTAGTCAAGTGTCCAAATTTTTCAACATCTGCTGCAAAATATTGAGCTGACTTATCAATTAATTCTGTTGGAATCAAATCAAAACTTAGCGCCAAAGCATAGGCTGTCTGCGTATGAGAAACCAGTCGTCCATTGGGGGTAATATATTCATTGGCAAAAGCAGATTTAATATTTTTTGCTAATTGTTGATAGGCCGCAGCATCCTCCTTTTTACCAATAACCAAAGCGCTTTGCCTTAATAAATTGGTGGAATGGTAAAAATAAGCGGTCGCAATCAAATCTTTTTCAGTAACCGAACCTGCGTAATCTGGTTTGTCGGTATTAAAAGCTAACCAGTCACCCCAATGCCAATATTTGGGCATATTCCAAAGATAATCTTCTCCTGCCTTCTTTTTCATAAAATCCACCCATCCTTTCATACTCGCATATTGTTCTTCCAAAATACGCTCGTCTCCGTATGCTTGATAAACAGTCCAGGGCACAATCACGGCAGCGTCTGCCCAGCCCGTTGCGCCACCTTTAGCTATTACGCCACCTTGCTCTTTCAGCATATCTGGAATGACATTTGGAACTGCGCCATTCGGAAATTGGTCAGCGGCTAAATCTCTTAACCATTTTGTAAAAAAACCTGCGACATCAAAATTGAAGGCGGCAGTTGGACTAAAAGCTTGTGCATCTCCTGTCCAGCCTACTCGCTCATCCCGTTGCGGACAGTCGGTAGGAATATCCAAAAAATTATCTTTTTGACTCCATTGGATATTTTTTTGTAATTTATTAATTAAGGTATCGGAGCAAGTAAAAGTTCCCGTTGGTTTTATGTCAGAATGAATGACAACTCCAGTTATTTTATCTTTGGTAATCGGTTCTGGATAGTTTTCAACTTTCACATACCTAAATCCATGAAAGGTGAAATGAGGCTCAAAAACCTCAATTCCTTCTCCTTTTAAAATATAGGTATCAGTTGCTTTAGCAGCCCTTAAATTGGTTGTGAAAAAATTTCCTTCTTTGTCCAATACTTCCGCAAATTGTAAGGTTACTTGATGTCCTTTTTCGCCCTGTACTTTCATCCGTACCCAGCCTACAATATTTTGCCCTAAGTCTAACACCGTTTCCCCTTTGGGAGTGGTGATAAGTGCAATAGGTTTTATGGTTTCGATTGCTTTTACAGCTGGACTTGGTGAAGAAACTAAGTGTTCTTTTGTATAATCTAAAAGACCAGCATTCACCCATTTGGCATCATCAAATCCGTTAGTTGACCAACCGTTCATTTCCAGCTGAGCATCATATATTTCTCCATTATAAATATCGGATTCTAAAATTGGTCCGTAGGCAGTTTTCCAATTATTATTAGTCGTAATAGTTTCTTTTTTACCATCGGTATATTCTATCTCAAGTTGAACCAATAAGCCCAATTGTTTGCCATAATAACTACGTTCTCCTTTCCATCCTAAAAAACCACGATACCAACCGTCTCCTACTATCGCACCTATGGTATTGTTTTGTTGTAGCATTTCCGTCACCACATAAGTTTGATATTGTAATCGCTTATGGTAACTCGTGTAGCCCGGGGTAAACAGATCATTGCCTACTTTATTTCCATTTATAAATAATTGATATAGGCCTAATGAAGTGACATAGACGGTAGCACGTTTGATTTTCTTCGTGGCCCTAAATTCTTTTCGGTAGTATTGGGCAGGTAAAGATTTTTCTTCTTGAGTGTCTTTAGTTTTCGTTATCCAGTCGGCAGTCCATTCTGCTGTTTTCAGTAGACCCATTTCCCAAAAGGCCACCTCACTCCATTCAGATACATTGTTTTTATTATCCCAGATTCTGACTTGCCAATAGGCACGTTGCATAGAAGAAAGTGCAGGACCTTGGTATTCCACATGGGCGGATTGGTCGCTTTTAGTTTTTTGAGAAGTCCAAAGCAATTGCTTTGCTTTCGTCAAATTTGCCTTAGTAAGGGCAACTCGGATTTCATAAGCCGTCTGTTTGACATTATTTTGCTCAGTTATTATTTGCCAACTGAGTCTTGGTTTTTCTACCTCAATTCCTATGGGGTTGAGTTTATATTCGCATAATAGCTTAACTGTTTTGTTCTGAGCAATACCAAAATTTGTACTTAAACAAAGAATAAATAAGCAGTAAAAAAAGGAAATAGAGTATTTCATTTAACTATTGGATTTAGTCTATAATTTGGAAAGTTATGAAATTGGAAGATTGGGTACATCCTGTACTATACTGCTCTGGTAGCGTTAATTTGATTTCCTTGTTCTTTGATAAATTCGTTTGGAGACAATG
>CAYVFU010000198.1:0-3404 GCA_964450495.1 uncultured Saprospiraceae bacterium | reverse complement strand
TGCAACCATTGTACCCATTAGAAGATGTGGCAAAAGTAGTATTGCCAATTAGTGACTGTCCGCAATCAACGACTTCGGCATTTTCGCAGAGATCATTTGTTGCAGGCAACATGCAAAAGTGGTTCAACTGGACAGTATCTATATCATTGAATCTTGACATTACTCTCAATAGATAATTGTTTCCGGCAGAGGCTAGAAAAGTTTGAATAGAATCGTTAAAGTCGAATTCTAAAATGTCTATCGGACAGTTATCAAATCTATCTTCACAGGACCCTTCATAAATATCTATTTCAAAATATTGGTTAACATGATTGACTGATTGTATCACATGAATCATATCATCTCCTTCAATAGATAACCAAATATCTGGTTCGTTTTCTTGGCTACATATGTTGCCGTATTGTTCGCTTGATGCGCTTGCTAAAGAAATTTCTATAAAGTCTTGACAATCGATGGATTTGGCATTTGCGCATAAATCGTAATTAGTTTCTTCTTCACAATCAAGCATAAATTCAAATTCTCCAACATCTTCGCAACACCCTTGATTGATTGCGATGTAGATCTCTTCATTTGGTAAAGTCTGTATTCTAATTGAATCATTTGTTGAATAAAGATAGTATTGACCTCTACAATTTACAGCTTCTTCAGCATCACAATCCCCACTGATAATGATTATTTCTATGGCACTAGTATTTGAACTAATGTATGAAAGCACATTTACTGATCCATCTCCAACTAGTTTATACCACAAAATCTGATCATAAACAAAAAAGCAGTTTGTGGATAAAAATTCTGATGAGACTCCATCTGTTGTCCCACTAACCAAATCACCACAAGCTATCTCTAACGCATTGTCACAAGTGACATTAGTTGGTGTTTGGCAAAAAGAAATTGAAGTCCAAAGTGAAACCAGTATCATTAAAGCAGTTCTACGCATATTGAAGGGTTTGTAAATAAATAATGTTCCTTATTTAGATTTACTTATTAGAAATATAAAGTAAAATCTCAAAAATCATGCTGTTCCTAGCTAAAATTTAACTACTTCCCATTACACTAATGCCCACTATCCACAACACTCACCTTATCCTTAACCAAAACATCAACCAATTTACCAATAGACAACCCTTGCACAATAATGGAGAATAATACAATCATATAAGTCAAGATCACAAACAACTCTTTGTCCATCGCTTGAGTTAAAGATAACGCTAAGGCAATAGAGATGCCTCCTCTCAAGCCGCCCCAAGTCATTATGGTGTTTGTCTTTGGAATAAATTCTAATTTTTTCTGGTAGAGTTTTATAGGAATGGATAGTGCGATATACCTTGCAAGTAATGCTATTGGAATGGCAATTAATCCGATCATTATGTATTTACCATTATATGGTAGAATCAGTATTTCTAAACCAATTAAGACAAATAAAATACCGTTGAGTAAGCCATCTGTAGTTTCCCAAAATTTATCAATATATAATTCAGTCATTTCTGACATACCTTTCTCTCGGATGGTGTCATGACCAACTAATAACCCTGCCACAACGACCGCTAAAGGCCCTGAGAAATGTAGATAAGATGCCAATTGGTAACCTCCCATCACAATGGCAATAGTGATCAATACTTCCACACTATAATCATCGATTGATTTCATTAAACGATAAGCCACCCAACCCAAAGCAAGACCCAAAGCAATGCCTCCAACCACTTCTTCTAATAAGACCATGCCTATGTGTCCAGCACTTACATTATCTAGACCTACTTGAGCAATTTCATACAATGTCAAAAACACAACGACTCCAATTCCGTCATTAAAAAGAGATTCGCCAACAATTTTGGTCTCCAGCTTTTTTGGTACGCCAGCTTTTTTTAAAATACCAAGTACGGCAATTGGATCTGTAGGGGAAATTAATGCTCCAAATAATAAGCAATGAATGTACGCCACTTCCATACCAAACCCTTGCAACACATAATACATTACGGTCCCAATCAGCACTGTACTTATTAAAACACCGATTGTTGCAAATGCCAAGATTGGACCCCGCTGCACTTTGAGTTGATCAAAATTTGTATGCATAGCACCAGCAAATAACAAAAAGCTTAACATGATCTCAAGCAATACAACGCCAAAGTCAACTTCGCTAATCAATTCTTTTAGAGGATTGGTCAATGAGGCATCCAACCAGCCAAGAATGGTCAAGACCAAACTCATGATGATTGTAATCACCATTGCACCAATCGTATAAGGCAACTTTACAAATCGTTCATTGATGTAAGCGAATATTGCAGAGACAACAACTAATGTGGTTATAATCGTAAATAATTCCATAGTTAATGCGAAGGTACAGAACAATGGTTTCTATTTGAGTGTTTTATTCTAAATTTGACAATTATGGAAACGAATACAAAATTGGAAAAAGCAACAATCGGTGGCGGATGTTTTTGGTGCGTAGAAGCTATATATCAAGATTTAGAAGGTGTTCATCATGTTGTTTCTGGCTACAGCGGAGGGCACGTTGTCAATCCAACATACGAACAAGTCTGTGGCAAACAGACAGGACATGCAGAAGTAGTACAAATTGATTTTGATCCTACTGTTATTAGTTATGGAGAAATACTTGAAATTTTCTGGGCTGCCCATGATCCAACGACACCCAATAGACAAGGTAATGATGTTGGCCCTCAATATCGGTCGGTTATCTATTATCACAATGAAGGTCAGAAAGAGATTGCCGAACACTCGATTGCTGATGTTGCGACACAAATTTGGGATGATCCCATTGTGACAGAACTAGAACCTTTAGGCGAATTTTATGGTGGAGAATTGTATCATCAAAATTTTTACAAAAACAATCCAAACCACGGCTATTGTCAAGCTGTTGTTGGCCCCAAAGTTGCCAAAGTCAAAAAGAAATACGCACACCGATTAAAGAAGAATGATTTGAAACAAGGCGAGTTTAATAAGTTGACTGAAGCGGAAGCTTATGTTATACTTCAAAAAGGAACGGAGCGTCCATTCACAGGTGAGTATGATAAGCATTTTGAGAATGGGACTTATGTGTGCAGACAATGTGAAACCCCACTTTATAATTCAAGTGATAAATTTGATTCCGGCTGTGGATGGCCTGCTTTTGATGATGAAATAAAAGGAGCTATAAAACACCTACCCGATGCAGATGGTCGTCGCATAGAGATAGTTTGTAAAAATTGTGATGGGCACCTTGGGCATGTCTTTGTTGGTGAGCGATTAACAGAAAAAAATACCAGACATTGTGTAAATTCTATTTCTATGAAGTTCAAGCCAGCGTCAAATACTTAGATTTTCCAGATTGTTATCAAACACATTTTAATTCACATAAAATTCAAAAAATGCTGTAAGGAAAAATCTAAGTAAGATTTTTTTTCTAGTTA
>CAYVFU010000197.1:0-3429 GCA_964450495.1 uncultured Saprospiraceae bacterium | reverse complement strand
TATTTGCAAAAGACCCTAATCAATTTGTTCCGAATTGCAAAGTGATGATCGGTCGCTTTGGTGAGGATAGTGAAGACTTGAAATTTCAGGAAGTCGTGGAAGGTAATTTGATTTATACACTTCAAGAAGTACAAACACAACTCAACCATAAATTTTTGACACGTCCTGTGGACTTTGTAGGTATGATGCGTCAAGAAAAAGATGAATATCCTGTTGCTGCCTTACGAGAAATGCTACTTAACGCTTTGGTGCATAAGAAGTATGGTGGAGCCACAATTCAGCTTAGGGTTTTTGATGATCGATTATCCATCTGGAACGAAGGTACTTTACCCTCTGGTCTAACCATTGAAAGCCTTAAAATAGAGCATAACTCTAAACCACCTAACCCGCTCATTGCGGATGTCTGCTTTAAAGCTGGTTACATTGACACATGGGGACGTGGTACATTAAAAATTTATAAGGCTTGCAAAGAAGCAGGTCTTCCCGATCCCGAGATTGTCGAAAAAGACGGTGGTATCGAGGTAACTTTGATTAAGGCCAAAGTTGCAAATCCATTGAAAAATGAATTCGGAAGAAATTCGGAAGAAATTCGGAACGATTTCGGAACGATTTCGGAAGAAATTCGGAAGAAATTCGGAGCAAACATTCAAGCTACATTTGAGGAAATACTTAAAAATCCAGAATATACGGCAGAGCAATTGGCAAATATTAAAGGAGTAACATCAAGGACTATAGAGAATCATCAAGCTAAACTTAAAGAAGGAGGTTATATTGAACGAATTGGAGATAACATTGGTGGTTATTGGAAAATTTATAAATCTAAGCGTCTATGATTTCACTACAATTTCACCCGTATTTCACTACGATTGCACCAGTGGTTCACCATAACTTCACTATGATTTCACCAGTATGAACGAAGAACAAACGAAATATGACTATATAAATCCAGCCTTGCGAAAAGCAGGTTGGGGAGAAATCGAGGGCAGTCGTATTCGTTTGGAATTTCCTATAACTAAAGGTCGTATTGTAGGTCGTTTACCAAATGGAGAAAACCGAAGAACATCTGTAATCAAAGCAGACTACGTTCTTGAATACAAGAATCGGAGATTAGCTGTCATAGAAGCAAAGGCAAGAGATGTATATTATACACAAGGTGTAAGTCAAGCCAAAGATTATGCAGAACGATTAAACATCCGATATACCTATTCCACCAATGGACTCCAAATCTATGGGATGGATATGGAAGAAGGCACAGAAGGAGATGTAGATCGCTTCCCTACTCCAGATGAGCTTTGGGAAATGACCTATCCTTCTCCAAAGGAAGCCTACAAGAAAGAAATAGAAAAATGGAAAAAACGCTTTGATGATATTCCTTTTGAAGATCGTGGTGGTACTTGGTCACCAAGATATTATCAGCGAAATGCGATATATAAAACACTGTATGGCATAGCAGAAAAGAAAGACCGTTTACTATTGACAATGGCAACTGGCACAGGAAAGACAGCAACTGCATTTCAAATCTGCTGGAAGCTATTTCACTCAAAGTGGAATCTGAGAAGAGATGCACAACGAAGTCCAAGAATACTTTTCCTTGCCGATAGAAACATCTTAGCCGATCAAGCATTCAATGCATTCAACGCCTTTGATGCCATCGATGAAAATATCAAGGTAAGGATTCGTCCGTCAGAAATACGGAAGAAAGGTCATGTCCCAAAGAATGGAAGTATCTTCTTTACCATCTTTCAGTCATTCATGACTAAAGCACAATCGAATCTCGATTTAGAAGAAGATAGCGAAGAATTAATCACTACTGAATCTAAACCAGAAGACTTCAATTTCGGACAATACGAACCAGACTTCTTTGACTTTATCATCATAGACGAATGTCACAGAGGTGGAGCAAATGATGAAAGTTCATGGAGAGCCATTATGGAGTATTTTTCTCCTGCCGTTCAATTAGGTTTAACAGCTACACCGAGAAGAGATGTAAACGGTGACACCTATAAATATTTTGGTGATCCAGTTTACACATACGCATTAAAGGATGGAATCAATGATGGATTTTTGACACCATTTAAGGTAAAAGAAATCCAAACCAACTATGATGAATACACATTAACGGCAGATGACACCATTTTAGATGGAGAGGCAGAAATTGGAGATACATTCACATACAAAGATTATGGGCGTAAAATTATCATAAAGCAAGTTGAGGAATATCGTGTCAAAGAAATGCTTCGCTTGATTAATCAGAATCAAAAAACATTGGTCTTTTGTGCTACACAAGTTCATGCTGCCTTAATCAGAGATTTAATCAATCAATTTTCTGATAGCAAGAATAGTAATTATTGCCACCGTGTTACAGCAGACGATGGAAAACAAGGCGAACAACATCTTAGAGATTTCCAAGACAACGAAAAAGCTATTCCAACAATTTTAACGACTTCGCAAAAGTTAAGCACAGGAGTTGATGCACCTGAAATAAGAAACATTGTCTTGCTTCGTCCAGTAAACTCAATGGTAGAGTTTAAACAAATTGTTGGAAGAGGAACAAGACTATTTGATAGCAAAGATTACTTTACTCTATTCGATTTCGTAAAAGCCCACGAACATTTCAAAGACCCAGAATGGGATGGAGAGCCTGAACCGCCAACAGATACTCGAGGTGGATATCCTCCGCCACAACCGCCTGGAGATGTAAATGATCCACCTGGAGAATACATTTGTAACGAATGTAAAAATGATCCTTGCGTTTGTGATAATCCATCCAAGAAAATCATCAAAATCAAACTCTCGGACAATAAAGAACGTGAAATTGATTCAACAGTAAAAACGACCTTTTGGGATCCTTCAGGAAAACCGATATCATCAACAGAATTTATTGAGCAGCTTTTTGGAGATATTCCGAAATACTTCTCAAGTGAAAATGAGTTAAGAAAGATTTGGAGCATTCCGAGTACAAGAAAAAAACTTCTTGACGAATTAAATGAAAACGGATATACATCTACTCAATTAGATGACTTGCGAAAATTAGTACAAGGAGAAGAAAGTGATCTTTACGATGTATTAAGTTATGTGGCTTATCATACGAACTTAGTTCCAAGATTAGAAAGAGCATCAAAAGCAAAACTTCAAATTTTGGACTACGATGTAAAGCAGCAAGAATTCTTAAACTTCGTACTTGAACAATATGTCCGAGATGGAGTAAATGAATTAGACGATAAAAAATTACCTGAATTACTCGAACTGAAATACAAAGCAATAGTAGACGCCAAGAGAGAATTAGGAAACATAAAATCAATAAGAGAAAACTTCATTGGTTTTCAAAAGAACTTGTACGAAGAAAAAACGGGATAAAGGCAACGCATTTACAACACACTGCCGTCCTCGTTCCTGCGGGCGACAGAGAGCTGTAAGCCAACCCTCAAA
>CAYVFU010000196.1:0-3439 GCA_964450495.1 uncultured Saprospiraceae bacterium | reverse complement strand
TTCAATTGTATAAAGGTGGTTTTGATGCGAAGTATGGTGGTCGATTATCCAGTGTAGTAGAGTTAACAGGAAAGGACGGTAACACCAAAGATTTGAACATGGGAATGGGACTTAGTTTGTTAAGTGTAAATGCTTTTGTAGAAGCTCCTTTTGCTAACGGTAAAGGATCTTTTTTAGTGGCAGGAAGACGATCATTTCAAAGCTCTTTTTACAATAATATTTTTGGAGCATATACAGAGAGTAATGAAGCTCAAGCAGATATCCCTCAAACTCCTCTTGCTCGTCGTTTTGGTCAGCAAGAAGTGCAACCTAATACCTATTTTTTTGATTTGAATGCCAAAGCTACTTATCGTCCGAATGATCGAGATGTTTTTAGCTTCAGTTTTTATAATGGAAAAGATGATCTAGATAATTCTAGGAATATCGACCAAACTGCCTTTGCAAATAGATTTGTCGATATCAATTTTTCTTTTGAGCAGCAAAGTACTGACTTGACCGAATGGGGGAATTGGGGGACGAGTGCCAAATGGTCGCGAAAATGGGGCAATCGTTTTTATTCAAATGCAAATATGTCATACTCTAACTTTTTTAGTCAACGAGACAGGACAGATAATTTAGCAATCACAAGAGCCGATACAACCATTGTTAGGAATACTGGCTCTTTCGAAGAAAACGACCTGAAAGACATTAGTTTAAAAATAGATAATGAATTTAAAATCTCTCAAAACAACCAATTAGATTTCGGGGTACAATCTACCTGGAATAATATCGAATATAATTTTATTCAAAATGATACAACTACAATTCTAGACAGATTGGACGAAGGGCGGACCGCTACTTTTTATGTTCAAGACAGACATACATTAGGGAACAAATTGATTTTAAAAGGAGGTTTGAGAACTTCACATTATAGTGTGACTAATCAACTTTATTATGAACCGAGAGCTTCACTAAGTTATCTATTGACTGACAAAATAAAGTTGAAAGGAGCTTGGGGTAAATACTACCAATTTGCTAACCGCATTGTTCGAGAAGATATTCAGCAAGGAAGTCGTGATTTTTGGTTGTTGGCAGACGATGAATCTGTACCTATAAGTTCGGCTCTTCACCATATTGGAGGAGTAAGTTACGAAACAGAAAAATGGTTGTTTGATATAGAAGCTTTTTATAAAAATTTAGATGGTCTTTCCGAATTCTCGACTCGCTTTGTCTCACAAGGAGTAGGTCAAGATCGCGTCTTAAATTTCGAGGAGTTTTTTAATACAGGTACGGGAATAGCGAAAGGTATCGAATTTTTAGTTCAAAGAAAAGCTGGAAAACTTACAGGATGGGCCGGTTATACACTTGGAGAAGTGAAATATGATTTTGAAGCATTTGGAGATCAACCCTTCTTTGCAAATCAGGATGTGACGCATGAATTAAAGTTAGTTGGGAATTACAAGTTGGGTAATTTCTCGCTCGGAGCTACTTTCATATACGCAACAGGGAAATCTTTCACAGCACCTACTGGCTATTACCAATTGGAATTATTAGACGGTTCTACTACGGATTTTTTTGAAGTAAGTAATAAAAATGCTTTACGGTATGATGACTATCATAAGCTTGACCTTTCAGGAACGTATGACTTTAATATAGGAAGTAACAAGGCTAGTGCAGGAATCTCTCTGACCAATATTTATAACAGAAAAAACACTTGGTACAATGAGTATGAAGTCATAGAAGGAGAATTGCTTGAAACCAATGTTTCATTATTGGGTTTCACACCAAGTCTCTTTTTCAACTGGTCTCTTCGGTAAACTTAAAATCAATTTATAATGAATTACTTTAAATTATTTTTTCTGCTAACAAGTTCTTCTTTCATTCTTAGTTGTAGTGAAGAACTTATAGAGCTGGCTGAAACAAAAACAACCATTGTAGAAGGCTATTTATCTGCAGGTAATTCTATAGACAGCTTGAGAGTAACACAAAGTTATTCTTTAGGGCAAGTGGAAGAGGAGACTATCATCCTTGATGGTTTGAATATTACAATAGCTGATGACAATAACCAATTTGAATTAAGGTCAATTGGAAATGGTTACTATCAAAATACAAATCTCATTATTGACGCAGGTAAAAATTACCAACTGGAATTTGAACGGGAAGGAGAAATTATTTCGGCGGAGACTTCTGTTCCTGAATATAATGCCACAAGTATTTCCAGAACCCAAGTTGGATTGAAAAAAATAGAAGCTGGAGTTTTTCCCTCTGATGGTATTACTATTCCTGATCCAGTTGAAGTGAGTTGGAATAATGAAGATGGGGATTATTATTATGTACTTATTAAGAATATAGAAACTGACCCTGTGTTTGTAAACGAAAACATTGCACAACTTGATGAAGAGTTGCTATTTATTACAGAGCCCCTAATATCAGATTTTTATGCCATCCGTACACAGCGAGAATTATTGCAATTTGGTACATATCAAATCATTGTCTTTCGAGTTAATCCAGAGTATGCAGCACTGTTTGGAAGCTCTAGCAGTTCAACGCTTTCATTAGAAGAACCACCTTCAAATATTGTAAATGGGCTAGGAATATTTACAGGAGTGAGTAGTGATACGTTGTATTTGGAAGTGACCCAAATATAAGTCATTTCTCAAATGGATCTTGACCCATTGGATCAAAAATCAGTGCAAACTAGGCGCGAAAATTTACCCATAAGACACTTTTATAAATTCAGAGTAATGGACTTAAAGTCCATAGGTTTAACTATTAGCTGAGACCAATAAAATATATTTCATCACAATTAAAAATTTTAAAATGTTTGAAAAAACGCTTTTATTTTCAATGTTATTATGCTTTCTCTTTACATTTTATTCTTGCGAAGATGAACCATGTGAATTCGATATTTCTGGAACATATTCATTACAAAGTACTTCTTGCGAAGAGATAGATTTCCCTCAATCCATTACCATATTATCTACAGATACAGAATTTACTTTTGAAGGTAGTGTTTATACTATAGCTGAATGTGAAGTTATTGCTGACTTTATAGAATCAGAAAGAATGGTAATATTTGACGATAATGGATTTGATTTTGAAGGAGAATTTGAAGACGATACTTTAACTGTAAACTGCGAAGGAAGATATACAAGGGATTAGAGTTTTTCATAGTTAGTTTTTTAAATGACAACGACTACTCCTATTTTGATTAGCAGTAGTTGTTGTTTTTTAGTTGGACCTTTAAACTTCTAACTAAAAGCTTCGTAAGTAAAAAACTACTATTCTATAGTTGTAAGCAATTAAAAAAGACAAAGCTATGAGGAGGAAAATCCTACTATCAGCAATAACAATTTTATCCTTTGTTACCATTGCCAAATCACAAGATACTCTTGTGTCGGCTTTTTTTGGACTTGATAATGGACTACCCAGTCTATTGTGTAATCAACAAGGAAGCCTG
>CAYVFU010000195.1:0-3441 GCA_964450495.1 uncultured Saprospiraceae bacterium | reverse complement strand
AAAATAACATGTGCGAAATTAATGTCACAGATAACGGAATTGGCATTGAAAAAAAATATCATGATTAAATCTTTTGTATGTTTAGTAGATTACATAACAAGGATGTCTATTTGGGATCAGGTCTAGGCCTCTCCATTTGCAAAAAAAATTGTAAACAAAATGGGTGGTGATATTTGGGTAAAAAGCGAACTTGACAAAGTAAGTACATTTAGCTTTAACTTCCCTATATAATATTGCTGAAACAAAAGGAATTGATGACTAGAAAGCCAACTTAATAAGGAATCCAAAAGTTCAATCTTCTTAAAAGCCAAAGAAAAACTGAAGTCAACAGTACATTTCTCAATCAACTAGCGTTTTCTAATTGTTGTCACCTAAAAAATGGTATTTTTGACTTACAAAAACATGTTAAAACCTAGTGGCTTATGAAAAATGTATTGAGAAGTTTTGTTTGGATTTTACTATTGATTACAACAGTGTCAGTGACAGCTCAAGAAAGCTTTATTTCCCATTTGAGTAAACCATACTTTTGTCAAGGTGAGCAGGTCTTTTACAAACTATATCTACCTAGTACTTATGAAGGTGAAAATGTTGCAGTTAATGTAAGACTGTATAGTGGCGAAACCCTTATGCAACAGTTCTACCAAAAGTCAGAATTAAAAAGCTACATAGCTGGTCTTGTGGATTTACCTTTAGATTATGAAAGTGGAAACTACTCATTAGCATTCTTGATTGCTGATGGCACACAAAAAATAATGAAGACTGTCAATGAAATATCATTTCCAATTTACAATGACCTATCAACCGAACTGACAAATATCAAAAGTAAAGTTACTACATTCAACAATAACTCATCTATTGATATAACGCTTAGTTCTGATGTGGTCATCACATCAAGAGCAAAAAATGAAGTAAGTATAAATCTAAGTAATTCCAATGGTTCATTAGCAGAAGCTGATGTCTCTATAGCTATAGTAGATAAACATTTGGTTTTTGGAAATGAAAATCCATTCGCTAGTTTGAGTATGAATTCTGAAAACGCCATTTCAAATCCAAGTGATAAGTTATCTATTTTTGGTTTTGCAAGTGATGACAATGGAAATGCCCAAGCACTTAATATACTTGGTGCATGGAGCTTAGAAGCACAAAAATTCTCCTTTACAAAAGCACTTGAAGACGGGAAATTCTTCCTCGAACTTGAAGACTTTCAAGGTAAGCAGTCTTTACAATTTGTCAGATATGATGACTCTACGGACAATGTTAATTACAGTATTGTAAGGCCAGAAAGCAATAGCATTTCAACAACAAAAACCATAGCACAATCAGATATCGAGAGATACCTTTCAGACAGTAGGAAAAGAAGAAAATTAAATCAATACTTCGGTATTCGAAAAAAAGTTAATTTATCAGAAGAGCCAATTAAATCAGCAAAACTGTTGAAGCCAAATACTAGTTATGATTTTTCAGAATTCAAACGTTTTGAAACACTAGGTGGATTCTTTGGAGAATTGTCTACAGCATTAAGTTTAAGAAAAGACGACAATGGCAACTATATCTGTAACATGTTAAAACCAAAAACCAGAGAAATAGGTAGTACTTATTTGGGTGACACACCTTTATTTATAATTGACGGTATGATCAGTAAAGACCCAAATTTCTTTGCCAATTTGAATTTTGATGAAATGTCAAGCACCGATTTACATTTTGACACAAAATCTTTAAGAACTATGTTTAATGCAATGGGTAAAAATGGAGCAGTTGTAGTAAAAACTAACTTACCTGAATTTCAATTGCAGGAAGATGAACACTCAGACATTATTACCATTTCAGGAATTAAATCTGGGGATATGAGTTTTGGTTTTGATGACGATGAAATTAGAATAAACAGAACTCATCCTCTCTTTTCATCCTTAATATACTGGAATCCTTACCTTAAGTCTAATTCAAATGGAGATATTAAGATATCCTATAATCATACAGATGATGCAGGTGAGTGTGTAATGATAATATTTGCACGTGCGAAAGATGGTACCATTGGCTGGAAATCGATAGACCTAGATGTGAAAAGCTGATATTATTACATTTATTGTCTTTACTTCTTACACAGTTGAATTGTATCATTCACTTAGTGGAAACCGATTATGAGAAATCTAAATAAAAGCTATACTTACTGGAATCCCCTTACCAAAAGTGAACTCAATAAAAATATAGAACGTGCTTTAAAAGAGAACATAGATTACTACGATGAATTAATCATGGGAATTCCAGGTTCGCACTTAGATGAAAATGAATTTGGAAAAGAAGCAAATGTTTTAAATGGGTCCACATATTTACAAGTTTTAATTAACAATCCAAATCATATCGGTGTCCATACTCTTGGCAAATTTGAGCCATACTTTAAAGGAACACACAAATTAGAAAGAGATGTCATTAATGTCATAACTGAAGACATTCTTGATGGAAATGCAGCTGAGATAGATGGCTATGTTTCCTCTGGAGGTACAGAAGGTAATTTACAAGCTATATGGATTTATAGAAATTATTTCAAATCACTGAAAGCGGATTCTGAAAATCAAAGCGCATTCGAAAATACTTGTATACTTTGTTCAGCAGATACGCACTACTCTATTGACAAAGCCGCTGATGTCTTTAATGTAAATATTAAAAAAATCAGTGTCGGTGACAAAACTAGAGAGATCAATTATGAGGATCTGAGAACGACTTTAAAAACATTAAAAAATAGTGGGACTAAAAACATCATTTTCATTATAAATATGATGACAACAATGTTTGGCTCGGTAGATAAAATTACAAAGATTGTCCCTCTACTTAAAGAATCAAATCTTAACTACAAAATCCATGTTGATGGTGCTTACGGAGGATTTCTTTATCCTTTCACCATTGAAAATCCAGAAATCTCATTTGCAAATCAAGAGATAACTTCATTTAGTTTAGATGCGCATAAAATGCTACAAGCTCCTTATGGGACAGGCTTATTTTTAATTAGAAAAGGATACTTCGAAAATACGAAAACAGAGAGTGCAAGTTATGTGGTCGGCAAAGACTACACCTTGATTGGTAGTCGATCAGGAGCAAATGCTATTAGCATTTATAAGATCCTATTTAATTATGGCCCTTATGATTGGCAAGAAAGAATGCTCAACCTTGTTTCCCGAGCAGAATGGTTTTTTGAACAAATTCAAAAACTAAATATAGATGCGATATACTTCAAAGGTTCGAATATTGTAGCGATTAATCATAAGCACATCACCCAAGAAATAAAAACCAAATTTGGACTTGTCAGTGATGACAGCAAAAATCCAAAATGGTCAAAGGTTGTTGTTATGGTCCATGTCAAAAGAGCCAAACTACTATTACTAATAAAGGAGTTACAAAACAACACAATTGGATAGAAATCAATTTTATTCTTGTTGACATAGAGCT
>CAYVFU010000194.1:0-3472 GCA_964450495.1 uncultured Saprospiraceae bacterium | reverse complement strand
CAGTAAATATCGGAGGCGTAATCGTACACATTGCATCTATCATACAAGGCGTATCAGCTGTGATGTCAAACATCGTTTCAGCACAATTCGGGTTCAATGGTTCTAATGTGACTTCGATCGAATTTTGTACATCTGTCGCAAATGACACTGTATAAGTACCATCCATCGCATTGACAAGTTCTATTGTGCCCATACTGATAAGCGGCAATTGGCCAGTTCCAGCATATTCTGGTACTGTAAAAGATGCTCTGAATGTATCTTGGGCTACTGGATCACAGCCATCGTCAAACAGTACTGGGACATCAACTTGTCCAAATTGAATAGCACCAACTGTCCCTACGTCATCTACACAAGTAGGATCAGTTATTAATTCTGCTCTAACCGTTATTTCCCCAAGTGCAATCTGCTGATAGCTGGTCACCCCTCTATCCAACTCAGCCCCCATACCATCTAACCAGATATAATCAAAAAGTGGGTCTGGATTGTCAATCGTTATCAGTGGCAGATCTGCTGAAGTACAGACATCCATAGGAACGCTGGTAAATGTAGTGACTGGGATCACACATCCAGGATCAGCGATACAATCCATAGGTGCGGTAATGGTTTCTACTGTTTCACCACAACTCGGATTTGGTGCAGGGAATGTAATCTCTACACTCATGTTGTCTGCTGTCGCAAAAGCCAATTCAACAGTTCCCGTTAATGGGTCTACCAACTCTATTCTTCCAACTCCCATAGATAGAGTTGGCTCTATAGTGGTCCCAATATATTCTGGAATAATGAATTGTTGTTCGAAGCTATCTTGCACACAAGCACCACCAAATAAACTGAATGGCATCAATCCGCCATTGGTCAATATTCCTGTACTGTCTACGATACCCATGCATGTAGGGTCTAGTCTATCAACGACTTGTATTTGCAATAAGCCAGTGTCTTGCTGTGAGAATGATGTTTCATCCATCAAGACAACATTGCCATCTCTGTCTAACCAATTGTATATAAAGTTTGGATCAGCATCTGTGATTGTGATGACCATCGGAAAATCTGTTAACGAGCACACAAAATTATCTACTAGGTCAAAGGTCAATTCTGTCGGTAAGACACATGCAGCTGGAGCACAATCTAATCCTGCAGGATCCACATTGAAACTAAATTCACACTGATCAGCAGTTTGAAATGTAATATCAAATGCGCCAAGTGAAGGGTCTATACCATCAAAAAACCAGATTGAACCAGTTTGCGAACCAGTTCCAGGAATTTCACCGAGATCGATAGGACTAGCTGTGGCATCACCTACATCAATCATTATTTGATAGGTATTGGCTAATGGTATTTGACATGCTGGTTCTCCATCTATCGCATACACAATGGCTGGCACATCAAAAGAAGTGACAGTCACTTGCTGTGTATCAAGGGTCATTCCTGTGCCAATGGCAGCTATCAATTGAGTATTAGATTCAACGGCATACATGGTGGGATCCATAATTGGCACGTTGTCCATTTCATCTGTAAAGTCAATGAACCATTCGGCACCAGCTGCACCAGGTAACTCGGTAAGATCTATCACCTCATCTCGACATTCTTCTATAGGATCAATCATGAGTGTGGTACAACTCAGCTCAATGACATTTACCGTAGCTGTTATCGGACAACTCGGATCTGGCAAGACTGCTGTTATAGTCGAACCAAACAAACCTGTCAGGTCTGCCATTTCTGGTGTGGTGATGAGGTTATCTCCTGGATTATCGGGATCAAAACTTGTGTACCACTCCAGTCCAGTAACTGAACTGAGTGAATTCAAATTAAAAGATGTATTGGTAGGACATATCTCTGCATCTGTAATATCTGATATAGTCGCTCCAGCCATCATGACTTCGACAGTAACAAAGACACTGTCTAAGCACATGTCACCAGCAGCTGTAGTACTAGCAACATATTCTAGTCCTATGGTTACACTTGTCCCTGGCACCACTGCACCAATAGGAAAGGCAGTTAAATCTTCTGTGGTATTAATGATGCTACAATCTGTACATACTGATGTGATATCAGCTGTCGTTTCCCCATCACAAACAGGGACGATCACATCTGTTAAGTTCATGCCAGCATCTTCTATCGTGACAGTAAAAGCTGTCGTGTCACCAAGGCTTGGACAATTTCCTGTTCCGGGTACGATATGCTCGAAGACATAATCGCCTGGCATAGCATCAGTGAAGTCAGCTATCTCAGTAGCAGAGGCATCAAGTGTAATCGGATCGCCAGCAGTTTGTTCGAATGTGCCGATGCCGCTTGTGGCGTCGGGATTGATGAATGTACTTAAGTCTATGCCTGAAGTGGGACAAGTACTTCCGTTTATGGCGGTACCTGCGGAGGCAGTTTTAACTTCTATATCAAAGGTATAATTGAGATCAATACATCCATCACCAGTATCGACAGCTTCATCATCTACTGTAAAATCAATGCTGTAAGCCCCAGGTGCAAGTGAAGAATAATCGATCATCTGATCTGTCAATTCCAACGGAGAATTAATTCCGTCGTTTAGGAAGTATGTGCCATTGACTTGAGTCAAGCCCGAGCTAGTGAAAAATATATCATTGAGATCATCTGTTGGTGTATCAGCACATATCAATCCAGCAGCAAATGTCTGTAAATTAGCCACGACATTCGTAATTGAAAATTGATCCATGCCGGGTACTTGACAACCGTCTCCAGGCACACTATACTCAAAAGTAAATGTGCCAGGCGTTGTCGGTAGTTCAATTATATTTCCTGATTGTATCCCAATGGTGCCATCTAGTGATGTGAACGTACCAGTTTTTGGTCCAGTGCGAATTAGTGTATCAAGGTCGAGAGAGGTAAGTTGACAAATTGTGGTATCGCTTACCATAAGCACATTTGTACTTTGGGCATCTACTGTGAATAATACAGGTACTACATTGCAATCGACATTGAGATCTGCAGGAAAAAAGGTAACCGTATAGTCTCCTGCACCAATATCAGATGGATTAAAGAAATCATCTCCGTCACTTATGACAGTACCGTCACTTGCTTCTAAAAGGAACCGCCCTGTTCTGTTGTTAATTTCCATTGAAAACTCGACATCAAATCTTGATGAGATATCGATACTTTCGCAATAAGAATTTGTAGAAGTGATGGGATCCTCCACAACAGCTTGTGTGACATCAACATTAAAAAAGATGGTATCGATGCCACAATCTTTGTATTCTATGGGTGCTACGAATGCAACATTATAATTTTGTGGAGTTGCATTTTGTGGAATGAACTGATCGCCATTTATAATGCCATTGACATTTGCCAAATCATCTATGTTGATGAACTCACCGCCTGCAGGCAGACTCGTGGACAATGATCTTAAGTCTATGGGTTCTCCCAGTTCGCACACTGTTTCATTTTGAAATGGATTTATTGTTGCCAATATTTCATAGGTCGCAGTGCCAACCAAGCATCCTCCGGT
>CAYVFU010000193.1:0-3475 GCA_964450495.1 uncultured Saprospiraceae bacterium | reverse complement strand
CCTTTGGCTCGCACCTTTGAATGACAAGTGAACAAAAGGTCTCCCGACCTCTTTGAGCTTTCCAAAAACCCGCCAAGAGGTTGAAAGCATTGGCTCGCTCATTCCAAAAGAACCTAAGAATAATGCAAAACAATGTTATCGCATGCGCTATCAAGCAATCCATAGACATGATTAAATCCATCATTATAATATGGATCAGGTACTGGCTTGTTTTGTCCCGGAAAAGAAAAATTTAAGATCAACTTTACCTTTTCTTTGGAGGATTCATCTGGTGCCAATCGACAAATATCCTGATAGTTTGAACTGTCCATTGCTAAAATAAGGTCATAGTTAGAAAAATCCTCTGAAGTAAATTTTCTTGATCGTTGGTCAGTAATGTCTATGCCATTTTCTTTGGCAGTAGATATAGATCTGGGATCAGGTAATTCGCCAACATGCCAACCGCTGGTTCCTGCTGAATCAACTTCCCAGTCCAAGTTTCTATCCAAACACTTATGCTTTAATATCCCTTCCGCAAGTGGAGATCGACAAATATTTCCTAAACAAACCATTAGTATCCTCATGATAATCTTTGTGCAAAAATAAAGCAAAACATGGTTTAATTTTCAACACTCATCGTCTTTTATTATATTACTGACATGAGTGTGTTACATGTGACAGCTGAATGTTATCCAGCTGCCAAAGTGGGCGGACTTGCCGATGTTGTTGGGGCGGTTCCAAAATATATGACTGGTGCAGATGTGGTTATGCCAAAGTATGGTACATCATGGTTTAGCAATCAAACAACAGAAATTGTATTTGAAAAAACCTTTTGGTTTCCCGGACAAACAATTGAATTTTCCATTCAAAAAATCACTTCAGTAGATCTGGGTTTTACACTATTTGTCGTTGACATTCCTGGCAAATTTGATAGAGACGGTATTTATGGTGGAGTTGATGGATTCTATACAGATGACGACGAACGATGGTTGTGTTTTCAACGATCTGTCTTGATTTGGTTAAGTAATGCGAGTTTGCCTTATACAGTATTACACGTCCATGATCATCACACAGGTTTGATTCCATTTATGATCAAGTATTCCTACGACTATTCAAATTTGAAACATTTGAAAACAGTGCTTACCATTCACAACTTGGCTTATCAAGGGGCATTTGGCTGGGACCGACAATACTTGCTTGCTGCATTTGACAATTGGAAATCAGGCTTATTAGATTGGGACCACCACATAAATCCATTGGCTTCAGCAATCCGCTGTGCTGATTGGGTGACAACAGTTTCTCCGAGTTATCTGGAAGAATTAAAAGAAAATTCTGGTGGATTAGAATGGCTGTTCAATTCTGAAGAAGAGAAGTGCTCTGGAATTCTTAATGGCATAGATACAACTGTATGGAATCGTCAAAAAGATAAATACCTAGCCAAACGTCAAACCAGCACACTCACAAAATTTAAGCTGGATAATAAAATTGAACTTTGTAAAGAATTAAATATAAAACCTTCGAATTGCATCATCAGTTTTATAGGCCGAATGGTAGAACAGAAAGGTGCAGATGTCTTAGCCTATGCAGCGCATCAATTATTACAAAAACGCACAGACATTAATATTGTGATATTGGGTACTGGGGACCCTTACCTTGAAGATCAATTTAACATTCTCAAAGAAAAATATCCTGGAGTTACTGGCATTACCTTGGCTTATGATGAAAGACTCGCACACCAAATATATGCTGGCTCTGACTTTTTGATAATGCCTTCCAGACATGAACCTTGTGGTCTCAATCAGCTATACTCAATGTGCTATGGTACTATACCCATTGTACATAATACTGGAGGC
The DNA here is from genome assembly GCA_964450495.1 of uncultured Saprospiraceae bacterium. Classification (GTDB taxonomy): domain Bacteria; phylum Bacteroidota; class Bacteroidia; order Chitinophagales; family Saprospiraceae; genus CALFUK01. The sequence goes on along the minus strand of CAYVFU010000193.1, from coordinate 1,643 downwards.
CTTATTGACAGCGTCAAAGACCACAAGCTAAAAAATGGTACCGGAATTAAACTAAATCACTTATCTGTACAGTCAGTTGTTGATGGAATAAAAGAAGCTGCTGATATTTATAAAAACACCAAACTTTTTAACCAACTTAGAGAAAATTGCAAATCAGAAGATTTTTCTTGGAAAGCTTCCTCTAAAAAATACCAAAACATTTATGAGAGCATTAACCACTGAATTAAATAGAAAAACGATTAATCTCATCCTTGGTGGTGGAGTCGGGTCACGATTATATCCATTGACAAAAACGAGATCAAAACCGGCAGTACCTATTGCTGGAAAATACAGACTGATTGACATCCCAATTTCTAATTGCCTCAACTCTGGTTTGCAAAGAATTTATGTATTGACACAATTCAATTCAGCTTCTTTAAATAAACACATCACGCATAGTTTTAGGTTTGACACTTTCAGTAATGGCTATGTCGATATACTAGCAGCAGAACAGACAAGAGAAAGTGGTGATTGGTTTCAAGGGACAGCCGATGCAGTCCGACAAAGCTGGCCAAATACAAGACACCGTGATGCTGAATATGTAATCATTTTATCCGGAGATCAGCTGTATCAAATGGATTTGCAAGAACTGCTTACGACACATATAGATAATAATGCAGAGCTTACAATTGCGACTATTCCAGTTGTCGCAAAAGATGCAACAGCTTTCGGTATTATGAAGGTATCGTCTGACCAAAAAATATCCTCTTTTATAGAAAAGCCTGATGAATCTCTATTACCAAAATGGACATCAGATGTGCCAGAAGAGTATGCTTCTGAGGGCAAACACTACTTAGCATCTATGGGTATCTATGTGTTTTCTAAAGCCTTCTTGGAAGAACTTTTGCTGGATAAACATAAAGACATGACTGATTTTGGCAAAGAAATTATCCCTTCTGCGATCGAATCCAAGCGCAATGTATACAGCTATTCTTACAATGGCTATTGGAGTGATATAGGAGACATTCGTTCTTTTTATGAAGCCAACATTTCACTTACCAAACCAAATCCACCATTCAATTTATTTGACAAACATTTTGGGATATACACGAGATCTCGACAACTTCCTCCAAGCAAAATATTCGGCACACAACTGCGAGAGGCATATATAGCGGAGGGCTGTTTGATTTATGCAGAGCTTATTCAGAATACCATTGTAGGATTACGTTCGCGTATAGGTGAAGGGTCTATGATTATTGACACCTATCTCATGGGTAACGATAGATTCCAATATACTGTGGATATGAATCCAGGAGAAATCCATATGGGCATTGGGAAAAACTGTTACATACGAAATGCCATCATTGAAAAGCATGCTTACGTAGGCAACAATGTGACAATAGTAGGCGATGAGAGCTTGGAAGATATTGAAACAGAATTATATTCTATCCGTAAAGGGATTGTTATTGTGCATAAACACGCACGCATACCAGATGGGACTTCAATAGGAAATCCAAAAGATCCTTCCTAGTCTTTGCATGCATAATAAAATCGATGCAGTGGACTATGCTACAAGTTTGTAATCCCTAACGTGTAGGTTTACCGTAGTTCCTTGAGCAGTTTCGATATGTAAGTCGCCTGATATTTGATCTGTCAAAGCGTGA
>CAYVFU010000192.1:0-3601 GCA_964450495.1 uncultured Saprospiraceae bacterium | reverse complement strand
CAATTATTTTCTTAACTATTTAAATGAGTCAATCTACCTTAGATGGTAATAAAAAATGGATTTGATTAATTGATATCAAAACTTTAGTACATTTATTATTAAGGCATAATGTCAATTCCATCATATCTATAAATAATATGTCCGAAGATTTACAAACTAAAAATTTACTTCCCAAAGATGGTATCGTTGAATATTACAATGATCTTTTTAGCAACAGCATTTCTGACAATTATTTTGAAGCACTGCTTACTACCATAGAGTGGCGACAGGATGAGTTGTATATGTTTGGGAAAAAAATAATCACAAAACGAAAAGTGGCTTGGTATGGAGAAAAGCCTTTTGAATATACTTATTCTAAAAGTACCAAACGAGCATTACCTTGGACAAAAGAATTAGAAGAATTAAAAGATGTTATTCAGAAAAATTCTGGGCAAACATTTAATTCGTGTTTGCTCAATCTCTATCATGATGGCAATGAAGGGATGGGTTGGCATGCAGATAATGAAAAAGAATTGCTAAAGCATGGAGCGATTGCATCCTTAAGTTTTGGCGCAGAACGAAAGTTTGTATTAAAACATAGAGCGACTAATGAGAAAGTAGAGATATATCTCGAACACGGCAGTTTGCTTATGATGAAAGGGACAACTCAGGATCATTGGCTGCATAGACTGCCACCTACTAAAAAAGTCCTAACTCCTCGAATTAATTTGACATTCAGAACAATAGAAACTCCTTGACAAAGGAAACAATTTTCTGATGTCCAAATCTTGTTTATCTTACTACTATGATTCAACAGCGTAGACGGAAATTCCTACAATCGCTTGGCTTGGGAATAACAATGCCTCAGATAGGTGTAAAGCTTTGGGATAAAAATGATTCAGTTATTGACTTTAGTAAATATTCGAGTGATAATTCTGAATCTTTTTGGAAGTTGGTAAAGTCACAATTTGTTTTTGCTCCAGATTTATTTTACTTCAACAATGCTTCTTTAGGCTCGTCACCCTTATCTGTACGAAGCGCCACCCTCGCAGCTCGAGATACACTTGATGGCTTTCCATCTAAATTCATGTGGGGAGATTGGGATGATGAAAAAGAGGAAGTTAGACGAAAGCTAGCAGATTTGTTTTCTGTGTCAACTGAAGAAATAGCCTTAATTCACAATACAACAGAAGGCATGAATTGTATTGCTAGAAGTTTTGATCTGGAAGAAGGAGACGAAATTATCTTAGCGAATCATGAGCATACATCCGGCACTGTTTGTTGGAAAGTTTTTCACGAAAGTAGAGGTGTAAAACTGGTCAGACCAGAATTACCACTAATACCTGATAGTGTCGATGAGATTGTCCAAGTGTATAGAAATGCCATTACACCACGAACTAAAATCATATCCATCACTCATATTGTAAATACGAATGGTATGATGCTCCCTATAAAAGAGATAGCAAAACTAGCACACAAAAATGGTATTTTAGTTGCTGTTGATGGCGCACAAGCCCCAGGAATGATTGATGTGAATCTTGCGGACTTAGGTTGCGACTTTTATACTAGCAGTACCCACAAATGGATGTTCTCACCAAAAGGAATGGGTGTCCTATTTGCCAAAGAGTCAAGTCAACATCACCTTAAACCTTTGATCGTTTGTAAAGGATATAGAGACAAAACCATTCGTCGATTAGAAAATTATAATACTCGTAATTTACCAGAACTAATGGGCCTTGGTGCATCCGTTGATTTTATCAATAGTATAGGTATACAAAAAATAGAAGCGCGAAGTTTTGAATTGAAACATTATTTCAGATCAAAAATAGAAGCACTTCCCGCCTTTACATTAAAAACACCAGCCTCTGACAGTATATCCGCAGCGATACAAGTAGTAGAAGTCTTGGGCAAAGATGTGAAACAAGCAAAGGAGTATTTATTTGACCATGCAAACATTGACTGTCGCCCAATGACAAAATTTGGATTGAATGCATTGCGCTTTTCTTTTGCTGTTTATATTACCAAAGATGATATTGATTATTTGGTGGATGCGTTGGTGAAATATAGTGAGACTTAAAGAGTCTTATTGTAAATACACCTGCACATTTTATTAACGATTAAATGTATTTAAATAATGCGTCTTCATTCTGGGATGTGACCTAATTAGTGTTTAATGTGTTATTTAAAGCTCTAATGTTTTTGATTTCTTAGGTCAATAACTAAGGAAAAAATTTGAATAAATAGATATGTTTTAAATAAGTAAGCATTATTATAAATAGTAAACCCTTCTTTCCCAGAGTTTATATCAACGTTATTTATTCGTATAGCTCATACTGCACTGAAAGAAAACTTGTCATAGGCTTGTTGAGTTGCTTATTCTTACAATACTGTCTCTGATTTTTGGGCAGAGAAATAATCAGTATTATCTATTTAACTGATTTATAGAAGAAAGATTTTTCCTAATCTTTTCTAGAATAAAAAAATATTCTCGAAGAAGGGAAGATTTTAATAAAATCTTCTTCTATGGAGCAAACTTTCGAGTGCTGCTCCACAGACTTCCGTCAATCAATTGTTAAACCAAACTGCACCTTCGTTCTCTTCTAATACGCAGACAATATCAGATGGAACTGATCACATTGACCCTGCATCTTTAAGAGGTTTAGGACCAGATCAAGTATTGGTACTAATCAATGGAAAACGTAGACATACCACCTCATTAGTTAATGTCAATGGTACATTTGGTAGAGGTAATGTCGGTACAGATCTTAATGCAATTCCTGCTACAGCAATTGACAAAATTGAAGTCCTCAGAGATGGTGCTGCGGCACAATATGGTTCGGACGCTATCGCTGGGTAATCAATATAAAATTAAAAAAAGCAACTGACGCATTATCAGTGAATCTGACAGCTGGCGGGAATTTCACAAGTAACATTGGTCCATTTGCAGGTGAAACAAGATCGGTGGATGGTGAAAATGTTGTTCTAGGTGCTAATTACGGATTGTCCATTGGAGAGAAAGGATTTCTTAATCTTACCGGAGAATTAAATTTTAGAGGATCGACTAATCGGATGTTGGAGTTTACTGGAGGCATTTTCAACGGCCTTAATGGCGTTGAACGAGTTGCTTCTGCCGCTATACCAGGGATTGATGTCACTACACTTAGTTTGAATCAAATACAACAAATTGCACCTCAAGTCGGGTATTTTGACCAATCAACTATTGCAAGTCTAAACGGTCTGGAATCATTAGATGGCCTTAACGATGTTCTTGGTTTCGATGCCACAGATGCAGAGCTTGCAGCAAGAGGGCTGCAGCGATCTGATTTCAATATGCGTGTCGGTCAATCAGAGAATCGGGCAGGTAAACTTTTTGCCAACTTCAAAACTGTTGCTGTGACCTTAGGCGTTTATTTTTTCTTGATAGCTATCGGGAGAGCAGATCCTGCTTGTTAGAGCAATTTGCTTTTGACTTATCCATTCTTTGGTACAGTAAGTTTTGAAAATCCACAAGCTTTACGTTACATTTGCAGACGAATTGCAAAATTCAGGGCCTATAGCTCAGTTGGTTAGAGCATCTGACTCATAATCAGAGGGTCTGGGGTTCAAGTCCCTGTGGGCCCAC
>CAYVFU010000191.1:0-3716 GCA_964450495.1 uncultured Saprospiraceae bacterium | reverse complement strand
ATTTCCTTCGCATTTGATAGAATAATTTTGATACAAATAAAAGACCGATAAAGAAAGAAGCATATAAAAACTCATATGAATCTTTAGCTTTATGATAGTCGCTGTTTTAATTCAGCAAGGTAGACTATATATAAGAATTACTGTTGGGAAGCTATCTCAACAAAGCACTAGAGTCAACAATGTTTAACTTTCCTCATCATCAATTTTAGTATATAATTTATGCTTAGGATCCGCACCAGATAACAAGTAAACAAATAAATCCAGTACTTCTTGTTCGTTAAGTCTGTCAAGTAATTTTGCAGGCATAGGTGATATTGCAGAAGCAGTCATGGATTGGATATCTGCTTTGTTGAGCGTGGTGGTTGTCGTGATGTCATATGGATTTTGATAAATCTCATAACTCTGATCGCTAGACTTGACGATTCGCCCTGAATAACTTGACCCATCTGTTAAATCAAATTTTGTAAACTCATATTGATCTGAAATTTCTTCACTTGGATTTAGTAGCGCATCAGCTATTTCTCCCTTTTCAAATCTGGTATGAATGTTCGTTAAATCTGGTCCACTTGCGCCGCCATCTCCTTTCATTTGATGACAACTTTTACATAATGCTGCTTCATATGCCCGAACACCATCTGCATAACTTCCAGAATATTCATCTAATTTATCTCCCCATAAAGCTATCTCACCAAGTTTGATTAAATTATACTCACTACCTGGACCATGTGGTTGTGGTAATGATGCCATTGCGGCAATTGGTGAGTAGAAACCTGATTTTTGTCTAAAATATTCCTGTTCTTCTTCCGGTACATGGCTTAATGCATTCACGCGAATATTATCTAAAAATGATTTATAACTCATTCCGCCCTTCTTTGCCAAGGCTTGTTCAAACCAATTAAAGTAAATTTCTCTTGTTTCTCGTGTCCAACCGCTTGACATATGAGATAGTATAGTAGCATAGTGAATGGACTCTGTTGGAGGCATACTTGCTAACATCTCTTGAATTCGAGGACCATATCTTTCACTTCTCTCCAATACGGTCTCACTTAGGATGTCTCGATCTGCATCAATTGTTTTTGAACTTGATTCGTTTAGCAGGCGAACTGTTGCTGCCACTGCATCTTCATGTCCGCAAGACAAAAGCAGTTGACTTACTTCTCTATTAAGGTCTGTATCACTAAGAGGAAAAATAGAACCAAAGTAATCATTGACAGCCAAGCACACAGACTGTTGATTATTTACTAATCTGATTTTAGACAAAGCGAAAGCTCTTACAAGAGACAATCGGTCTTGCTTACTTAAACTTGTCCAATCAATGTTTTTTAGTTTTTTGATCGCTATTGGGGAATAGCTTCCATTTCTAGCCAAAGCTAAACCAGCCTGTATGAGTATTTTTGGATCTGTTTCTTTTTTGAGTAGTGAATTCCAGCTTGACACAGGTTGATGTTCCAGTGCAATTCTTGCTGCATATTGAATATGCCTGTCATCATGATTAAGTGAAGACCATATGTTAGCTAGTCCTGTCTTATTACTATTATTATTAGAATGAAACTTCTCTAGTTTCTGTCTTTCTTGTCGAAGCATTTTAGCCTTATCACTTTTGGCATATTCATTATTTGTTGACTCTTCCCCAGTATACCTCACTCGATACAATCTGGAATCTAAACGTCTTCCTCCTGTCGTAAAATATAAATGCCCATCATCACCGGCTATAGCATTTGAGATTGGTAACGGAATTCCAGATAGAAATTCTTCCTTTGTTCCTGTGTAACTACTTCCGGATTCCTTCAGATCGACATGATAGATGGTCCCAAAACTCCAGTCACAGGCAAACAAGCCGTTTTTATATTTTGACGGAAAGTTTAATTTTCTACCCATCACAACAGAGGTAGGTGATCCTTGAGACATGTCTTGGACTGAAGGTAAATTATCAGGATAATACACTGGCCATTTACCAGAGCCTGTACGCCAACCAAACTCAGCTCCACTGGTCACGTGAAGGATTCTTGTCGGTCGATACCATGGCATCCCAAAGTCCCATTCCATATCTGCGTCATAAGCAAAAAGTTCTCCGTCATCATTAAATCCAAAGCCAAATGGATTTCGAAAGCCTGCTGCTATTAATTCCCATTGTTTTCCATTTGGATCTGCTTTTGCTATCCATCCGCCAGGGGCTTCTATCTCTGCCGCATGTCCACGAGCATCGAGATATGGTGGAAACAGATTGTCTTCTTGCCAAGTTTTGGGTAGTTTGGATTCGAAGTGATCAGGAACAGAATTAAAATTTCCTGCAATTAAATATATAGAATTTCCATCTGGCCCAACACGCAAAGTATGAGGTCCGTGTTCACCTGATCCATCCAGTTTGAGCATAGTATCAACAGAGCTGAATTGTTTGTTTTCAAAATTATTAAGTCTATATACTCCACTTATCGGAATGTCTGGATTACCTTCTTCACCATTAACTATGACTGTATACAACGCATCATATGCCCACAATAACCCATGTGCATATCCAATGTCTAGATCAATACTGTCAACTTGTGTTGAGTCGAGTTTTCCTCCAATACTTGGAATTGTAAAATTGTAGATATTGCCATATTGATCGCAACTAAACATAAGGCTATCTGGGCCTTGTGCAAGTGACACCCATGAACCTTGACTCGTTGGGATGTTGTATAATAGTTCTAGTTCAAAGCCTGCAGGAATCTCAATTATTGGTTCTTCTACTTCTTGATTTTGCTGACAATTTGTGCATAAGATAGTTATGAGAATGAGGCAAATCCAACGATACATATTAAAGGGTTTGAATTAAGATACAACTTGTATTCAAGAATTAGTAATCATCTTAGAATAGAATCTGGTTTAATTGCACTGTTGGATTGTTTAATTCGATTTAGATGCTGTGTGTAATAAGCTGTAAGTAAATTTAGGATGGTCTATTGAATGGTGTACTCGCCTATTGGTTTAAAGAATTTTGAAGAGTGAAATGTTTACTATTCGCAAGTCATTACTGCATTCAAATAGTCTCAGAAGAAAGCGTAAAATAAAAATGGAAAGTCTTGCGAAAAGACTTTCCATTTTGGATTAATTTTTTGTGTTAAAGAGCTATGGACTAGTTTCGTTCGTAGACTAGACTAGTCATACAATTCACATCGTCTTCATCAAACCCAGAAAGTGTCAGTCTGTCACCACTTAGCGTATAAGAAGCTTGATTGCAGCCGTCAACATCATCACAGATTTCTACTACAGTATCACTGATCATTGTCCATGTTGAGTTATCATCTCCAAAATCACTAATATCGATATCAAGATCCTCTACGGTAAAGCCTAAATCTTCAAAACCTGGTATTTCAAAAGATATATCAGTTGTTAATGTGCCATTTTCGTTAAACGAAATGAGTTGTAGTATGCATATCTGGATACCATCTTGTGAAACACAACCATTATCGTCCAGCACTAGAGAAGTATTGTCTTCTGCTAAGTCGCATCCGGATGCAGTAATGGACGTCAATTGCCACGTACCAATTAGAGAATCGCTATCGTTGTTATCGCCGCAAGAAGTCAAGAAGAGTATAGTAATAACTAGAAAAATTAATTGATTTTCATTGTGAAATTTTAGAATTATTAATGTTGATGCAATTAAAGAAGCGCAAAAGTACAATGATTAAAAACTCAATGCTAGATGTTTACCCTAGGTTTCCATATCTTTTTAA
>CAYVFU010000190.1:0-3790 GCA_964450495.1 uncultured Saprospiraceae bacterium | reverse complement strand
TCGTCTCGTCACCTAATTCGCTATAATTAACATGAGATTGATCTGCAGCCCATTCGATAGCGACATCTTCTACCATTCCTTCAGGAGCATAAATGAAATATGTTTTAGATTCATCTTCAAGAAAAACTTCTTCCCCAACTTCTTCCTTAGTAAATTCGCCATCATTAACAGAGACACCATCTTTCTGGCAAGAAATTAATAAACAAGAAACTGTAAATACAGTCAACAGACTGAATAGTCCAAATTTAAGATTTGTAATTTTCATAATTAAAAATTTATTTTAGAATTAGTATTAAATAATAGTTGTGTTTTTACTTGTGTCAATAAAAAATAGCTATTTTACCTTTTGCTCATTTTTATCAAATAGTTCTTTTTTTACACCAATCACTGTAAGCTTGAAGAACTGTAATCCAAATGTCTACTGTTGATATGAATGGATTTAGGGAGTCATTAAAAATGAATTAATTTCCCATAAATGTTTATCACTATTTATGAGTTAATGGCGAAGATTTCTCTAAGTTAGTTATGCGCTCTTCTAAACTCAAAATGTATAAATATGCTTCTTCTAATTTCTCCAAAAGAATAGCATCTGTTTTTGCCATATCCAATCCATCTTTCACAACATCTTCCGCAGAAGGTACTCCAGGTAAATGGTGATTCTCCTCAATGAAAGCACTTAATTTGCGTAGCGGCATCAATTCATAATCTTCTTCAAATACATAATCAGCCCAATCAGCAGTGTTTTGAACAGACACTCTTACTTTCTCTGTTAATATACCATTATCGACATATAGCTTATAATTGCCAGCCCGATTTGAAACATTCCCTATAGTAACCACATTCTCAGATGACCTTACTCTCAAAGTATTATTATCAAAAACAACATCACCATTATTATCGTGATTAAAATATAGATGAGTATTAGTGTTTGTGATAATTTCATTTGCATCAATTCGAAGTTTTCCACCAATTTCTAAGGCACCTGATCCAACAACACCACTTGCATCTCTTGTAGCAGGAATCGTTACAAGACCTGTAGATGCAATCCGCATTCTTTCGATATTGTTTATTCTAAATCCTGTATATTTATCTTTTACAGCGAGATAAGACCAATTTCCATCCCCATCATACAATCCAAAATTTGCACCATTGCCTGAACCGACCAGTCTTCCATAGGTTGTAGCTTCTTTGTCTCTTAGTATTATTTGTGATACTGTACTATGATTATTAGTGACGTATAAAACACTACTTTTATTACCGTGTATTCGTTGAGCGTCACCAAAATAAATATTTCCATTTTCAGTACGTATCCAACCTTTATTTTGAAAATTACCTGATGTATTGACAGCCATCACAGGTTCTTTACCGTGAACACCCCAAGTCCAACCTCGAGCCGCAGAAGCATTCATATTCATTTTAATACTGTAATCAGTAACTGGTCCATACTTATTTTCAGCAGCATTTCCCATGTGAATTTTATAATTATTATTTTTCCAAAATCTCAAACCATTTCCGTTTCCAGCATTTACATTATAGAAAGTATTGGTAATAGTTTGAGAATTTCCAGAAATTGAATAGCAACTGAATACTATTGTTAGAAGTAAGAGAATATTTTTCATTGCAAATTATATTTGATTTAACTAATTACCTATTAAGTATTCAAACATCAAATAGTAAACAAAATTGAAAAATAGTTTAGAATTAAATCAGGGAATTAAAGTAGAGGCTAATTATTAAAATGAATTTATCAATAAACTAGAATAATTAAGTAAAATAATTTGTCACTCTCGTTCATTAATACTAAATGTAAAAAAAGCACCGTTACTAAGTAATGATGCTTTTAGATGTATAATAAATAATAGATTTTTAGTCGATAAAACCTGAATCTCAAATACAATAAGTATTCGTTAAATCTTGTCTTTATAATTCATATAATCTTAAGGTATTCTATTTAGTTGTTTTTACGATTCTTTGTGTTTGAATATCATCATCCAGTCTTACAGATAAAATATAAATACCTTGGACCAGGTCTTCTCCTGAATATTTTATTTTATAATTTCCTTCATCTTGAATTGTTGTTGGTTGTATTTCTCTTATTTTTTTTCCTGATAAATCAAAGAGATTAATCTCAACTTCACTTTGGCCTTTTAAAGTATAGCCAATATCTGTGTATTCAGCGAATGGATTAGGTACAACAGAAATCGAAAATTCTGATACAATATCTTTATTTATATTGTGCATCATTACCTCGCTTTCATTATAAAAGCCATGTACACTTTCTTCTAAATTAGATTTATCTGCTGCAATAGCTCTGTGAATTTCTAGAGTTTGCTCATCACTTTGCAAAATTCTATTCATACTAGTGCAGTCATCGATATCTGCAGTAAAAACTGTCCCCGATTCGGTTAAAAACCCCGGATTTAAATCAACAAATCCACCTGCTTTCAAGGTGATGTTTCCTGATGGGGCTTTAACAGTAAATGTTGTATTTGGTCTGGGGACAATAAGATAGTCCGGAGCAAAAATTACAAATTCGGTAAAGAAATCACCAGCTATTTCTTGATTGGATGCATTACACGCATTATCCGCAGCAATAGTTATGGGATAATTATAACAAGTATTATTAGTAATGTCAATATCAGTGGACTGGCCTGTCATATCAGCGATAATATGCATGTCATAATTACCTGGTGTAAAAGAACTTATATCAAATTGGGCCGCCGGGACTTCGATAATAGCCTCTCCTGAAATATAACTTATATTTAGACTACCTAAGGTAAGCCAACTATTAGGATTTGAAACAGAAGATAAATAATAGCTAACAGTAAAAGGCAATGCATCAGCAGATCCTAAATTTTCAATCGATAATTGAGAAACATATAGTTGGTTATCTGATTGGTAAGCATCAATGTCAGTGCATATCACTTCTAAATCAACTTCACATCCACGACAAACAAATGCAATACAAGGTGCTGGCTGAGGGTATAAAAAGTTTATTGCTGCTATATCTCCACTACTCATCCCAGTAGCTGAACCCACCACATTTTCCATATTGGAGTAAGTAGGCTTTAAAGAAAACGCAACTTCATTAGCAATGGCATATTCAGTTGTCTTGTAATGCATAATAGAATGAAAATCATATGCTCCGTGCGGATCACTGAACGGGTCTATTTCATATTGACTACTATTTCCAGGGGCAATGTTATTAAAATGAACTGTAATATAGTTGTCTCGATCTTCTCTATTTTGTTCATGATACAAACCTGCAACATGCAAGAGTTCATGAATTATTGTCGATTCAGGTGCAGATGTCCCTAATGTCACTAAATGTTCTTCAAAAAAACCAGACCAGTAGCCAACTATGGTATTCCCACTCTGACCAGGTTCTTCATCAAATACAATTGCATACTGACTGTCATGAGTTTTTTCCAAAAAACAGAGATTTGTTCGCGAAGAGATATGATTCATTGCACTTAGAATTCTATTTCGTAAAGGATGTTCAATATCACGGTCATAATATATGATTCCTAATGGCCACTTTCTATCATCTGAACTATTGACTGTTCCTTTATAGAAGGGAAATATCTCTTCACGAGAATGGTGTTCTTCTTTACTATGATTCTTTCCATCACTTAATTTATGCCCATAATGATCATTGCAATAATGCTGACCACTACTAGATATAGTAACACAACTTATACTGCAAATAATTACAATTAATTTTATACTTAACTTATACAACATAATTACATTTTATCAACTTTAAAATCCATACCAATCATATAATCCA
>CAYVFU010000189.1:0-4033 GCA_964450495.1 uncultured Saprospiraceae bacterium | reverse complement strand
ATTGCCCACAGCGATCCTTTATTGTCCATCTTGAATAAGCCAAAATATGCTGTGCATATTTTATGGGACTTTTTGTCGATCTCAAGTCGAAGCAAGCTTCATTTGAGCTCAACTAAAAAGCCCGAACGCTAATGCATTCAGGCTTATATCTGTGACCGCGGGAGGATTTGAACCCCCAACCCTCGGAGCCGAAATCCGATATTCTATCCAGTTGAACTACGCGGCCAATTCAGTCACAAAAGTAAAAGAATTATTAAACTTCTATCTTTTATTTATAGACAACTATTTACAATCTCTGCATGAAATGTAGATCCTACGATTGTTTCAAATGATGGTTGTAATTCAATACATTCAGAGGCATTGTAGTCAACAACAAAAGGGGAATTCACTGTGACAGGAGATCTTATTGCATAGTTTGCGACTAACTCATCCATTTGATGATCCATCGGTACAGTGAACACCGTATTTGAACTTATCGTATACACACACTCTAAACCATAAGCAAAAGCGAATTTATCTCCTCCTCCGCAATCAGTAAAGATTATATCAGCTAGCTGTGCATTGACCTGGTTGATCTGATCAATTAAGTCGACAATGGATGTATTAGCTGCACCTCCACCTGATAGCATGGTGAATGCATTTGAAGCCTGTTCGAGGTTATTGACATCTGCACCACATGTTATTCCTGCCATGTTCAGTGGGCCACAAATATCTACACCACCAAAGTTAATGGCAACACTGCAACATGATCCCAAAAATGTATTTCCTTTTAAAAGGTCATCTAAAGTTTCTTGAATAGCAGCTAAATCATAGGCAACTGGTATGACACCAAATTGAGTCCCGGCAGTTAAATTATATTGTGCAGGCGTGAAGATACCGTCTTGATCTACCGCTACAATGGAAGGACCTGTTCCACTTGTAGATGGCATTGAAAAATCAACGATTGCGTATTCTATATTTGGCAAGTTGGAATTGACAGACAAGACTGGTGAGGATGTCGTATCAGTTAATCCTAGACAAGTAGTAGCAGGACATTGCAGTACTGGCTCTGTATCTCCACAATTATTTCCTTGACCGAACATGAAAGGCATAAAAAATATGCATAAGGCTAGACTAAATGAATACTTGAAATTCATAGTAATGAAAAATTTTGTAATAAATAATGTGGGGTTAATCGTAAACATACTTGAATTTTGGTGATTTGTGTGGTTTTTTAACATGAGAAATAGTGCTTCATCTGATAATCACAGTGGTTTCTCTAAAAAATCAGCTTCTTAGGCTTGAAAATGTTGATCTTTAGGGCTAGAAATATATAGTCTTGATTAGAACACTGTCGACAGGAATGGATAATATGGGCAAATATCTTGATAAGATATTTGAAACTAATATTATATACCACCTTGTCTTTTGGCTGGTATTCTACTTTTTCTTGGTTGTCATTTCCCAACAATACTATCCATTGGCAACTGGTATGTTGATCAACTTAATAAAGATTTTCTTTTATTCCATTGCTGTATATGTCAATCTTATCATACTTTTTCCAAAGTTCTTAGCCGAACAAAAGTATTGGCAATATGTCCTTTTGCTTTGTCTTTTGATACTCATTATCGTGCCACTAGAGAGTATTGCCTTGTACTTCAGCACCTCTCATGGGCTTGCATTACGATCTTTTGTAGACAAAAACATAAACTCCATATTCATATTGACATTTTTCGTTGCAAGTTCATCTTCAATATATAAAATCATCAATGACTGGTTTACTCACCAACGTGTGAAAGTCGATTTACAGGCACAGACACTTAAGTCTGAATTAAAATATCTGAAGTCCCAGGTTAATCCTCATTTCTTATTCAATACCTTAAATAGCTTATATGCATTGACATTGAAGAAGTCTGACTTAGCACCAGAGATTGTACTTAGACTTTCTGAGATGATGCGCTATATGTTGTATGAATGCAATGAAAAAGAAGTAACTCTAGAGAAAGAAATCAATTATATCAAAAACTACCTCGAATTAGAAAAGCTAAGACACGGTGATAAATTTGAGATTAATCTCGAATTGAATGGTAATGCAGAAGGCTTAAAAATTGCTCCGTTAATGTTTATGCCGTTCATTGAAAATAGCTTCAAACATGGATTGAATAGTCAGATCCAGTCTGGTTATGTCAATATACAAATCAATATTGCCGAAGAGCAAATACAGATGAATGTCGATAACAGCAATCCACCTGTCATGCCTGCAATGAAGAAAAGAAAAAGCGGTGGTGTAGGGCTAGTGAACATCAAACGCAGACTTCAATTAATATATCCAAATCAACACGATTTAAAAATAGAAAAAACACCAAATTCCTTTCACGTATCACTTGATATTGACTTAAGCAAAAATATTAACTAACATGATTAAAACACTTATCGTAGATGACGAACCATTGGCACAGGACATTATAGAAACATATGTCAATCAATTGCCAAATCTAGAATTGGTAGCTAAATGCAGTGATGCCATCGCTGCAAACCAAGTATTGCAAAATAACGAAGTTGACCTGATTTTTCTGGACATTCAAATGCCACAGTTGACAGGTATAGAGTTTATGAAATCATTGTCTAATCCACCACTAGTTGTATTTACAACTGCTTATAGCGAATACGCAGTAGAAGGATTCGAAATGGACGCAGTAGACTACCTCCTTAAACCAATCTCGATTGATAGATTCATGAAAGCTGTCAACAAAGTCGAAGACAGATTAAAAGACAAACAATCTGGATCATCATTAGGAACGAATGAAGATCATTTTTTCGTCAAAGCAGATAAGAAGTTGGTCAAAGTAAACTTTAATGATATTCTATACATTGAGGGCCTGAAAGATTATGTCATCATCAGACAAGAAGAAGGTCGAGTGATAACCTTGCAGACAATGAAAAGTCTGGAATCCAAATTACCAGCAAATAACTTTAAGCGCATTCATCGATCTTATATTGTAAATACGACTAAGATCAACGCATTGGTCGGCAATATGGTAGAAATAAAAGAAAAAGGTGAAAACAAAAACATCCCTGTAGGTAAAATCTACAGAGAAGAGTTACTCGCTATGATTAATGAGAAGAAACTCTAGATGATCCAACAGTTGCTTGAGCAAATTTTCAATCAACACATCACCTCAATTGAGTCAGTTTCTGGTGGCGACATTAACAACGCCTATCGTGTACAGGTACAGGATAAGCAGAGCTATTTTGTCAAACACAATTCATATTTAAATGGTGGAGAAATGCTTAAAGCAGAGGCTTTTGGATTACAGTATTTAAATACACATTCTACATTTAAAATTCCTAAAGTCATCAACGTTTGCTCTGTTGACGAAGATCATTTCTTAATACTCGACTTTATCGTATCAGGTAAGGCATCTCATCATGATTATTTTAGATTCGGTCAGCGATTGGCAGAAATGCATAAAGCAAGTCAAAACAAGTGTGGTTTTGCTAAGGATAATTTCATTGGCAAACTTTCGCAAAAGAATGATTGGTCTTCCAACTGGAAAGATTTTTACATAAACAATCGGCTTCGATATCAATTTGATTTAGCCATTAAAAAAAGGATTTTCACTTCTGGAATTCTGAAGCATTTAGAGATACTTGATATGCACTGGGACATACATATCCCAGAGGAGCCTTCATCATTATTGCATGGCGATTTATGGAGTGGCAATTATTTAGTAGCAGAAAATGGAGAGATTACCATTATTGATCCTGCTGTCTATTATGGACATCGCGAAATTGATGTTGCAATGACCCGAGTTTTTGGTGGTTTCCCTAAAGACTTCTATACAGGATATCAAGACACATTCCCACTTGAAAATGGATTTGAACAACGACAGGCTTTGTATCAACTCTACCCTATTCTTGTGCATACAAATATTTTTGGAGGGAGTTATGCTGACCAGGTAATACAGATTCTTGAGGCTATTTCACGAAATTGGGAATAAGGCGCTTATATCCGTCAAATTCAATCTTTATAGATATACAGAAAAACCCCATT
>CAYVFU010000188.1:0-4155 GCA_964450495.1 uncultured Saprospiraceae bacterium | reverse complement strand
AACCTAGCCCCTAGCAACCTAGCCCCTAGCAACCTAGTAACCTAGCAACCTAGTAACCTAGCCCCTTATAAATCAATTCCTTTGACAACACTGCGGACTCATGTGACTATTCGTCTCCATAAAATAGGGATATGCATTTCCGCTTCCTTCTTGTTCAAAATAAAATAGACTTCTTTCTTTTTCATAATTGCCAATCTCATTCATCGTATCAGAATTGTACAGTCGTCCATTCAGCATCGTGTAGGTGACAAATTCACTGTTGCGTATGTTTTCTAGTGGGTTCTCTTCAAGAACAATAATGTCAGCAAGTTTACCTTCTTTAAGCGAACCAATTTGATGATCCATGCCCAGATAAACAGCGCCATTAATTGTAGCACATTTTAATGCTTCATGGTTGCTCATACCTCCTTGCTGTAGCATCCACAATTCCCAATGGGCTCCGAGACCTTGTAATTGTCCATGAGCACCTAGATTTATTTTTACACCTTCGTCACTTAATTTCTTTAAGGATTGAGAAGTGAGTATGTGTCCATTTTCATATTCTTCTTCTGGAATCATAATTCTATGCCTGGATCGGCTGTCAATAATCGGTCTTGGAGTAAAAGATAATAGTCTATCTTTCTCCCAAACATTAGTGTGTTGGTACCAATAGTATTCACCAGAGACACTTCCGTAATTGACAACGAGGGTAGGAGTATTGTGTGCTTTGGTGGCACTCCATAAACTAGTCACGTCTTTGTATAAAGGGACAACTGGAATATTGTGTTCTACACCAGTGTGGCCATCGATAAGCATCGTCATATTGTGATTGAAATGAGAGCCACCTTCTGGCACTACAATGATTCCTAATTCTTTAGCTGCTTGCATCACCTGTTGTCGCTGATCTCTTCTCGGTTGATTGTAACTCTTTATAGAAAATGCACCGTAGGCTTTTGTTCTTTTTAGCGCTGATCTCGCATCATCAAGCGTATTAATCACTGCTTTAAAATCACCATCAGCACCATAAATAATTGTACCTGTACTAAACAATCTTGGTCCAATCATTTTACCTGCTTTTATTAATTCGCTATTAGCAAAAACCATTTCTGAATTGGTAGATGGGTCATGTGAAGTGGTCACGCCATAAGCCAAGTTTGCATAGTATTCCCATTGCTTCTGAGGGCTTAATCCGTAGCGAAAATTACCACTGTGTGCATGAGCGTCTATGATCCCTGGCATGATGGTCTTGTTAGTGCAATCAATAACTGTTGCACCCGACGGAACAGAAATATCTGCACCAAGAGATTCTATTTCATTACCGTTTACAATGAGAGTTCCATTCTCGATAACTTCATCACCTTCCATGGTAATTATAGTGGCATTGGTGAAAGCTACTAGTCCATCAGGTTTGTCAGTATCTAATGATAAGTTGATTTTTATCCCGACAGAATCCATTGGCGGTAAGCTATCCGCACCACCTTCCAAAAACGAAAATCTCTCCGTCAAGTCATCGCTGAAATATTCATTACCTAAAGTCCAAAACAATTGTTTGCTGTCTGCTGACCAATGGATATTAATTCCTGCATCTTTTGCAACTTGAGCTACTGGCACGGCTTTAGTTTTGTGGGTTAGTCCAATTTTCTTACCTGTCTTCGGGAACGGTGCGACATAGACTTTAAAGAGCTCTGACCATGCTACCCAATTATTGTCAGGGCTGATGATGTAACGCTGCGCATATTTTCCATTGAAATGTTCTTGTTTCTCTTTACCATTTAAATCGACACTAGCCACTGTCTTCGTTAGAGAACCAAAAATGTAACCACCATTTTGATAGATGATTCGACTTCCATCTTTGTTGAATTGTGGAAATTCACCTTCTTTGGTGATGAATGTGGCTGTACCTCCATTGACTTGTACTGTGTAAATGCCTGACTTTTTAGAATAGGTAAATCCTTGTTGCATATTACCTTTATCTTTTCGATAAACAATGTACTTGCCATCAGGAGAAAAACTTGGCGTTCGATATATTCCTTTTTCTGTTGAGAGTTGAGTCGATGTTCTTGATCCAAGATTCATGATGTGTATGGCTCCAAATTCTTCATCATCCCAACTCACATATACAAGTTGACTGCCGTCTGGAGAAAAGCTTGGTTCAAAGGAAAAATGTTTTCCGTTTGTCAACTGCTTTGGCTTACCATTAGGAAGATCCATCATCCACAAATCACCGATTGCATGAAATACAACAGACTTTTTATCAGGTGAAGTCACTGCATGTCTAATCACCTTTGCATCGAATTTATCTTCAAAGACTTCATTCTTAAAACGCAATGTTTCTGCAACTTTCATAGAGACTTCTGCCTCGAAAGGGATTTCTGTGGCATCACCGGTTTTGCTATTGACTCTCCAAAATTTCCCAAGTCCAGAAATAATAATTGACTTGCTGTCATGCATCCAATCAAATCCAGGATATACACCAAAGATGGCCCAAGCTTCTTGCTGGTCCTTACTCAATTGATCAAATAACATGAACTCTTCTCCAGTCTCCAGATTGTGAACAGCGAGTACGGTCTTAGTTCTGACTCTAGTCAAAAATGCGATATGCTTTCCATCAGGAGATACTTGAGGCCTGAAAGCTCCACCTGGTCCAGAGATGACTGTTTCTGTCTCACCGTTTTCTAAGTTGTATCGCTTGATGACATAGATTTGGCTATTGGGATCTTTATTGTATTGAAAGAAACCACCTGGGTACATATCTTCAGAATAATAAACGTACTTACCGTCTGGAGATACAGAGGGTTCATTGACATCTTGTTGGTCGTTTTTCCGTTTGGTCAATTGGAAGCCATCACCACCGGCATGATGATACATCCACATTTCACCAGCACCAAGGGATCGACCAGAAGTGAAATGTTTTCTAGCAATAATGTATTGGCCATCAGCAGTCCATTCAGCATTATTAACCAATCGGAATGTTTCTTTAGAAATTTGCTTTTCATTTTCACCATTGACATCAGAACGCCAAATATTATCACCGCCTCCTTTATCACTTGTGAATAAAATTGACTTTCCATTTGGGCTAAATCTTGGCTGTACTTCCCAAGCGATCCCTTGTCTTATGGGAGTTGCTTTTCCACCTGTAATTGGTATTCTATAAATGTCACCCAACATATCAAATACCATTGTCTGACCATCAGGACTTACATCCAAACTCATCCATGTACCTTCATTAGTATTGAAATTTAATTCATTCCATGTCCACGTTGAATCTGGATCATTGACGTCCCATTTCTTTTTATCTGTTTGCAGAAATGGAGTTGACGGTATGCCAATAAGCAGTGCGAATAGAATGCAATAATTTTTCATAGCTAAAATTGATGTGGTAATATAGATAATGTTGTATTTACAAGCCAGTAAGTAAGTGTTAAAAGCTGATTGTCGGGGACCGTGTCAAAAAGTTGAAATACATTAAAGTTGGTCAAATACGCTCAACACTTTAATTGCTTCTTGTTTTCTATAATGATTGGATGAAGCTGCGATTTTATTCAGAATTGGTCTGGCATGATTTTTTTTATTTGTTTTTAGATATGCCAAAGCTAGATTCCATTGTGTGGCATCGTTGTGAAGATTTTCCGTATTGTTGATAATGCTTTCAAGGATTGAAATTGACCTCTCATATTCTGGAGGGTCCTTATAGAAAATTGATACAGCAAGATAGAATTGTTGTTCTTTATTAAGTGATTCGATTTTGAGAATTTCGCTTTCAGCTTTTTTATATTCTTTATTTCCGTAAAAGGCTATAGCTTTTTCCCAAGTCGATATATCATTGCCGCCACTTTGTATTAATCCAGGTGATGTATATCGTTCTGTATACATTTCATCAAGAAACGCAAAGTCTGAGTAATCTTCTTTTTCTTGATTTATTGAATTGAATGCAAAATAAGAAACACAGCCAAGTACAAATATAGCGGCAACATTCCTAATAATTTTAAATAGTGTAGCAGTTTGTGGTTTTGATGGTTGTTGTATATCCTCAGAAAGGAAGTCTTTTATCTGACGCGATCTGTGTGCGTACATAAGGCTATGTATCTCAACATCATGAGCAAACTCCTCATCTGAATCAAGATAATTCTTGAACTGTGTGAGTTCATCTTCAGAAAGTTCAGAATGGAGAAACTT
>CAYVFU010000187.1:0-4309 GCA_964450495.1 uncultured Saprospiraceae bacterium | reverse complement strand
AAAGATCCTTTAGAAGACTTAATACAGTCTTTGGAGGCAATTCGTATTGCCTATGCTCAAGCTTTGCTGATTGATAGGAAAGCACTAGATATTGCAAGAGCAGAGAGTGATGTAGTTCGTTGTCAAGAAATATTACAGACGGCTTACCGTACAGATGTACGACCACTGTTGGCAGAAGCGAGACGATTGAGTGGAGGGGCCATTGACCCCATAGGATTTTATAGAAAAATGGATATTCGCAAAAATTTAATCTCGGAACGTGGTATGAATTCAATAGCTAGTGGTTTGTAATTTATAACATGACTCACACCTTAATTTTTGATATAGGAAAAACGAACAAAAAATGCTTTTTGTTTGATGAAGACTACCAAGAGGTGTGGAAGGATTATGTTCGTTTTGACGAGATAAAAGATGAAGATGGTCACTTATGTGATAATATAGCTGAAATTGAAAATTGGATGATAACAACGTTTCAGAAAGTTATAAGCCTTGATCAATTTAATATAAAAGCTGTAAATTTTTCGACCTACGGCGCAAGCTTTGTCCATGTAAATAAAAAAGGTAAACCTGTCGCTCCTCTCTATAATTATCTAAAGCCTTTTCCAAAGGATATACTAAATCAGTTCTATGATAAATATGGATCTGAAATGTCCCTCGCTAAAGAAACTGCCTCTCCTCCTTTACAAATGCTTAATTCTGGTTTGCAATTGTATTATTTAAAATATGCCAAACCTGAGATATTTAAGAAAATAAGGTGGTCTTTACATTTGCCTCAGTATTTGAGCTTTATCTTTAATCGTAAGCCGGTAAGTGAGTTTACCTCTATAGGTTGTCATACCATGCTTTGGGATTATTCAAAGAATGATTATCACCGATGGGTATACAAGGAAGGTATTGATAAGATTTTACCTCCAATAGTTCAAGATGAAAACTCATTAGATTATTCCTTTAAGGGAAAGAAATTAAAAATGGGTTTTGGTATTCATGATAGTTCTGCTTCATTAATTCCTTATTTGAAAACTCAAAAAAAGCCTTTCTTACTGATATCTACAGGTACATGGAGTATCTCTATTAATCCTTTCAATAAAGATAAGTTGCGAAAGGCGGATCTAAAGAATGATTGTTTAAACTTCTTAAGACCTTCAGGAGAATCAGTCAAAGCTGCAAGATTGTTTCTAGGAAATGAGTATAAAGTTCAGGTAGAGAAATTAAGAAGTCATTATGTTAAGGAAGAAGGCTATCATCGTTCGATCAAGTTTGATGAACAGTTGTTTTTAAAACTAAAAAACTCATCAAAAAAGTATTTTAGATTAGAGAGTATTCATAAGAATTCAAATGATTTGTCTAAAACCAATTTATCTAAATTTGCTACCTATGAAGAAGCGTATCATCAATTAATGATTGAGTTAATGGAATTACAAATCGAAACTATTAATCTCGCTATTGGAAAATCATCCATAGAAAAAATATTTATAGATGGTGGTTTTGCAGATAATGATTCATTTGTGAAAATAATTGCACACCATTTTAATAAATATAAAATTAGAACAACTCAATCCCCACTTGGTTCTGCTTTAGGTGCAGCTATCATTGTATCTAATAGGAAAGTGAAAAAGAATTTCTTAAAGAAGCATTATGCTATGAAAAAGCAAGTGAAATGGAAATAAAATATAACCCTAATTATCCTTCCATTGATGATTTAAGAAATAAGGCAAAAAAACGTATTCCACGATTTGCCTTTGAATATCTGGATGGAGGTTGCAACCAAGAAATCAATCTCAAAAAAAATACTGAAGACATCAGGGCCTTAGAATTGATGCCTTGGTATCTTAAAGACTATAAAGGTGGAAATACGAAAACTGAATTATTTGGGCATACCTATGATGCTCCCTTTGGTATGGCACCGATTGGTTTGCAAGGACTGATGTGGCCGAGAGCTACAGAAATTTTATCTAAGGCCGCCTTTGACCATAATATTCCTTTTGTATTAAGTACAGTCGCAACAGCAAGTATTGAGACAGTTGGAGAAATCACTGAAGGTAAAGCTTGGTTTCAATTATATCATCCCACTGAAAATGAATTGAGAGATAAGCTGATAACCAGAGCTGCTGAAGCAGAATATCCTGTATTAGTAATCCTCTCTGATACGCCTACTTTTGGCTATCGTCCTAAGGAAATCAAAAATGGTTTGGCAATTCCTCCTAAGATGACTATATCCAATATGTTACAAATTCTGGGTAGCCCTAATTGGGCACTCCGAACTTTATTCGCTGGTCAACCGGAATTTAAAACCCTCAAGCCTTATATTCCTAAAGGGATGAGCCTTCGACATTTGGGTTTGTTTATGAACAAGACTTTTACTGGAAGAATGAATGAGGAAAAGATTAAACCTATCCGAGATATGTGGAAAGGTAAATTGGTCTTAAAAGGAGTGGTGAGTGAGGAAGATGCTGAAAAAGCTATTGACTTAGGAGTTGACGGATTAATTGTATCGAATCATGGAGGGAGGCAACTGGATGCTGGTCAAGCTACTATAAAACCATTAACCAACTTAGCTGCAAAATATGGGGACAAAATAAAAGTAATGATGGATAGCGGTATTCGGTCTGGACCGGATATTGCGAGAACCTTAGCTTCTGGAGCTGACTTTACTTTTTTAGGTCGCTCGTTTATGTATGGTGTGGCAGCATTAGGAAAATCAGGCGGCAATCATACCATTTCAATATTGAAAACCCAATTTCAGCAAATTATGGAACAGTTAGGCTGTGAAGAAATAGCTGATATGCCAAAACACCTTATTTAATGAACAGAAATTTAGGAGAAAAATATTCTATTTTAAGTTCTGATTTTTCTCTATTACTTTATTTAAGAATATCATCATGACTGACGAAAAACAAATAATCCAATCTGAAGAATTTGAAAGAGAACCTGTACCAAATTCTAAATTAAAAGGGTGGAAAAGCTTTCTGGGAATGTACGCAGGCGAACATGCAGCAGGGACGGAGTTTATGATTGGTCCGCTTTTTTTGACAGCCGGTGTTAGTGCTTTTGATTTACTAGTAGGTTTGTTGTTAGGGAATTTAATGGCTGTACTTTCTTGGCGATTCTTTACGTCAGAGATAGCGGTTAAGAACAGATTGACGCTTTACTATCAATTAGAAAAAATTTGTGGGAAGAACTTAGTCGTTTTCTATAATATAGCTAATGGTATTTTGTTTTGTTTTCTTGCGGGAGCTATGATTACTGTTTCTGCTACAGCGGTTGGAATTCCTTTTAATATGGAAATGCCTAAACTATCGGACACTATGCCTAATGGTATGACCTGGGTAATTATTGTAATTATAATCGGAGCCGTGATATCATTGATAGCAGCAAGAGGTTACGACACAGTTTCCAAAGCAGCTAATTGGATGTCGCCTATTATTGTATTTGCGTTTTTAGCATGTGGGATTGTAGCCCTTGGACAATTAGAAGTCAGTAGTTTTAAAGATTTTTGGAACATATGGGGAGAGGGAAGTGAACCTTTTCCTGGTCAAATTAAATATACTTTTTGGCACGTAGCCATATGGTCATGGTTTGCTAACGCAGCGATGCATATCGGGATGTCTGATTTGTCAGTGTTTCGATTTGCCAAAAAACCATCGGCGGGTTGGATGACTGCAGCTGGCATGTATATAGGTCATTATATGGCCTGGATTGCAGCGGCACTCCTATATGCTGTTTATTTAAAAACGCCAGAGGCACAAGCTTTTTTAACAGCTGGAGATGCCCCTCCTGTTGCTCCAGGTCCATTAGCATATAATGCTATTGGCGTATTTGGAATCATCGCCGTTGTGCTAGCTGGGTGGACAACCGCCAATCCTACTATCTATAGAGCAGGTCTTGCCTTTCAAGCTATCATTCCAAAAGCTTCTACTTTTTGGGTTACAATCTTAGCAGGAAGTATTGCAACAATAGCAGGATTATTTCCTGCTTTTGCTATGAAACTTTTAGGTTTTGTTGCTTTATATGGATTCATTTTAGCACCTGTAGGAGCAAT
Source organism: uncultured Saprospiraceae bacterium (assembly GCA_964450495.1). GTDB lineage: Bacteria > Bacteroidota > Bacteroidia > Chitinophagales > Saprospiraceae > CALFUK01. The sequence goes on along the minus strand of CAYVFU010000187.1, from coordinate 270 downwards.
CATTGTCTTCGAACATTTCTTTGCAGAAAAATTCGGTGTTGTGAAAAATTATGCTGAGAAAGCTGGAATCTCATTTAATATGGCAGTGCTGTTAGCTTGGGGGATAAGTTTTGGATTGTTTTATTTTATCTCCGTAAGTCAAGGCGTGTTCCTATCGTTTTTGACATTGCCGGCTTGGATCAGTTGTGGAGTGTTGTATTTAGTATTTAGTCGATTTATGCAGAAAGGGAATTAGGCGGAAGACAAGAGGTACAGACCTGTGAGCCTGTG
>CAYVFU010000186.1:0-4353 GCA_964450495.1 uncultured Saprospiraceae bacterium | reverse complement strand
CAGGATCTATAACAAATGATGCAGAAATAAGTGAAGCAGATGATGATACAAATCCTAACAATGCACCACCAACGGATATTGATAGTACTCCAGGTGATGATGGTACTCCAGATGATTTAGCGAATGATGATGATGTGATGGATACAATGGGCGGAGATGATCAGGATCCAGAAATGATTACTGTTACTGATCCTGGTGTAGATGTATTTGATTTAGCATTTGTTAAAACGTTAAGTGCTGCAACTCCTGGGCCATTTTCTCCAGGAGACATCGTAACATTTGATTTGACAGTTATAAATCAAGGAACATTAAATGCATTTAATATTGGTCTTACTGATGATGTGCCAGCAGGTTTAACATTGGTTGATAATGATTGGACATTAGCTGGCACTACAGCTACATTGAATAATCCAATTCCTTCATTGACTGCAGGAAGCTCTACTATAATACCTATTACATTCCAAATTGATGCTGGATTTACTGGCTCAATCACGAATGATTCAGAGATTAGTGAAGCAGATGACGATACGAATCCAAACAACACACCACCAACGGATGTAGATAGTACACCAGGTGACGACGCTAATCCAGATGATATTGCGAATGACAATGATCCGGATGCTCCTGGTGATGATCAGGATCCAGAAACAATTGTTGTTATAGATCCAAATAATGATGTATTTGATTTAGCATTAATTAAAACTGTAAATGCAGGAACACCTGGCCCTTATACACCAGGTGATTTAGTGACATTTGACCTAGAAGTAATTAATCAAGGAAATGTAAATGCATTCAATATTGGACTTACTGATGATGTGCCAGCTGGGTTGAATCTTGTAGATAATGATTGGACATTAGTTGGAACTACAGCTACTTTAAATACTCCTATTACAGTATTAGCAGCTCAATCAAGCACAACAGTGAGTATTACATTCCAGATTGATCCTTCATTCACTGGTACTTCCATAACAAATGATGCAGAGATAAGTGAAGCTGATGATGATTTAGATCCGAATAACACACCACCTACAGACATTGATAGTACGCCAGGTGATGATGCGAATCCAGATGATTTAGCAAATGATAATGACCCGAATGCACCAGGTGATGATCAAGATCCAGAAATGATAACTGTTGGTCCAATAACAAATGGATTTGATTTAGCATTGACTAAGACAGTGAATCCTTCAACTGGACCGATGTTTGACCCAGGCGATATAGTTACATTTGATATAAATGTCACAAACCAAGGAAATGTAAATGCGTTTAATATTGGTTTGATAGATTACATACCAGCGGAATTAATTTTAACTGATGGAAATTGGACTCAAGTTGGCTCAACAGCTACTTTGAATACGCCAATTACATCGCTGCCTGCAGGTAGTTCAACCACTGTTTCGATTACATTCCAGATTGATCCTGCATTTACTGGTGGAAGAATATTTAATGACGCTGAGATTAGTACAGCTGATGATGATTCAAATCCTGGAAATGGAACTGCAACTGATATTGACAGTACTCCAGGAGATAACGCTACTCCATTAGATTTAGCTAACGATAATGATGTTGCAGATACCAATGGTGGAGATGACCAAGATGTTGAACCAATATCAGTGATTGTGTGTGAAGAAATCAGTGGAGTTGTATTTACTGATTCAAATTCAAATGGTTGCCAAGATGGCCCTGCTGAAGCACCAGTACCAGGTGTTACTGTAAACATATTTACATGTAATGCTGATGGTACGCCAGGTCCGCTTTTAGCAACGACTACGACAGGTACAGATGGTTCTTATACGTTTGGTCCTGATGAGACTGGTAGTGCACAGCAATGCTTAAGTCCTAACTTAATGTATACTGTACAATTTGTGCAACCTGCAGAATTTATATCATTTAGTCCAGATGCGGCTTCAGCGTGTACTGATCCAGCAGATGCTGATGATGTTGATATGACAACTGGTCTTGCAACATGTGTAAATCCAAGTGGTGATGACGATGACAGCCACATAGATGCAGGTTTAGTACCTGCGAACTTCGATTTAGCCTTGATTAAGGTAGTTGATTCAGCAGGACCTTTTGCTCCTGGTGATGATGTTTCCTTTACGATAACAGTATTCAACCAGGGTTCAATAGATGGTTCTGGAATTGAAGTTTCTGACTTTATTCCTGCTGGAGCTAGCTTAAGCGTGAATGATACCAATGGCTGGTCAGGTGGACCAACTGGTACTGTTACCAACACAATTGCTAGTATTCCTGCCGGTACGACTGCACAATTACAAATTGTGATTACAATTGATTCAGACTTTATCGGTGGCTCATTGATAAACAATGCAGAAATCACTGCCGATAATGGAGATGATATTGATAGTACTCCTGGAGACAATTCTTCTATGGATGATATGTCAGATGATAACGATCCTAATGAAACAGATGGAGGTGATGATGAGGATCCTGAACTGATTGAAGTTCTTATTCCTGCGAAGTGTGATGAGCTCGTGTGTAATGGCGATCTACAAATAAGCTTGAATGTAGCTTGTATGTTAGAATTGACACCAGACCAATTATTAGAAGCTCCTCTACCAGGGTGGTATGAAATTCAGTTATTTGACCATCATGATAATTACTTAAGAGATAGTTACTTATTGGCAGAAGATGCTGGTCAGACTATCAAATACCAAATCAGTTGTGAAGGAAATTCTTGTTGGGGAGAGATAATCGTTGAGGCGAATATCATACCGCAATTCAATTCTCCTTGTGAGCCAACTGAAGACGGTACTATACCAGATGATTGTGTTTTATGGTGTGGACCAGAGGATACAGTTCCAGCAGCTTTAGTAACTCCAGAAGAAGTACAAGAAGCATTTGGAAACTGTGGTCCTGAATTAATAGGTGATATTAGAGTACAAAGAACTGTAGAAGGTGATATCTGTAGTGATGATGGTGAGGTTGTAACACTTGTATACACAGGTAAAGTGCTTCTTCACGGACAGATTCAAACTGTTGATATATTGACTCAAGTGTACACAACACAACAGTTAGATATAACAGATGATGTATTCTCTTTCCCTAGAGACGTGATCCTTGATTGTGATTACTTAGACAACATTGAAGTTGCAGATGGTGAAGATGCAATTGACTTTGTGTTAGGTGAACCAGCTTCTATACTAGCAGCGACTGGTAGTGGAAGCCTTGCTTACCCTAACTACATCAATGTACATGACACAGTAGCTAACGTTGTTACAGTATTTGACACTACACTAGTTGTTGTGGATACTTTCTTGAGAGATACAATGATCAAAGAAGTGATTAATGGTGAAGAACTGTGGGTATTGAAAACTATTGTTGATAAAGTATTTGAAGAAGAAATCACTTCAAGAACGGATACCCTAGGTCTAATAAACCCAGTAGTTCCAATAGTAGATAGAGTATGTAATGTATTGTCTGGATATTCAGATATCGAATTTGATGCTTGTGGTCAAGGTAAAAAGATCATCCGTACATGGAATTTGATTGATTGGTGTAACACGGATGTTAGCATCACAGCTAGACAGACAATAGAAATTATAGATATAACTCCACCAGAAATTGTACAATTAGTTAATGGCGAATATGTGCCTGTTACCATGTTGAGTGATGTAACGACAAGCATAGAACCATGGGCTTGTAGCGCAATATTTACTTTACCTGACTTGAAAGTTAGAGACAATTGTGATGAATCACCAGTTGTTGAATTCAGTTCAGATGAAGGTATAGTAAACGGTGGTGTGATTGTAGATCTTTGGTTAGACCAAGGCCCTATAGAGATTGTAGGTACTGCAATTGATGATTGTGGAAATTCATCTTCGGTTAGTTTCAACCTTATCGTTATAGATGAAGTACCTCCTGTACCAGTATGTGAGACTTCACTTCAGGTATCATTAACCGGAAATGTTGATGGATTTGGAGTTGCAAAGATTTACGCGAGTGATCTTGATGAAGGTAGTCACGACAGTGGATGTGGTAAAGTTACCATTACAGCTGTAAGACTAGAAGACTGGAGAGATCCAGTAAGAGATTGTCAAGGAAACATTCTTGGTTTTGCTCCTACAACGTGTGCTCCAATAACTGCAGATGTTGATTTAGGCGAACCAGTATTTAAAGATGACTGTGAATTGACAGGTGAGAATATTGGACAGATTTCTCAGAGAGGTGATTACGTTAAATTCTGCTGTGATGACTTTGGACAAATTGTTCAAGTAATCGTCTTTGTAGAAGATGAAGCTGGAAATATTAACCAGTGTATCGTAAGCATCGAAGTTGTAGATCAAACAGCACCGACACTAGTTTGTGAGGATGTTCAGATTTCATGTATCGATG
>CAYVFU010000185.1:0-4389 GCA_964450495.1 uncultured Saprospiraceae bacterium | reverse complement strand
TTACAGTCGATTAATGTCAATTCAAAACATATTATGAAGGAGTAGTGAAAATCATTCCTTTTCTATTCATCCCCAAGCATTGTACCATTTGTTATATACCAACTGGTACTTCTTATAAATACAATCGTCGATCTTTCCATATAATTAGGGGAAACTTTTGCTTCTTATCTAAAGAATCAAGTATGTTTAAAGAAATTATTTATATCAACTACGCATGGCAAGATATAATTCAATAAGTGGATTAGGCGATAAATTTAAAGCTGTATTAAAATCAATACTGAAGTTTTTCTTATACGTCTTTCTGATAATACTTGCTATTGTTATCATAAAGGGCATCCTAAAAAAGGATGAATTAGTGATTCAGCCAATAAGTCCACCTAAAGCATTTGTAGAATCAGGTTACCAAGGCAATATAATAGCTGAACGCCTTAATGAAGAAATCATAGCACTATATGAAAATGCCTCAACCGTCAGAAATGACTCTACAGCAATAAATGTCGATCAATCTAAAGACATTAATATGAATGTTATGGGGCTTGGAGTCTCTGCTACAAATATTATTTATCACCTGAGGGACTTATTGGGTGTGCCAACAAATTATATTTCAGGCCACTTGACAGACATGGACAAGGTGCTCTGTTTAAAATTATCATTAAGCAACCCGAGTTCATCCAGAACAATTCGTCTTCCCTATAAAGAAAATGACAAACTTGTTGTATTTGATTCGCTGCTGTTTGAAGGAGCAAAATTTATAACAGAAATAAAAAATCCATATCGACTAGCCGTTTTTTATCATCAGAATAATAAAAGTGAAGAAGCATTAAACGTCATTCGCAAACTGGTTAAATCCCCTGGAGAGAAAAAGTGGGCATTCAACTTATGGGCAAATATTATAAAAAATAAATATGGCCCCTTAGAGTCTGTAGAGTTCTACAACAATGCGTTGAGAGAAGACCCAGAATTCATATTGGCTAATCGAAATCTTGCTTACACCTATTTAAGTATTGATTCTCTCTCTCTTGCAGAACAGTATTTAGAAAAAGCCTTAACTATGGAACCTGATAATTGGCAAACCGTCAATACAGCAGCTTGGGTCAAAAGGAGATTAGGTCAAACAGAAGACGCGATAGATTTATACGAACAGAATTTGAAATTTCATCCAATGAACCTACACTCCTATTCTAATTATGGAGGAATGCTCATGGACTTGGACAAGGAAGAAGAACTCACCGTCTTATTTCAGAAAGCTCAAGACCAAAATTTTGAAAATGATGAATTCTACCTCATCAAGAGTAATTATTTTGCTTATCAAGAAAAGATAGACTCAGCAGAATATTTTGTAGACAAAGCCCTAATTTTTAATCCAACTAATATTGATGCCTTAGCTACAAAGGCAAATGTCATTTATGAAAGAGATGGATGGATACCTGTAATACCACACATGAAGAGAGTAATTGATCGATTTGAAGAATTGAAATTTATCGGAGATGGCTATATCAGTTCTCTCAATTCTCTGTCCATGTCATATTATCATGCAGAGAAAATGGACTCATCGTTCTACTATATTAATAAGGCAATAGATTTAGCCCCTAATGCAGCTATTCTTTATACGACTTTAGCAGAGGCTCATTATTTAAGTGGAAATAAAGAAAAATTTTACGAAAACATAATCATCGCATTAGATATGGGTTACAGGTTTGGAGAAGATTGGCAAGAAGATGTGCCATATAATCAATTGAAGAATGATAAGCGCTTATTGTCGATATTTGAGAAGTATAATAATTTACCTGACCGTGGTGATGGTTAAGAGCTGACAATTAATTATTCTACCACTCTAAGCTTACATCACAACAACTTTTTCATCTTTGAGCGTATAAAGCGTATTATTACAGATGAATTATGTAGAGATATCCAAACACGTAAAAGCCTTAAGTACAAAAGTTGCTACGTTCATTAGAGAAGAATTACTGAAAGTCAAATCAGATGACATCGTGACTAAAGAACACAACAGCTTAGTCACTTATGTTGATCAAACAGCAGAACGGATGATTGTAAAGCGATTGCAAGAGCTGTTGCCAACATCATCATTCATCACCGAAGAAGACACCATAGAACAAAGAGAGAGCGAACAAGTATGGATTATAGATCCATTGGATGGCACGACAAATTTTTTACAACAGATTCCCCATTTTGCAGTCAGTATCGCCTTGCGCGTTTCCGGTATTATGCAAATTGGTGTAGTGTATGATGTGATGCGCGAACAATGCTTCTCCGCAGTCAAAGGTCATGGTGCATTTGTTAACAATACAGCTATCCACGTGAGCCAAAAATCAGACATCAGCGAATGCATGCTGGCTACTGGATTTCCTTATGCCAACAACATAAATTTTACTCCTTTAATCAATACACTAGAACATTGGATGATCAACGCTAGAGGGATCAGACGTTTTGGTGCTGCAGCACTTGACTTATGTTTTGTCGCATCTGGTAGAATAGACTGTTACTATGAGTCCACATTAAATATTTGGGATATAGCTGCAGGTATTTTGATTGTGGAAGAGGCTGGTGGAAAAGTTTCAGACTACTTTGGTAAAGACGATTACCACACTGGCAAACAAACCCTTGCTTCTAATGGACATATACATCAGCACGTCGTAAATGTTCTGACCCAAAAATTCCAATCATGAATCTTGTATATTTATACTTGAATTGAGCTTTTTAGAAAACATAAAAATGGCCTTGCTGTCCTTGAGATCAAATTTTCTCAGGTCATTCCTTACCCTACTCATCATTGCAGTTGGCATAACTTGTTTGGTGGGCATCTTGACAGCCATTGATGCGATTCTGTTTTCAATGAGCGATAGTTTTACACGAATTGGCGCTAACTCCTACCAAATCATCCCCGCAAGAGAGCAAATAAAAACGAATGGTCCTGGAAGACGGTCACGAATATCAGAACCAATAGCTTATGATCAAGCATTGAGATACAAAGAAAAAATGGAAGACACTGGCGGGTCTTTTGTTGCTGTTTATTTTAGAGGTTCAAGAGGCGCTACTGTCAAGTATGGAAATGAAGAAACCAATCCAACAGTTGGCATCACGGGAATAGACAATAATTATTTAAACGTCTCCTCATTCGAAATACAAGAAGGCCGAAATTTCACCAAGTCAGAAATTGAATCGAGTACACATAAAGCCATTATTGGTAGCAGTATTGTTTCTTTGTTATTTGACGACAAGCCAGAGAAAGCACTTGGCAAAACTATTTCTGTTAACTCTGATCGCTTTAGAGTTGTTGGTGTTCTGGAAGAAAAAGGATCATCAATGGGTGGTGGTACTGACAGACAAGTGTACATTCCTCTTCAACTTGCCAAACAACAATATGGCACAGTAAAAACCAACTACAATATTATTGCTGCTGTCACTGATGCAAAATTAATTGACCAGTCTATTTCCAACTCAATTGGTATTTTTAGAAACATTCGTGGGCTTAAAGCCAAAGATGAAAACGATTTTGAAATGCGAAAATCGGATGGCATTTTAGAAATATTAAAAGATATGACGAGTCAACTGAGATGGGGTACCATAGCTATTGCGTTAATGACATTACTGGGTGCAGCGATTGGCTTGATGAACATCATGCTCGTTTCTGTCACTGAAAGAACTAAAGAAATAGGTGTCCGTAAAGCACTAGGTGCAACAAGTGAAAACATCCTCATCCAATTTTTAACTGAAGCAATAGTGATCTGCCAGATTGGTGGAGTTATTGGGATTATCCTTGGGATCCTAGTTGGTAATATTGTATCCATCATTGCCAAAAGTCCATTTATTATTCCATGGCCTTGGATCGGTCTAGGTATGACGATTTGTATTTTTGTCGGAATTGTTTCTGGATTATATCCAGCATTAAAAGCTTCCCGACTTGATCCTATTGAGTCCTTGCGTTATGAGTGATAAGCAAACTTGGGCTCATAATAAATATACCCATTGACTTCTCTAATCTAGGTATCATTGACTATCAGAGTTATCCAGTTAAACTCCCAGAGCTGTTTATACCATGGGACATATTTTATACAAAAAAGAACAAATAAGAGCAGCTCGTGATTTAATAATGTTGCTTCTTTAGTTTGAATATTAGATTTATTTCAAATTGTGTGTTTCAAAACTAAAAATTTAATGCGCTGACAATCAATCTTTTAGAACTATTTTTTTCCTTGTCCACATTATGTCCGCATACTAAATTCTTTATGTGCCGTGACTCTGATCCATATTGCAATCATTATTCAACTAAATAAAGTCAATGACTGCAACTTCCAATATTCTAATAAGCATTTCTACTCGTGAAAAAGAAATATTACAACTCGTGTCTACCGGGCTTTCTTCTTCTGA
>CAYVFU010000184.1:0-4394 GCA_964450495.1 uncultured Saprospiraceae bacterium | reverse complement strand
ACGCCTACAGCTAACACCAAATTACTTTCTCACTTGCTTCGTGCCAGTTGAGATAATCTTCTTGGTAGGTTTCATCTAATTTGCCTCTTTTCACTTTTAGTGTAGGCGTTAATATACCATTGTCAACCGACCAAGCTTCTTTTTGAATAATGGCTGTTGAGATCTTTTCAAAATTGGCTCTTGTGCCATTGACTTGTTTTATGCTTTCGAGAATCGATTCGGTCACCGTTTCTTTATCCGTAGCCAGACCTATTTCTGACAGATTGACTAAAGCTATTGGTTGTGGAATACCCAGACCTGCGACACACACTTGTTCGATATAATCGTTTTTCATCAATACTTCTTCCATAGGGTTTGGTGTGATATAACTGCCTTTCGAAGTCTTGAAAGCATCTTTAACTCTGCCTATAATACGCACGTTTCCTTTAGCATCAATGGTACCTTTATCCCCACTATGCATCCAGCCATCCACTAAAACTTCAGCAGTCTTTTCTGGATTTTTATAATAACCTGTCATCATGTACGGCGTCTTCATCAACACTTCCTGTGTATCCGGATCAATCTTGACTTCTCCAAAAGGAATAGCTACACCAACTGAATCTTGTGGTCCATTTGGATCAGCGCCGTTGGTCATCGAACCACATACCTCCGTCATGCCGTAAGCCTCAATAAGATGGATATCCAATTTTTTATAAAAGTTCTTAATAAAAGCAGGTGTAATGGCAGCTCCAGTTGCAGCTACTTGTAGATCTCTCATGCCTAAAGCAGTCCGTAATTTCTTTTTCACAACACCTTTGAGAATAGGAATTTTTAAAAAAGTATCCATCTTTTCTTCAGGCATTTTGGCGAGTACACCTAAATAAAATTTTGTCCAAATACGTGGCACTGCAAAAAACAAAGTGGGCTGAGTGTCCTGTAAATTTTTTGCAAACGTATCAAGACTTTCTGCAAAAGAAATCATCCCGCCACTCCAAATACAAGGAAGTTCTAATCCTATGCGCTCACCGACGTGATTTAAGGGTAAGAAAGACAAACAACGCAAATCCTTTATTTCAAAAAGCTTTAGAAAATTAGTCTTTTCTTCATTAATCATAATCATGGAAGGATTACGATGTGGATGCATGACTCCTTTTGGAGTACCCGTTGTACCAGAAGTAAATTTAATTGTCCACAAGTCATCTAAATCTGGAACAAAATTATCAGAGGCTGATTCAGAATTTGCAATGAGTGTATTCCAATCATCTCCAACTGTCACCTTAGGGTTTCCTTCATAATGAGGAAATTTGATTGCAGCAACAGAGCTGGGGATAGCTTCGGCCTTGTCTCCCCAAGCATCTAATTTACCTAGGAAGATTGCTTTTATATCACTCAACTCAATGACTTCTGCTAATTGACCTTTTGTCAAGCTGGCATAATAAGGTACAGACACATAACCTCCCATCATGATAGCTAAATCTGCCAATATCCAATGGTAGCAATTTTTAGAATAAATACCGATATGATCACCAGGAAACAACCCTTTTTCTCGAAGTGCAGTAGTCATTTTTCTAGCTTCTTGTCCCGCTTCAGCAAAGGTCAAGGTGTGCCAAGTATCTCCTTTTGGTTGGCGCAAAAACACTTTATTTGGAATGGTTTTTTCCCAATGATAGAATCGTTCAATCATTGTCGGTATGTGCTGCGCTGATGTAGTCATTTTCAATAGTTAGTTAAGGTGAATAATCAATTGCTTATTCCGATTTAAATAAAAATTAAATCGATTAATTAGTTGTGATATTTTATTTGTGCCAATACTCAAAACAGTATAAAATCTTTCGCTTTGGTCTCAAAGGCTGTACCTAATTTGTCCATCACATCATCCCCAAAAAATGCATAAAACGCCTTCTTACCTTTTTCAGTAAAATGAGGATATATAATACTCCACATCAACACTTCTAAATTTTCTACGGAGAGTTCGCCACTCCTAACTTGATGGAGTGTCCAGATAGAACCGATGTTCCAGGATAAAAAAGCCACATTATTATATGCCCCATTAAATGGTTCAGGTTGAACATTACCATTAGATATAGCAAATGCGAGAGCGAGTTTATTTGATTCAATACCTTGTTTGGTAAATGCTTTAAATTCACTTTCAATGATCGGATGAGCTAACACCTGATTATCAAGAAAGATAAATGCGAATTCAGTTTGACAAGCAACATATTCTACTGTCTGTTTGTGTAAATTCTTAAATGACGGAAACAATCTAGACTCAGCAAGTATGTCATCCATTTTACTCCACATTTTCTGGGCAATAGCACCAAGCACATCATCTTTTGTTTTAAAATGATAGGTTAAATTTCCTCTAGATATACCAAGATGGTTGGCAATATCATACAAGCTAATAGCCCCAAAGCCATGCTTGTTAAACATGGTGGTTGCAGCACTCAAAATCTCTTCCTTTCTTGAACCTTTCATAGTAATAAATAAAATAATTAGTCATTTTTGACTAAGTATTCAGTTTTGCAACTCTTGCTATTGTCAATCGAATACAATAAAGTATTATGGAATTTAGGAATTATTATACTATAATAGTCAACTTTCAGTATATAATTTCGAAAATGTTTCAAGATTCAACTAACTCTATGCAATTTTTAGTCACTTTTGTATAAAAATGATACATTTGTAACTATTCAACATGTCACTCTAGAATTATTATGTAAGCCAGCGTAAAAAAATGGGAATACTAAAATCAAACATCAACATTAACAATCAAGCTTCAAAAGACAATAGAAAAGAGATGTTGGCTTTGATAGAGGAGCTAGATAAATACATGGAAGAAAGCCGCTTTCAAGGCAAAGACCATCATATAGAACGAGCAAGAAAACGAGGCAAATTATTGGCAAGGGAACGAATTGAATTAGTCTTGGATAGAGACAGTCCATTCTTAGAACTGATGCCATTAGCCGGATTAAAGGGTAAAGGATTTGGAGCAGGTGGCACATCTGTCAGTGGTATAGGGCTAGTGCAAGGAAAGCTTTGTTGTATCAATTCTAATGTAGGTACGCGTAAAGGTGGTTCAGTAGATTACGCAACAATGATGAAGTCTTTACGCGTGAATGACATTAATATGGAAAACAAATTGCCTTCTATAAATCTAGTAGAAAGTGGAGGAGCTAATTTACCAGATCAAGCTCGCTGTTTCAATATTGGTGGTCGATCATTTAGAGACATTACTAATCGATCTAAACAAGGTATTTCTACAATTTCTATTGTCTTTGGAAATGCAACAGCAGGAGGAGCATATGTACCAGGTATGTCTGACTACGCCATTTTTCAAAAGGAGTCCGCCAAAGTTTTTTTAGCAGGTCCACCTTTGGTAAAAATGGCAACCAATGAAGAATCTACCGATGAAGAATTAGGTGGTGCTGAAATGCATAGTCGAGTATCTGGAGTGACAGATTATTTAGCAGAAGACGAATACGACGGCATACGAATTGCACGCGAAATCATGCAACACATTAAAGTAACCGAGCCACATTTAGAGCCAACTGGTGAAATTCTAGAACCGCTTTATGACGCAGAAGAATTATTATCTGTCGTTCCAGCAAATACGAAAACGCCATTTGACATTCGCGAATTAATTATGAGAATCATTGATGGTTCTGATTTCTCAGAATTCAAGAAAGAATATGGAAGTACCATTGTCACAGGCTGGGCAAAAATTCATGGTTACCCAGTCGGCATTATAGGAAATAATGGAGTGATCTTTTCTGAATCTGCCAATAAAGGAGCTCAGTTTGTTCAGCTCTGCAATAAAAATGATATCCCTATTCTATTCATACACAATACCACAGGATACATGGTGGGTAAAGCTTATGAAGAAGGTGGGATTATTAAAAACGGTGCTAAATTAATCAATGCCGTTTCAAATAGTGAAGTCCCTCACCTTACATTGATGGTTGGTAATTCTTATGGTGCTGGTAATTATGGTATGAATGGTCGCTCATATAAACCACGATTTTTATTCACTTATCCCAACGCAAAAGTTGGCGTCATGGGAGGTGAACAATTAGCTGGAGTGATGCAGATTGTACAACGAGGTGCGGCTAAAGCCAAAGGTGAAGAATTTGATGAAGAAAAAGGTGAAATGTTGAAACAAATGCTGATCCACGATGCAGAATCAAAAGCAACGGCTTGGTTCTCTAGTTCAGAATTGTGGGATGATGGCGTGATAGATCCAAGAGAAACAAGGAATTATATGGGAATGTCTCTTGCAATTGTGTACAACCAAGAGATTAAGGGTACAGATAGTTATGGGGTTTGGAGGCATTGAATAGTTGATGGTTGAAGGTCCATTTTCTATAGTTTTGCTTATCGACCATTAACCATGAGACTAAAAAACTATCGACAGAAAA
>CAYVFU010000183.1:0-4440 GCA_964450495.1 uncultured Saprospiraceae bacterium | reverse complement strand
TTTGATATGACTTTTACCAATATCAACTATGGTTTTACAGTTGTTTATGCCTTAAATCTATTGGGTAGAATATTGGAAAATGAAACCTATTTGACCAGAAGTAGAACGCTTGCTAAAGAAATTAAAAATTGGTTTACAACACCAAATTACTTACTTTTTGGAGAAGCAAAACCAAGCAATAAAAAAAGTGATAAAGGATTGACAGGTGTAGACTTGGGATATAACGTAGAGGAATCTTTAAATGGTGTAGTGCAATATGCCCTTATTGAAAATGATGAAGAACTACTTCAATTATTGACACAAGCCCTTGATGGACATTTGCATTTTATGTTACCAGACGGAGGATGGGATAATAGCTGGGGTACACGACAATACAAATGGAGCTATTGGGGCAGTCGAACCACAGATGGATGCCAGATTGCTTTTGGATTAATGGCAGATAGAAATCCTGTATTTGGAACAGCCGCTTATTTGAGTACAGAATTATTACAACGCTGTACGAGTGATGGTTTGTTACATGGTGGTTTGCATTATCAGACGCATGGTATCAAACCTTGTGTACACCATACTTTTGCCCATGCCAAACCCTTGACAACACTACTGCATGAGCATGACCGAACGGCGCTGATTAATAAGTCCACTTCATTGCCGATGGTTAATGCGGAGGGCATTCAGCATTTTCCAGAGATAGATGTATGGTTAGCAGCGAAAGGAGATTTTAGAGCTACTGTTTCTACTTACGATTTTATTTATAAAGAAAAAGCACAGCAAGGAAGCGGCGGTTCTATGTGTTTGTTATATCATTTAAAGGTGGGACCAATTTTTACTGCGAGTATGGCCAAATACTTATTGGTAGAAAAAAATAATCAGCAACCAAATCCTGGTAAAGAAGAAGTGGTGTTGACACCTCGCATAGAAATGTTTGAAGATGGAGAATGGTTTACTAATATTTATGACTTAAAAGCAAAAGTCGAAATCGAGGAAGATGAAAAATTTTGCAAATTTCAAGTAGCCGCAAGCTTGGTAAATGAAAACAGGCAATCCCCGAAAGGAACAGGTACAAAGTATCGATTTAGTTATCTATTGGATGCTGAGAAAGTAGAAATCAAAGTGCAACAAAAAAGTAGCTCTAAAACTGGATCAACTGCAAGATTAGTTTTGCCAATCATATCTCCAACAGGAGAACAAGTCAAGCAAGTCACACCAAATCGAATAGAAATTACTAAACCAAAAGGCGTACTGATTGTCGAAGCTAATGTCCCATTGCAAATAAAGGGGATGGAGAAAGAACGTGCTTTTAATATGGTGCCTGGAGTAGAGGCAGTACCTATTTTTGCTTCATTTGAAAATGATAAAGGAGGTGAAATAATCTGTACATTAAAAGTTTTATAGTTAAGTCAATTGGATTATATATTGATACAGTTCACATTTACTTTTTTAAATATCAAATATGTTCTCAAAACCATACAGTACAGGATAGAGTATTTTTTGAAATAATCTATATTCACATAGGAATAAAAATAACAATAGAAGATGGCGGTAAAAACTAGAACGGTTGCAAATAAGTACAAATATGTTGATTATCTATGGGATAAGAAGGAAGCTAAAAAATTAGGTGATGATCAGGTAGCTCTATTTCTTTATCGTTCTAATCTATTGGGAGCGGATCTAAGAATAACAAATTACGGTGGTGGAAACACCAGCTGTAAAACAATCGAAAAAGATCCTCTAACAAGAGAAGATGTAGAAGTCATGTGGGTCAAAGGTTCTGGTGGAGATATTGGAACACTGACGCGTCAAGGAATCGCTGGGCTATATACTAAAAGACTGCGTGCATTGAAAAACATTTATCGTGGATTAGAATTTGAAGATGAAATCGTTCCTCTTTATTACCATTGTTTATATGATTTAGATAGCAGAGCACCCTCCATTGATACGGCATTGCATGGTTTGTTGCCTTTCAAACATATTGACCATTTACATCCTGATGCTTTGATATCAGTAGCGGCGGCTAAGGATAGCAAAGCTATTACTAAAAAAATATGGGGAGATACTATGGGATGGGTGCCTTGGCAAAAACCTGGTTTTGATTTGGGTTTACAATTGGAACAATGTTTGGCAGAAAACCCAGGTATCAGAGGTATAGTTTTGGGAGGACACGGGCTATTTACTTGGGGAGATACTTCTCATGAGTCTTACGTTAATAGTTTGGAAGTGATTGAAATGGCGGCTAAATATATTGCAAAAAGAGAAGGAAAGAAACGACCTGTTTTTGGAGGTCAGAAAATAAAAAGTTTACCAAAGAATGCACGTAAAGAGCAAGCGGCAAAATTAGCACCTATCCTAAGAGGACTCTGTTCTTCTTACCAGCGGATGGTTGGACACTTTACCGACGATAAGCGAGCTCTACAATTTATGAATAGTAAGGACTTAGCTAAGTTAGCGCCTTTGGGTACTTCTTGTCCTGATCATTTTTTGCGTACCAAGATCCAACCATTGGTTCTTAAAATGCCTTCTAATGCAAACTTAGATGACCTGTCAGCAGTTAAGAAAAAGATAGAGCTACTTTTTGAACAATACAGAAAAGAGTATCAGGCTTATTACGATAAGTGCAAACATGATAACAGCCCTGCTATTCGAGACCCTAATCCAGTAGTTATATTATACCCTGGAGTTGGGATGTTTACTTTTGCAAAAAATAAACAAACTGCTCGTGTTGCCAGCGAGTTTTATTTGAATGCCATTAATGTAATGCGAGGTGCAGAAGCTATTTCTAAATATACAGCACTTCCTCGTCAAGAGGCCTTTGATATAGAGTATTGGTTGCTCGAAGAAGCAAAATTACAGCGACAACCTAAAGAGAAACCACTATCAAGAAAAGTGGTTATGATCACTGGTGCAGGTGGCGGAATTGGAAAAGCGATAGCTGATAAGTTAGCGGAAGAAGGTGCTAATATAGTTCTGACTGATATCAGCGAGGAAAGATTACAAGAAGCAAACGCTACTTATAAAAAAGATGTTTCCACCTACGCTTTATGTGACGTATCTAATTCTCGTTCCATTGCTGATGCTTATGAAACGGCTTGTTTAGAGTTTGGAGGTGTTGATATTATCATTCATTCGGCAGGCTTGGCAATTTCAAAATGTTTGAAAGATACAACGCTAAAAGATTGGGATTTGCTCCAAGATGTTTTGGTAAAAGGTCAGTTTAGTTTAGCCAAAGAAGGTGTAGAGATTTTGCGTAAGCAAGGATTAGGTGGAGATATCATTCATATCGCAAGTAAAAATGGATTGGTTGCTGGTCCCAATAATGTGGGTTATGGAACAGCCAAAGCAGCACAGCAACATATGACTCGTCTGTTAGCTGCTGAATTAGGATCAGAAAAAATTCGTGTAAATACAGTTAATCCAGATGGTGTAATTGTAGGTAGTAAAATATGGGAAGGTAAATGGGCTGAGGGTCGTGCCAAAGCAAATGGAATTACTGTTGCCGAATTACCTGCTTTCTATGCTAAACGAAACTTGATGAATGAGATTATTCGTCCTGAAGATATCGCAAATGGCGTGTTTGCTTTAGTAGCTTTATTAAATAAAAGCACGGGGAATATTATTAATGTAGATGGAGGAATGGCGAATGCTTTTGTACGGTAAGTTCCATTGGATTTATTAAGAATTATATAGAAAAGTAGATAGTTTTTTCATAAATAGTTATTAATTATCAGTTCACGTGTTTTTAATAAAAATATGTGGACTGTTTTAGTCTTAAGATATTATGAAAATAGAAAAATCAAACATAGCCAGTTATAACGAAAACGATAAACGAGATCACATAGAAAATTTTGATTTCTTAAGTGCTCAACTGAACCGTCTTGAAGTTAATTCAAATGATGTCGTTGGAAAGTTGCAAAAATTTCAAGTAGCTATACCAAGCTGGGCATTGGGTGCAGGAGGAACTCGATTTGGTCGATTTTCATATGGGGGAGAACCTTCCAATTTAGAACAAAAAATCGATGATGTCGGAATCATTCAAGCCTTGACTCAATCTGCTGGAGCCATTTCTTTACACATTCCTTGGGATATTCCGGAAGATGCTGAAGCCATTAAGCAGCAGGCAGCCTCTCATGGGATTGTTTTTGATGCGGTCAATTCTAATACTTTTCAAGATCAAAAAAATCAGGCAAATAGCTACAAATTCGGATCGCTTTGCAATGTGAATAAAGAGAGTCGTCAGCAAGCAATTGAACATAACCTTGAGGTTATCAAACTTGGGAATACGCTTGGTAGCAAATCTATGACGGTATGGTTAGCGGATGGTTCTAATTTTCCTGGACAACATAATTTTAAAAAGGCTTTTCAGAATACGCAAGATTCCTTACAGCAAATTTATAAGCATTTACCTGACGATTGGCAACTCTTTATTGAGTACAAACCTTATGAACC
>CAYVFU010000182.1:0-4520 GCA_964450495.1 uncultured Saprospiraceae bacterium | reverse complement strand
TATAAATACTCTATCGAAATTTCAACATGGTGATTTTTACATTAAAATGCTTTAATCTATACTATTTACACAATTGTCAGTAACAGACATTACTGACAAAACTCATTTTTCACTGACAAATTGCATTTGACTAGTATTGATTTTGGAACTAGCAGGTTCACTAATCAGATACACTATAATGCGTTTCAAAACACTGTTAATTTCTATTACACTTTTATTCCCTTATGTTCTAAAGGCTAATGATATTGGTATTGACGATAGCATCAATGATTCATTTATGCCAATTGCAATATGGTTTGAAAATCTCATTTTCACCGAAATAAATGTATTTGACTATTCCATTCCAATTATACTAATCATCCTTATAGGCGGCGCCTCATTTTTTACCATCTACTTTTCGTTTGTCAATTTCAAGAGGCTACCAATGGCTATTCAAGTAGTAAGAGGTAAGTATGACCATTTGGATTGCATGGGAAATTCACAAGAACAATTCAATGTAAATATAGTTGAAGGAGATGTTGTAAATACGGTCAAAGATGGAAGTCAACAAGGAGAACTTAGTCATTTTCAAGCCTTGACAACTGCTGTGAGTGGGACTGTTGGTTTAGGAAATATTGCAATGGTAGCCGTCGCAATTTCAATAGGTGGACCAGGTGCAACATTTTGGATGATAATAGCTGGACTGTTAGGGATGTCTTCTAAGTTTGTCGAATGCACTTTGGGCGTGGCGTATAGAGATGTCGACACCAATGGCAATGTCTATGGAGGACCGATGTATTATTTGTCCAAAGGATTGAGTGATCGTGGATGGCATACCTTAGGAAAAGTATTGGCTGCCATTTTTGCATTACTCTGTGTCGGTGCTTCTTTTGGTGGTGGCAATGCCTTCCAATCCAATCAAGCTGCAGCGCAGATCATCGAACGATTTGGACTGGAAGGAAATGCGATTGGAACTGTCTTGGGTTTGCTTATGGCTATGTTGGTTGGCATCGTAATCATTGGTGGAATTAAAAGAATAGCAACAGTGACAGAAAGAGTCGTACCGCTAATGGCAGCCATTTATGTAGGTGCGGCCTTATTTATCATCTTGGCCAATTTTAGCATGATCGATGATGCTTTTTATTTGATCGTAAGTGAAGCATTTAGTCCTAGAGCCACGATCACAGGTGGGTTTATAGGAGTCATGATTCAAGGATTCAGACGAGCTGCTTTTTCCAATGAAGCCGGGGCTGGGTCAGCTGCAATCGCTCACTCTGCTGTCAGCACCAAATTCGCAGCGTCAGAAGGATTGGTGGCTTTACTTGAGCCACTTATTGATACTGTCATTATCTGCACGATGACAGCATTGGTTATCGTAATGTTCAATATGAATGACATTTTCATCTATGGAGATGTGATAAATAATGAAGCAGCCTTAATTAGCAATGGAGACAGGATAGGTGGTGTCAATTTGACATCAATGGCCTTTGAAGCATCTATACCAGGTTTCTCTTATGTTCTGGCGATAGCAGTCGTTTTATTTGCATTCTCGACGATGATTTCTTGGTCTTACTACGGCTTACAAGCTTGGAAATATTTGTTCGGTAGAACAAAAGCAGTTGATCTTGCATATAAAATTATTTTTTTAGTGTTTACTGTTCTAGGTGCCGCTGTCACTTTAGATGCTGTCATCAAGTTTTCTGACGCTATGATACTTGCCTTGGTATTTCCTAATATGATCGGATTACTGTTTTTATTTCCTGTGGTGAAGCGTGAACTGAAAAAGTATGTAGATGCTATTCATGGTTGAATCTTACTATTGATGGTGATTGAATGAAGGTTGAAATAATGATCGTTTTCAAAAAAAAATGACAGCAACCGAAGGAAATCATCTCATGGTGTGTCTAATGGACAGACATAATATTTAACAACAAGATAAAACATACAATGAAGCATTTGATAGTCACGATTTCACTCCTTTTTGGTCTAGTCATTTTAGTATCATCCTGTAAAGATGGTGATGAATCTTGCGTAGAAACCACTTGGTATGAAGATGCAGATGGTGATGGATTAGGTAATCTCGATGTTAGCCAAACTTCGTGTGACCAACCGAGCGGGTTTGTATCTGATAGTTCTGACACAGATGATACAGGAGGGACAGTCTTTGATGGTAGTACGCCTCTTTCTGCTTTTGATGAATTTAATCCAGATGCTGTCACCGTATCCTTTGATGGAGATGATATAATTATTCAATCGAGTGGTATTCCCAATCATACATCACCCTACTGGAGCATAGATAGCAGCTTATATATTGAGCCTGTTATTGCAAACGAAGCTCAAATGTCTCCTGGATTAATTGGCGGACGTAATTATGAAGTAACTCTTGCAGCTTCACCTGAAAGGGCTGCAACAACTTCCGCAACAGGTTTAGGAGCAATTGGTATTGCGGTAACAGGTGCGCCTATCTTTAATGAACAAGAAGGTCCTATGGCATCCTTATCTGAAAATGTCGCTTCGGGTTTTGATTATGCTGGTGGACACATGGGGCCTACAGGTTATCATTATCATTTAGAGGCAGCAGACGTCGAGGAGAATACGGTTCTTTCTCAGGATGACGAAAAATTAGTAGGTATTCTTCAAGATGGATTTCTTCTCTATGGTAGAAAATGTAATGCTACTAACGACTACCCAACTGATTTGGATGAATCAGGAGGTCATACATCTTCAACTCAGCATAGTGAAGGTGATGAATTTTATCATTACCACATCATTAATGAAGCCTATATCGGTTCTTATATCCTCTTGTTTGGAGTCGATTTACAAGGTACACCAACTAGAATCATGTAATAAGAAAATATAGTTTGCTTTAATACAGGAATCGCCGAGACTTTCTCGTGTCTTAGTACTTGATGATTTCTTTTTATAACGTTGTCTCTCTATGAAGCATGTTGTTTTGATTATATATACATTAAGTTTTTTACTGGCAGGTTGTGTTGACAAGCCTAATATAAAAAACTCCACTGTACCAAATTTAGGTGATCCTGTATTAGACATACCTGACAGAAGTGTTGATCTAACGGAACTTCACTTTAATAAAATGACATCTATTTGGACCTTAAACGATCAACGATACTCAGGATATGCCGTCAGTTATTATCAACCCAACATTCTAAAAGAAAAAATAGGGTTTTTGAATGGTCGAAAACAGAATGAAGCGATTACTTGGTTTCCTGATGGTCATTATAAGCAAGTGTCTAATTATTATAAAGGAAAACTCCATGGACAAAAAAAGCTTTGGTCCTCAGGAACAAACCATGTATTAATTGCACATCTCAATTATAATTCAGGTAAAGCTCATGGCGAGCAAACGACTTGGTATGCTACTGGAGAGCTGTATAAAAGATTACAGCTTAATATGGGAGAGGAATTAGGCATGCAGCAAGCATTCAGAAAAAATGGTGCGCTATATGCAAACTACGAAGCAAAAAAAGGAAGAATATTTGGCTTAAAGAAGGCAGCACTTTGCTTTGAATTAGAAGATGAAATTGTTCAGTATGAAAAATAATATTCTACTTTTTTTATTTATTTCTAGCTTGATAGCCTGTAGTGAATCAAATCAAAATGATAGTAGGGTAGACACACTTCCTTTTTATAATGATGCTACGTTTACACCACGTTGGTTGTCTGCCGATGACAGTTCGCTTGACACATTTCATCGTATCTCATCATTTAACTTGATCAATCAAGAAGGACAAGCTATCACAGAGAATAGTTTTAAGGATAAAGTATATGTTGTCGACTTTTTCTTCACTGTTTGTCCTGGAATTTGTCCACGTCTGACTGCGAACATGATGGATTTACAAAATGAATTTATGGATGATGATGATGTATTATTGATGTCACATTCTGTTACTCCTGAAAGAGATTCTGTTCCTGTATTGAAAGCGTATGCAGAAGAAAAAGGTATTTTATCTGATAAATGGCATCTGGTGACAGGTGCACGCAAAGAGATTTACAAATTAGGGAGGTTTGATTATTTTGTCGAAGAGGATCTAGGATTAGAAAAAGATGAAGACGAATTTTTACATACCGAAAACTTTGTACTGGTTGATCAAAACAGACATATTCGGGGGATTTATAATGGTTTAAATAAAACGTCTATCAAACAATTGATAGCAGATATAAAAACCTTGAAAAGATAAATTCAGTTGAAAATTTAACGCCTAATTTTTAGCCCGCTATTTCTCTTTATTTACAGATGTTGATAGTTCTTTTAGCTTTGATTTTACACGTGAATCTTCTATCGATTTACCAATAAAAATAATACCGCATGCCATTAAGCAGAACACAATAAAGCCAAAAGCGAAACGTCTAGAAGAAGGCCAAAAAACAAGCATAAGTAATAATAATATAATGGAGGTGAGGAGTCCGTATAAGGCCTCACCTTTTTGTACACTAGTGAGTTTGATGTAGTCAGAAGTAACATCCGTTATGACGAACCAATTGTTTTCTCCAAATGCATAAATTATTTTTCCTTCAGA
>CAYVFU010000181.1:0-4611 GCA_964450495.1 uncultured Saprospiraceae bacterium | reverse complement strand
CATGGTCGGTAATCATGCGTAGAGCGTATTAGTACAAGGGTGCTTGACTGAGAGATCGACGGATCGAACAGGTACGAAAGTAGGCTAAAGTGATCCGGTGGTTCCGAATGGAAGGGCCATCGCTCAAAGGATAAAAGGTACTCCGGGGATAACAGGCTGATCTCCCCCAAGAGCTCATATCGACGGGGAGGTTTGGCACCTCGATGTCGGCTCGTCACATCCTGGGGCTGGAGAAGGTCCCAAGGGTTGGGCTGTTCGCCCATTAAAGTGGCACGCGAGCTGGGTTCAGAACGTCGCAAGACAGTTCGGTCTCTATCTGCTGTGGGCGTTTGAATATTGAGAAGATCTGACACTAGTACGAGAGGACCGTGTTGGACATACCTCTAGTGTACCAGTTGTGCCGCCAGGTGCATTGCTGGGTAGCTATGTATGGAATGGATAAGCACTGAAAGCATCTAAGTGCGAAGCCAACTTCAAGATGAGTATTCGATGAAGGGTCGTAGAAGATGACTACGTTGATAGGCTACAGGTCGAAGGCTGGTGACAGTCGAAGCCGAGTAGTACTAATTACCCGAAAGCTTCCTTTATTTTTTTTTATTTAATTTCTCATTTACTTTGATTTTACATTACATTCAATCTGTCTTTTTTAAGATTTAATTACTGCTATAACGGTAACAAAATATAGATCCGAATTTTATTCGTGATTCAAAAGTTTTAGGTGGTTATAGCGAGGGTGTTCCACCTCTTCCCATTCCGAACAGAGAAGTTAAGCCCCTCAGCGCCGATGGTACTTATACTTAGGGAGAGTAGGTCGCCGCCATTTTTTTAAAAAGTCTTGTTGTGTTCAACAAGACTTTTTTTATGTCTACTATTTGCTAATTCATTTGTCAATTCCGACCTCAAAGTATTGACTGCTTATTACCTTTATTGAAATTGCACGTAAATTGTCATTGTATATGAAGGAAGAAACTGGATTAACCAAGTCCAAAATATATTTTGAACTCATCGCTTTTGGTATTGCTCTTCTTGTTGCAATAGTCTTGATGATTCCCCTCTATAATAATACAGTGAATTACTCTTTCTTTTTTAGTAATTTCCTCTTCATCTTCCTATTTGTTACATTTTCGAGATACATCTTTTTTCTGCGATTTTCAGCCTTTTCGCATAACATGATCTTCAAACTCATCTTTATATTTTCTACCATTCCTATGGCTTTTTTACTTACAGATGCATTTAGTGCTTTTCAGGAATTCGCAGATACTGTCGGTTTGCAAGAATTTGTAAAACATCTGGATGGTAATAAGCAACCAGGTATGATCGCTTACATAAGAAATCAAATGTTGTTTTTTGGCGCAGGTAGCATAATGACATGCATTCTATTGTCGCTTCGATTCGTAGTTTCTATTTGGAGAGTGAGAAATAGAGGAACAGTTTAACTAGACCTGCATTTCTCTTTAGAAAATAGCTTATGATTATATCTTCTGTAAGACTTAGAAATTATCCTGAAGATAAACAAGAGGAGTTTCCATGGACTTTGCCCTTAATAAAAGAATTTGAAGAATTGGTATTTGAAAAGTCCGTCAGCTTTTTTGTCGGTGAAAATGGTAGCGGAAAGTCTACTATTCTTGAAGCCATTGCTGCTTATGCGGAAGTGCCACTTGCAGGAAGCTATCGTTTGGAAGAGGATGAATCTCTTGCTGCAGCCAATAACCTTGCTGATTATCTTAGAATAACATTTCAACAAAAGACACACAAAGGATTTTTTGTACGGGCAGAGGACTTCATTGGTTTTGCTCGAAACATTAAAAATGAAATTAAAGAACTAGAGGCAGAAATTGAAGATGTAAAAGCAACATTTACTGGCGGAGACATCAAACTTACCTTAGGCGCGATTGAAGGTGAAAAAAATAGTCTAATTGCCAGATACACGAAAGACTTAGAAGCAATGTCACACGGTGAAGGCTTCCTTAAATTCTTTACATCCAGGATAACTGGCCAAGGCATCTATTTAATTGATGAACCAGAAGCAGCACTATCGCCGACTAGACAATTAAGTTTGTTATCACTTATAAAAGAAAAGGTGGAAAAAACGGGATCTCACTTCATAATAGCAACACACTCACCAATCATTATGTCTCTTCCTGATTCTGAGATTTTTTATTTCGATGAAGGTACCGTCAGAAAAGTAACCTATAAGGAAACAGAACATTACAAATTAACTAAGGCTATTTTGGATGATCCTCAGCGCATATTAAAACTACTTTGAATCAAGAATAGTGAAATGTTAGTATTCTTTACATACGCTGTGCTTGTATAAGCGTACCATCTATATCTTCCCCTTACTAAAGAATTAAATTGTATATATGTTTAAATTTTTGATATCAGGATGGGAGTTTTCTTTTGTTACGTACTGGTACACAACAGATGCATTGTAGACTTACTTGATCTATATAGTTCGTTTTAATCAGCTGAATATTAGTTAGATAAATCTTACATTCTTTCTTTTAGTAAAGCCTCAAATATTTCAGTGTAGTGTAGATGGTCATTTTTGATAGAGCTTCATTCATTTTTAAGTTATTAAATGTTAGATTTTGTAGAATTCATACTCAGGTATGAACAAAGACAGCCATATTTGGTTATAATAGTAGTATTACTACCAATTGAAATTGTAAAGCTATGATCCAACAATTAAATCAAGTACAACCATTCGTAGCTAGACTGGCCTATTCCAATACAAAGAATGATTCTTATGCCAAAGATATAGTACAGGAAACACTGTTGAAAGTTAAGACTAAATATGATCAATTTAAAACAGGAACAAATTTTAAAGGTTAGGTAGCTATGATAATGAGAAATACCTTCATAAATCAATACAGAAAGAGTAAGAGGTTTAGTTTAGTTGATATTGATCATATTTCACCTAAAAAGTTTCAAGTGACCAATGAAGTTGAATATAATTGGTTTTCTAATGAAGTTGATAAAACCATATCTAAATTAGAGCCATCACCGCAAGAGGTATTAGATTTTGTTAGGCAGGGGTATAGTTATGTAGCAATAGCAGAGAAATTAAATATTCTTAAAGGTACAGTTAAAAGTAAAATTCATTTTGCAGAAAAAACGTAAAGTTTAGATATAATCAACTCATGAGCATAGCTAATTATGGTCGCGCATAATTTTACAATTTTTGTTATAGTACTGCAAGATGCTTACACGTATACTTGTGCATCAAAGACACATTAGACTGTTGTAGAACATTAAAAAATTAGATATGAAAACAAGAAAATCCACTCACAAAAAAAATTGGAATGCAAATGTTAAAGTGTGTTTTCTTTTTTTAATTCTAGCGTTTTATCTCAATCCAAGCTTTGGTCAGGCTGTTGACGATTGGCTAGTTGAAGGAGACATGCACGTAAGACGATCTAGTTTTCAGGAAGCTTTAAATAGCTATAATAGGTATATAAACTATCGTCCAGATGATCCAGTAGGTTATCTGTCAAGAGCTAAAATATATGAACTACTTGATATGGATACCAAAAGCGAATTTGATATTAATACAGCTAAGAGTTTAAATCCTTTAGCTCTTATGTATATAAAT
Organism: uncultured Saprospiraceae bacterium; assembly: GCA_964450495.1. Lineage (GTDB taxonomy): Bacteria > Bacteroidota > Bacteroidia > Chitinophagales > Saprospiraceae > CALFUK01. The sequence goes on along the minus strand of CAYVFU010000181.1, from coordinate 1,016 downwards.
CCTACACTCAGGTCAAAATATGTAGCTAAAAAGTATTATGAATTTAATTATGCCGACTTAGATGATGCATTCATTAAGACTCCGTCTAGAGTAGCTATATATAAGGAGTTTTATGATCAACAAAATTTTGAGAAATACAACGAAGCCCTCATATTAGAAGTAGTGCAATCTCTGGCGAATTTTGATTTATTTACAGCGGAGAATTTAATACAAGAAATAGAAGCTGACGAATCTAATGAGGCAATAATATTAGACCTGCAAGCAAAGCTCTTAATGAAGAAGGGGCAATTTGTTGAGGCAAATAAGTTATTTACAAAAGCAATAGAACTTCGCCCATCTTTTGCACTTGCTTATCATAATAGAGGAGTATGCAATATGTTACTGAATAGGCCTGCTAAAGCAGAAGATGATTTTCGGAGTGCTATCAATTTAAGTAGCGACATCCCACTTTTCATTTTTTCATTAGCTAAACTTAAAGAACAAAATGGAAATGTCAACGACGCAATTAAATTATATGAAGATGCTTTAAATCTTGATGCTAACTATAAGGAGGCTGTTATCAATTATAGTCAACTTCTAAAAAATCTCGGGCAATATGAAAAGGGACTTGATTTAGTTAGCGGAATAATCAACAATAGTGAGAAGGAAAGCGAAGAAATATTCTTTCTAAGAGGTAATCTTAACTTGATTCATGGGGAATATGAAGCAGCTATTGACGACTATGAAGTTTTCTTGCGAGAATTTCCAAATGACCCAGAAGCACTATTTAATGAAGGCTTATCTCAAATTTTATTAAGAGACTTAAGTAATGGTTGTTTAAATATTTCTGCTAGTATGGATTTAGAATCTAATGAACAACGGAACAAGATAGATGAAGCTTTTTGTAATGGAGTTAGGAAATATTGAAAAAATAGGATGAGTGGTAGAGTAGAGTTTTAAAAACAATTTGTGTGTTGGTATAAAAGTGAAATAGTCACGATAAAATCTGACAGTTTAGTTATTTTAAATAATCATTA
>CAYVFU010000180.1:0-4728 GCA_964450495.1 uncultured Saprospiraceae bacterium | reverse complement strand
ACAACTGAAGGTCTTTGTCGTTATGAATCACCCAATAGGATTAAGCGTTATGATAAAAACGACTTTGGGCTTGTTTCCAATCAAGTGTCTTATTTTCATATTTCAGATGACAACATATTTTGGATTGGTACCCGAAATGGTGGTGTATCTAAATACGATGAGAAAACTGGTGAGTATGACATCTATACAACTCAAAACAAGCAACTTTCACACAATGATGTAAATTTTATATATGAAGACGATGATGGTAAAATCTGGATTGGCACTGAGGATGGTTTAAACATACATGATCCGAGCAATGGTAATTGGTCTACACATTTAGCAGAACCAGAAGTAAGAGGTAAACTGCAAGCTAAGTCCGTCCTTAGTATTTCTTCTGACAACAAAGGATGGAAATGGATTGGAACGTGGGATGGTGGTTTGTATTTGGTATTGGATAATGGAGATGAAAATACAGCTCCTATCTTCAGACAATTCATACCTACCAATAATCCGAGTTCAAAAAATATTTGGCGTATATTTCAGGATTCTGCTGGACGATACTGGGTCACTACACACGATGCTGGTTTATATTTAATGCAGCTACCCGAAAACGCGTCTAACCACCCAGATAATCAAGCCTGGGAACCTATATTCCATAATTACACTGAAGTGCCATCAAAGAAAGGAACGCTTACTTCAAATTATATTTATGACATTAGTGAAGACCTTAAAGGTAACATATGGCTTGCATGTATTCGTGGTGTGAATATAATTAGTGCAAATCAACTAGAAGCTGTCGACGCTAAATCATATAGTCAACAAAAGCCAGAGCTATTCATTAATAATATAGTATACGATAACACCAAAAAAGGATCAATAAACAGCATTAACATCCACTTTGTTTATAGGGACAATAATGGAATGATGTGGTTAGGATCAAATCGAGGGTTGAATATGTTCGACTGGAATAATTCAAAGTTCCAAATTTATGATCTAAATAAATTCACTGAATTCAATAACTCTACGATATCATCAATAATAGTTGATAAAGAAAATACTATATGGATAGCAAGTCAAAAAAAGGGACTGATTAAATATTATATAGAAGATAATTCTATAGTCAGCGTAAATAAAGATATAAACACTTCAATACCCACTGAACTACATTCAATAACCTTAACTGGTGATTCAATACTATTGGGTGGTGAAAAAAGCTTTGGTGTATACTTGCCATCAAACAACGAATACAGACATGTTGAATTTCCAGAACACATAGTAAAATTACACCCAACCATTTTCACCACTAAGCTTACAAAAGACAACAAAAACAGAATTTGGATAGGTACTGAAAAAGGTCTGCTTCTTTATAATGAAAACTATGAATTTATTGATTTCTTTAGAATAGATTCTGAAGGAACTAAAAGAATAAGCGACAACTCTATTACAGACATTTATCAAGACACAGAAGGCATCATTTGGGTTTCAACATACAATGGTCTTAATATTCTTAAAGAAACGCCCGACGGGCTCAGCTTCATCCAATTCCAGACGGGACATCCTAGTGAAAAATTCAATCTCCCTTCTAATCAAATAAACAGCATAGCTGAATATGAAAACAAGATTTATTTTGGCTCACAAAATAGTGTTTTTCTTTATGATAAAATTGATAGCAGTTTTCATACAATTCCAGAAATTAGTAAAAACAATTTTAATTCATCAATAAAAATATCTCCTCAAGGAAATTTAATTTCTTCAAATTTTGACGGTATATCAAAATATAATTTAGAAACAAAAAACATCACTTACGTAGAAAAATACGAATCTATTGATAACATAACGCATAAGCTAAACTCATCTTTCCTTGTCTCTAATGACAAAGTCCTCTATAGTATGCAAAATGGATTTATTGAAGTTGATTTAACGGGTACAAATAAAATAGAAAGTTTTATTCCAGTGCATATTACTGATGCGATATTACTTGACAAAAAGGGAGAAACTGTTATAAATTTAATTCATGAAAATGAAATTAAAATACCGCCAGAAGTTTACCACATAACATTTCATTACGCTGGACTTAACTATAATTATCCAAAACACAATTTATATGCCTATAAACTAGAAGGCTTTGAAGATGATGAATGGAAATACTCAAGTTTTTATTCACCAGCTATTTTTACCAATCTAAAACACGGAACTTACACGTTCAAAGTAATGGCAGCTGACAATGAAGGTATTTGGAATAAAGAAGGAGATTCGATAACAGTAGTTGTAAAAGCTGCATTTTACGAAACCTTACTGTTTAAATTATTATCAATTATCTTATTTGCACTCATCGTATTATTTGCATTTAAATATTATACTAGAAATATAACGATGCGAAATAAACAATTGAATCAAGAAATTAATGATAGAAAACTAGCTGAATCCGCTTTACTTGAACGAGACATTAAAATGAAAATGTTATTGGCCGAATTAGGCAAATCAAATACTGACTTAGAACGATCAAATAAAGATCTAGAGAGATTTGCCTATGTAGCCTCTCATGATCTAAAGGAACCCCTTAGAACAATAGGTACATTTACAGATTTGCTAAGACACAAATTTGAATCACAATTAACAAATTCTGGTAAGGAATATATTTACTTTATTACAGATGGTGTACAACGCATGTCTTCACTCATCAACAGCCTGCTCACCTATTCGCGAGCAGGTAATGAATTTAAAGAAATGGACAGTGTTAATCTCAACGAATTGGTTAACAACATTCTCAACGATTTATCAACTAAAATTTCTGAGAAGAACGTACAAATAGAGCTCAAGGAATTGCCACAAATTACATGCAATAAAGATCAAATCAGTATGCTCTTTTCCAATTTGATCCTTAATGGCATTAAATTCAACAATAAAAATAAACCTACAGTTAAGATTTCCTATTCAGATAAAACCGATCATTGGCAATTTTCTATTGAGGATAATGGTATTGGAATTGCTAAAGAATACCAAAATCAAATTTTTGAAATTTTCAAACGCCTACATAGAAAAGAAGATTATGAAGGAACGGGCATAGGGCTGGCATTATGTCAAAGAATAGTCAACAACCATTCTGGAAAAATTTGGATAGAGTCGACAGTAGATAAAGGCAGCATATTTCATTTTACTATTGCCAAAGACTTAGATTCTGAACTTCAAAACAATCAAAAACTGAAAAAACAGAAACTCAAAGAAGAAGTAGAATTTGTGCTTAACAACTAAAATTTATCGTTTACACCCTACTCTTTTATGATGATTCACACTTATTTAGACCTACTATAATAGCCATATTGCTTCAACTTTATAACGTTTTTCATACATTTGCACCTCTTTTGAAATCAGATAATTAAAATACACATATATGAGTGGAACAAAAATCACATTAAACAGACGAGGTAATCTTAAGGTGCCTAAGGACCCGATCATCCCATTTATCGAAGGAGATGGCATTGGTCCAGACATTTGGGCATCAGCTCAAAGGGTCATAGATGCAGCAGTTGAAAAAGCGTTTAATGGCGATAGAAAAATTCACTGGAAGGAAGTTTATGCAGGTGAAAAAGCTAACCAAAAAACTGGTGAGTGGTTACCTAAAGCGACGACAGAAACAATAGCGGAGCATTTAGTGGCAATCAAAGGTCCTTTGACAACACCTGTTGGTGGAGGTTTCCGATCGTTGAATGTGGCGATCAGACAAATTCTTGATTTATACGCTTGTGTGAGACCAGTCAAATGGTATAGAGGTGTTCCTTCTCCTGTCAAAAAACCAGGTTTTGTAGACATGGTTATTTTCAGAGAGAATACAGAAGACATCTATGCTGGAATAGAATATCTCCATGGAACTGAAGAAAATGATAAAGTAAAGGCTTTCTTAATGGACGAAATGGGTGTTACTGGCATTCGTTTTCCTGACACAGTTTCACTAGGCGTAAAACCTGTATCTGTTGAAGGTACTGAACGACTAGTAAAATCAGCTATCGATTATGCAATCGCAAATAAGCGTAAGTCGGTAACATTAGTACACAAGGGTAACATCATGAAATTTACTGAAGGTAAGTTTAAAGAATGGGGTTACAATGTAGCTAAAGAGCAATTTGGTGCTAAAGATTTAGATGGAGGCCCATGGCAAGTGATTGATACTGGCAAAGGAGAAATCATCGTGAAAGATGTTATCGCTGATGCCTTCTTACAACAAATCTTATTGAGACCTGCTGAGTATGATGTGATTGCTACGTTAAACTTGAATGGCGATTACGTCTCTGATGCACTTGCTGCCATTGTAGGTGGTATTGGTATAGCTCCTGGAGCAAACATCAATTACAATACAGGTATCGCAGTATTCGAAGCAACACATGGCACTGCTCCAAAATATGCTGGACAAGACAAAGTAAATCCAAGTTCTGTTATTTTGTCAGGAGTCATGATGCTCGATTATATGGGTTGGAAAAAAGCAGGTAAAATTATAGAGAAGGGATTGAAAGGTGCTATTAAGGCAAAGAGAGTGACTTATGATTTTGAGCGTTTAATGAAAAATGCTACAAAACTGAAATGTTCTGAATTTGGTGATGAGATCATCAAGCACATGTAATGTAAACTTGCTTTATTAAAAGCAAACCCTAACCAGGTGATTCATAAGCCAGTTCCGAAAGTGACTGGCTTTTTTTTATTTATTGTTTTAAAAAAAAGCTTCAATAAAAACAACAAAGATTATTTAAATAG
>CAYVFU010000179.1:0-4970 GCA_964450495.1 uncultured Saprospiraceae bacterium | reverse complement strand
GAAACAAAATAAAAAATTTACCCGACTGGCTTTTAAATCAAACTAAAAGACCTTCCGAACGAACTACCTTTTCTTCATTTAAACATTGGGATAAAGCGGATGTGTTACAAATGTCGGGCTTGTTAGGTCCTGTTAAAATTATAGTTTTTGATGTCTCATGATAATACGTTGACAGGAAATATGTTGAGGCTTCATACTATCCAAATCATAGAATGTTAGCTCGATAAATAAATAAAGCAACCTCGTCACCTTTAAGTTTAGTTGCCTTCTTATCATCCCAGAGGTAGTTACTTATATATAAATTTTTTATTTATATCGACTTCAATTCCTAATATTCAAATTTGTATAGTCGGACTAGTTCTTCTGTCCTGCACTATCCAGATTTTTTGAAAATTACAACATAAACTTTCAAATTAGTTTTATTTCTTTGTACTTTCCACCATACCAATTCCTTTAAGCTGTGTAACGATGGATATATTAAAATCTATAACTATCGATAAAGAATCAAGAAAGCCTAAATATCAGCAGATAGTAGATTCTACTATATACAACATTTCTACCGGTAAGCTGGAGATGGACCAAAAAATACCATCTATAAATATGCTTAGTGAAGCATTTGATCTCTCAAGGGATACTGTCGAAAAAGCATATAACATTCTCAAAGAGCGAAAAATAATCACATCTATTCGAGGGAAAGGATTCTATGTTGCTAGGACTCAGCTCATTTCTAAAATCAATATTCTTATACTGATCAATAAGCCCAGCTCTTATAAAATGCAGATCTACAACTCATTCATAAATAGAATCGGAGGAGCTGCACATACAGATCTAAACATATATCATTGCGATGAGAATTTGTTTGTTGATTTACTTAAAAAGTATCGTAATGCATACGACTACTACATCATAATGCCTCATTTCAAAACAGAAAAGTTAGCTCACAAAAGTAGCACTGATCACATATTAGAAGAGCTAAATAAAATCCCAAAAGAAAAAGTACTGATCATTGATAATAAACTTTCGATAGAGAATGAATTCCGGGGCGTATACCAGGATTTTGAATATGATATTTACAATGCACTGAATAAAGGGCTTGAAAAAATTCTAAAATACAAGCGGTTGATTATCTGTTACCCCATGACTGCTGTTTATCCTTACCCGAAAAGAATACTTTATGGCTTTCGAAAATTTTGTAATCAACATCAATTGAAGTTTGAGATATTGGAAGAAGTATTTGAGGACATTATCCTGAAGAAGGGAGATTTTTTCATAACAATAACCGAACCTGATCTTGTGAACTTGATCAACCAGATAAGAGAGAATGAGTATGAAATCGGTAAAGACATTGGCGTTATCTCATATAACGAAACACCGCTTAAGGAATTATTAGGCATCTCTGTAATCTCTACAGATTTCAAACAAATGGGCGAAACTGCAGCCGATAAAATCTTGAACAAAGAGGATGGAATGGACAAGAATCCATTTAAATTCATAGATCGAAATTCTATTTAAATGCTACTCTTTTACAGATTAATATCGGTGATAAATGCTCGATAAATTATCAACCAAGCGGAGATTAAACAGATAGCTATGAAAAGCAAGATTATCTTCTTAATATCGATCCTTCAGCTTGTCGCTTTTTCATATGGATGTAAGCAAAGCGATAAGACACCCTTAGATAACCAAAGTCAAAGACCTAACGTCCTTTTCATTGCTATCGACGACCTTAATAATTGGATCAATCCCTTAAGAAGGTTCTCTAATCCTATAACCCCGAATCTAGATAAGTTGGCTGCTAGTGGAGTAAGTTTTGTTGATGCTCATTGTCAAGCACCTTTATGCGGTCCTTCTCGAGCATCTATTATGACAGGTCTACGCCCTTCTACTACAGGATTATATGGTATGGTTCCTGATGATCAGGTAAGATCTAATAATCCTGCCACTAAAGACATTACATTGCTTCCAGAATATTTTGCGCAGCATGGTTACCATACTATGGGGATAGGTAAGTTATTTCATATTCATGCCCCAGAGGGCCTTTTTGACGAGTCCGGTGGCAGAGTGCAAGGATTTGGGCCCTTACCAGAAGAGAGATTCGTTTGGGATGGTTATGGAAATTCTGATCGAAAAAATTATGGCAGAACGAGCACTGACTGGGGGGCATATCCTGAAGTTGATTCGCTAATGCCAGATCACCAATCCGTCAATTGGGCCTTAGATAAATTATCAAAATCTTATGATTCGCCATTTTTCTTAGGGGTGGGTTTTTTGAGAGTTCATGTCCCACTATATGTTCCTCAAAAATGGTTTGATCTGTATCCTCTGGATAGCATACAAACACCTCCATACTTAAAAGATGATTTAGATGATGTACCACCGGTAGCTCTCCAACTAAATGATCTACCCATGATGCCTACGACAGAATGGGCAATAGAGAGTGGTGAGTGGCCGAAGATCATCCAAGCTTATTTGGCTTGTATCAGTTTTGTAGACAATCAAATTGGAAGAATATTGGAAGGCCTAGAGAAGAGTGAGTATTCAGACAATACGGTGATTGTACTGTGGTCGGATCATGGCTATCGCTTAGGTGAGAAAGGGACATTTGCGAAGCATGCGCTGTGGAATACCGCGACTAACGCACCCTTACTATTCGCAGGTCCTAATATTCCCAAACAAAAAATTATTGACAAGCCAGTTGAAATGCTTTCCATCTATCCAACATTACTGGAACTTTGTGGTTTACCTACATACGATAGAAACGAGGGTAAAAGTCTAGTGGCAATCATGAATGACACTGATCAATCTCCAAATCATGTAGCCGTTACAACATTCGGGATGAACAATCATAGCATAAAATCAAAGCGTTATAGATACATCAGATACGAAGATGGAAACGAAGAATTCTACGATCATAAAAATGATCCAAACGAATTTGTGAACCAAGCAAGTAATCCAACGTACAAAAAAGAAATCCAAAGACTACAAGCAGCACTTCCAACTATAAATGCAAATTGGGATAAGTACTCAAAATATAGCTTCCAACCTTACTTTGTCAAACAAAAGCTTAGAATGAGCAAATAGTAATAAAGAAGCAAATTGTACTAAATTCAGCTTAACTTTCAGATCAAGATACATATGGAAAAAACAAACGTTAATTACATAATAATTGATGATGCTTCCTCTATTCCGAAGTACCGACAAATAATCAAACAAATTAAAACTGCCATTAGAGATCAAAAATTACAATTAGGTGACAAACTGTTTTCTATAAACCAAATGAGTAAAAGCTATACACTTTCAAGGGATACTGTAAAGAAAGCATACAAAGTTCTTACTGATCAAAACATCATAGAATCAGTAAGAGGAAAAGGGTTTTTTATTGTTAAAACTGACTTATTACAAGAAATGAAAATCCTTTTTATTATTAATAAGCTAAGTAAATATAAAATGCAAATATTCAATGCTTTTATCAATACACTTAATAATGATAGAATTGAAGTGGATCTTGAAATTTATTACTGTGATCCCAAAGTCCTAAAAAAAATATTAATCAAAAATGAATCACAATATGACTACTTAGTCATCATGCCACATTTCAAAAACAAAAAAAATGAATATATAGAATGTCCTCAAGAAACATTAAAAGTTATTAAAAAAATCCCTGCAAAAAAACTAATCATCTTAGATAGAGATAAAGATACGTCATCTATTGATGCAGGAAAAGTATATCAAGATTTTGAGTCCGATATTTTTGAAGCTTTGACAACAGGAGTAGAGCGAATTAAAAAGTATAAAAAACTAATTCTATTTTATCCCGATAAAAATATTTATCCTTATCCCAAGGAAATTCTAATCGGCTTTGAACGATTCTGTAAAATTAATAAACTTGACTGCGAAATCCTTTCAAAAATCTACGATGACATGGAAATGAAAAGGAAGGACTTGTATATCACGATAAGCGAAGAAGACTTAATTAGCTTAGTTACTCAAACGAGAGAAAGTTCCTATATTCTAGGAAAAGACATTGGCATCATATCATACAATGACACTCCACTCAAAGAGCTTTTAGGAATCACTGTTATCAGTACAAACTTTGATAAGCTTGGTTCTTTAGCAGCAGAAATGATTCTTTCAAAAAAATTCTCTTCCATTAAAAATGAATTCAATTTCATAAATCGATTCTCTGCTTAAACTAGTCCAAAAAGCTCTTATTCAAAAGCAAATTGTTATACGTCACAGTACAGCACAGGATATGATCTTGTTGCTCAGAATTTATATTTGGATAGAGTAAAAATCTAAATTAATAAGCGCATGAAATTACACAAACTATCTAAAATTAATCTCAGTTTAGTTCAGTCATCAAATAAGATTTTACATTTTATTTGTGTTCTGATATTCTCAGTATTGAGTACGGCTGGATTTTCACAAGTGGTCAACGGAACCGTTTCTACTTCCAATGGAGAATCGTTGATTGGTGTTAATATCCTTCAAAAAGGTACTACTAACGGAACAATTACAGATATAGACGGATCATATTCAATTAATCTTATTGAAGGAGAAAAAATACTTGTTTATTCATATGCAGGATATGAAAGCTTAGAAGAAGATGTAGCTAACAGAACATCAGTCGAGATTGTATTGAATGAAGGTACACTCCTTGATGAAGTAGTTGTAGTAGGATATGGTAGACAAAAGAAATCAGACCTAACTGGTTCAGTATCTTCTGTGGGCGCAGAAGATATTGCAGCTGTACCTGTATCGAGAATTGACCAAGCTTTACAAGGTAGAGCTGCAGGTGTACAGGTTACACAGACTAGTGGTGCACCTGGTGCGGGTACATCCATAAGAGTGAGAGGTGGTAACTCCATTACAGGTAGCAATGAACCACTTTGGGTTATTGATGGAATTATTGTTGGTACAAATTTCAACCTTAATAATATTAATGCCAATGATGTTGAATCCATTGAGAT
>CAYVFU010000178.1:0-5018 GCA_964450495.1 uncultured Saprospiraceae bacterium | reverse complement strand
TAAAAAAGAGCTCATTCTGTCGAATGAACTCTTTATTGTGACCGGTCTGGGGCTCGAACCCAGGACCCACGCCTTAAAAGGGCGTTGCTCTACCAACTGAGCTAACCGGTCTAAACCAGCTGTTAAGCGGCTGCAAATATATGTACAATTTTATTCTTTTTCTACATGAGATATAGAAAACATTTTGATATTTCTTACACCTAAACTATGGTAAATTCTATCATAAATTGATCGAATCCAGTGCTAGAAAGGCTTTTGAGCTATTTAACAGATTTTCTCACTGAAGAACCTAAAAATCATATAGGGCTCTAGTCGTTACTAATCTTCCAATTTTTGGAAATCCAGGTAGCGTTCTAAACTCATTATTGAGCAAATTAGAGCCTGATATGCTTAAGGATAAGCCCTTTTCGAATTTGTATCCAATGCCGCCATCAAAGAGCGACCGTGCATCAATTGGACCAGGAAAAGTAGCATTATTCGATTGGTATGCTTGATTCCATTGATATGAAAGATCCCCAAACCAGCCTTGTGCAGGTTGATACTGGATGCCGATACGAATTTTATTTTGAGGAAAATTCAAGTCTCCTGGTTCTCCACCTGGGTTGTTAAACCATGTGTAATTAAAGAAACTCTGTAAATGTTCGCTGAAGTAATATTTTGAGTGAAACTCCCAACCCCAGTCATCGTTGATGTCATCGGGATTACGTGTTGGATAGCCAAATGCGAGTTGTGGAAAACCTGTTTGCGGAACTTGATCTGTTGGAGCTATACCATGAGCAGGAAAACCAAGACCAGTAAGTGCTTCTATAAAAGCTTCACCGCCTTGAGTATAGGCACCGTTTAAAATACCGCCAATTTGACCCGCAAATCCAGCAGCTGTAGCTTCATCAAAACCAAATTGTTGCAGTAAACCCTGTATCTGAGGTTGATATAATTCTTGTACGCCTACTCCCAGATCACTAGGTAGATTTGTCAATGTGATAAATGGACTCACTTGTCCAAATCCACCTCCTCTTGTTCTCCTGAAATAATACACATCAAATCCCGCTGCAAATTTTTCCCAAAACAATCCTTTATATCCAAATTCTAAAGCAGTCAAAGAAGAGATTAATGTCGTAGGAACATTTTCAGGCAATAACTCATTACCACTTGCGTCAGTACTCACGAATGAATTAGAGAATCCTTGCGGAGCTTGGCTTCTGAGTAGTTCTACCAAGGCAGGTACAAGAGGAGCTAATGTAGGGTCTTGGCTGCCAAGTGCTTCGACCCCTGCAATGACATCTTCATTAACGGCCGCGTATGCAGCTGCGAGTGGAAATCCTGTAGAAAAAGTAGTATTTGGTACTCCTGGTATTAGCCAGTCGATAACGGGATCTGTAGCAAATGTCTGTGTTTCAATACCACCTAGATTCCAAACATTAAATATAGGTGTGGTTTGAATCGGTAAATCAAAGAATATATCAGAAGCCGGAATTGGATTTGGAGCCTTATTGTAACTCAATCTAAAGGTGTTGAATTGATTGGGCTTGTATACAAATGCAGCTCTTGGCGAGAATGTTTTTTCATCAGTAAAATTATAGCTGTCATATCGTCCAGCTAAGAAAATATCTAACTTTTCGAATGGCTTTAATTTCGCTTGGACATAGCCGCCTGCAATTCTATAATCGTCGTTGTCTTCATTTCTACCATAGACATGATTTTCTGTATTGGCTTTAGCATTTCTGTAATCAAAACCTGCTGACCATTCAGAATTTAAAAAGCCGGGTAAATCAAAATTATATTGGACCTGTGCTTCAAAATGCGATCTTTCTAGTGGCACAATGAGGCCTGTTCGATTTAAGAAAACAGGATTATCGTCATTACCGCCATCATTGCGGATATAATATGTCTGGGCAAAAAGTCCTTTATGATTTAGTCTGACTTGTCCGTAATACTCGTTACTAAAATTAAATCCCTCGCCCAAGTCATTATAGAAGATTGCACTACCCGCATTCCATCCTCCTGATCCAACTATTTGGGTGTCATCCGTGGGGCGCAAATGAAGATGACCGTTTATAGCTGCCGCCCAATAATCTTCATTCTGGAATTGACCCGGTGAGAATAGTGGTCTTCCGTTTTGTTGTGGATCCACAAATCCTTCTTCCGTGACAAATCCGCGTCTTATTGTTTCTTGAAAAGTTGATAATATACTTGCATCAGTAGGATCTTCAGGGTCGAGGGCAAAGTCTCTACCACTACCATATCTTGCATTTATTTTGTAACCTATTTTTTCATTCTCATCATGACCAGCATGTCTGATTGCTGCTTTGAATGTATTTCGTTCTCCATAAATTAATTCGGCTGTTGTTCCTGGATATCGAAAAGGATCTTTTGAAATCCAATGGACGACACCCGTAGTAACATCAGGTCCGTAAAGAGCAGAACCTGGTCCTAAAACAACTTCAACTCTTTCTACATCGATATTATTAATAGGAGAGTTTTGTGAATCAAAATATTCTAAACCTGGTGTGATCAATGATCGATAATCCAACATTGGAAATACATTTGTAGAGAATACACCACTACTTCCACGGAGTGCAATATTGATCCGTTGACCTGTCTGTTGTTGGAGCTCTACTCCAGGCGTATTGATCAGTGCTCTGATAGGTGATATAGAACCTCCCGATTGAGAGATTTGTTCAGCACTTAATACAGAAACTGCCGCTGGTGCTTCTTGTAATTTTTCTGCTTTACGTGAGGCAGAGATTATCAATTCGTCCACTATTAAATTTCCCGCTTGCATATTGACAATGACAGGCCGCTCATTATTTATTGGCAATGTCATGTCCTGATAACCAACATAACTTACGTCAACATTGATCGGATAATCTTGTGTTGTTTCTATTTGAAACTTTCCATCGAGGTCTGTAATTGTACCATTTGTGGTGCCACTAATAACAACATTGGCTCCAATCAAAGGTCCCTCTTCTGATTGGATGGTACCTTGTATTGTTTTCTGTGCTTGCATGGTAATGCTAACTACCCCAAGCAGTAGTACGTAGATAATTTTATTCATAGTTTTATCATGTATTATTCCAATATAATGATTTGTTTTCCAAGACAAAAAATTGAGTGAATAGATTATTGAATTTGCTCGAATCTTAGTGTTCAGTTTGTTGTAGGAAAAATACAATTGATAAACACTTAATTTTTACTGTATTGAATGCCACGTGTTAGACTTCTTTGGTTACTAGTGAAATATTGGTTTGCAGACAAAATGATTTTTTTGAATATTTTGTGTGTAAATGTTGCTAGCGAAGACTTTATTATTATTAATTTCGATCGCTTTTTATTATCTACCTAATCAAAAAAAAACATTACTCACATGAAAAAACTTCTACCATTTTCCTTATTACTATTTCTCTTTTTTTCTTGTTCAGAAGAAGAATCTTTTCAAACAATTGATTCTTCCCAGTTTAAGGAATATACGAATGCAGAAATAAATGCATTCATTGAATCCAAAACTAGTAAAGGTATCATCTTCGATTGGCAAGAGGCCCCATTGGACATGATCCATAGTGCAGCAACTGCAAGTGATCAATTGATTGCCATAGGTTACACCATTAATGGACAAGAAGATCTATCAGAGATTATAGGTTTGCAAGATGAATTGTCTTCTGAGTTTTTACAAAAAAGGACGGAAATTCTGAATGCAATTTTAGAATCTGAAAAAGAATTTACTGGCAATGCGGAGCTAACATTTAAAGAGTTATTGCCTTATGAATTAGATAACGAGATCCCGACACTTGCTGTAAGAATCACTTCCCCAGAAACATTAGTTATGCTGGAGTCTGATGTCAATGTTAGATACATAGAACCGATGGGTTACGATCCCAAAGATATAAGTGGAGTAGTGCAAAAAAGCTCGTCTGGATGCGGGGGGAATCCTTCGTCTATTAATAGTAGTGATTACACAAATACATCCAGCTACAATGCAAAAATTCCTTGGAATTTTTCAAACCACAATATCCAAAGTGCTTGGAATACATCCAATGGCGACAACATAAGTATTTGCATTATTGATACTGGTGCATCAGATAGTCAAGACAATTTGGGCAGCCAATTTGCTTCAGGTAATTCTTCAAGCAGATATATACAAAAATACAGCACCAAGTACTCTGGCTGGTGGTGGAATAAAAAATTGGATAGCCCACATGATCAATGTGGTCATGGGACATCAATGGCTGGTCTCGCTGCTGGTCCTTGGTCAACTGATGGCAATGCAATGGGTGCAGCTTATAAGGCAAACTTAGTAACTGTACGTGCTGTCGAAGATGTTCTTATTAGTACTTCTGATGAGAAAAATGGTGTGAAAAACGCGCTAAAACTTGCTGGAAACAGATCAGATGTAAAAGTTGTCAGTATGTCAATCGGAAACATAATTTCTTCAGGTACGGTTAAAGATGGTATTTATTATGCGTACAACAGAGGTAAGTTATTGCTGGCAGCAGCTGGTACATCAACATCATTCACCAATTGGGCTGGTGTTATTTTTCCAGCAAATATGTCACAGACAACTGCGGTGACTGGTGTGAAAGCGCAAAGTTCTTATTCAAGATGTAATACTTGTCACAGCGGAAATAAAGTTGATTTTACCATCCAAATGCAACGAAGTTTTAATTCTAACAGGAATACAATTTCCATTACTAAAAACGGCAATGGTTCATCTTATGTTGGTGGATCATCTGCAGCTACAGCCACCACTGCTGGAATAGCAGCACTTGTATGGGCAACAAATCCTTCGATGTCTAGGACGTCGGTGCTCAACAGATTAAAGCAAGCATCTGATATCTATCCTAGTAGAAATAGTCAATATGGATGGGGTAATATAAATGCTCAAGCTGCAGTAGCTGGTACTAGTTATTAAAAAGAATAAAAAGATATACTCCCTAATTGTAAAAGCGTTCAGAAGTAAATTCTGAGCGCTTTTTTAGTTGTCTTCAGCTAAGCCATCTAGTCCCTAACTAACCTAGCCCCTA
>CAYVFU010000177.1:0-5079 GCA_964450495.1 uncultured Saprospiraceae bacterium | reverse complement strand
AGGCAAAGGTCTCCGTACCTCTTGCCTTCCAAACCAACTATCACCTAGGTATCTTAATATGGTACGTATTCTTCTTAACCGTCAATTTATTATCTACCAACCAAGGATTATACACTTTCAACATCCGATAGCTGATGCCTTTTTCTTTGGCAAAGCTTGCCCAGCTAGGAACAGAAGATGTAACGGTAACTTCATAAAAATTATCTAGCGGCGGATATTTATCGGCATGATCGACATAAAAACCAAATTGTTCTGGGTTAGACATGATCTCTTTGATTGCCATTAATCTAAAAATATAACGGCTTGTTTCGATATTCATATTCATATCAAAAGCAGAAAACTCATCTTGGGTTTTTCTAGAAGAATTAAAATTCCCTTGACCCACATTATAGGCGGCAGCGGCATTTGTCCAAGTCCCAAAACGATTGCGTAATCTGGTTAAATATTTTGCAGCTGCTCTAGTCGCTCGCTCGACATGATATCGTTCGTCTACTTCGTCATTCACTTCTAAACCCATTTCTTTGGCAGCAGGTTTTCTAAATTGCCAAAAACCTTTTGCATTTGCATGTGAGGTCGCGTTACGTAAATCACTTTCAGCAACAGCTAAATATTTAAAATCATCAGGTACGCCTTCTTCTGCTAATATTCTTTCCATTAAAGGAAAATAGCGATTTGCCTTCTTGATGTTTAGCATTGTGTTAGATTGCCAATATGCATTAACTGATAATTCGCGATTCAATCGTTCGCGATTATCAAAATTATCTGGCATGGCTTCACCTGCGAAAGTATAAGTCTTATTTTCCATTGCTGGATAAATCTGTTGTGGCAATTGGTTAAAAGCCACTCCACTTTTAGTAGACTCCGTCGAATCAACAGAAGACACAAAAATCAGGAAAGTAAATACGACACCAGCAATCAGTCCGAAACGAGAGAATAACTTATCCATACACTTATTTAGATATGCTAACGTGTAATGCTGCGAAAATAATGCCAAGATGGTTGGGTATAAAACGTATAATTTTATTGAAATATGGTCGTAGATAAATTGCCGACAGTTACAACTCTAACCACACAACTTCACTTGGACTAAAGCCTACTCGATCAGCTTTAACTGCAAGTTTGTGTCCTTGTTTAAGTTGAATTGGTCTGGTGTAGACATCCCAACTCTTCAATAATGTATCATCTGCCTTTAACATTTGATAGCCTATGGAAGATGAATCATTTGTACTAAGCTTGACAGTGCCACCTTGGTTAGTGATTGATGGATTTGAACAAACCGGCTTTTTACCTTCAGGCCACAATGATGCTATATAGTCTCTTTCATCTTTAATATGTGGATCAGGCGCTTCAGATTTCCAGTTGTTTAAAGCAACTGTCAGTTCTTTTATTTTATCACTATATGAATTGTCTTCATAAAGATCATTCAATTCATGTGGATCTGACCAAGTATCAAAAAATTCATAGGCGGGCTTCTTTTCTCTGTACCATAAGGCCTGTTCTTTTGTCAACAAACCTTCGTCTTTTAAACGATGTAATTCCGACATGATTGGCATTTGTTCGCGATACGCAACTTTGAGTAACATTGGTTTATCCGGTTGCAAATATTCTATCAATTTGTATCGCTTGTCTCGTACTGCCCGTACGGCATCATAAATGCCATCAAAGCGATCTGCAGCTGCAAATACATATTCTGCCTCTTGAGTTGATTTATATTCACCAAGAAAAGCCTTGCCATCAAAATGTACTTGAGGTGAAATACCTGCTAAGGATAATGTAGTTGGAGCTAAATCAATAAAACTCACCAAGTCATCATTTCTTGTTCCTGCATTTGCTTCATCAGGAAAACGAATAATCAACGGCACATGAATACCTGAATCATACAATAATCGCTTTTGCCTTGGCAATGGACCCCCGTGATCTGTGTACCAAAAAATAATGGTGTTATCCAATAAGCCATCTTCTTCAAGCTCGTGTAAAATCTTGCCAACTTGAGCATCCATTTGTTTGATGTTGGAATACATTTGTCTGACATCTCTGCGGCCAACTTCTGTATCTGGTAAATACGGAGGCACTGCTACAGCTAAATCAGCTGCTACCCAAAGTGAATCTTTTTGGCGTTTCCAAATTTGAGATTCATGTGTGACTTCTAAATTAAAAATGGAAAAAAATGGCTGACCTTCTTTTCTGTTTCTCCAATGTGCATCTCTACTACTTTCATCCCATGAAGTAATTGTTCTTTGAAATTGATAATCTTCTTTAGCATTATTGCTGCAATAGTACCCTTGCATCCGCAAATATTCACTCATCATTCTGGCCCCCTGTGGTGCAATTGCTTCATAAGCATTGACGCCTTCAGGCAGAGAATTTTCAGAATAGTTATCAATGACTGATTGAGCCAAGCCTGATTTATACCAAGGTCCAGTCCGCATGTGGTTAGATCCTAATCTGGTCGGATACATCCCCATAGCAATGGCAGATCTGGCAGGAGCACAAACAGCAGCAGGTGTAAAAAAATTATCGTAGCAAACACCTTCAGCAGCGAGCCTTGAAAGATGAGGGGTTTGGATAGTGCTGTCACCAAACATTGGCAAATAATGACTGAGGTCTTCTGCAACTATCCATAAAATATTGAGTCTATTATCCGAAGTTTCCGTTTTAGATGCGGGTTCGACAGATGAGATTGAAGTACTAATTTGTTGATGACATCCACTTAAAAAAAGTAAACATAAAACATAAATAACTGAGCTGTCCTGCATAATTGTAAACCTCTTTTTCATAAGCTATTTATTAATCTATGTTAATTATTTGTCTATACATCGCTTTAAGAAAAACACTATCTTTAAAAATATGAAAAAACTATCTCTCTACTCAGGAATCTTAGCTACCATCTGTTTGACTTTCTTCTTTTTTGCTTGCAATCAAGACATTCAGCGAACTGCCAAAACAGTCACAGATGTTGAAGTACCGAACTTTGGCTTGTATGACAATCATGGTGGTTTTCATCGACTGCATTATTATGATGAGGCTCCTGCAATTGTCCTTTTTGTCCAAGGCAATAAATGTCCTATTGTCAGAAATGCATTTACAGATTTTCAAAAAATCGAATCCGAATTCGAAGCAAGAGGAGTAAAGTTTTTCATGATTAACTCTAACATACAAGACACGAGAGAATCAGTTGCAGCCGAAATGGCATCGTATAAAGTCAACACACCTGTCTTGGTAGATGAAGATCAACTTGTTGCAGACGCACTTGATCTAGATATAACTGCAGAGGCATTTGTCATCAATCCTAAAGATTGGTCCATTACGTATAGAGGCCCTATCAATGATAGAATTGGTTATGAAAGTCAAAAGAATGATGCAAGCAAACATTATTTAAAAGAAGCAATTAGTGCAACTATAGGAAATAATCCCGTAGAGAATTCTTTTGTCAATACAAAGGGTTGTGCAATTGCAAGAAAGTCGAAACATGAAGGTGGAGACGAGTTGACTTATACTGATGATATTGCTCCTATATTTTTAGATAATTGCTATTCTTGTCATCAAGAAGGTGGCATTGCTCCTTGGGCAATGGAAGGATTTCCCGCTGTCTATGGTTGGTCTGCGATGATAAAACAAGTACTCCTCGAAGACCGTATGCCACCATGGCAAGCAGACCCACATTACGAGTCATTCAAGGATGATCTTAGTCTGACAGCAGAAGAAAAAAGAAAAATTATTTCTTGGATTGACAATGGGATGAAGAAAGGTGAAGGTGAAGATGTTTTGGCTGAAGCTAGTCCAAATGCTTCTGAATGGACTTTAGGTGAACCAGATTATGTGATCGAATTAAACACTGAAGATATCCCTGCTACGGGTATTATTGATTATAGGTATCAAACGCATAAACTGCCTTTTGACAAAGATGTGTATTTAAGTGCATACCAAGTGTTGCCAGGCAATCCAAATGTGCTCCATCACATACTCGCCAATGTGGAGTATCCTAAAGGAGAAGATTTTCCAGTAAAGGAGAGAAAGAGTCCTTGGTTGGATGGGATTCTGTTTGGCTGGGCGCCTGGTGGAACTCCAGATGTATTTCCTAAAAATTCGGGTCGAAAAATACCTGCAGGCTCAGCTATCCATTTTCAAAATCATTACACTACAAGTGGCAAAGCAGAATCTGATGGGTCAAAAATTGGACTTTACTTTGTGAAAGATGATGTTCCAGAAAAAGAATTTATTACTGTAGGTCCAGCAAATTTTAATATCAAAATACCACCGCATGCAGCAGAAGCTGCCTTTAAAGCAGAACATATTTTTGAGAAAGATGTGACTCTTTATCAATCTTTTCCTCACATGCACTATCGAGGTAAGAGCATGAATTTTGTTCTAGAATTTCCAGATGGGACTTCTCGCAAAGTATTAAATGTGCCGGGATATAATTTTAATTGGCAACGATTCTACAGCTACGAAAATCCGATTTCTATACCTGCAGGTTCAAAAATGATTGTCAATGCGGTATTTGATAATTCGGAGCAAAATGAATTTAACCCTGACCCAACAAAGACATTATATTTTGGCCAGCAAACCTTTGATGAAATGCTAGTAGGCTATTTATCGTATACGGTGGATGAAGAGAAGCGAGACTTATCCTTTGTTGCTCCAAAGTGATCTTATAATGTGAAGCTATTATCTGAGTGAGTCATTTAACATCTGACTATTAATAGCTTTTTAGATATAAATGAATCTAATTCTAGTCATTACTGGTTCTGTTGATTATAAATGCTTAGTAAACAATTAAATTAATTCGGAGGACGTCTTTTCCTTAAAGCAGATGAATTAAAGGACTCTAAATTTTGTAAGATAAAGGTGTGGTATTATTCTATATATTATCCACACTTTTTAATAGAATAGAATAAATAGAGAATCTAACCAAGTTATGAACAGATTCAACTACCCATTTACCCGTATTACGTCTAAGTCATTTAAGATAAAAAACAATCATCGTCTAGAACCGCATGAAGTCATCGGTATTATGGCTGAGGATAAGACATTGCAACATATAAATTCGCTGAAACATTTCTATCCTGAATCTGAAGG
>CAYVFU010000176.1:0-5097 GCA_964450495.1 uncultured Saprospiraceae bacterium | reverse complement strand
CATAGAATGATACATACCATAATTGCCGATCTCACAAAACCACAACACGCCAATGACTTTATGGTGGTACTCTCTGATTATGCAAAAGACCCGATGGGAGGTGGAGAAGCATTGCCATCCTATGTCAAGGAAAATCTAGTGGCAAAATTATTAGAGCAGCAAAACAATGTCATTGTCTTGTGCTATGTCGACAATGAAATAGCTGGCATCTCCAATTGCTTTTATGGCTTTAGTTCTTTTAAAGCAAAAAGCTTGATTAATATTCATGATTTCGCCATCCTTCCAGCACATCGGGGAAAAGGTCTATCTAAACATTTATTAGATAAAGTAGAGGAAATTGCCCTCGAAAATGATTGTTGTAAAATCACTTTAGAAGTTCTTGAAAATAATGCAAAGGCAAAACGTGTGTATCAATCCTTTGGATTTGAGGGTTATGAATTGAATCCAGAAATGGGTAAAGCCATTTTTTGGCAGAAGGTGTTGTGAATTCTATGATGGCGAAGCAAAAAGGACACCCTTCAAAGAGAGAAATAAATAAAGCCAAACACTTTTAAAAGTATTTGGCTTTTTTATTTATCAATTAATTCCTATAGAAGAAAATCTTACTTTTGCGGAAGTACTAATGCGCTATTAAAATCTGGTAAATACAGTTGTAAGCTATTGCCATTGTAAAAAGACAAATCAATAAATTTCCAACTGTCTCCTTTGTCTTGTGAAGCTGCGAGTAAATTAATTGGATTGTCAAATTCATCTTCGCCTAATTTTAATTTAAGTGTTCCTGAAAGTGTACAATGCAATTCATCACCGGCCTTAACCACATCTGAAGGGTCATCAAACTCGACTGATTCTATTGTTACACCCATTTGAGAATAGGTGCCTATTTGAGAAGTAATGATATCCTTCATCAATTCTTTCCCACCTCCCATTTCTATTACACTTGGATGCATTAAATCCATGTAGCTATCTACATCTAATTGCTGTTGGGCAGTTGCAGATTTATTTGCTTCGGATAAAATTGCTTCTTTGTAAATATTTTGGGCTTGGATACTAAATTGTAAAAGCGAGAATACAAAGATGAGCTGGTATAATTTATTCATTAATTGTTTTTAGACAACGTGATTAAAAGGTTCGTTACAAACCAAGTTTAGACTTTACAAGAGAGCTTACATCTGTCGCATCGTCTGCATATAAAATGATACCAAGACTTGCGTCAAAAATATATTGGTACCCACTTTCGGCTGCGACTTCATTTATAGCATTTTGAATTTTATCTCTAATTGGCTTAAGAACTGTCTCACTTTTGTCAATTATTTTTTGCTGTGATTCTTGTTCGAATTGAGCAATCTTGACTTCTTCTCCTTTTAAGCTTTGTGCCTCTACTTCTAATTGCTTAGGAGACAACTCACCATTATTCCTTTTAGCTTCAAGAGCTTGGTATTTTGTCTGCAATTTCTTAATCATTTCTTCGCCTTTCTTCTGTAGCTGCGTTTTGTAAGTTTCAATATTTGCATTGGCTTCTTTCACTTCTACCATGTTTTGGATCAACTCTTGGGAATTGATGTAGCCAAACTTCTGTGCTTGCATCTGAACACTTGCAACAAACAGTACAGCAAATACTAGAATTTTTGTTATGGATATCTTCATAGTTTCTTTATTTCGATTGTTATTTATCTAATTCCTAATCTCTTTTTAATAATGCTTGTTTTGTCATATTCTTCACTTGCGAACAAAATGCCTGCAGATGAACTTTTGTCCAACATGATATCAATACCTTTTTCATTGGCATATGATTCAATTTCATTAAACACCTTTTCTTGAATTGGGCTTACGAGTTGTTGTCTACGCAAAAACAATTCTCCTTCTGGGCCGAACTTAGCACGTTGCAATTCTCTCACTTGGGCTTCTCGGCTGGTGATGTCGTTTTCTCTTCTTGTTCGCAATTCATCAGTCAGTAGTACCTGTTCCGCTTGGTATTTGTTGTACATACTTTTGATTTTATCGTACTCCTTAGCAATCTCTTGATTCCAATCAGCTGCCAGTTTATCAAGTTTGTCTTGAGCATCCAAATATTCATCCATATTGTCGAGAATATTCGTGACGTCAACGATTCCGACACTTTGTGCAGAAATGGTAGCTAAGGCTAGTAAGCTAAACAGAGAAGAATAGATTAATTTTCTAAACATTATCTTGTAGTTTGTGGTCAATAAAAATGACTGTAAAATACCTAAAACTCACTTAGGTGTTTACAGTTATCAAAGAAACATTTATAATTGAGCGATAATCGCATTTAAATATTGCTTTAACTATAGTTTAACTGGCTGTATTAAAGCATTTTAACACACTGATACTGAGTTAGAAATGCAAAAAACAGATGTATTAATCATAGGAGCAGGAGTTGCGGGGGCTTCTACAGCAATCAGATTGGCTGAACTTAGACCTGATCTGAAGATCACTATGCTGACTAAGACAAACACCAAAGAAAGCAACACGAGTTGGGCACAAGGTGGTATTGCGGCCGTATGGGATCTCGAAACTGATGATTTTGAAAAACACATTGCCGATACACTTGATGCTGGTGACGGCATTTGCGATGAAGAAGTAGTCCGCATCGTCGTAGAAGAAGGACGCAAACGTGTCGAAGAAATGATCGATATGGGTGCAAGATTTGATAAAGAAGACGATGGAGACTACAATCTCGGCAGAGAAGGTGGGCACACGGAGAATCGAATTCTCCATTATAAAGACATTACGGGTTGGGAAATCCAAAGGACACTTAATGAAAAGGTAAAGCAGTTTGACAACATAGAAATCCTCGAACATTATTTCGCCATTGACATCATTACCCAGCATCACCTTGGCAGAGTACTTACTCGCCTATCACCAAATATTGAGTGTTATGGCGCCTATGTGCTCAATAAAGAAAATAACGATATTGATGCCATCTTGGCCAAATCAATCGTTATGTGCACAGGCGGTACAGGACAGATTTATAGAAATACAACCAATCCTTTGATTGCTACAGGTGATGGCATTGCCATGGTTTATCGTGCTAAAGGCAGACTTGCTAATATGGAGTTTGTTCAATTTCATCCAACTGCCTTATACGGTACTGGTGGTGATCAACCAGATTTTCTTATTTCAGAAGCAGTCCGTGGTTTTGGAGCTATTTTAAAGCGTCCTGATGGTACTGAATTTATGGACCAATACGATGAGCGCAAATCATTAGCACCTAGAGATATTGTCGCAAGAGCCATTGACAACGAGATGAAAATCAGTGGTGCCGAGCATATGTGTTTGGATTGTCGACACCTTAATCACGAAGAATTTCTAGAGCACTTCCCTAACATTTACGAAAAGTGTAAAAGTGTTGGCATAGATGCATTCAAAGATCTGATACCT
The DNA here is from genome assembly GCA_964450495.1 of uncultured Saprospiraceae bacterium. Lineage (GTDB taxonomy): Bacteria > Bacteroidota > Bacteroidia > Chitinophagales > Saprospiraceae > CALFUK01. The sequence goes on along the minus strand of CAYVFU010000176.1, from coordinate 1,698 downwards.
GTGGTGCCTGCTTGTCATTATATGTGTGGTGGAATTTTAGTTGACACCTATGGTAGAAGCTCCATTAAAAATCTATATGCTGCGGGAGAATGTACCTGTAGTGGATTACATGGAGCTAATCGTTTGGCGTCAAATTCATTGTTGGAAGGTCTTGTATATGGCTATCGTGTGGCAGAAGATATTCATAAAGAAATTGACCGTGTCACCATTAAAGATGGAATTCCAGATTGGGATGCAGAGGGCACATTACAACCTAAAGAAATGGTCCTGATCACCAGAAGCTGGTCAGAATTAAAAGAACTTATGAGCTATTATGTCGGTATCGTACGGACTAATGTCAGACTAAAACGTGCGATGGACAGACTACAATTGTTGCATACAGAAACAGAACGATTGTATGGCGAAACGACACTATCTCCACAATTATGTGAATTAAGAAACTTAACCACCATTGCCTTCTTAGTCACCAAAGGCGCTATGATGCGACATGAAAGCAGAGGCCTTCATTACAATACTGATTTCCCTGAGGAACATCCATATGTAGAAACGACATTCCTGTAAATGCGCATTGCAGTCAACTGCCGGCTTCTTCTCAAAGATCGAATGGAAGGTATAGCTGTCTTTACTTGGGAAATCTGTAAACGAATGGCAAAGGCTCATCCTGAAGATGAATTCTTTTTCTTCTTTGATAGAAAACCAGCACCTGAATTTCACAATCATAATAATATAACCCCAATAGTTTTATCTCCACAAGCTAGACATCCATTGCTTTGGAAAACTTGGTTTGAATTTAGCATTCCAAAAGCATTAAAAACACACAAGATAGATGTCTTCTTTTCTCCTGAATTCTATTTATCCAAATCCACTAATGTGCCTACAGTTAGTGTTACACATGACTTAGGGTTTTTAAAATATCCAGAGACATACAAATTAAGCCACTTAAATTATTTTAAAAAGGAAGTGCCTCTTTTTTTACATAAAGCAACTCATATTATTGCAGTATCTGAATTCACGAAAAATGAAATAATAGACGCATATGGAATAGCTGAGCAAAAAATTTCTGTTGTTGGAAATGCCTCTAGAGATTCCTTTAAAGTATTGAATGAAAAATCTAAAATCGAAGTTATAAAAACAATTACTAATGGAAATTCCTATATTTTATATTTAGGTTCTATTCATCCTAGAAAAAATTTAAGTCAATTAATAAGGGCGTTTAATCTATTTAAAAAAGAAATTAATAAACAGCACAAATTGGTGTTGTACGGTAGGTGGGCCTTTAAAAATGACAATGTGAAAAAACTAATCGCTGAGTCTCCATTTAAATCAGAGATTATTTTAAGTGGTGATAATGAGATTGCTGTGGAGAAAATTGTTGGAGCTGCGAGTTGTTTGGTTTACCCATCATTGTATGAAGGATTTGGTATCCCAATTATTGAGGCGATGGCGTGTGGAGTTCCTGTTATTACTTCGGATAGAGGGGCAATGAAGGAAGTTGGTGGAAATGCTGCTGTTTATATTGATCCTGAGAATGTGGAGGATATTGCAAATGCCCTTGAGGGAATGTGTTCAGCAAATAAACTTGATGTTGAGAAGATGACTAAAAATGCAGAGAGGTATTCTTGGGATGAGAGTGCGGTAAAGGTTTATAAATTAATCGTAGACAAAAAGTTGAACATAGTATGAGATTTAGGATTTAGG
>CAYVFU010000175.1:0-5262 GCA_964450495.1 uncultured Saprospiraceae bacterium | reverse complement strand
TTTGTTCAATTAAGTTAAAAAACGTTTTTAGGTATTTGGGTTTTCTAGATGTCTAATCGAGCAGTTATTTAGTGATGCATCAATTTCGATCATATCGAAAAAGGCAAAAGGCCATACCCAGGTAGGGTAGAGCCTTTTGTTAATAAACTAAAATATCTTATTCTCTACTTTCTTTTGTTAGCAGCTTTGAAAGCTTGATCTAAATCAGCGATAATGTCATCTATGTGTTCAATACCTACACAAAGTCTCAGCAAGTCTTCCGAAACACCTGCAGATTTTTGTTCAGCTGCAGTTAACTGTCTGTGTGTTGTAGATGCTGGATGACATGCTAAAGATTTAGCATCTCCGATATTGACAAGTCTTTTGAATATGCCTAAAGCGTCATAAAATTTCACTGCTTTTTTATAACCACCTTTAATGCCAAAACTCATCAATGCAGAAGGCTTTCCACCAGCATATTTTTTTGCAAGTTTGTAATATTTGTCGGAGGATAAACCGGCGTATTGTATCCAAGATACTTGTTTATGCTTTTTAAGATACTTGGCAACTGCAATAGCATTTTCGCAGTGTCTTTCCATTCTTATATTGAGTGTCTCCAATCCTTGAAGTATCTGCCACGCACTCATTGCTGATAAAGCAGAACCTGTATTTCTTAATGGCACTGTACGCGCTCTAGCTATATATGCGGCTGGGCCCATGGCCTCTGTATATACCACGCCATGATATGAAGGTTCAGGTGTTGAAAACATTGGATATCTTTTTTTGTGTTTAGCCCAGTCAAATTTACCGGAGTCTACAATGATTCCACCTAATGTCGTTCCATGGCCACCAATATATTTAGTAAGTGAATGAACAACAATATCAACACCGTGATCAATCGGTCTGATGATGGCTGGAGTAGCGACTGTGTTGTCACAGATCACAGCGATACCTTTTTTATGTGCAGCTTTCGATATAGATGCAAGATCACTTACATTTCCTGCTGGATTGCCTATTGATTCACAATAGATGGCTTTTGTGTTTTCATCGCATAATTTCATCAAATCCTTTGTCGATGATGTTTCTGCGAAACGTACTTCGATACCTTGCTTTGGCAACATGTGCTTAAATAGGGTATAGGTACCTCCATATAATTGGGACGTAGAAACGATGTTGTCACCAGCTTCGGCTAGGTTTAATATGGCATAATTTATTGCAGCACTTCCAGCACTTGTACAAAGGGCAGCGATACCACCTTCAAGAGCGGCGACGCGACCTTCCAAAACACCGACAGTCGGATTCATGATTCTGCTGTAGATATTTCCTGGTACGGCAAGGTTGAATAAGTCAGCACCGTGTTGGGCATTATCAAATTCGTACGCTATTGTTTGATAGATCGGTACAGCCACTGCTTTAGTAGTAGGCTCAGATTCATAGCTGCCGTGTATAGCAATTGTTTCTTGTTTCATTAATGTTCGTTTGTGAGCAATTGAGGGAATTATAAATAATAAGAACTAAAATACAAATTTCGTGCTCAAAATTACTACTTGTCTATGGTTGGAGTTAAAGCTACAATTTAGAAGAATTGTCTCATGGTTCGTGATTGTAGGTGAAACAGTGTTTGACAGCCCTGCTCAAGAACAATCTCAATCCTCATGAGTGTAGGGTGTAGATTGTAAATTTTCATATTAAAGAAATAGCAAGAGATTTGAGAATCCCTCGCTATTCTTTAAAAACAAGGATTGAATCTTTTTTGATTCAATCAGTTAAAAATTTGTACAATTAGAATGGAACAGATTCTTTGGTCACTTTCAAGAACTCATTGACCACGACATCACATGAGTATCTTTTGATACCATCTTTTCCTTCATATGACGAGTACTTCAGTTTTCCTTGGAGCACTACTTCATTGCCCTTTTTGACACTTTCATTGATGTACTCTGCTGTTTTCCCCCATGCGATGACATTGTGCCATTGAGTCTCTTTTACTTTTTCGCCTTTATTGTTACGATAAAACTCATTAGTGGCTAGTGAGAATTTGGCATAAGCAGTGCCATTGTCTAGTTTTTGAAAGTTGATGTCTTGACCTACGTTACCGATAAGTTGTACAGAGTTACGTAAAGTTTTCATAATGTAAAATTTTTGTATCCGCGATAAAGCGAACGATGTAAAACAAAAATAGCAGCCAGTGATTCTGACTGATGTCGATGCAAAGTTGGGGAACGATCAAAGTGTTAGTCGATTTCTAAACGGTTAATGCCGTTTGTATTCGTTTGTAGCCGTTTGTAGACGAATAAGTCGAAGATAAAGTGTTGATTATTAATGTATTAGTGGAGTATACTTGTTTTGCTTTAATTTTGGAAATAGTTTTATTCTAAGGGGAATTTTGTGTTACATGCAAGCAAAAAAAAAGAAAAAATGCCAACCCTCAAAAAAGCAAAGAGTCTTTCAGACACATTGCTTTTTCTGCCACCCGCAATCTTTTCCCTCCCACCACCCAAATATCTGTGTGAGTTATTTTATGATAATATTCTCGAAAGAATCTAAATTAGGCTAAAACAGTCTGAACTTTATTATCTAATTCAATATCAAAAAATAAAAGGATATTCAGCGAAAATATCTTTATCTTTGAAACGTAATGTTTAAGTACAAAATAATATTATCCTATTTACTTATATCTGTATACGTGCTATCAGCTCTACACGGAGCCGTAGACCATTGCCAAGATATAGGTCACAACCATGTGGCACATAACCATGGGCATGAAGGTCATGATCATGGAGAGGATGATATATCCTTTATACATTCTGTCACACATGAGCTTATTTATTCTGTATCTCATCTTATAGAGCATAGCTCACATAAGCACGATTGCTGCGATGAGACATTGATGACCAATGTTAACAATGTCAAAAATTCCTTGTCATTTAATGCGATTATAGGGATCATTGAGAATTCAATATCTCAGGATTATCCTATGACAAATAAATGTCAGACTTCATATTTTCCTGATTATTATAAAGAGATATACCTTTCTTGTGCCTCTCAGCGAGGCCCTCCTTCATTCGTGTAATTAACTCAGTTTCTTTTTAAATTAATGTATTCATAGTATCCACTATGCTATACTATTTATGTTATTACACAATCTAAATAATGAAACAATTATTATATCTAATTATAGGTATCTGCTTGTGTGCAGGTATCACAAGTTGCCATATTCACAGCGAAGAGTCCCACTCTCAATACGACGGACACAATCACAGCGAGGACAAGGTACACAATCATGAAGAAGAGTATCCTACTTCATCTTATACTGTATGGACTAAGCAAACAGAATTGTTTGTAGAGTATCCCGTATTGGCAGTCGGAAACACTTCAAAATTTGCTACTCATTTTTCTTCTATGCAATCATTCAAACCAATAAAAAGTGCAGTTTGTAGAATTACCTTAGGGCAGAACGGTAATGTAGACATTGAAGCTGAACTAAAGAGCCCTAATGCACCTGGACTTTTTGTTCCAGAGCTTACACCTACAAAAGCAGGGATTTTTGATATTACGTTTTACATTTCTAACGAATCAATTTCCGATACGATTCGCATCAGTGATGTTAAGGTGTATGCGTCAGAAGATGATGCAATCCATAATTATCCTAAAGAATCAGAAACGGATAATGTTGCATTTTCAAAAGAACAAGCTTGGAAGATTGACTTTGCTGTGTCTCCAGTACAGACGAAGAGTTTACATAGTATAATTCGTACATCAGGTGAGGTTCTCCCAATAGAGAGTGATGAATCATCTATTTCGGCATCAACAAGTGGTGTTGTGATTTTCAAAAGTGGTAATCTAATTGAAGGCCAATCGATAAGTAAAGGAACAACATTATTTGCAGTGAATAATAACAAACTAATTTCTGATAATCTCTCAGAGAAGTATGCAGTATTGAAAGCAAAACTTGATCAAAGTAAAAAGACATTTGTAGACCCTAAAACTGGAATGAAGAGTGGGCCTTACATGCCATCACCTCATGCTAATGTAAGATTCTTCTTCATTTACCATCAGCCGGATAGAATTAAGTATGTAGCCCCTCTTTGGAAATACTTCACTGATGGCTATAAGACATTCTACCCATCACTCAAAAACTATATCAAACAACCCTTTGATATTGATGAAGGCACAAGCCTTGCCTATGAATCACCAGAGACAGCTCTACATGAGCTAAAGACTCATTTGATCAATCTCAATAAAGTACCTGACACCAGATATGTAGCAATATATGTAAGTCCTATCCACAAAGAAGCAGAAGAACATAACGAGCTATACTATCAGGTAAAGGAGGAATTGTTAAAACATAGTATTACATCACAAGTCATTTATAAGGAGAGCATTCTAAATAACTACTTCGGAGCATTTCTTGAAAATATAGCACCAGCAATTCTTGCAAAGATTGATGGTATTCCTTGGAGATTAGATAGAGAGTTACTACCACAGCTAATAGTAGGCATTGGAGCATTTAAGTCTAATCAGCTGAATAGAAGATATGTAGGTAGTGCCTTTTGTTTTAACAACAAAGGAGAGTTTAAGGGATTCGATTGTCTATTAGATAATGAGTTAGACCTATTGGCTCAGAAAATAGAAAAGAAGATACTTAACTTCTTTGTAGATCATGGACAACATGCAGATAAGTTAGTGATACACTATTACAAGCCCTTTAGCACAAGAGAATTAGATCCGATAAGAAAGACATTAGAGAAGTTAGGACTTACAATACCGATAGTAGTAGTTACAATCAACAAGACAGAATCAAGCGATTTCATTGCCTTTGACAAAGACAGCAAAGACCTAATGCCAGTGAGTGGAACATACTTTGAAATAATGAAAGGGAAGTTTATTCTCTTTAATAATGCAAGACATAATCCTGATCTTGCTTCACCACGTATCAAACATTTTCCAGTCAAGTTATCTCTCTTCTGTACAGATGACGACTATTTTAATGATAACGATAATATCAAAGAAGTAATAGACCAAGTGTATCAATTCAGCAGAATGTATTGGAAGTCAGTAAGACAACAAAACCTACCAGTAACGATTAAGTATCCTGAAATGGTAGCCAAGATATTTCCATTTTTTGAAGGAGATAAGATACCAGACTTCGGAAAGAACAACCTTTGGTTTTTATGATGAATGAAAAATTAGAAAAAAAACTCAATCAAAGAGATATTAAGCCTACAGCTATGCGAATATTGGTACTTCAATATTTAATGGAACAATCAAGCTCAGTATCAC
>CAYVFU010000174.1:0-5279 GCA_964450495.1 uncultured Saprospiraceae bacterium | reverse complement strand
GTGCTTACTGGTAAAGTAAAAGCAATAAAAGTGCTTCCCCAAAAAGATAAATTAAATAAAGAAATTTTTAACTACTTTATTACACAAGCAATTGAAATCAATGCCAATAAATAACTGTGTTATGATGACGTATAGCTCCTATTGCAAATGAGAAATCAAGCACAATATTGCTAGGCACAATTTGAAAGAATGTCAAAATCAAATGAAATTTACCGAAGACGAATCAACAAAGTCATAAACTACATAAATGATAATTTGGACAAATCATTATCACTAAATGATTTAGCAGATTTAGCACATTTTTCTTCTTTTCATTTTCACCGGATCTTCGTAGCTCTTATCGGGGAATCTCTAAATTCATATACTAATCGGACTCGAATTGAAAAATCAGCTCGATTATTGAAATTTTCTAAGACATCGATTTCAGATATTGCCTATGAATGTGGCTACTCCTCTCCTTCAACATTTTCGAGATCTTTCAGGCAATACTTTACAGTTACACCGAGCACATTCAGGAAAAAAGGGAAAATTGAGAATAGCAAGATTTGCAAAGAACTTCACCCAATGGCAGAATATCTTTGTGATATGTCATTGGAAGAGAAAAAATCTAAATTCCCGATAGTAAGAAAAGAACTGCCAAATAGGAAAGTTGCTTATATACGAGTTGCTGATTCATTTAAAGACGGTACGGTAATAAAAGCTTTCGAGAAATTGATTAAATGGACAAAGGACAAAAACTTATTTTCTGAGGGACAATTTTTTGGAATGTCTATTGATGACCCGATGGTTACGCCTGAGAATAAATACAGGTATGAAGCGTGTGTTACAGTCCCTCATGATTGTATAGCAAATGACCAAGATGGCATTCAACTTATGGACTTACCTTATTGCTTGTATGCCACAACTAAAATTACTGGAGACATAAGACAAGTTGCGACTGCCATAAGTTATATGTATAACGATTGGCTCATAAACAGTAATTACGAACCCGAACATCAATATGGTCTTGAATATTTTTTAGACAAACAGAATGTATGCAATTGGAATAATTTTGACCTGGAGCTTTACATTCCCATTAAACCACTAATGAGATGAAGAATAATATAATGTATTTAATTCCATTGTTTGCTTTAATCAGTTACTCACAAATAAATACAGACAATAATATATTTACAGAAAAAAGAAATAATCAATCACTAAAAAATACAGATATGAAATTAGGTGCATTTTCAATAAGTCTTAGTGTAAAAGATCTAGAGAAATCCAAGTCATTTTATCAAAATTTAGGTTTTGAAATTTTAGCTGGAGCAATGGATAAGAATTACCTCATCATGAAGAACGAAAACTCATTAATTGGTTTGTTTCAAGGAATGTTTGAAGGAAATATTTTGACTTTCAATCCGGGATGGGACGAAGATGCGAAAGAAGTAAACAGTTTTGATGATGTAAGAAAAATTCAACAACACTTAAAATCTCAAGAAATAAACTTAGAAAGTGAGGTAGATGAGAGTACGACAGGTCCTGCAAGTTTTATGGTCAAAGACCCAGATGGAAATCTTATTTTGATAGACCAACACAGATAGAAAACTCTGTCAAAAATATATAGGATTATCACTCTTTGTCTTGACAAACTGATTCATCTAATTCTTTACAATCCACTACTCCGTTTTTGAATTAACCCTTATTTTGCGGCCAGATGAACCAAGCCACTCAAAGACTTCTAGATCGGATAAATCAACTGGGCGCTATTAGCAACTCGCCAGATTGCCTTTCACGCTATTATGGGACTCCTGCTTTTGAAAAAGCTGGCAATTTGTTGAATGAATGGATGATCGAAGCAGGACTTATCGTTACCAAAGATTGTGTGGGCAATATTAGAGGCATTCTGCATAGTCAAGACAGTAATGCAAAACATTTTGTCGTTGGTTCACATTATGACTCAGTACATAATGCGGGAAAGTACGATGGTCCACTTGGTATTTTAATGGGAATAGAATTGGCAATTCACTGTAAAGAAAAAGAACTGGCACTACCCTTTCACCTTAATGTGGTTGCATTCGCGGACGAAGAAGGAGCTAGGTTCAACACTTCATATTTAGGCAGCTCTGTTTTAGCAGGTAATTTTAATATGGAATGGCTTGACCATAAAGATGATGATGGTATTTGTATAAAAGAACTTATTGAAAAAGAAGGGAATGTTGCCTCCATTCCAAATTATGCGATTCCAAAAAAAGATTGGTTAGGCTATTTTGAGATTCATATAGAACAAGGACCAGTGCTTGAAGATAAAGGACAGTCTGTTTGTTCAGTTAAAAGTATTGCAGGTCAAGATAGGCTGACAATCAGTTGGGAAGGGATGGCTGGTCATGCAGGTACCTCTCCTATGGGTTTGCGAAAGGATGCATACTGTGGCGCAGCAGAATTTGCACTTGTTGTCGAGCAAACCGCATTGTCAAATAAGGACAAATTAGTGGCTACTGTCGGCAAATTAAATTTATTTCCAAATACCTCAAATGTCATTCCCGAAAAGGTCACCCATACCTTGGACATCCGAAGTGCTGATCAAGCCTTTTTGAAAATCATCGTTAACCAGCTAGAAACGCTTGCAACAGAAATCGCATCGAAAAGAGAGTTAAAAATGACCTGGGAATTGGTACAAGCAAATCCTCCTGTTGCCTGTGATGAGGAGCTAACTCACGCACTGAATGAGGCAATTTCTTCCATAGGTGTCAATCCCATCAACTTACTGAGTGGTGCCGGACACGATGGAGTCATGATCGCCGAAGTAGCACCGATTACCATGCTTTTTGTTCGGTCCAAAGCTGGCATCAGTCACAACCCATTAGAACATTCTAGTCCAGAGGACATCCAAGACGCCATTGAAGTATCTATAAAATATTTAGAAAATCTGATCTTGGCTATTGCTGCTAAATAGTAAACAGTAATTTGCAAACGTGAATAAACGTCAACACATGAGTGAACCAATCAAATTAACGTCTTTGTCAACAACTGTTGTACGAGCAAATCATGCCTTGATCACAGGCGATGGATTTGTCAACAGCAGCATTCCAAATTGGAGTGATTGTACTGTTAATGTGATCATTAATGAAGCGATGGGAGCTAATTTTGCTCAACTGCGTACCCTATTAACAGAGGCTAGCACTCTAGAAGGAAAAGCAAAACAAACGCAAATTTTCTTCTTCGTCGTTGATGGAGAATGCACGTTCGAAATAGGCAGTAAAAGCACTCACTTAACCAAAGGTGGTTATGCCTATATTCCAATCGGCCATGATTACAAAATATCTGAAGGCAAAGACGGAACAGAGTTATTGTCCTTTCACAAAAAGTATGAAGCACTTGAAGGATTTGAAGTTCCATCTCCAGTAATGGGATACGACAAAGATCACGAACAATTTATTTATGAAAATGATCCGGGTTTATTGATGCGTAACTTATTACCTGATCAACAAGACAAGTCATTTGATATGGCAGTCAATATATTTACATATATGCCTGGTGCTAATTTGCCATTTGTAGAAACGCACATTATGGAACATGGTTTACTCTACTTAGAAGGTCAAGGAATTTACAGACTTGATGACAGTTGGTATCCGGTCAGAAAAGGCGATGCGATCTGGATGGCTCCATACTGTCCACAGTGGTTTGGTGCATTAGGCACAGAGCCGGCAATATACATTTATTATAAAGATGTAAATAGACATCCCATCACGCCCTAAGTAAGACAATAGACATGTCAGATAATAAACAAGACACATTTTTAATACACGAACAATTAGCTAAGCTAGCAACATTCTCAGCAAGTCCAAACCCTTCTGTGACAAGGGTCGTGTTTTCTGACGAAGACATGACAGCACGAAACTATTTTCAACAACTATGCGAGGATTTAAATCTTGAGGTGACTGTAGACGCAGTGGGAAACACCTTTGCAAGATGGGTTGGTGAAGACCCTTCCTTACCTGCTGTGGCAACAGGCTCCCACATAGATGCCATTCCTGATGCAGGGATGTATGACGGCACAGTGGGTGTCATTGGAGGGATTGAAGCCATAAGACTATTAAAGAAGCAAGGTATGCAGCCTAAGCGAAGCATAGACGTTATCTTGTTTACGTCTGAGGAACCAACTAGATATGGCATCGGTTGCCTTGGAAGTCGAATGATGTGTGGACAATTAACCCCTGAAAAAGCAGCATCTTTTAAAGATCAACAAGACGTGACATTAACAGAAATACTGGCGCGTAGACAATTCCCTGGAGATCTTGCTGACGTCAAAATGACTCATGGACATTATCACTCATTTGTGGAATATCACATAGAGCAAGGACCAATCTTAGAAGCCGAAAATCTTGACATCGGGATTGTCACAAAAATTGCTGCGCCCAGTGCGTTGCGCGTATCACTTACAGGCAAAGGTGGACATGCAGGCTGTGTCATGATGCCTGACCGATTTGATGCTGGTACCGCTGCTTCGGAAATCAGCCTTGCAGTAGAACGAATAGCCAGAGAGTCTGCAAGCGACGATACCGTGGCGACAACAGGTGTTTTTGACATTAAACCAAATGCAATAAACAGCATCCCAAAAGAAGCGTATCTGGAAATTGATTTGAGAGATACAAATCTCGAAGTGAGAGATGCTTGTCTCGAAAGCATTCAACAAGAAATAAAAGACATTTGTGAACGTCGGCAAATTAAAGCTGATGTGTCATTAATTAATAAAGACACTCCTGCGATATGTGATGCATCAATCATTGACAGTATTGAGCATGCGTGTAAAAAGCAAAACTACAGCTATAAAAAAATGATCAGCTATGCCTACCACGATACCTTATTCATGAATCAAATCTGTCCAACGTCTATGATTTTTATTCCTTGTAAAGGTGGTGTCAGTCACAGAGCAGATGAATACAGTTCGCCTGAGCAAATTGAGAAAGGAGTTATGGTGTTGGCGGAGACCTTGAAGGCGTTGGTGAGTTGATATTGTTAAAAAGAATGCATTCATTGTACGAAGTCGTTAATTCTCCTCCTTGGAGGAGTGGCAGGCATCGGAGATGACTGACGAGGTGATCAATACTTTCGGATATAGTAGAAATACACGCCCAGCAATCCAGATCATAGGTTAAATAAAATTCATTTTTTGCTTTGATTAAGCTGCTTTTGGCTTTACTTCCTACTTTCTCATTATCGTTCGGATATATTGGGTATCTAGTAATACGGCAAGAGGTACGGAGACCTTTGCCTCAGTTAATACGGCAAGAGGTACG
>CAYVFU010000173.1:0-5300 GCA_964450495.1 uncultured Saprospiraceae bacterium | reverse complement strand
CAATATATAGAATGTCTGATTTTACGATTTCTATTGTATGCTTACAACGAGCTCGTTTAGGTGTAATGAACTTTATGCTTAACTAGCTTAGCTATATTTAATTCGTAAAGGTATTTTAGTTTAATTCTGGAAGGCAAGATGTTCTCAACCAAAACTTATCGATGATGGTCATCATGTCAAAAAACTTGATGATGTCAATAGGCTTAATGAGATATGCGTTAGCTCCGTAGCTGAAACACTCGTCAATATCAGCATTCAAACTAGAAGTAGTCAGTATAATTATTGGAATCTTTTTAATTGTGCTGTCTTTCTTATACTCTTTTAACAGTTCTTTACCCTGTACTTTAGGAAGATTAAGGTCCATGATAATGAGATCTGGTAAGTTTGTATAGCCATTTTTTACTTTGTCATCTAAATAAGTAAGTGCTTGACCACCATCCTTCAACAATTCTAATTCAATAAATAAATTATTATCGCTGATTGCTTCTTCGATCAACTTTATGTCACCTTCATTGTCTTCTACGATGAGAACTTTTTTTGTCATTAGGTTTCTACTCTTTTAATTCAATCTTTTGACGTGTATAATTCTAAAAACCACATCGGCATTGATCCACAAATCACCTATGCTTGGTCTCAATTCTCCTACAAAATATCCAAAAGGAAAGAAGATAGGGCAAAAATACATTTTATGGCTAAAAAACCCGCAATTGGTACTGATTAAATGTCAAACATGTGTTGCAGCTTATCTATATTCTGTTAAAACGGTCTCAACTCGGTACCTAAATGCTATATCTAGCACAGCTACCACATGTTCGTTCGCTACTCTAGGGTGAGGAGCAATTGTTATACTAACATCTCTGCCAGAGTCCTTGATCTGCTTTATAGCCTTATCCAAATTACCCAAATTCAGACGCTTGCCGTTTATCGAATAGTTGCCATTACTGCTTATGGAAATATTCGTTGGTTTTTGGGAAACTGATGGAGGAACACGGGACTTTCCTGGTAGTTTTAGATTTAGTGCATTTGGTATAATCAAAGAAGATGTCAACATGAAAAAAATCAACAATAGAAAGATAATGTCTGTTAATGAAGACATGTTAAATTGCGCATTTACTTTGCTTTTCTTTTTAATTCCCAAAGCTTAATTTCTTGGTTCTGTTGCAATAATCGCTCTCATCCTCAGAGCATTTGAAATCTCTATAATGTCATTAACTTTTGACCAGGGGACTCCAACCTCAGCAACAATGGCAATTGTTGCATTCTTTTGATTGTCCATCTCTTTATAGTCTGCTTGGATTTTCGATTTGATCTCACTGACTTTCGCTGTTTTGCCGTTATAAGTCGTTTTACCATCCTTGGTCATCATCACGGTAAAATCAGTCGGTGCAATGGTTTTACTATCAGATTTAGGCAAGGGCACATTAATCTGAACCAATGAAGATGTCAACATAAAAAAAATAAGCAATAAGAAGATAATGTCCGTCAACGAGGACATACTAAATTCTGCACTTACTTTATTTCGTCCCTTCATTCCCATACTAAGCCAATGGTTCTTGTAACAGGTCCATAAACTCTACTGTCGTTCGTTCCATTTTAAATACAACCTTCTCGACACTTGCTACAAGGAGATTATACCCAACAAACGCAAAAATACCGATCATCAAGCCGAACGCTGTGGTGATCAATGCTTGATAAATACCACCGGCCAAAACATCTGGTGTCACATTCGACTCAGTTGCCATTTTATAAAAAGCTAAAATCATCCCTGTCACCGTACCAAAGAATCCAATCATCGGCGCAGCTCCTGCTATACTTGCCAGTGTAGATAAATTTTTCTCCAATTTAAATACTTCAAGATTTCCGACATTTTCAATAGCTGTATCAATATCTCGCAATGGTTTTCCTATTCTCATCACACCTTTCTCCACCATTCTTGCGATTGGAGAATCTGTAGAACGACAGAGTGCTTTAGCTCCTTCAATATTGCCAGCTGCTACGGCTGCTTTGATGTTGTTGATGAAATTCTGATCGATACGACCTGCCTTTTTTATGGTCAGCCAACGTTCAATAAATATATACAAAGCAATTACAGACAAAAACAATAAGATGCCTACAATGGCCATCCCCAAAGGTCCGCCTTGTAAAATCAGATCAATTAGTCGCTTATAAGTGCCTACTTCCTCTTCAGTTGGCGGAGTGGGAGTTGCCTGAAGAAAGAAAATGCCGAATTGTATCATAAAAGTGCTTTAATTCTAGAATAGTATGGAGGTTGAACGAATCTTAAGTTTGAGTAAGTATTTTATCAGGTCAAAAATACAAACATTTAATGACTATCATCGAAAATAATCATATATAATCTTGTGATAATCACCTCATTATATAGAATTAAACATTTCATTCTGATTTCTGTTTAATTTCTTTTAACAAACGCATAACTATGAAACAATTAAGTCTCATTCTATTAAGTACAATTTTCTTATTTGCAATTGGTTGTAAGCAATCAAGTACGGAGAAAGCGGCAACTGGTGAAGCTACCAAAGAAGCTGCAATAACTGGACAAACCCTTTCCGTCAATACTGATCAATCGACAATGACCTGGACGGGATCAAAAATAGGTGGAAGTCACACTGGCACAATTAAAATCGTCAGTGGCAGATTGGCTTTAAAAGGTGGAGAAATCACAGGTGGAAATTTCACTATCGACATGAACAGTATCGTGAATACAGATTTACCACCAGCAAAACAAGGCGACCTAGTGGGCCACCTTAAAAATGAAGACTTCTTTGATGTGGCTAAATATCCAACGTCAAAGTTTGCCATTACCAATGTGACGAAACTCACCAATGAACCAGGTGCTACCCATTTGATCTATGGCAATCTAACCTTGAAAGACGTGACAAAAGAAATTGGATTTAAGGCAAATGTGAAGATTGATGGCAATTCTGCTGTGGTCACTACACCAAAATTTGCAATTGATCGGTCAGATTTTAATGTCAAATATGGGTCCGCGAAATTCTTTGACAATTTGAAAGACAAAGCCATTAATGACAACATTGACTTTGTGGTAAGACTTGTTGCTTCTTAAGGCCAACACACAAAACATAAATATTAATGAAACCGTTGCTTAGTAGAATAAGCAGCGGTTTTTTGTTTTAGCACTGTTAGGTGTGTGCAATAACGCTCAAATATTTCAGAGAAAAAAGATAAAACAGTACATTCGCATTAGACATATTTATCATATAATATGAGACAAACAATTTTTTCATTAGCACTACTTCTTGTAATAGGACATTGGTTTGCTGCCTGTACAGGCGAATCAGCGACAGCAAGTCCTGCAAATCAAGACGCTCCCATTACAAAACAAGCAACAAACAGCGCACCAAGAGCGCAAGTTGATCCAGGACAGATTACAAGAGATCCTGTGATGGGAGGCCCAGCTTCGATCACTGTACGTGCGCAAGGTACGCCACAAGGAGAAGCTTTTTTGATTGGCATTTTGGGAGATCAACGATTTCGACTCGATACTGCTATCGTTTCTCCACAAGGACTGCTAACATTTGACCGGAAAGAAGGCTATCCACAAGGCCATTATTATGTGTACTTTCCCAACAACAAAAATTTCCAGTTACTGCTTGGAGAAGACCAGAAGTTTGAACTAGAAGTTAACCTAGATGACATGTTCAATTCTTTGTCGGTTAAAGGGTCACCAGATAATGAACTGTTGTACGACAACATTCGCTTTGAAAATGATTTGCGTCCTCAGTTTGCAGCTATTGCAGATGAATTAGCTGCAGCAACTGAAGGTTCTGCCGCGCACAATGCCGCTAAGGACAAACAAGCAGCACTCGTACAGAAGCGTAAAGATCAATTGCAGAATGACTATAAAAAATATCCCAACTCACTATATACAGCCTTCAAAAAAGCAGGTCAAAATCCCGAACCAAGACTAGACTTACCACAGGAAGCTCAGATTTCTCAATACCGCAAAGACTTTTGGGCAAATGTAAATTTTGCAGATGCTAGACTTTTGCGCACGCCCGTGATCATCAATAAAATGAAGCGGTATATGAATGAATTGACACAACAGCATGTAGACTCTGTACTACACTCCGCGTTATATATCGTAGATCTATCTGAACCCTATCCAGATTACTTTAAGTTTTTTGCAAATTGGATTCCGTTGACTTATGAGCCGACCAAAACCCAATTGATGGACCCAGAAAAAATATTGGTGAATGTGATCCAACGATATTTCACTAGAGAAAAAGCCTTCTGGGCAGACAGCATGCAGATATACGGATTCCAACAACGAGCTGCAGAAATGCAAAACAGCTTGTATGGCAACAAAGGTCCTAATGTCACTTCTATAGATCAATTTGGAAAAGAACAGACGTTATTTGATAAAACAGCAGACTATTTGATCGTCTACATGTACAATCCAGACTGCGAACATTGTCAAGAACAAACACCAAAGCTCGTTGATTTTTACAATCAGCACAAGAATAAAGGCATTGATGTATATGCCATAGCCCTAGACACTGATGATACCAAATGGAAAAACTACATCAAGAAAACTGGAATGACCTTTACCAATGTCTATGACGAATCCAACCGCTCTATTTATGGCAAATACTATGTGGACCATACCCCAGAATTGTATGTGCTAAATAAGGACAGAGTTATTATTGGTAAAAATTTAAAAGTAAATCAGGTGATGACGGTGATAGATCGGGATAAAGAGAAAGGGTAAGCTAGCTAGCATATTGTCTTCTGAAAATGCTACCATGGCACTCCTTTTATAAGCTCAAGTTATACTCAACAAAAAGATTTTTGGGAAATGAAATCTCTTACCATTTAATCACAAACAATTACAAATAAAGATTTGTTAAAGACTTTATATTCGATTGTAGTTAGATACTATAATTAAAATTTGATTTGCATTAATTTAAAAAATACAAAAGACTAACTATTATGCTAAATAAAATTAGGAATAAGTCAATTACATACCAAATATGGGCTACAACAGTTGCAATATCTGCTTTTTATTGTTTGATAAAGTATTTCCTATACGGCTTTAATTCTACAGACCATTTAATACAACTCTACGTATTTATTTCAATACTTATTGATTTTGTGATTTACCCAAAAAATAGAAATCCAAATAATTAAGAAATCATTTTTTAGGAAGAAGGATTAGTGTAAGTGACGACCTTGTCAGTCATCTCCGATGCCTGCCACTCCTCCAAGGAGGAGAATTAACTACCTCATAAGGAGAATACATTCTTTCTAATAAGCATCTT
>CAYVFU010000172.1:0-5508 GCA_964450495.1 uncultured Saprospiraceae bacterium | reverse complement strand
TCCTTTGTATTCATGTACCAAATCAATTTAATTCTCTAGTGGAGCTGCAGGGAGTCGAACCCTGGTCCAGACAAAGCACCAATATGCTTTCTACATGCTTAGCTTGTTCTTAAATTTTCGTCATCGGGCAGGTGTACAAGCAACCAGCCTTCAGCTTATCTTCTTAAGTTTCGATTCTCTATCGAAGTCTAGAGTCTCTATCCCGAGTGCCAGCGCGAAGCGTAGCGGTCATTATACACTGATAGTAGGTATATCGGAAGTCTCCTACACAGTGCAAAAAGCTATGCTAATTCTAAATTAGGCAGCTAATGCGAATCTGTTATCGCCAATTATTGGTTTGATCAATATTTAGTACGGAGTAATTGATCACTGCTCCGACATGCTTACGTATCAATCATCTTTCCTGTCGATACCATTTCAGCCCCGAAGAATTTTGAACCTTTGTTCAAAATTTGAAGAAGTTTCTCTTCTTTGGACAAATGTAACGAGTGAATAGATGGATTTGTTCTTTTGGGGAATATATTTAGGACTTCAATTGTAAATAATCAATATGATTGTTAAAAAACTGAAGGCTTACCTGAAATAGTTATTTCCTTCTCAATCACCTTATACTCATTCCTCTTATCCTCATATAAATCAGGAGAGGTGTGGCTGTTTTTGTTTGAACATTAATTCTAGTGCTTTTGCTGTGACGTTGATGTTGTGTTTATTTCCACACTTACCGCACATAGTCAGGATTTGGTCTGAACTGATGACATTCACCATGTCTTGTTGATCGAGGTGATCGCGTTCATAGTTTTCGATGTTGTAAAGGACGGCGATATAGGGATTTCCGAAAGGGATGTTTGTGTTGCAGATGTCGCAAATTTGAGTCATGTCTATTGTTTTGATTAAAAATAGTGAGGTCGGGTTTCTTAGCCGTTTTCCTCACTTGATTACATAGCAAAGTAGGGGAGTATCGTGCAGGGTATTTGCATGGTGTTGAGGAGACTTCGGTTTACTTTACGCCAAGATGTATAAACCCCATAGGGGTGACATTTCACTCTAGCAATGGGTTTTAACTCATTGTGCTTTAACCCATTGTGATCTTTAATCACAACATCCTACAACCACCTAGCCTCACGCCAAGCTACCTGCTCCTCCACATTAAGAAAAGTCCACGCCAAAATCCGACTTGTTTTATTAGTGGTGCCCATAGGTACCATTTTAGATTCATATGCACCTACCTTGTCAATCTCTTTATTTAAGCCCTTTAGGTTATCTTTTTTAGATATTAGTGCAGTAAACCAAAAGCAATGTTTAGAGTACTTTTTGCTTTCCGTGATCATGTTCTGGACGAATCTGTATTCACCACCCTCATAGACCAGTTCGTTGGTGACACCTGCAAAATTTCGTTTTGGTGATTTTTGATTCTGGCCAGATAAGTTCTTGACTTTTCTACGTGTGCCTTTTTGGGCATCTTCCATTGAGGAATGAAAAGGCGGATTGCACATCACTGCATCGACCTTTTCTTCAGTCGTTAGGATGTGTTGAAAAATGTGTTCTGGATTGGTCTGCAGTCTGCAGTCAATTTTGTTTTTTAGAAAGTCATTTGCATTTACGATTTGTTGTGATGACTCAATGGATTTGGGATTTATATCCGAGGCGATGAATTGCCATTGATATTCGGTGACGCCTAGGATAGGGTAGATGCAACTTGCGCCAACGCCCACATCCAAACAAGTAATTTTTTCGCCTACAGGTATGTCCTTAGCATTTTTCTCTGCCAGTAAATCTGCGAGATAATGAATATAATCTGCTCTCCCAGGTATTGGCGGACATAGATTCTCATCAGGGAATTCCCAATGTTTGATCCCATAATAATGTTTTAGAATAGCAGTGTTTAAAAGCTTAACGGCTTTTGCATTGGAAAAGTCAATGGAATACGTGCCAAATTTATTTAGCTTAATAAAGTTCTCTAACAAAGGAAGTGCATCGACTAAGGACTGTAAATCGTATCGCTCTCTATTTTTATTTCTTGGGTGTAAAGGTGATTTTTCCTTTTTCTTTTTTTTAATTGACATGGCTTGGTTTTTACGTTAAGTGCATGAGTAGAATAAAGAGGCATATATGTAGAAGCAAAATAAATTTGAAAATTAAAACTAGCCGTTATCAGCTAATCGTATATCGCGGATCAATTGTTTAAGTCAGTCAATCCTTCTGGTAAATCAAGTTCTAGTGTTTTGTTGTCTTGATCGATGTTTACAATAAAACCTTCATGGAGTGGTATCATTATGTCTTGGTCTCCCTGTTGGACAATGGCCATCAATTGATGTGGAAATTCTTGAATGTCTTTGACAATACCAATCTGCTCTTTATTATTTGTCACCACATAACCGCTTAGGAAATACAACTCCTTATCCGTATCAATATCAACCTTCGATCGTTCCAGAAATACATGTTTGCCATTGAATTTTTGCGCCTCCTCTTTCGAATTGATGTCTTCTAACTTCACCAAAACAAAGTCGTTATGCACTTTCATTTTAGTAATGCGAAAAGGAATGCGCATTGATTCAATATCTAAAAATATGAATTTGATTTGTTCTAAAGAGCTTGACACTGAATCGTCTACGGCAACTTTAAGGTGTCCTTCAAAACCGTGAGTCTTTATAATAAAACCAACTTTAATTAAATCAAGACTATTCACTATAAACTTTTTAGGATGATTCCACCGCCAACAACATCATCACCTTCGTAAAATACAGCTGATTGACCTGGTGCGACTCCTCTCACATTTGCATGGAATTCTACATTTAGCATCCCATTGTTTTCAGATAAGGTAGACAGTGCGCCTTTATCTTGATATCTGACTTTGGTCACTAATTCCAATTCTTCAGGAAGTGATTCATATTTCATGATGTTTTGCTTGTACACCGTCATCCCATTTTTCAATAAATCATCAACATCGCCAAGTACCACTGTATTTGTCTCCGCTAAAATATCTGTCACGTACATTGGTTTGCCAAAGGCAGTCCCAAGGCCTCTGCGTTGGCCAATGGTAAAAAACGGATAACCGTGGTGCTCGCCCAAGACATTGCCATCAACATCAGTAAAGGTACCACCTGCCACTTGTGCTTCCAGTTCTGGATTTCTGTGTTTTAAGAATTCTCGATAATCGTTATTTGGAACAAAGCAGATTTCGTAACTCTCCGCTTTTTTAGCCAGATTGGTATAACCCGCATCGTGCGCAATTTGTCGTACTTCAGGTTTCGTTAAAGGGCCCAACGGGAATTTACTTCTTGCGATACATTCTTGAGAAAGTCCCCACAGTACATAAGATTGGTCTTTATTAAGATCTACCGCTTTTCTGACAAAGTGCCGTTCATTTTCGAATGCAGTTTTGGCATAGTGTCCAGTAGCGATAAATTCGCAATCCATAGCATCTGCTCTTTTTAGTAGGGCAGACCACTTGATATGGGTGTTGCATAGTACACAAGGGTTAGGGGTTCTTCCTGCTATATATTCATTCACAAAGTCATCAATCACATAGTCACCAAACTCTTCTCGTATATCGATGATGAAATGATGAAAGCCATAATCAACGGCCATTTGTCGAGCATCATTAATAGAGTCAAGGCTGCAGCAGCCAGTCTCCTTGCCGGAAGAGCCAGAACTAGCATAATCCCACGTTTTCATCGTTATGCCAATGACCTCATACCCTTGTTCATGCAACATCATTGCGGTAACTGTACTGTCAATTCCACCGCTCATTGCTACTAATATCTTACCTAGTTTACTCATCTATTGTCTTAACTGAGAAAATATGCCTTAATTCGAATTTTTATGAAAATATTACAGTTATTTTTGACGTATTAAGACTTATATAACGAACCTTTGCTCCAAAGCAATCGTCTACAAAAGTATAAGATTTGTCCAATAAAATTATTTCTAGATGAAACATCAGTTTTTAAATAGAGTTTCACAGTGTTTGATTCTCTTTACCGTGCTTACATTTATCATTGCGTGTGCACGTAATCCTGTGACAGGAAAAAGAGAAATCATGCTCGTGTCTGAAGCTCAAGAGCAACAAATGGGGATTCAATCAGATCCAAGTATTATTGCAAGTTTTGGTCTGTATGATGATGAGGAAATGCAAGCCTTCATTAATGAGAAAGGAAAAGAAATGGGAGCGATTAGTCATCGTCCTGATTTAGAATATAACTTCCGCGTTCTTGACTCTCCGGTTGTCAATGCCTTCGCAGTTCCAGGTGGCTTTGTTTATTTTACAAGAGGTATTTTGGCTCATTTTAGTAATGAAGCTGAATTTGCTGGTGTATTGGGACATGAAATAGGACACATCACAGCTCGTCATTCGGCGTCTCAGATGAGTAAGCAACAATTATATGGTGGATTGTTTACGATAGGCTTGATCGTATCCGAAGAATTTAGACAGTTTGGTGACGCGGCTTCTCAAGGACTTGGTGCGTTGTTTTTAAAGTTCGGTAGAGATGATGAAAGTCAGTCAGACGAATTGGGCGTTGATTATTCTACTCAAATAGGCTATGATGCTCATGAAATGGCAAATTTCTTTGCAGTGCTTAAGAATCTACAAGCAGCAGCTGGTGTCAACATACCAGAATGGCAGTCTACTCACCCAGATCCTGCAAACAGATTTGAAAATGTGCATGCACTTGCTGATAAATATCAGGCGGGTATTGACAGAAGTTCATTAAAGGTAAATAGAGATGAATACCTAGCTCTGATTGATGGAATGGTGTATGGAGAAGATCCAAGACAAGGATTTGTAGAAAACAATAATTTTTATCATCCTGATTTAAAATTTCAGTTTCCTGTACCAGCAAATTGGCAATTGCAAAATACACCACAAGCTGTCCAGATGGCAGAAAGCAATGGTGAAGCAATCATGATTATGCGTTTGTCCTCTGCAGAAACATTGCAAGCAGCAGCAAGCGCCGCTGTTGAAGAGTTTCAGTTTACTGTTGTAGAAAATGCAAATGTGAATGTTAATGGAAATAATGCGATTGCGATGATCTCTGACATTGTACAACAAGCTCAAGGGCAAACAACGCAAACACAAGCTGCTCCTTCTTTGAGAGTATTGTCTTATTTCATTCAATACAATGGCTTAATTTATCAATTGCATGGTGTTGCTGAAGTCGCAAATTTCAACAAACACTATAATACTTTTGCAAATACAATGACGAATTTTAGATCTCTTCACGATGCCAATAAAATCAATCGTGTTCCTGAGAGAATTAAAATTACAACAGTGAATAGCCCGATGACCATGAGCCAAGCATTGCAAAGAGCAAATACTCCTTCAGATGAGTACGAAGCTCTTTCCATACTCAATCACATTGCATTGGATGCGCAGTTGCCGGCAGGTACTAAAATTAAGACGCTGACAACAGCAGTGCCTTCTACTATACTTGGAAAATAACGCTGAGGTAAAGCATAAGAAAGAATTAAAAAAGTCCATTCACTTTATATCATGAATGGACTTTTTTT
>CAYVFU010000171.1:0-5528 GCA_964450495.1 uncultured Saprospiraceae bacterium | reverse complement strand
CCTAAATATATGACAGACGAATAACCAGTAAAGCCCCTTAAGATCTAATCTCTTTCTCCATCAAAATCACACTCTCCTCCTTAGGTTGTCGTTCTTCAATTTTAAGTATCCGATAGCCTCGACCAATATTAAATTGCTGCATCTCCGTCAACTTAAATCTCGTTTTCATTCGGATGCTCGAGTAGCCTTTTTCAATAGCCCATGTTTCTTGCTGATCCGCTAATTTTGTAGCTATCCCCAATCCTCTAAATGGCTTAGAGACTGCTCCCATCCAGCTGTAAAAAGAACCATCTTGCTCTCGTTCATAACCAACTTTTACACCAATCACTTTTCCTTGTTTCTCTGCAACCAAAATCAGATGAGGGACATTGGCCAACCGCTGTTTATATACTTCCTCTGAATAGGGATCAATAAATTCTGGAATGGACTCCGTTAATTGTACCACTTCATCAATGGTACCTTCTCTTATTTTTAGTACAGACTTATATGCAGAACTTGGATATGGATATTCTATATCGTGTAAAGTCAACCCTTGTGCTAGCACCGACCAGTCACGCTCCATTCGCTTTTTATTATCTAAAGCTGTACGCACACTGTCGAGCGTTATTTTACCGAGAGCCACATTCATACACATACCAACGATAAGACGGACCATGCCTCTTAAAAAACGATTCGCAGATATTTTAAATTCCAGTTCATCTTCCGCTATCCATCTCCAATGACATACGGTGAGATCACAGAAGGTCGTCTTGACATCCGTTTTAGATTTACAAAAGGTGAAAAAATCTTTGTACTCTAACAACAGCGAGGCAGCTTCATTCAATTTATCCACATCCAATTGATGTATCATCGGATAGTGATAAGCGTAGTCCGAATAGAAGGAATCTTTACCACCTTTCAGCTTATACGTGTACGTACGCTTAACAGCATTGAAGCGAGCATGTCTCGTTACATCTACTGGAAATACCTCGTGAATAGTAATGTCTTGAGAAACAATGTGATTAAGCTTGAATACTAAATCAAAGTCTAATGATTCTTCCAGATCAAAATGGGCGATGTAGTTGATGGCATGGACTCCAGAGTCAGTTCGACCACAACCAATAATGTGTATTTGTCTTTTAAATAAAAGTTTGAAGGCATCTTCAATTTCTTCTTGTACTGTATGCGCATTGAGTTGTCGTTGCCAACCAGAAAAGTTTGTGCCTTTATACGATAAGCGCAAAAAGTATCTTTGCTTCATCTTGCAAAGATACTTTTCGTTATACATTATAGATAGCTTATCTTCTTAATAGATATACACCTCCAGCCAAAAAGAACATGACGATTGCCATTCCTGAACCTGCTACTCCTTCTCCATTGGACATGTGTGTATAGATTGCACCTATCATTAGGCCCATTAATCCTAATGCGGCCCATCTTCGCAAACCAGGAATAAATAAACCTATAGCTCCTGCTATTTCCAAACCACCTATCGCATACCTAACCATGTCAGATAATCCCCACTTTTTAAAGTTCTCGACAATCATTTCGTGTCCGATCAATTTTGTTCCTCCAAAAAATAAAAATCCTAAGGCAACGATTGCGGATAAAACAGTGGCAATCGTATTTTTCGTTTTTGTTTCCATATCACTATTGTTTTCGTTTCACTACAAAGTAGTAATTATTAACTGATAATCAATCATCAACGAATAGCTTTGAGGTGCAAATATTAGTACAATATCTGTATGCAGACTTTAAAGGAAGCTTTTTATGCCACCACTTTCAATCGAGCCAATTTAGAATGACTGATTTTCTGAATAGCATAGTCTTTATCAACAACTAACTCCAAGACATCTTTTTCGGATGGCAATTCATACATCGCGTCTGTAAGAATTGCTTCACAAATGGATCGCAGACCTCTTGCACCTAGCTTGAATTCTAGGGCTTTCTCTGCAATGTACTCGTAGGCATCAGGCTTGATGTCAAGCTTGATCCCTTCCAATTCGAAGAGTTTGTGGTATTGTTTGATTAATGAGTTTTTAGGCTCTGTCAAAATTTTAATGAGCGTTTCTTTATCCAAAGGCTCTAAATAAGTGAGAACAGGAAGACGACCAATCAATTCTGGTATCAGACCAAAAGATTTAATGTCTTGATGGTTGACGTATTGATAGATGTTTTCTTTATCTACTAACTCTTCACTGTCTTTTTTAAATCCAATGACTTGAGTGTTTAATCTTCTAGCAATAACTTTCTCCAAACCATCAAAAGCTCCTCCGCAAATAAAGAGTATGTTGCTTGTATTTATTTTGATCAGTTTTTGTTCTGGATGTTTTCTACCTCCTTGTGGTGGTACATTCACTTCTGTGCCCTCAAGCATTTTTAACATTGCTTGTTGAACACCCTCACCAGAAACATCACGTGTTATAGAAGGGTTATCGTTCTTTCTAGCAATTTTATCAATTTCATCAATGTAAACAATGCCTTTCTCTGCAGCTTCTACATCAAAATCACAAGCTTGTAACAGACGTGAAAGCATACTTTCTACATCCTCACCCACGTATCCTGCCTCTGTAAATACGGTGGCATCAACGATTGTGAAAGGTACTTCCAAAAACTTGGCAATAGTCTTTGCCAATAAAGTTTTACCAGTACCAGTCTGACCAACAAATAAGATGTTGGACTTTTCTATTTCTATTTCACCAAGAGTGTCTTGCTTTAAACGTTTATAGTGATTGTACACTGCAACTGCCAGATACTTTTTTGCTTCATCTTGTCCTATAATGTAATCATCCAAGTAGGTTTTAATCTGCTTTGGCGTGATCTCTTCAGGTAATTTGAAAGAAGATTTAGATACTTTTTTGTTGTCAGAATGTTTAAGCTCTTCGATAACAATCTCGTGAGCTTGCTCAATACATATTTCACAAATATGACCTTGTATGCCTGCTATTAAGATAAGAGCTTCACTTTTATCTCTTCCACAAAAGGAACATTTGGGACTTGTTTTTGATGTCGACATCCTATTTATTTACAAATTTAAACACGTAATTTACGATAATCCTATCTCTTATGCTTTCTCCTTTCTAGCAGCCTTTCTAGACAACACCTCATCAACTAAGCCATATTTTTTAGCCGTTGTCGCTGTCATCCATTTATCTCTATCAGAATCCTTCTCAATTTTATCTACTTTTTGACCTGTATGATCTGCTAAAATCTCATATAATTCCTCTTTCAATTCTTTGATCAAATTGTATGAAATCTCCATATCTGAAAACTGTCCTTGCATACCACCTGAAGGTTGGTGTATCATTACTCTTGCATGCGTCAATGCAGAACGTTTACCTTTCTGTCCAGCAGCCAACAATACTGCACCCATAGATGCTGCTAACCCAGTACAAATAGTTGCTACATCTGGAGCTACATATTGCATCGTGTCATACATACCCAAACCTGCCATGACACTACCACCTGGGCTGTTGATGAACATTTGTATGTCTCTTTTTGGGTCTGTAGATTCTAAAAACAGCATTTGTGCCTGCACGACATTTGCAACATAGTCATTCACAGGAACGCCCATAAAAATAATACGATCCATCATCAATCTTGAGAAAACATCCATACCTACGACATTCATCTGTCTCTCTTCGATTACTTGAGGAGTAAAGCCAGTGATGTTAGGAACCGTTGTTGCCATATATTTATCAAGGTGCATGCTGCTCATTCCATGGTGCATGGTTGCATACTTCTTAAATTCATCTTTAGGTATCATCTTTTATTATTTTATGTTAGTAATAAAGCAAAAATCGTACGAAAAGTTTACTGATTCTGCTTTTCATTCAATTGTTGGACGATTTCCCTGAATTCATCCTGAGAGACTTCATTCTCAACAATCGTTACTTCTTTAATTATTTGTTCAAACAACTTTTCTGCTTCTATTTCTGCATATTCTTTTTCAATAGCCTCTCTATTGCTCAACATTTGATCTACAATAGGGTCTAAATCCATTCCGGCACCTCCACCATACTGCTGCATGTAATTGCCAATTTTCTTCTTTACAAAGGCACGCAATTCATCTGGCTCCACAATTAAATTGTATTTCTTGATCAAATTGTTCTTGATCATTGACCATTTGAGGTTCTTGGTAAATGGCTCATATTCGTTCTCTATATCTTCTGGAGTGGCATTTTGATTAGTTAAAGCCAACCATCTTTTGAGAAATGTATCTGGAACAACAACTTCATTCTTCTCCATCAACTCCTCCATTACTTCTCTGAACAAGACTGATTTTGTCTGTTGCTCATAAAATTTCGATATGGAATCACTTACCTTTTCTCTCGCGGCAGCTTCATCTTTAACATCACCTTCTGGAAATGCTTTTTCAAAAAATGCATCATCTAAGTCTGCAAGAAAACGTCTGGATACTTTTTCAATTATTCCTTCAAAGTGTTCTCCGATCTCCTTCTCTTCTTCCTCGTCAAGGTTTAATAAGTACTTCCTTACCCCTTCAGGTGTACTGTCTTTTTCTAATTCGTAAATATTAAACTTGAATGTATCATTCACCTTCTTACTTAACACCTCTTTTTTGAGGTCTTCATCAGCAATCTGATTAACCATAACAGTGAACCCTGTCTCCCAACCTTTTTCCTTTCGATTATCGCCCTCAAGTTCGAATGCTTTGATCGTCAAAATGTCGTCTTCCTCCACAGTGTCTTCCACATCTTTATTCTCTCCCAGCCTTTTACGAATCAACTCGATCTCATCATCGATGAGCTTCTCGTCCACTTTTATTTTGTATTGGCTATAGCTGTCATCTGACTTCACTCCTAATACATCGATAGCTGGTGACTTCCCTATATCAAATGCAAATGTGTAATCCAACATATCATTCACATCAAAATCAACCATTTCTTGATCCTCAGTCGGTATAGGACTCCCTAGTATATCGATGTTCTCGTCCTTGAGATAGCCAAATAACTTTTCATCAATTTGCTTATTGATTATTTCGGCTAATACAGGTTTACCATACATCTTTTTAATTGCAGATAGAGGTGTTTTTCCCTTACGGAATCCCTTTAGATGTGCTTTTTTCTTTTGTTTCTTTAATTCCTCCTTGAATTGTGAGGAATAATCGTCTTTCTCTAAAACCAATGTAATGGTTGCATTTAAATCATCGTGATCTTGACGTGAGATTTTCATATTCTATATAGACTTCTATTCAGGAAGAAATGTTTTTTGTTTCAGTCCAATTGACTTAGTGGTACGATGACTATAAAAATGATGCAAGCAATAGCACATAATCATTGATACAACCAAATTGTTCCATCCTGCAAACAGGAGAAATGTATCGCATTATCTGCCCTTTGTTTCAAAAGTGCGGGTGGAGGGAGTCGAACCCCCACGCCGTGAAGCACTAGATCCTAAATCTAGCATGTCTACCAATTCCATCACACCCGCAATTACACATTTTTACGACTTTTTCGTAAAGAGGTGCAAATATACTTTCTTTTTAATATAAATCAATTTGTCAAATGCTTTTTATTGGTGCGTTTGTT
>CAYVFU010000170.1:0-5584 GCA_964450495.1 uncultured Saprospiraceae bacterium | reverse complement strand
ATTAAAATCCCTCGAAAAGGGGATTGCATAAAATATCGTTACTGCCTAGCTTAGTGTTATTAAAAAAGTAATTACAATTTAATTTTTTCACAGTACTACTCAAACTTTAAATTATGGACCCCTTTCTAGCACAAATTATTTTATTCGCAGGCAATTTTGCACCCAGAGGTTGGGCCTTTTGCGAAGGACAACTTTTACCAATTGCTCAAAATCAAGCTTTATTTTCCATTCTAGGTACTACCTATGGAGGAGATGGTAGGACTACATTTGGTCTTCCTGATCTCAGAGGAAGAGCACCTATCCATCCAGGTACAGGACCAGGGCTATCTAATCATACTTTAGGCCAGAAGTCAGGTCAAGAAACCGTCACACTTACTACAAATCAGCTTCCGTCACATTCACATACTGCACATATGATGGCGTCTTCTGGTCAAGGCACAACTAATACAGCAGATGGAAATGCTTTAAATCATATACCAAAAGGAGGAACACCACCTTACTTTTATAACAGTGATAACCCTACGATAGCAATGAATGCAAATTCTGTTGTAGTTGATAATGCCGGCGGAGGACAAGCCGTCAATAATATGCAGCCAGTTTTGGCTTTAAATTATATAATCGCCGTACAAGGAACTTTTCCATCAAGAACCTAAGCTGATAAATTATGTTTGAGTTGTGGCTCACCTTAGCCATAGCTCAAACAGTTTTTAACAATTTTGACCTGCTTTTACAAACACCTAACTAATAGGTTTGAGATTCTGTTCATTGATAATAAATGCTCCATCAGAGAATAATCAGATCAAAAAGGTCATTACCCCTTCGAAGAAATATAATCTCTTTTAATGCTCAAAACCCAAACCCTATTGCAAATCCAAAGTCCACACTATTATTAACTTCAACATCTCTTGAGTCGCTGATATAGTACTGGATTCCCAATGTAATCCCATTCTTTGTTTTATAATTGAGACCTGCACGAATGGCAATGTCTTCAAAGCTTTCAATACCATCTGAAACCTTAAAGGCAAATTCAGAACTTAATCCTGGACCAACAGTTCCTGTCGAAAGTCCTATATAACTGTCAAATTCTGTGCTTTGATTTTCGGTATTAAAACTACTGACAATATTTAAGTTTACAGAGAAGTACAAATGATTATCCGCCTTAATACCCAACCCAGGTCTAAACTCTATGTACGGCTTATTCCGTAACAATCCCATTTGGACGCCTATAGGAATAAAAAATGTGATGTCAGTCTTAGGTTTTACTAGACTATTGGTCTTGACATCGAAATAATGACGTTCTGAATTGACAAATGAAAAGTAAAATTTGTTCTTCACTTGGGTTACAGCTTTTTCTATCTCCTCTTGTAATGTCGGATCAAGCAACTCATTTAAATCATTGAATTCAATAATCAATCTTACGTTATCATTAACCAGATGGCATGAATTGGATTTTACATATTCTATACCGTTTTCTTCCTTGACATTAAATGTTTCTCGTCCTACGAGCTCATCAACTACAAGCGATTTTGTATTGTAGTTGATATTATAGTAATCATAAGCAGGAATATCGTTTGATACTTTTCTGAAGTCTCTCTGAAAATCAGATAGTAATTGTTCCCAAGCGACGTGTTTATGTATATTTTTTCTATAGTCCCACATCAGTTTAATTTTCTGACCATTTTCTCTTTCTATAATGAGACTGTCATTATTAGAAATCCTATTGTTTTCTAATAAATTAAATCCTGTCTGCGCTGTGGCAATTGTATTTATAAAAAGCAGAATGACTATGGATTTGAATATTGCATTTAACATGGTAAAGTATTTTAGGATTAAAAAATAATTAGTTGTCTTCGCGAGTTGCCTCACTAAAATTAAATCGAACAGAAGAAGGTCGATTTGAAGATTCTTCAAAGACTTCACTTTCTTTTGGATTTTTTTCGGTGTCTAAATCGGCTATTGGTTCAGCTATATCTTCTGATAGTATTCGTTCTACAACGATAGTGTCACGTATTATTTTTTCTATGAATTTCTCTACTATCTTTTCTTCTACTTTGATTTCTGTCAGGTAGATAGTATCGTATTCGATAATCGTTGACGATATTAACGATGGTACTTTTTGTTGTGATAACGATGAGATTTTTGATACTAAGTCCGCATTGACTACACTTACTGAATCAAGTAATCTCTGAGTTGACTCTAAAGTGAGTTGTGCTCGCTGCAATTCTTGTTTATAGGTATTCAGTTCCTCATCTGATTGTGCGAAAGATTTTGTCGGAGAAGAGCTGGATTTAGTCATGAAAGAATTAAGCATCCAACTCCCAATAAGGACCAATCCACCAATAAGGATAAGTAACCATAAGTAGTTTTTGTTTTTTCTTTTATCTCCACTAGTTATATTGTGCCAGATATCTTCTTTTCGATTCATCGCTTCCATTGTATCTTGTTCATCCATTGAACTGAGAATGTCCTTAAATTTTTTATCTAATCTGTCGTGATTCATTTTTCTTCAGTTTACATTGAATATATTTTCTCGCTTTAAGCATTTGAGATTTTGATGTATTTCTACTTATGCCTAGATACTCTGCTATTTCACTATGACTCAGGCCTTCTACCGCATTCATCAAGAAGATCGTCCTATAGCCAATTGGCATTTCCTTTATTATCTTCTTTATAAGCGCTACGTTTGGTTCGTCTAATGGGGATTCAGTTGCTTCAACATGTTCAAAATTGTCTTCACTATCTGTAAACACAAGGCGGTCCTTCTTCTTTATAAAACGGACTGCTTCATTGATTGCAATTGTCTTAATCCATCTCTTGAGCCCTTGATTTTTCGAAGTTGTGAGCTTATTTATGTTCTTGAAAATTCGTACAAATACTTCTGAGACGACATCCTCAGTATCATGGTGACTTATCACATATCTTAATACAATTCCGTAGAGATAGAGGTAATAATTATCATACAACAATCTCTGAGCTTTTCGTTCTCCTCGTTGACATTTTTGTATGAGTAATTTATCGTCCAATATTGCTATTTATATATAATAACCAATTTAAAGTGCTACTGGGTGTCTGGTAGCGTAAAAAAAAGTAATGAATATCACTTGCCTAATAGGCCCATAGGGTGTCTGCTCATCAAGGAGTATGATTACTATTTTTACTTTGATGTCTGTTGATAATGGCCTGTTGGGTTGAATACTGTTTGTTAACCACTAAACAATTATCTATTAATTTCCTTTTACTTATAACCAAACCACAAATGATTACATTAAACTTAATAGTTCTGATATTCATGACAAACACTGATACCCTTGATATTAATTTTGGAGGTAATAAATTATTACATGATTGGTATGTTGTCAATGATGGTGTTATGGGAGGGTTGTCTAAAAGCGAATTATCACCAACTGATACAAGCCTTTTATTCAAAGGAACTGTGTCCTTAGAAAATAATGGTGGCTTCGCATCAATAAGAAGTCCATTTTCTGAATATAATTTATCAGTATTTTCTAAAGTGACTATTCGTTACAAAAGTCAAGGTCAAGATATGGCTTTAGTCTTAGCGCCATTTAAAAGGTGGTATTACCCAACATATAAGTCTATTTTGAAACAAACAAATGATCAATGGGAAACAGTTGCCTTTGCATTGAAGGATTTCAAAGAATACCGAGTCGGAGAATTCACAGGCAGTTATGTTACTGATGAATTATTAGAAAAGATCATTCGACTAGGCTTTATTACAAACAATAAGAAAGCTTGCGAATTCCAATTCGAAGTAGACTTTATTCGCTTTGAGTAAATACTTCAGTGAGCCAGTAGTATATTTAAGTAATGAAGCTTTGTATTACCTACGTTCTGATCTTTGTTGTTTTTACGCTAATTACAGGCTGCTATACTGAAGCTGATATTTCGGATGCCATTGAAACAAGACCTAATATCCTATTGATTGTAGCTGACGATCTTGGCTATACAGATTTAACGAGTTATGGAGGAGAAATAAATACACCATATCTTACTGAATTAAGTAAAAAGGGCATGTCCTTCACCTCTTTTTATTCAGGCCCAACCTGCTCTCCAGCAAGATCGATGATGTTGACGGGTGTGGATTCTCATAGAACTGGTTTTGGTACAATGCATGGTGATTGGGCAGACAACCAACTTGGTCTTCGCGGTTATGAAGGTCATTTGAATCATGATGTCGTTACCTTTCCAAAGTTATTGGAAGATTCAGGTTATCACACTTCTATTGTAGGGAAATGGCATTTATCTTCACCAAAGGATAAGCAACACTGGCCGATCAATAGAGGTTTTACAAGATCATTTACTTTAGCTCAAGGTGGTGCTGGACACTTTGATGACATGCAGCCATTGCTAAAGCCTATCGGAAAAGCTGGATATGTGGAAGATGATGTGCTATTGGACACATTGCCAAAAGGATTTTATTCTAGTAAATATTATGCTGATAAAGCCATTGAATATATTTCTGAAAGTCAAGACAAGGAACAGGCCTTTTTTCACTTTTTATCTTTTACAGCACCTCACTGGCCGTTGCAAGTGCCTGATGAGTTCATCGATTTATACAAAGGTAAATACGATAATGGTTATGAAACTCTTATGGAGTCAAGATTGGAAAATGCTAAAGGGCTAGGCATCATACCAGAAAATACTATATCACCCTCATTGCCTCCAAATGTAATGACTTGGACCAATTTGCCAAAGATTGAAAAATTAAAAGCTAGTCGCTCGATGGAGATTTATGCGGCAATGGTAGAGCGAATGGATTATCACATAGGAAGAGTGATTCAGTTTTTGAAAAATACAGATAGCTACGATAATACGTTGATTATATTTCTTTCAGATAATGGTGCAGAGGGTAATAGCATCATGGGGTATATCAATACACAGGAATGGGTAGATGAAACCTTTGACAATAGCTTGGAAAATATGGGTAGAGCTAATTCTTATGTTGAGCTTGGAACAGGGTGGGCTAGTGCCAGTTCGACTCCATTTAAATGGTATAAAGCATTTACTTCCGAAGGTGGCATGAGAGTTCCAGTTATCATTAAGCTTCCTAGTAGTAAACAACATAAACAAAAGTTTACCACAGAGGTAGCCACAGTTTTGGATATCGCACCGACATGCCTAGATATTGCAAATGTTTCTCATCCAGGGAATTCTTATGAGGAAAAACAGATATTTCCGATGACAGGTAAATCGATGATTCCTTTTTTAGTAGGTGACTCTAATTTGATACATTCAAATGATCAAGTATTTACGTTCGAATTATTTGGTAGGCGAGGTATTCGAAAAAGAAATTGGAAGGCAGAGTGGTTAGAAAAACCGTATGGGAAAGCACAATGGGAACTCTATGACTTGGATAATGATCCTTCTCAAGAAAAAGACCTTGCTAAGAGTCACTCCGAAATATTAAATGAGTTAATGGATGATTGGTCAGTTTATTTGAAAGAAAATAATGTAACACTTCCGGATCGACCTACTGCGTATGCCACAGAAAAATTTTGGCGAATGCAAAACTAATTAAATTAGGAAGTAGACCTATTTAGACTTTCTAATTCTTCCTCTGACA
>CAYVFU010000169.1:0-5695 GCA_964450495.1 uncultured Saprospiraceae bacterium | reverse complement strand
TCTTTTGTCAGCTTTTTGATTCGTTGTTTGAGTCTTCTTGGTTTCACAATGGTGATAGCAGGTCCATAGCCTAATATCAGTCTCTCAATTTCATAGTTATGATGAACTCTCAATCGTATCAAAATTGAACCATCTGTATATTCTCCTATCATTTCTTGTGAGTGATGAAATGGTTTAGTCATGATATATGGAGCATTTCTTTTATCTACTTTCATTTCAATATCTATAATCTCTTTATCAGAAAGTACTGTAACGCCATAGGTGTTGGAATAATATTTAGTCGGATCAAAGTCAGGTTTTTTATACGGAATGTCGACTTCGTATTGAATTGACTGTATTCTATCTAAAGCAAAAGTTTTGATTACTTTGCTATCATCACTACGTCCGACCACAAACCATCGGTTATTAAATTCTTTAAGAATATAAGCGGTGAATATGACATTAGCTGGCTTCCTTGCTTTAAAAGATTGATACGTAATATTCATTACCATCTTTTTTAATATAGCTTGATAGATGGTATCCAGATGTTCAATACCTTGGAGATGCTCATTATTATCTAAATGAATAATCGGCGTTTGATCTTTAGTTTCCCTAAATACTTTATCCTCCAATTTTTGTATGACACCATTTAATTCAGAGAATAAGGAGAAGTTTTTAAACTGCCTCAACATTTCCATTGACTCAGATAAAATATCCAGATCTATTTCATTAATGGGAATATCAGTTATCGAATAATTTGGTGTTGCATATTTATAATATCGTCTTTCATAGACAACAATAGGCGCATTATAGCCCAATTTGTTACTCCGCATGTTTTGGATATCCAATTGAACTGTGCGCTTGCTAACATAACTGTCTTTCCCTTCGTATTCATACAAGGCATCTGAACAAGCGTCAATTAGATCGTTCAATGTCCATTTTTTCAGATTATTCTGCAGAGATTTATCTATTGTGAGATATCTGATAAGTGCATTTTTATTGGTTGCCATTGTTATTTTACATTTAAGCCTAAAGTACGCAAAACTATTGCGTAGTCATAGATATATATTGCATCATAAATAAAATTACGATGAATATTACAGGACACGATTTAATTGAAATGGGCTACAGATCAGGAAAATGGTTTAGAGAAGCCCTTGCGCACGTCAACGCTGAAAACCTTAAAGGTGAATCTTTAAAGGCCTACTTGGACAATGCAGAACCAAAACAAGTGATGCCATTTGAAGAAGCAAAACCATATCACGTCAACATCGCTGCAGATAACGAATTAGAACAATCAAATGTGCAAAAAGTATGTGATAGTATGGATGAACTAATGAAAACGCCTACACTTACAAAAGGTGCTATCATGCCTGACGCTTGTCCAACAGGGCCAGCTGGTCAAATCCCAGTTGGTGGTATTGCTGTTGCAAAAAACGCCATTCAT
Source organism: uncultured Saprospiraceae bacterium (assembly GCA_964450495.1). Taxonomy (GTDB): domain Bacteria; phylum Bacteroidota; class Bacteroidia; order Chitinophagales; family Saprospiraceae; genus CALFUK01. The sequence continues at coordinate 4,269 of CAYVFU010000169.1, read as the reverse complement.
CCTGCGATGCATAGTGCAGACATTTGTTGTTCCTTAATGATGACGTCATTTGGTCATACTGATCCTAAGACAGTATTAGATGCTGCTCATAGCATTACACATTTTGGACCAGGTGGCAGAGATGAATATTGCAACATGCCAGAGGAATTATCGGAAAGAATCCAATCTAATGAGTTTTTGAATTCGGACAGAAGCATTATGTTGTCTAGAAAGCACTTAGGTACTCAAGGTGATGGCAATCATTTCCTTTATGTGGGTCAGTCTGAGCAGACAGGCGAAACAATTATGGTTACTCATCACGGAAGTAGAGGATTTGGTGCTAACTTATACAAGCACGGAATGAAAGCCGCTGAATCAATCAGAAAGGAATTATCTCCAGAGACGATGAAGACAAATGCTTGGATTCCATACGATACTGATAAAGGCAAATTATACTGGGAAGCACTTCAAGTAGTTAGAGAGTGGACAAAAATGAACCATGAGGTCTTACATAATGCCACACTGGGAGTAGTTAAAACAGAAGCTACTCAACGTTTTTGGAATGAACATAATTTCGTTTTTAAAGATGGCGATGACTTTTACCACGGTAAAGGCGCGACTCCTTTGGATGACAAATTTGTTCCTGATTCAGAAACTGGATTGAGGCTTATTCCATTGAATATGAGTGAACCAGTGCTTATTGTAAAAGGTGATACTACAGAAAACAATTTAGGTTTTGCTCCACACGGTGCAGGTAGAAACATCAGCAGGTCTCAGCACAGAAGAGACAACTCAGACAGAACCATTGAAGAAATCTTTGCTGAAGAAACACAAGGATTGGACGTAAGGTTCTTTTCTGGTCAAATTGATATTACAGAATTACCGTCAGCTTATAAAAATGCAGATGCGGTACAAGAACAAATGAAAGCATTTGGTCTTGGTGAAGTGGTAGATAAAATTTTACCATACGGCTGCATTATGGCAGGTGATTGGGAACGCAATGCTCCTTGGAAAAATAGAAGTAGGAGAAGAAGAAAAAATAGATAACTTTGTGTTGTAATGTTACAAATTGATAGACATATAGATTTAATTATTGTTCATCTCCAGCAAAGAGATGGTCTGGTAACAGTATATGTGTACGGATGTAACAAGTATATTTCAAAAACGTGATATAATTAACACAATAAATATATTCAGAGGCATCCAATTAATTTTTGGATGCCTTTTTTTAATATTAAAATTTAAAGATGTTTTAAAAAAGAATAAAAATAGAATTTGACACTTTTCAAGATAAACAATTGGGAGACAGACATTTGGATAAAAGTGAATACAACTACAGTAAGTGGCATGGAATTTCTATGTAGCAAATTAAACATAACTAACTGATTTACAGTATTTTATCTTATGTTATATTTGGAAATTAAATAATAATAAATATATCTTTGCAGAGCATTCTAAAAAGAAATGAAATTTAAAATCACACATTATAAAAGATTAGAAATGAGACTATTTATTCAACATATAGATCAACATCAGATTTCTTTCCTCTCACTCGATGATCAGACACCTTGTGATCCGATGTATCATTTAACCAGAGTAAAACGCTTATGATATAAAATAGATAAACATCTAAATATTAAAAGCACCTCTCTGGTATCAGTGAGGTGCTTTTTTTATGTCCCTACTTATGGTATTGTAGCTCAATGGTAGAGTCCCCGACTGTCTCTCGGGAAGTTGCGAGTTCGAATCTCGTCAATACCGCACTTTTATTTGGAAGGATAACGGAGGTTGTTTACTCGCCTTCGACGCGAGAGGTCCTAGGTTCGAATCCTGCCTTCCAGACTTTTTTATTGTCCTATAGTGTAAAGGTTAGCACACGAGATTTTGAGTCTTGCAGTGAGGGTTCAAATCCCTCTAGGACTACTAATTAGCGGAGGTGGCGGAATGGCAGACGCAGCGGTCTTAGAAACCGTCCTCTTTACAGAGTTAAGAGTTCGAATCTCTTTCTCCGCACAAATGAATGTTGACAAAGGTCCATTCATATTTAAGACAAATAATGAATGAAATAATCATTTACTTCATTGCACTCTTAATTATGGTAACATTAGTTTATGTGGTAAAACAACTCCTTGTGACGGAGTAGAACAGAGTTCGAGCCTCGATGTTACCCTATTAAAAAAATAATTATACTGCGCAAATAGATTGCGTAACAATAAAATAGGTTTGTATTTTAATTAAATAATACGTTATGATCAATAAATTTTTAAACACATTATTCAGAGAAAACACATTGACTGAAAACGGAGCCATTTCGAATTCTTCATCTCGAAATGTATTTCTAGATTATTTTTCAAAAGCAGGAACATATAGAAATAGAGATCTAGACATTGTTTTTGCAGATGTTTCCGCGATGTGGGATAAAGATCCAGTACAGGCATTACAAATTATATTTTACAATAGAATGATCAGTAGATCTATAAAAGGATTTGTCGAAGTAGAAAACATGCAAGCTGGTCAAGGAAATAAAGATGAGTTCCGAAAGAGTCTAATCTGGATTGCAAGATACTACCCTGATGCGCTTAATAAAAATTTATGTATAGTACCGCTTGTCGGATGCTGGAAGGATTTATGGCATGCAGACCTTATTGATGAATTGGATGCTAAAACTGTCTATACCTTGATCGAAAAAGGCATTGCATGTAAGTACAATAAAGAGTTGATTGCTAAATATCTCCCGCGAATTAGATCCAAGTCAAATGTATATAACGAACGTCACATTAAATTAAACGCTTTTGCTCATGGTCTCATCAAACACTTGAAATGGTCTCCGGTTAAATATCGAAAATTCAAGTCAAGTGGTAAAGCCCATGATTTTCAAAAAAAGATGTCCACTGGTTTGTTTGCTGAAATTGATTTTAATAGCATACCAGGAAAGGCGTTACATCAATTGGTGAACAAAAAAGGTAAAGACAATATGACAACGTTTGAAAGACATGGCATAGACCGTACATACCTTGATTGGATCAAAAAGCAACCAGTTGCAAAATTTACAGGGTATGTGTACGAATTGATGAGTGTGGTAAACAGAAATATGAGTCTTGTACAGAAGTATACAGTAGACAAGCAATTTGATGGCTTGATTCAAAAAGCAATTGATGCAAATAGCATAACAGAAAATCTTTGGTGTGCCTTGGATACTTCTGGTTCAATGACAGTACGAGTTGCCGATACTACTGCCTATGACATTTGCATAAGTTTAGGCGTATACTTTTCAACATTGAATCAAGGTGCTTTCAAAGATCAAGTGATTATGTTTTCTGATACATCAACTGTCAAAAAGTTAGCAGGTTCTTTTAGTGACAAAGTGATGCAAATCAAATCGACAGAGACAGCTTGGGGCAGTACGAATTTTCAATCTGTAATAGACGAAATAGTAAGAGTAAGATTGGCAAATCCAGAAATTCCAATTTATGATTTTCCTACAAGCTTGTTGGTTGTGTCAGATATGCAATTTAACCCAACAAGAGGTAATAGCATGACTAACTATCGTGCAGCAATGAAAAAATTGGCTGCTGTTGGCTTACCAAAAATTAGAATTATCTGGTGGTGGGTAACTGGCAGAGCCTCTGATTTTCCAAGTACTATTGATGATAAAAATGTCATTATGATAGGTGGCTTTGACGGATCTATCTTGTCTTTGCTTCTGAAAGAAAAAGTAAATCAGACAGATTCGAAAATACCAAAATTGAATAAAGAAAAAGGACCTTACGAAGCAATGCAAAAAGCATTGGGTCAAGAGGTTCTCGAATTAATACAACTATAATCAAAAGATTTCTACAGCAAACAATAAGTATTATCATTCACATACTAAAATGAAATCTGTGATTATGAACGGTTCAATAAAAACAGAATTGTATAAAAATGAAAAGAAGACCTCAGCAATATAAACTGGTAAATGGGAGTTCGAATCTCTCTGCAAACACTCCAGTATTGAGTGTTCGCAACTGAGTCTTCTGAAAATTTTGACATGAAAGATTACCCCAGCAATAATAACTCCAAGATGGAAAGAAAGAGAAATCTATTCGCCAGAAAACAAGTGTAATCTGTATGTATAATTTAATAGATCAAAAGATAGCCTCAGCAATACTATTTTTGGAAATAAGTGCTATCTGTGATTTATTTAAGTATTTCAAAATTATATGCCGCTACTCAGGAGCTTACATTCAAGCCCTATACAAATTCTCTCTTTTGTCAGCTTTTTGATTCGTTGTTTGAGTCTTCTTGGTTTCA
>CAYVFU010000168.1:0-5817 GCA_964450495.1 uncultured Saprospiraceae bacterium | reverse complement strand
TCAAAGACGAGCTAAGACAAGCTGAAATAGAATTGGAACAGGAATCTTGTAACTAAATTATTACCACAATAAAACAGTGACAATTAAAGTAAATGCCTCCTTCGACATTTGTTAAAGGAGGTAATTTGCTTTGGTATGTTCTTGTCCCAGAAAATTAGACACGTATATCAGCAGTAAGATTTGGTATTCAAAAATCTAAATGCAATTTTGCCTGGAATATGAAAACCAAAAAAGAATTAAAAGAGCAATACAAAAATCAAATTCCACAAATGGGTGTCTTTGAAATTCGGAATACTGCAAACCAGAAAATACTCCTAGACACAGCAACTAATATTCCATCCAAATGGAACAGACATCGTATCGAACTTAGATTTGGCAATCATCGCAATCGGCAACTTCAAGAAGATTGGAATGAGTTTGGGGAAGAGAAATTTATATGCAGTGTACTCTCTGAATTAAAACTCAAAGAGGACGATAATTCAGATATTAAAAGCGAATTAAAATTGTTACAATCATTTGTGGAAGAAGAATTGAATATTGTACATGATATGACGTATTAAAAACCTCTACACTTTTCAAATGAAAAAACAAGCTCAAGCAATTCGCAAATATGAGTAAAGAACCATCAGTTATGAGAATAGTTTTAATCCTATTTATATGCCTCTCAACAACATCCTGTACGAACCAAAAGAAAATAATACTTGATGAATTCGTCGAACTACATAAGCACATTGTCGCAGGTGATCATACATACATAGACAAGCACCTCACTCCTAAATCAAGTGAATTCGTTGAAAAATTGATTAGCCTGGAAAAACTAACACTTACTGATATTCTTGATCTGGGAGAAGAATATAGATTCAAAGATTTCTTGTTTAATTATTACTTCAAATATAAAAAGGAATTAGATAATAACAACACAAGTGAGTCATTCTACAACTTCCTCGCTCTTGAAAGTGTACCATTATTTAGTGCACACGATCTGTATAAAGTAAACGAGAAATTATCCAGAATAAAGCCAGAAATCTTTATCGCCATTTACAGAGACTTTTATGAAAATAATTACTTGCATTGGGTAAAACTAACCCCTGATGAATCGTCAATAAAGTATGACTTATTATATACGCTTGAATTGTTTAATAAACAACCAAAGAAATTAAACGATTATGCGTTTAAAAATTGGAATAAAGGAACAAAACTTGAATTCTATGAAGCACTCAGCAAAATGAATGATTATCATGGATTTGACTATGATGCACTGAATTATAGTCGAAACAGACAGATAGACTTCTTAAATGAAGCATTAAAAAACCAAGAATGAAAACACGTTGATTTACTAAATTCATCTACCCTTTTAGCAAATCTGATAATTTGAAAAGTACATTCTAAAATAATTGGAAATAAACTATTTCAGGATTTAAAATACAATTGAGTTTGTAGCCAAACTGCTCCTTTCGAGAGAGTTGCAAGAGGTTAAAGAAGAAGATGCCTCATGGAAGATTTACTATCGGATCACCACCTAACCTCTTATTGAAATGCTACTGGTAGTTTGTTATTAGACTAGGGGATTTGTGCAATACAATACTTAACCATTGTCACGGTTTTTGGATCAAAAACGCGCGCCAATGGCATTTGATTTCAAATTCAGCCCACGGCATTGCCGCGGGCTACTGATGTGAACCCGATAACTATTGGGTTTGGTGTCATTTTAACATAATAGCTATTGGTTGGAGTTGGATTAGTTGCCACAAGTCCCCCTTTGAGGGAAATGCAAGAGGTTTGAAAGATGGTGCCTAGTAACGATCGTATGGCAATAAAATTAGTAATTTACTGAAAGGCTTGATAGTGTAATATCCGCAAAGATCAGAGTTTTATTAATAACAGAAGTGAGCGCAAATTTGCACTATGTTTGTTTGATACAGATACTATAATCCTTACAGTGCTACACACACTATACTTTCAATTACAGTGTCTTTTGCAACCCAATAGTTAAAAACCCTGGAAATCGAATAAATTCATTCTCTTGAATAAATACACTATTGTACCTTGTATTTATATCAGGTACACCATTCAGATTTAAGACATTAACTCCTCTGAGTTTAAGATCGAATTTATTCCCTAATGAATATAATAATTCAGCCCCAACTTCACTGTATGTAGACAAATGACTATCTATTCTATTTACATTATACGAAAATGAGAGATCAAGTTTAATATGCCTAGAGGTATAACTTAATTCGACAGGTACGCTGTGTTTTAAAAAACCTATGACTCTATCACCTTGGTCAGAAGATTGTGAAACAATACTATAACCAACAGACCCATTTACTGGTGAATCTTTAAATTTTGTTATCGCTCTCAATGAACTACTAATGGTTGAATTATCAAATTGAATATCTTCATCAAGCAAATTGCTTTGCCACTTAAAATCACTATGACTCCTTATTGAAATTCTCTTTTGTAAAACTGGAAAGGATATAGTATTTTTTAACGATATCGACTGACTATTAATATTAGAATTCCATTCATTTACGATGTAGTCATCTTTGGAGATAACTCTTTGATAAGGTTGACCTGATCCAGATTTATATTGAAATATTGTATGAAATCTTAACCCAATATCTAATTGATAAGTCAAATAGGTTAGACTAAAATTTTGTTCTCTAATAGTTGACTCTGGCAAGACAATACTTCTCCGCATTGAAACTTGATCTTCTATAATTAGTGAATTATGAAATTGATCAAAAGAAGGCAAGTATGTCCTATTCGTATATTTTAATAATATAAAATGAAGCTGACTAAAACTATATTTTATTAACTGATTAATTTTATAGTTAAATCCAGTTCCTTGTGATTCTTGAAATTGTCGATCATACCATGCTACAGAAAATGTTGGTTCAAAAAGAAATCGACTATTCTTAAAGTTATAAAATAAAGACATAGAGCTTGAAGTTGTACTAGATTGACTATTATCACTAGTGAAATCGGCTGAACTTGATTTAGTAATGATTGATTGTTCATTTACTGTATTAAGTAAACTGATTCCAGCTTTATGACCATCTCTAATATCATATTCTGAAGATGCACTTATCGCATATTCTATTTCAATATTGTCTTGAGATTGATCTATTTGAAAAAAATCAGTATCATACAGTGGATTAATATCCTCTATATTATTTTTCAATATTGAATTCATATACTTACCTGCAGCAAAAAATGTAAGTATCCATTTATCTTTAAGTTGATTACTATACTTAATTGTAGGATTAAGTCGGTATCTATTCAATCCGTTAGTATTAATAGCTTCAGTCGTCTTTGAATTGAAGAGGCCTTTTACTTCATCTATTTCGTGCTCATCTAACAAATTAACAGGAAGGTTAAATGTAAGTATACTTTTTTTGGAAAGCTTCCAAGTCTCTCTATAATGTAAAGTAAATGAAGTAAGATTGGCGTCAATTCTTGTATCACCATTAAATACATCATCTGTTGCTTGATAATTCCTACTAAATTTGAGATCCTGATTTCTATTCAAATCTAAAATATTTAGACTCAATTTAGATGAGGTTTTATCTTTCTTTTCCTTATGTATATTAGCAGCAATTAGACCATCTGTATTATGAGTCAAATCAAAGGGAAGAAGAAAATGTCTTGGTAGTATTGCCTCAAGGTTATCTTTATTATTATTTAAAGTTGTTGTCAAAGAGACTTGCATACTGAGAAAATCTTTAACACTCATAAGGCTTTCTCCTACATTATTAAACCTGCCAAATATTGTTGTAGACCAAACATCATTTATATTAAAAACACTTGGGTCAGCTTTTAGCTTTTTCTTATACCCTATATCCACTGACAGCAAACCTCGCCATTTGGCTTTTGCTTCCTTAGTCAATTCAACATTCATCGCCACTTTATCTGACTGCTTATTACTTAGTTCAGACTCATCCTTAAAATTTTCTATGATTTGTACATCTTCAATATCAGTAGCCATCAGTCCGTCAACAGCAAGTTTGTGCTGGTTATTCAGTACATCCTTTGCCTCAATTAAAAGCACATCAACTCGAGAGCCATTATAATTAATATCACCTTCACTTGATACATCCATACCCGGCAATTTATTGAGTACATCTCCCAAATTTCTCTCTTTTCCAGTTGTAAAACTTTTGAGATCATAATCTATTGTGTCTCCTTTTTGTTGGATACCGATACGCTTAGCTTTTATTAAAATATCATCAAGGTTTATACTGGAGGGTGAAAGACTAGTTTTTAAATTTTTACTATTTAGAAATCGATCACAAGTCTCCATTTTCGTATTATATCCTAACATTTTAAATTTAACAAAGGAGCCCTTTCTTGCAGAATCTTTGAAAATCCACCGACCATTCAAATCAGAAGTAGTAAAAGAAATTAGTGAAGAATCAATATCGCTGTGCAATGTGATTATACAATTAATCAAAACAGATTGATCTGTAGAATCTACAACAATACCACCAATGCTACTCGTATCTTGTGCTAATAAACTAGGAGCTTGCAGTATAAAAAAGATGATTTGAGTATAGAATAGACACTTAATACTCATTAACAGATCATTTGGGAGGGGTTGCTTTTTTGCGACTATTAAGATATTCTCTTAACGTAATAGTCTTATCAATTTTTGGCAATATAAAATCATTCAAGGTCTCAAGATTCGTCACTTCATCTAAAATGATTTCATCAGAGTCAGTGTAAAGAGCCACGATTAGACCTGGTAAACCAGAATAATGTTTAGGTCCATCACTAACGGGAATATCCTTAGCATACCATGCAGTAACATCTTTATCAATTTGATGCTTTGCTAAAGAACATTGTAAATGATTTATGATAGTATCCTTTTCAATTAACACCCAATTATTAATTGTTTTTAAATCTTCGCTGACAACAGTATTTTTGCGTCCTGTTTCTATCAAAAGTCGATTCTGAATAAAATCTTTAAAATAAGGCTTCCTGGTATTAGTAGATTGTAGTTGTTTTCCACTTTTGTCAAAAGACCCAATAAATTTGTATTCTGACTTATTATTTTGAATTGATAATTTATATTTACTTCTTGCATTTGCAATTTGATCTAAAAGATAATCATATTGTTCTTGGGTCATTAAGTTAGGCTTTTCAAAGGACTCAATTCTTTTGTCTCTTACAGAATAAACAGCCTCTAAATTTTGACAATAAGAATCTATGCTTAAAATAAGAATTGATAGAATTAAATAGTATGTTTTCATTTTATATATTTAAATCAACTAGAAGAGAACATTATTTTAAATATTCTCTTCTAGTTTAATAATCAAGCAATAGGTAAGGGATAGTAAGTACATGTATCTCCACAAACCCAGACACCCCAATAATCCCCATCGTCAATCGTTTCTCCAGTTTCTAAATCGAGAATCCATTCTGGTGCAATCGATTCTTCAGCTTCTGGTGTAGACGCCCATGTCATTGCACTAAATCCTAAGACTAACGTAAAACAAATTGAATATATTTTTTTCATTATTAATGATTAAATTAAAGAGTTATATTAAAAAGGTAAAAAAGTACTATTCTCTTGGTAAAAGAAAGTATGTGCATGTGTCTCCACAAACCCACACTCCTTCATGGTCACCATCATAAGTCCAGATACCTGTTTCAAGATCTAAAATCCAATCTGGATCGAATGAAGATTCTTGAGAAAATGCTGAGGTGACTAAGCTCAAACCTAAAGTCATTGCAAAGCAAAAAGCGAAAAATATTTTCATCTTTATATGTTTAAAATTGTAAAATTGTAAAATTGTAAAATTGTAAAATTGTAAC
>CAYVFU010000167.1:0-5877 GCA_964450495.1 uncultured Saprospiraceae bacterium | reverse complement strand
TTAATTGCAATTAGTCAAAAGAGGGGGGTGATTATTTTTATCACTCCCTTTTTATTTTTTTGTTTTCTACGTTAGTGAAACCATTTTGCTTCAAGGCTTTGATTTCGAAAGCGGAGCGAGAGTCAAAACAATACAGTATGGCTGTGTTAATAAATAGAATGCTTCAAGGTTTTTGTTTAATTTTTTAATAAATTCAAATTGGATTTTCTAAACAATGAATTATAGTTATCAAATCCTTCACTAATTTTTTCCTGAGCAGATTTTACTTCTTGATATTCAGACTTTAAATCGGCCAAACGAGTTTTCATTCCATCCGTAATGGTAGGTATCATGCCGCCCATGCGATCCATCAAGTCCATGCATTCTGCGGATAACTTATTTGGAAAATTAATGACATCTTGAAATGTTTTTTGTTTAGGTTGTAAGACTAGTGTTTCCCAATCGGCTATTTCTTTTGATAAGTCTTTACCATATGTGATCAACTCTTTAGCTTCATCTTCCTCTTCAAATAATTTCTGCAAAGTACTAATGCGCTCCTTAGTTTTATGCATGTATGCGGCAGACTCCTGTAAATCTCTAGCCATTTCTTCTGCTTCTGAGATGAGTTTGTATTGGGTGTCATAATCTTGTTGGTCTGCGTTTATTCTTGGATCAGCTAACAAGACTGCTTCAGTTGATAGTACATTATCTCCTGCTGATAATGTGATCGTGTATGTGCCAGGCGGAACCATCGGCCCACTATAACCACCTAATAAAAATCTCCCATCTACACCGGTCATTTGTTCTTTACGCATATCCCAATTGAACCGATTTACACCTTTTTCTCTTCGCAGTATTTTCGGTTTTGATGGGCCACCTGAATAGGATTTAAATGTCTTGTCTGGTTTGCTAGAATAGCTTCGAAGTGTATTGCCATTTCCATCTTCAATGGTCATCACTAAATCTATAGAGTCAGGCAGATTTTCTGAAACATAATAATCAATCAATATACCTGGTGCCGGATTCTTTCCAAGATTCACATCTCGTCGACCTCCTGTACTTAGTCGATAACTAGGCTTTGGCGTAAATAAGACGATGTCATCATTGGGATCACCACCTTGCTGTAAACAAGACAAATTATCAAGAATCCAAAAGGAACGACCGGAAGTTGCAACTACCAAATCATTATCTCTAAATGTCAAGTCAGTGATTGGACAATGTGGCATATTTAACCGAAAGGTTTTCCAATTTCGCCCATCATCTTCAGACATATAGATACCACTTTCTGTCCCAGCGAAAAGTAAGCCTGGTGTTTTTTCATCTTCTCGCACGACTCGTACATAATCTTCAGCAGCGATTCCGCTCACTCTTTTTTGCCAAGTCTTACCGTAATTTTCAGTAACATAGATCATCGGACTAAAGTCATTGAATTTATATTTTGTTATCGCCGCATATGCTTTCGCGGGATCGTGTGGAGAAACATCAATGGCATTTATGAGGGCTTCTCCTATACCGGGAGGTGTGACATTTTGCCAATTCTCTCCAGCGTCAGTGCTAACGTGAATCAGACCACAATCACTTCCAGTCCAAAGCACATCTGCTGAGTGAGGAGACGCTTCAAAGTAACTGATCGTATTGTATACTTCTCCACCAGCGCCTTCATTTGTATAAGGTGCGCCACCAGGACCTTGTTTTGATTTATCATTGCTAGTCAAGTCTGGGCTGATCTCTTCCCAGGTGACTCCACCATTACGTGTTCGTAAGACTTGATTGCCACAATGATAGATTGTGTTGGGATCTTGAGGAGAGGCTACGATTGGCGCATTCCAATTGAACCGATATTTCATTTCACTTGGAGTCCAGCCTAAGCCAACGGTAGGGTAGGCTATTATGTCTGTTTGCTCTTTGGTCTCTCTGTCCATAACTCCAATATTCCCTTGGTAACAGCCACCAAAAATTTGAGTTGGATTATCAGGGTCAAAAGCCAAAAAAGCACTTTCGCATCCGGGGCCATTAAACCAATCTTTCCAACCAATACCTGGTGAACCAGTTCTACTCGCTGTTACAATTGAAGAATTGTCTTGTTGACCGCCGTAGACATTATATGGAAAAACATTGTCTGTGATAACTCTATAAAATTGAATAGTTGGCTGATTCTGTTGGGAAGACCAAGTGCTACCACCATTGAAGGTGATGCAGGCCCCTCCATCATTTAAGAGTATGATGTTAGATGGGTTTTCCGGATTGATCCACATGTGGTGTTGATCGCCATGAGGGTTTCTGATAGACTTAAAGCTTTTACCTCCATCCGTAGACTTAAGCATAGGAGCATTCAATACATAGACAACGTCTTCATTTTTTGGGTCGGCAAAAATTTCGATATAGTACCAAGCTCGGGCTACAGTGATTCTGTCTTTGGTTGTTTGTTTCCAGGTTTTGCCTCCGTCATTCGATCGATACACTCCAGCCTTTTCTCCTTCGGCTTCAATATTAGCATAGACTATTTGAGGATTTGCTGGTGAAATGTCCACAGCTGTTTTACCCAACTCACTGGGAAGTCCATTTGTCACTTTCTCCCAATTTTCTCCACCATCTGTTGATTTGTAAATAGCAGATCCTTTACCACCACTTTGTACTTGCCATGGTAGTCGTCGATGATCCCACATACTTGCGAATAAAATCATGGGATTTGATTCATCCATTGCTAAGTCAGCAGCACCTGTGCGATTATCAACATACAACACTTTTCGCCAAGATTGACCTCCATCAGTTGACTTATATACACCTCTATCCTGACTGTCACCATGCACGGCTCCTTGTACTGCAACAAATACGACATCAGCATTTTGTGGGTGTACACGTATTTCAGATATATGCCTGGAATTGTCTAATCCTAGATGCTGCCAATTGATACCGCCGTCGACTGACTTATAGACACCATTGCCGTGAGAAGTCATCACACCTCTGACAGCATGTTCGCCCATTCCTGCATAAATGATATTTGTATTGGATGATGCTACAGCTATTGCACCAACACTTCCTGTTTTTATTTGTCCGTCTGCAATTGGATTCCAGGTTGCTCCAGCATCCGTAGTTTTCCAAATACCTCCACCAGTACTTCCCATATAATAGGTCAATGGATCACCAATGACTCCACTACCTGCTACACTTCTTCCTCCCCTAAAAGGTCCGATATTTCTGTATTGAAGACCAGCGTATAGACTGTCTGGAGTTTGAAGCCACGTGTTTGAATTCTGGGCGGTAAGTTCGCTGTCCGAAAAAAATAAAATTATTAGAATTAGAGATGAGATGTAGGCGTAGGTAACTTTCATAAACATAATATTGAAGTGAAAAGATACAAAGAAGAATTGTGTTGGAATACCTAAATCTAGTATCTAAATATCTGCCTGTAAATCCAAGATTAATCTCTTGAAAATAATAAGTAAAAAGAAAAGCGAATACAATAAAGAAGAAAAGAAATTTTCTTTGGGAAATGCCAAATTAGTGAGAGACCATTTTTAATCAGAATCCAATGAAGGTTAAGATAAAGGCTTATGCTCGGCTTTACTGCTATATAATTAGATCGATAATCTGATCTAGCATCGACAATTAAATCTGCAATTCCCATTAGTGTACATAGTGTAATGAAGCATTTCGCAAAAGGATGTGATTCGTTAATTTTCATAATTGACAATGGAAGTTCTGAAGTTGCGACGCCTTCTTTCATTACCAGTTCAATTAATTTCGCTTCGTATTCAACATGTCTTTTTTCCTCTGTGTGTTTGAATATATTACTCACGGCTTTATGAAATCGTTCATCCACCTTCAAGTATTTAACAATTGCTTTAAGCGTCATTATCCGTTCTTCCAAAATTGAAGATGCCAATTTATGAGTCCATCGCTCATTGGGATTGATGAGGAATTGAATAATGGAATCCATTAAGTCTTGTCTTTCATGTCGTTCTATTATTTCATCAACGGACTGATCCACACTATCAATTGCTAGTATCAAATGATCCAGCATGAGCTTGGTGTCATCATCGAGTTTAACATCATAAGGAGTTGTCAATACATGAAATTCTAAACTGAGTTTTTGATAAATCGACCGTACACTTTTCCAATCTGGAGTGTTGAGTATTAGCTTGGTAGACGCATTATTATCTATTCTTTCATTTACGGACCTATTTTTTGAATTCATATAAATAGGATTGTTGTCATTAAAACATCCTTTTAATTGGAATGGTTGTTAAAACTAAATTTGATTATATAATGAGATGTTAATGCACTTAATGTTATTATACTTTTCATTCAATAAAAGTGCAACAGGCAATTATAGTGTCTTAATCATAGCATATAAATCCAATCCTTTTCCCCAATAGTCTTTTTTTATTTCGGTTGTCTCATAACCAAATTTTTCAAAAAATGCGTAAGCTAATTGGGAGGTTCGCACCGTATATTTTTGGATATCTTCTGTTCTATTAAATACATCGTGACAATATTGGATGGCTAGTTTACCTAGTCCAATGCCAGTTTTTTTTGGGTCAAAAAAAATCCAAGTGATGCTACCTTCAGATTTTTCTTTGTCGATTATAAACCCAAAGCCTCCGACAAGTTTTTGATCTACTTCTATGACTCTATATGTTTCAGCTTCTCGCTCTAGGTATGTATCTAAGTCTGTTAGTTCTGATGCGGCAAAGTATCTGGGAACATTTAATTTAAATATCCCCAATAGTTTTTGTTTATCACTTGCAGCATATGCGCGTATCATTGTAAGCTATAATAAATGCAATAAATTTTCTTTTAGAAAGCTCGCACTATCCTCTGCACTCTTAAGCGCATTGTTAGTGAAGTTGCCTCCTTGTTCTATATAATAATAAACAAGCCCAGATTTCTCTGGATCAGGCAATACGTTAGCATAGTTGATGGCACCATTTCCCAGTTCAGTATAGTCTCGGGTTTTAGCATCCATATCCTTGATGTGCCACATAACAAATCTTCCCGGTTGTTTATCAATCAATTCTTTAGGTGTTGTTCTGCCTGCATGCATGACCCAATACATATCTGTTTGCAATTTTACCAATGATGGGTCAGTCTCATCCATGATGAGATCATAAGCACAAATGCCATCATGATCATCAAATTCAAATCCATGATTGTGATAAGCAAATGTCAAACCCGCGTCTGCAACTTGTTTGCCTATTGGATTTAATTTATTGACCATTAGTTTATAACCTTCCATATTTCTGTACTTAGGGGCTAACCATGGCCAGGTAATATATGGACTCTTGAGAGCTTTGGCGCCTTTGATGCATTGATCTACGAACCATCGCAATTCTTTGTCCGATTTATCGAGATAATCTGTAAATCCATAATGGCCACTAGTCACTGTCAGATTCATGTCATCAAGCTGTTGTTTAAAATCTTGCGCTCGAATACCATAATAAGTAAGCTTCTCTGGATCGAATCCATAGATTTCAAAATCCACATAATCCATTTTTTTCATCAATGCCAACGTACCGATTGGGTCTTTTTGCATATCTGTATTGACACTAAAAAGTTGGTATCCGAGTTTGTATTTTGGTGTCACGTGAGTTGTATGTGAACTTGCTGGCATAACTGAAGCTGTTGCGAGTATTGAGCTGCTTTGAATAAACTTTCTTCTTTCCATGATTATAGAATATATTAGTAAGGTACAGTTTACTGTACAAATGGCTTTAATTTATTTGATTTTGTGTAAAACATATTACACAAAATCATTATATTTAGAGACCAAAAAACATATAAGATGGAAACGAATCAAACAGTTGATTTTATCCTAGAAGCAGTAAGAGCAGAGATTTCACAATTTGTCGAACAAGAAGGAGACATTAAGTGCCCAATTGAGTACGAGATACGCTT
>CAYVFU010000166.1:0-5960 GCA_964450495.1 uncultured Saprospiraceae bacterium | reverse complement strand
TTATATATCGCTCCTCTGGAGCTATGATCATTCGATTGTCTCAAATTGAAGCCTGTCCGACTGACCAAATTCATTGACAAGCTCATTATAAATTAAGCGTTTTCTCTCTTCTCCATTTTTAAAAGCTGCTTTTACACGTGAACGATCTCTTTTGTATTTGTAGCTTTCGCTGGAACCGTTGACTACATAATGCATATTGAACATACCGTTTCGTTTGTCCGGTTTGGGAGGCTTACTAGGGTCGTGTTTTTTAAATTTATTAGCTAATATCTGACCAGCATTTACCTTTAGATAGTACAGCTGAACATTTTCAATAGAGTGATAACCACTTAATGTAAAATTAGCAGCATTACTTTGAATAAACATTGTCGGGATGTATAGATTCTTTCCTTTAATTTCTAGGTAATTGTTTATTTCTGTGAATTTAATTTCTTCAAGATCTTTAATGTTTACAAAAGAAGAAAACTGTTTCATTAATTCCAGATTTTGAATGCGACCTTTTTTTATTTCTCCTGAAATAAGACCTTTAGTTTTAGCTGGAATTAAATTCCAATTTTCATCATAATAAAAGTCAAAAGTAGACAATGTACTTAAATCGCCTTTTAGATTGTCAGAAGAAATAACTTCTTGTCCAAAATTTTCGTTCTGATCCAGAAGTTCTTCAAGATCAATATGTTTACCATCTAAGGAAAAGTGATAGTGATAGTTGTCATTTTTATATTCTAAACGACCATCTGATTTTATATCTCCTTCAAAAACCTTTCCTTCAAAATTAGTTTTAAGTACGTCATTGATACTTGTCACTTTTGCTTTGATATTTCCCATTTTGATTTTGTTAAACCAAAATTTATCAATTTCGATTGTCACATAAAGCCTGTTGTCTTTTAAAAAATTTGATTGTTTGTCCTCTGATGAATTATTGAAAGACAATAAATCTTCTGCCTGAATTTTGTCACCTTTAATTGAACACTTTAAAACATTTCTGTTTTCTTCAATGACATAATGTCCATTAAGTAAAAATTCTGAATTATCTGTTTCAATTTGAAGATTTGTAAAGTGTAATTCTTCTCCAATATTTTTTAATTCTCCTTCTTTTAAACGGAGCTGCTTGCCAGTAACAGAATTAAGTTTAATATTATTTATATCGCCATTTAAGCTTAAGTAATTTAGCATTGATTGATCAGATTCAATGGGATAATTAGTAATGGTGAATTCTTTTAGACCAATTGATCCTCTCACATTATTTAGAGAAGTGTCTCTTGTTATAGTGTGAATTGTTTTAACTGGAACATCGCCACTTATCTTTAGTGAAGTAAGTGTATTTTTATCTATTGAATAATTTATTTCAGTATCAAGTTTTTCATCATCTACTTCTAATGTCAGTTGATTGAAAGACAATTCTTCTTGATTGCCAGTTAAGGTAGATTGAATGTCGGATAGCATAATTTGAAAGTCATCTCCTCTAATAAGTTCACCGTCTTTAATATAGAGAGTGTAGTCAATTTCAGACACTTCGTCAAAAGAAACTAATCCTGATAATTTTCCATCTATCCTTATCTGTTTTTCTATATCTGTTTCTGATTCTGAGAGCCAAGTATTTAACCTGTCAAGATCCCAATTGTTAATATCAAGTCTAATATCTCGCGTAGAATTCGAAGTATTGAACCAGCCTTCTAAGGTTAATCCTTGCTTTAATTGACTTTGTGTAATGGTTAGAATTTTGGATGCTTTGTCATAATTTAAATTTGATTCAAATGTATCTGGAATATCAATTAATTGGTGGTCTGAATTGTTAATCACATAGTCAAAGGATACAGTGCCTTTGGCATGGATTGTCGCTTCCTGTTTATTGCTGCTCATTTTCATAGAGGCATCGACCAAGGTAAACTGAGTGATTTGATCTGCTGTACCTCTATCAACAACTACTTTAAAATTTTCAACAATCAGTTCATCAATGTTAATTAAACCAGAATTTTCTGAAGATGTATTAGTTCCTGTCATTAGATCTTGAATATTCCATTTTCTGTTACGTTCTTTTAAAGTTACAGAGCCATTTTTAATTGCCAGACGACTGATGACAGGTTCAGAAAAGATGGATTTAAAAATATTCAGCCGTACTTGAAACTCTTCTAACTCTAAAGCTGCATCATAATCATTATCGTAAAATGTAGGGTTACTTAAATCTAAAGATATAGAGGGAAATGAATTGACATAATTAAAGGTAGCATCACCGTATTGTAATTGACTGTTAGTGATTCTGTCAAGTTGTGTCAAAGCTGCTGTCTCGATTCTCTGTCTAAACAAGATTGATAATAAAATGGAGATAACGATTATTGCTCCAAGAGTACCAATGATCCATTTAAGTATTTTCCAAAGTCCTTTCATTTGAAACTCCTGAGTACAGTTAGGTCCATAGTATTATGATAGCATATTGGATATGTAGTCACTTTTTTAAGACAATTAGTTTAACTCTAACGCATTATGATCGTGACGACATATCATATGAAAAGGACATTTATATGTTTTTTACTTATTGGAATTGTACCAAATTAGCTCACTGTAACATAACTTGCAGACTTAGAGATACTTATATAAATAAATGTATTTATATGAAATTTTGTAATAGAAACGAATTTTGAATTTGCTGTCTTGACGAACACTTTACATATTATTTGTTTACATAATGTGTAATTAATTCATTTTGAGGTGTTAAATTCGCAATCGACTAAAGTTTCAAAAAATCATGAACAAGCTATTATTCAGTTTATTCTGTGCTATGCTGTGCGCAACTTCCATTTACAGCAACAATTCAAATGAAGAAGTATTTGCTGGAATTACTTGTCCACCAGATAAGTGGGTGGACTGTGATGCAGAGATTTGGTACTTAGATACTTATGGCTCAGCATACTTTAAGGACTATTCTGGTAAAGTATTTACTTTGCCAAAGCCAGAAGTGCACAGACATATTAATGATTGCAATACTGGCTATATCGAGCGAGTGTGGAAACACAAATATGGTTCACAGTGGTTCTCATGCACACAAACGATATATGTCGGTGAACAAAGTCAAAAGCCAACAATTTATTGGCCAAGAGATGGTTTGGTTTTAGAAGGTTGTAGCCCTAATATTCTTCCTAAAAATCTTCCTGCGTACTACGATGAACCTCATTATGCAAGCGGGTCTTGTTCAAACTTGATACATACTTACAAAGATCAGTTGTTTTCTATAAGTGGTGGATGCAAAAAAATCATTCGAAAATGGACAGTGATAGATTGGTGTACGTATGTCCCCAATGCTTATCCAGTGAAAGGATACTACGAGCACTACCAAACAATAAAATTAATCAATGATGAAGTCCCACATGCTTATGAAACTCATGAAGTAGAAGTAAAGGCAACGTCATGCTCTGGTGCCTATGTCCATGTACCAGACTTAACAGTAGGAGCAAGTGATTGTGATGAGGGGTATAAGATTATTAATAATTCATCTTACTCTGATTACAAAGGCGCAAATGCAAGTGGTCATTACCCAGTCGGTATGCACACTATACATTACACGGTTGAATATGGTTGTGGATCTAGTGCTACTTTCAAGCAAGTCATTAAAGTGAATAATGATCTTTCTCCGGTGCCACTTTGCTTGTCAGCTTTGTCAATAGCATTGATGCCAGTTGATGAAGATAGAGATGGCGTACCAGAAGATGGCTCAGTAGAAATTTGGGCAAAAGACATAGACCATAAAAGTTATCATCCTTGTGGCTCGGACTTGACTTTTTCATTTGATGAAGCAGGTGAGCAACAAGTATTAGAATTTACCTGTGCAACTGTTGGCTTCAATGAATTGAATCTTTATGTTACAGATGCTAATGGAAATCAATCGTTTTGTCGAGTAGGTATATTGGTCCAAAATAATGCTGCCAATATTCCTAATTGTACCGCTAATGATGAAGGTGGACAAGATGAAGAGCCTGTAGACGAGATGCCTCAGGATACTATGGTCTATGACACCTCAATGGTTGATGTTCCTCTAGATACCATGCATGTTGATGTGCCAATAGATTCAAGTATGTTGGATTCAGATACCACGCACATGGATATGCCAATGGATACTACCATGATGGCAATGGATTCGATGGGAGTTGATACCATGGATTACACGATGGATATGGATACAACATCACACGAAGAATCTGATACTTCCAGTATGGGAATGGTGTTTGGGAGTGTCTTGTCTATTGATGGCAACGCTATTGAATCATCATCTCTACTATTTGAAGGGCCTGAAGTTGCTGGTCAAACAACAATAGAAATGGTTGTAGTGCCTGTAGTTGTTGATAGTTTTATAAATGAATTTGGTCAACAATTTTATGTTACAGATTTTGTCACAGAAGAAAGAGTAGTAGAATCTGCAGCTTCTGTCTTTTCAGAAAATGTAGCTGTCAATAGTAATGGCGAATACATATTAACCAATGTCCCAATGGGCCAGCCTGTGACGATTGCAGCATCTGTCGACGCCGGTGTACATGCAGATCGAATATCGACAGCAGATGGAATACTCTTATTTGAGCACTTAGCTGGTATTTCTAGAATAGAAGATCCTTATCGTCTGCTTGCAGCAGATATTGATATGGATGGAGATATAGATATTGATGATGTCGAATTTTTAGTGGATTATTTAGCAGAAACTACTGAAGCTCTGCCAGCAGCAGAATGGTTATTTGCAGATGCAGCATATACATTCTCAAACCCTAATTCACCATGGTCCGAGGAATTTATCGCTTCATCAGTTGTGCTCAATGAGCCTATCCATAATATGGATATTGTCGGTATCCAAATAGGAGATATAGGAGATATTGATTTGGAGAGTAGATCAGATTTACAAACTTTAATTCGAGATATTGAACGATTTAAAGGAGAATTTTCTTCTGAACTTCAAATTTCACCAAATCCATTTACAGATGAATTTAATTTGAGTATGGATATGGAGACGAATGGAATAGCAACAATACAATTGTTTGATATGAGCGGAAAATTAATTCGCAAACAGTCCTTGTCTTTAAGAAAAGGTGCCAACCGACAAACAATTGATTTGTCTGATTTAAATTATAATGGTTCAATGATATATCAGGTAACAACTGAAGATCAACAATACCATGGAAAATTAATTAGGTTGAGATAAAAAGAAAACCAAGTAAAGTAATACTGAAGCCTAGGACGAAAGTTCTGGGCTTTTTTTATTTTTCAAATATAAGGGACGGTGTGCAAAGGAATGTTGAGGCAATAGGATATATAAGCAAAGGTTAAAATCTATTGTTGTAATGTTACCCCGTTGGGGTTTGCTAAGATTCGGGTTTGTTTTCAGTCTTTCCAATCAACACGAATAGCAATTACTTCCGCTACAGCAGTTTTGACGTCTCCCGTATAAGTGTCGCATGAGAGTACAGTCTTTCTTCCTTTTTGTTCTATCACTCTCGCCTTTAATATTACTGGGTCATCATTTGATGTTGGCTTCAAATATTTGATGGTCAGTGTGCCTGTTGCAAAGCGATAATGTGGTTCACTGCCCAATTCGCGGTTCTCAGATTTGTAAGCGTGCGCCATTGCGGTGCACATACAATGACAGTCAACCAAGGTTGCGTGAATCCCACCATTTAGGACACCTTTCCAACCGTGGTACTGTTCTTTTGATTCCCATATACAAACACTCTGATCGCCTTCCCAATAGCTTTTAATTTGTAAGCCTTGGTGATTTTTGCCACAGCCAAAACAAACATTGCCTGGCATGTGATCTTGAAAGTAGGTTTTATCTGCCATGAGGGTAAAATTAATATATATATATAGGGTTATAGAGCTAAGTGAGAAATAGTTTATACTTGTAAAATCTTACATCTTAATTCATAAATCTCAAAACATAAATCTATCTAGTTTATGGGTAGTTTTTTCCTTTGGATAATAATTAT
>CAYVFU010000165.1:0-5979 GCA_964450495.1 uncultured Saprospiraceae bacterium | reverse complement strand
GTGACATCTATAGAATCTATTTGTTGATCCGCTAATGTTACTTTCCCTAATTTTAGATACGAATAAGCTTTTAGTAAGTTATGGTTATCATCATTCAACTTCTCCTTTTCAAGTGCGGCTAAAAGAGCATCATAGTCCTTTGCTTGAAAAAATTCTAGTAGTTCACTTTTTACCGTTGCCTCATCTCGTTCGATTTTTTGCACATAGTCAATGTTGATTATATTATCAGCAAAGAGCTCTATCTCATTCTGAACATTATTGGCTTTTGAGGATTGATTCGATTGATAGAAAAAGAAAGCGGTGATTAGACCAAGACCAAGGATAATTATCAGTGCAGTATATTTGAACTTGTTTTTAGGCAACTCTTTGGTGGACACTTTGGGCTCTTCGACTGCATTGACGGAAGAAGCGTCTTGAAGCAAGGTTTTAAATTCTTGTTTTTTTAGAATCAAAGCTTCAGAGTAATCTGTTTCCATCACGTTATTAGAAACAGTCCTCGCAGCCATGTACCTTTTGATTTTTTGGACATCCGATTGACTTAGCTTATCTAGCTCTTCAGGGGATAAATCAAAATTATATGCTTGTTCTAAACGTTCAGTTTTCATTTTAAGTTATTTCTTCTTCTGAGATTCCCAATGTTTTCATTTCTATATAAATCAATTTTGTCAGCAGTTTAATACAACGTTTCTTCTTGTGCACCAAGGCACTATAAGATCCCTTTAAAGATAATTCAGAATCTAGCTCTTTTAACTTCATGCCACCCATTACATTCTCACTAATTATTCGTTTACACACATCATCCAACTTATCGATCGCAACTTTAAGTAATTTTGATATCCTCAACGAATCTTGTTCACTTTGTTTCAAATAGTTGGGATACTCAACACTTTGTACAAGCTTCGATATTCCAGGTTCGTTTTCACTTGAGAAGTCTGTAGGTTTTTCTTTTCTGCCATACCTACTTCTGTGAAAATGTGCGTTATAGGCCATACGATATATATATCCTTCAATATTTGTATTTGGCAGCTCTTCTCGTTGAACAACAAATCGCTCCCAAAACTTAGTCATCGTTATTGTATATACCTCTTCAACTTCATAACTCTCCGCAACAAATTTCCGCAGTGCCGTTTTGTACTTAGATTCATAAAGTTCTAAAAAGAGCTTATTGAATAGCTTATTATCTCCTTTTATGGATTCATCTATTGCAGTTTCCCAAAGTCCTTTATTCTCCATAAAGTGTCCGAATCAGTGGTGTTTTCACAGTGTCCTAGAAATGACTAACTAAATAGCCAACTTATTTAGGGCAAAATATTTGATTTAGATGAAAAAAATTAGCAAAACCCAAAATAAATTGCCTCATCAACCCAATATGGTATAAAAACATGCAAAACTCTACAGCATTTTATTGAAATAAGCACAATTTCAAAAAACGTTAACTACTCAATAGAGTAAGGGATTTTCAAAAAGTGACACTTTGGACCTAAAATTTTTAAGAAAAAAACTGTAGCGTTACTTTCCATTCCATCGAAGAAAAACTGACTGTTTAAAAGATTAGCTTCCTAAGTAGCTATTTCGTATTTTGAAAGATCGAAATCAAATTGTAAAAACATGCGCTCCTTACTGCTTTTAGCATTGATTCTACTATCTAGTCTTGGACTTATCAGCCAATCAACCCAAAAACCAATACTTCACGCCAAAGAGTGGATGGCCATCACTGGTAAACCACTTGGAGCAACCGCTGGTGCAAAAATCTTCAATGAAGGAGGCAATGCCATAGACGCGGCTTGTGGCATGTTGGCTGCTACTTGTACTATGTGGGATGTCTTGAGCTGGGGAGGTGAAACACAAGCCCTCATTTATAATCCAAACACAAAAGAAGTTATCGGGATCAATGCACTTGGTGTGGCTCCTACGGGCGCAACTGCAGATTTCTTTAAAGAGAAAGACATGAGCTATCCGCCTCAGTTTGGTCCTTTAGCAGCGGTGACTCCAGGCACTCCTGGCGGTTTAATGACGATGTTGGCGGAATACGGAACAATGAGTTTGGCTCAAATATTAGCGCCCGCAATTGATATGGCATCCGGCTATCCGATGGAAGCTCAGACTGCTGATCGAATTGAAACACACAAAGCCAAAATTAAAGACTGGCCTTATTCCAAAGAAATATATTTGACAAATCTTGGTCAAAAGAGAGAAGCACCTCATGAAGGAGAAATCTTTGTCCAAGAGGATCTCAAACAGACATTGCTAAAACTAGTTGAAGCAGAACAACAAGCATTGCGCAATGGTCAGTCTAGAAAAGAAGCCATCTATGCAGCGTATGATCGTTTTTACAAAGGCGACATCGCTGACGAATTGGTACGTGGCACACAAGAACAAGGTGGCTTAATCACAAAAGAAGATCTGGCCAACTGGGAAGTCTATATTGAAAAACCAGACAAAGTAAATTACAAAGGTGTAGATGTCTATAAATTGACCTCTTGGGTGCAAGGGCCCGTTATGCTTCAAGCACTCAATATGATGGAGCAACTCGACATGGAATGCATGCAATACAACTCCGCCAAATATACACATGGCTTATATCAAGTGATGAATATGGCATTTGCAGATAGGGATTTTTACTACGGTGATCCTTACTACGAACCTAAAGAACCAATGGAAGGATTGCTTTCCAAAGAGTATGCAAAAAGCAGGGTAAAAGAAATTAATTGGGAACAAAATGATCCGAATACACTTCCAGGAGATCCCTATCCCTTTCAAAAAAATGGTGTGAATCCGTTTCTAGAATACATTAAAAAAATGGATACCATAAGTGTGTCATCTGCGAAGCCATTGCGTTCTTCATCGGACGAATTTATAGATGATGATTTTTATTTAGGAACCACATCTATTCAAGCTGCAGACAAAGATGGATGGGTTGTATCGATCACACCAAGTGGTGGATGGGTACCTGCTGTCATAGCCGGTAAGACTGGAGTTGGCCTCAGTCAGCGTATGCAAAGTTTTGTCTTGGATGAAGAAGAAAATCCATTTAATGTTGTTGAACCTGGCAAGCGACCAAGAGCTACGTTGACTCCTTCTATGGCTTTAAAAAATGGTAAGCCATACATTTCATTTGCCATTCAAGGCGGCGATAGTCAAGATCAAAATTCGCTTCAGTTCTTTTTAAACATGGTGGAATATGGTATGAATGTCCAAGAGGCGGTTGAAGCAGCCAACATCAATAGCTTTCAAATGAAAGGGTCATTTGGCGAACATCAAACTAGACCTGGTGTACTGTTGTTAAGAGACGATACACCAATTTGGACACGACGCGAATTAAAAAAATTAGGCTACACTTTAGAATTCCGGGATCGCACTTCTGGTCCAATGAATGCGATTTATTTTGATTGGGAACAAGGCAGTATGTGGGGAGGATCTAGTAATTATGGAGAGGATTATGGCATTGGATGGTAAATATAAAAGACAGGGTAAGGGCTACTAATTGTTCTGTTTATTTAACAGGCATGACATGTATTCTCATTTCAATAATGGGGCAGGTCTCATGTATGGTGGCAGATAAAAACTTGGACAAGCCCAATATCCTACTCATCTGCATTGATGATCTGCGCCCAGAATTAAACAGCTTTGGTGCTTCCTATATTAAGTCTCCGCATATTGATGCGCTTGCGCGACAAGGAGTCTCCTTTCTCCATCACTATGTCAATGCGCCAAGTTGTGGGCCATCACGCTATACTTTACTAACTGGCAGATATGGACCTACAAGCAACAATGCTTTATTTCAAAGAGCGTCGTTGATGACACAAGGTACTGGAGATGTTTACCCAAGTATGCCAGAGTGGTTTCGGTCGAATGGATATACCACAGTTTCCGTAGGTAAAGTGTCTCATCATCCTGGAGGTTTAGGAGGTGATGATTGGAATGATCCTAGTCATCTTGAAATGCCAAACGCTTGGGATAAACATCTCATGCCTTCCGGAGAATGGTTACACCCGCGAGGAGCTATGCATGGTTTAGCTAATGGTGAAATAAGAACAGACGCCAGTACCATGGATGTGATACAAGCAGTGGAAGGTGACGATACTATTTATCCGGATGGTAATATTACAAATGAAGCGATCAAGCAGCTTAAAAAATTATCAGCTGAACAGAAGAAACCATTTTTTCTGGCAGTTGGGATAATAAGACCGCACTTACCGTTTGGTGCACCCAAATCTTATCTTGATTTGTATGATGAAGTTGACCTTCCATCAATTGTACATCCACAAAAACCATCTGGAAAAACCACTTGGCATGAATCAGGCGAATTCATGAAATACAACAGATGGGATAAGGATATGTCTAAAGACAAAATCTTTGCTGATAAAGTCAGACGTCACTATGCTGCTTGCGTGAGTTTTGCAGATGCTCAGGTGGGCAAGTTGTTGCAAACATTGAAAGAAAGTGGAAGAGATAAAAATACGATTGTCGTCTTATGGGGTGACCACGGTTGGCATTTGGGAGAACATGCCATTTGGGGGAAACATAGTTTATTTGAAGAGTCTTTACACTCTCCATTGATTATCAGTTATCCAAATAAATTAAAATCCGATATCAAGCAGAATACGATTGTTCAGACACTTGATGTATTTCCAACGTTATGTGAGATTAGTGGACTTGGTATGCCAGCATTTACACAAGGAAAGTCACTTGTTGGAATAATGAATAATTTAAAAACACAAAATAATATTGCCATAGCATACAAAGGAAATGCAAAAACGATTCGCACTACGGAACACAGATTGATTCTGCATAATGATGGATATGCAGAATTATACGACCATACAACAGACGAAGCTGAGACTCAGAATATAGCAGAATTAAATCCTGCAATTGTGAATAGCTTATCAGCAAGGTTAGAGGAAATACTAAATTAAGTTTCAGTTATATAATTGTATAAATTTTGTAAATGACCACCTCGTCGGTCATCTGCGATGCCTGCCACTCCTCCAAGGAGGAGAATTAGCTTTTCATACACTGATGTCATTCCAAAATTAAGAGTAATCACACCAAAATTATTTATTGAACTTGGAAGTAAAAAAGGTGCGAATCATTCCTTTCGCACCTTTTTATATCTATTTAAAATACTGGTTCTTATAAACCTCCTCCTACATTACTCAGTGCATTTAATGCGCCGGAAATGGTATTTAAAATATCTTCGTTGCCTCGGATGCCATGTCTGGATTGTAAATAGAATGGATCGTTGTAACTGATGTGAACAGCGCCACCTTCATCTTCCCAAACCAAAAACTTCTGAGGTAAATCAATACCAACTGATTGCTGATTTTGCATCAGTGGCGTTCCTAGGTTAGGATTGCCAAACACAATCAATCTTGTTGGACGCAGATCCAGGCCGACTCTTGCCGCATTCGCTTGATGATCTAATTCAAGAATGATTCTGAGATTTGGATTATTTGTAATGACAGTTACAAGGTTGTTGTACGTTTCATCTAATGAGTTGTTGCTGATTTTATCAATAAGACCTTCTCCCCTTTCTGCTGTACCAGTAATAGGTCCTGCACTGCGAGAACTTTGCATTGAAGCAAAATTATTCAAGGCGCCTCTCATGGTAGTTAATGTTGGGACATCATCACTGATGCCATGTCTGGCCTGTATGTAGCTGATGTCGTTATATGCAATTCTAGTATCCCCTTCATCATCTTCGTAGATTAAATATTTCTGAGGCAAATCGATACCCGCTTGTTGGTTTGCTTGCATAATTGGAGTACCTAATCGAGGATTTCCAAAATAAATTAATTCTGTGGGGTTTAACTCTCTTCCCACATTAGCCGCGTTGGTACTATGCGAAATTTGCGCGGGCACTCCGATTGCATCAATATTAGCAAACGTATTGAGTATGGATGCCTTTGCATCTGCAACACTATTTGTTGTTGGACGAACATTAAGTCCTGCATTTGAAATTTCTAATTCTGGTGACAT
>CAYVFU010000164.1:0-5990 GCA_964450495.1 uncultured Saprospiraceae bacterium | reverse complement strand
AACCCCTGCTACCAGGATGAAAACCTGGCGTCCTAACCCCTAGACGAACGGGCCAATCTTATTTTTTAAGGCTCCCAACATAAAATATTGATTACCTTAGGATGAATAAATCATGCTTTAAATCTATTATCTATCCCTATTTTCATCTCAATGTCTTTAACATCAAAAAATGAACACTTTTCTTCAAAAGCGATGCAAATATATAATAGTTTCTTATAAGTTTGAAGTATCTATTGAAATTAAATTTTGACTAGTCTTTCATGCTGAAAATCAGTCGTTTATATAGTTGCTTAGTTTGCCTGTTGCTCTCAATAGGGTCATCCTTAATCGCTCAGGAAAGCTTTGGAGGCTATCCATTAGGATTGTTGCATCCAGAACTAGAGTCAAATAAGAAATCCATATCCATTAAAATAGACGCGTTGGATGACGAGGAGATGAAAGTGATCAACTCCACTTCTCTTTTTGCAGTACGTAAGTCACTATCTGGAGAAGAGAGAAAAAGTAATTGGCAACAGTTGTCTGTTTCTACCTGGCGATGGTCGATGTCTTTTAGCTTAAGTGATACATTACCTGTAGCCTTCGTATTTGATACGTTTAATTTACCTGAACACGCAAGGCTCTTTATCTACAATCAGGATGGTAGTCAAGTTTTGGGAGCATTCACATCTTCTAACAATACACCATCTGGCGATTTTATGTCAGATTTAATTAGTGGACAAGACCTGTATATTGAACTAGTAGTGGATAACGTTGACCATCAACCAGAATTACCGTTTACAATTGATCATGTGTACCAGTCATATATTCCTTTAGAGGCTATTTCTTCATCAATGCAGATGGATACTGGCTTTATGGCTTCCTTGCCTTGTCATCCAAATGCAAATTGCCCTGAAGGAGATATTGTAAATGACCAAAAAAGAAGCGTCTGCAGGATTCTAATGGTTCTTGAAGAAGGATTGGTATTTTGTAGCGGAACATTAATGAACAATACACTTGAAGATCAACGTCCACTTATATTGAGTGCTTCGCATTGCCAAGATTATTTGACACCGATGCATCAATTTTGGCGTTTTGATTTCAATTTTATGACGGATGGTTGTGAGAATCCAGATGACGTTCCCAGTTTTGATCGTATCGTCGGTTGTCGTCAATTAGCAGTAAACAGAGATTCGGATATGTTGCTGTTGGAACTCAACTTTAATGTACCCTCATCTTTCGATGTGTATTATGCAGGGTGGAATAGAGATGAAACCTATATTCCTCAACCTGCTTATCAACTCCATCACCCTTTAGGAGATGTAATGAAAGTATCATTGGATAATGATGACCTAAGGATATTTGATGATCAAGTAACATGGGACAATACGACAGTGACACCGCCATTCTCACATTATCGTTGTGTGTTGGATGTAGGTGCACACCAAGTCGGATCATCAGGAGGACCCTTGTTGGATGAAAATGGAAGAGTGGTGGGGCAATTGCATGGTGGTGGAATAGATACACTTGATTGTAGTGTCAATCGTTCTTTTTATGGCCGTTTATCAACATCATGGACTGGTGGGGGAGACGCCGCTTCTAGATTAGAAGATTGGCTTGATCCGTTTAATTCTGACACCCTATTTATTGATGGACTTAATCAAGGAGAAAGTACTTTGGTATATCAACTAGTAGGCTCCGTGACTTTATCTGATGGCACACCTGTACCTAATGTTGAAGTACTATTATCAGGTGAAGGAATTGGCTCTCAATTTACTGACCGAAATGGAAATTTTGTCCTCAGTAATGTTCCCATACTTGCACAATTTGTGTTAACGCCGACCTTGCCTAATGTGCAAATTGCAGCAGGTTTATCGGTGACAGATGTTTTCGTAGCTCAACAGGCGATAATTGGAAATTCAGAATTTAGTAATACTATTCAAGAGTTGGCAACTGATGTCTCCGGAGACGGTACTGTGTCTGCTGTTGATCTTGTTCAAATGATCAATGTGATATTGGGATTGCAACCAGAATTTGGAGCACAAAAAGTTTGGAGATTTTTACCGGAACAAATGACCTTCCCAAATAATGAACCAACACAGTTCACTGCATACAAATTGGGTGATGTGAATTTTTCGTTTACGATTGAGAATTAGATTTTACCGTGCAGAAGTGAATTTTGTATTGTCCGTGAGCTAAAAAATCAATAGATCAGAATGGAGAAACTTAAATCTTAACCAACTTCGATATTAATTTTTCAGTCGTTGTTTTGTGGGTTAGAGTAATTATATATTGCCCAGAATGTAACCTTGAAACATCCATTCCATTATTATCCATGAGGTCTATTTGTTGATTTAGGTTACGGCCATTCAAATCATTAATGGTAACATTCCATTTAGTTAAATCTAGGCCTGTCGGCAATTCAAGAGTAACTTGTTCTTTTGCAGGGTTTGGAAAAAGGATAAAATCATTTAGTATGGAAAAATCATCAGTCGGTGTCGTACTTGCATCTGTAATGCTAAATCCATCAAGTCCCGCCTCAACAATATGGCCTTCATCTAAGTCGCTTGTTTCGAAAACAAATTGCAGACTATCCATACTTGTAAACAGATCAGTCAAAGTCACTTCATTACTTGTATTCCAACTACCACCTTGATTTTCTAATCCTGTGACAGTCTCCAGAAGAATCATATCACTTCCTCGCTGGATGTAAATTTTCAATGTATCATCCAAATCAGTGTTTCCACCTTCATTAAAAAACCATGAAGAATAAGTCAGCATTGGATTGTCCATTGCAGTCAAATCGGTGATCGGAGAAGTTAATCTAGCTATGCCATCATCAACATCATCATCGCCAGCAGCTCCACCTCCATTACCTGTTACATAACAAGAGTTCCCTAAATCTCCTTCAAGATCTTGATTTACATTAGAGAGTAACTCACCAAAGCTTGTTCCTACAGGTACGGCTAATTCCCATTGACCAGTCGTCGCATTACCAGAAGAGCGCCATCCTAAATCAACGATAAATTCATCAACAAATCCTTCTTCTAATTGAATGTCAAGTTGGCGATTCTCATTCAAATTAAAATTTTCAATAGCAATTGCTTGATAGCCCCATTTACCAGCATATACGGTATACATACCTTCAACCACTACATCATTCACTTCACCGTTGGCATTCGCTTGAAGTATAAAATCATTTGAATTATTAACTAATCTGATTTGTGTGTTTGCTATTGGTTCATTCGTAGCAGCATCTGAGGTATTGAATTGTAAGGATAACATGCGAGCCTGATCGAGTTCTACATTAAGATTTGTGCATTGGCCACTTTCTAGATTAATTTGGACGGCTTGTGTTAAGTAGTTTGGATGTGAAAATAGGACTTCAAATGTACCAGCTGTAGCTTGTCCAGTTTTATACCCTCCTGCTGCGTCAGACTGAGCTTGATTTATATCAGTTGAATTAATTTGTACATCAACACCATTTATTGGTAATCCAGTAATTCTGTCGATCACTGTTCCTTCTAAGTAAGAAGCTCTCGGGATATCAGCTTGTAATACATAAAGTCCTGATGATATATCGCTAGCCAAAATTATACCTGAAGGTAGAAATGGGTATGCTCCCCAGTTGCCATTGAATCCACCATCTGGTCCATCCCAAGTATCAAATTGTCCAACTTGAATCATGTTGTCAGGCTTAGAGACATCAGTGACAACGATTCCGTCTGTATAATAAGAAGTGTATAAAAATTCATTTAAGTAATGTGTATTGTGAGGAACAACCCGCAAACCTTCTGAAGCCAATGGTCTAAACCTATCAGTCATCGTGATTGTAGGCAGGTTCGAAATGTCATAAGCTTCGACATACGCATTTGCTCTTTCATCCGTCGTATACACCATTGTACCTGCATCATTGGTCCAGGCATTATGTGTAAAACTGAATCCAGTTTGTGTAGAACTAAGAAATATAGGATTGGATTTGTCAGTAATGTCGTATATCCCTAGGTTGCCATTATTGATCTCTGAAGCAAACATTGTATTGCCATTGACATATACATCATGTGCATAGTCTCTGCTTTCGATTCCTACTAATGTTGGCTTTTTCGGATCAGTCTCGATATCAAATATTAATACGCCATTATAATTAGATCCACCGTTGCAGCCAGCAAAAAATATATGGCCATCATCAATATACAAGTTGTGGCAAGTCCGTAATTCGATAGTAAGTGTATCCATTACTTCCACTGTGAAAAATGTAGTGTCAATAATTAGAGTATCAGCCATCTGCATGCTGTCTATTGTGAAATTTTCTTCTAGTCTATTTGTGATTGTTTGTTCTACAATAGGTGTTTGATATTCAAAGTCTATTGTATTAGGTGCGTTGGTCATATCGATAATCAATACACCTTGGTTGCCACGATCTGCAATGACGTATATGAAATTTTCGTGTGTTTTGATGTCTCTCCAAGTTGAGGCATTTCCTGGAATTGATGCAACCTCTACTGGAGCAACAGGATCAGCAAGAGAATATATTCGTACACTATTCCGTGCTCCTAAAATTGCGTATTCTGTGCCATCTTCGGCAACCCAACCCCAAATGTCATTGGCATCTTCATCAATTGTAACATTCGCAAGTAACGACATGTTTTGTTGAGAAAACCCAGAGTATTGCATGAAAACAAACAGAATACAAACTGATAAAGCAGAAATCTTGGTCATAATACACATTAGCCTAAAAACAATACAAAGTAAATATAAAACGACATAAAGTGTGAGGCTATGTGACATACCCGTAGTTAATTGCGGACAAAAACAGATCAAAAAGAACAGTCTAAGTATATTTGTATCTAAACCATGACAATGATGAAGATTTATCATAATCCCAGATGTAGAAAAAGTAGAGAAACTTTGGCGCTTATTGAATCCGCAGGAAAGTCTGTAGAACTCATCCTTTATTTAGAAGAAATGCCATCTAAGAAAGAGCTTAAAGAAACGATAGGTTTACTGGGTATCAAACCAATAGACTTGATTCGAAAGGGAGAGAAAATATTTAAGGAGCAATACAAAGGAAAAAGTCTTTCTGATGCCCAATGGATTGACGCTATGATCAAACATCCAAAACTTATGGAAAGACCAATTGTTGTAAAAGGTAAGAAAGCAATCATTGGTAGGCCACCAGAAAATGTAAATGTTCTTTTGTGAAAATGACCTTTTATAAATACCACGGAACAGGTAATGATTTCATTATAGTGAATGGAATTTCTAATCCAGAGTTACTTGATATTTCTAACCAACAAGTTGCTTATTTGTGTGATAGACATTTTGGTATTGGCGCTGATGGGTTCATGATACTTGCGGAATCAACTATTTCTGACTTCAAAATGATCTATTATAATTCAGATGGTAATACAAGTACCATGTGTGGTAATGGGGGCAGATGTATTACCAAATTTGCTTTTACAGAACAGATATGCCAAAAGGACATCTCGTTTGAAGCAATAGATGGACTACATCACGCAAAGATTCAAGATAATGGAGAGGTAGAATTAGAAATGATAGATGTTGTTGGGTTTAAAAAATTGTCTGATGATACGTATGAAATTCAGACTGGTTCTCCTCATTATGTACATTTTATAAAAAGCATAGACCAAAAAGAGATTGTTGATTACGGCTCTGCAATTCGATATTCCGACAGATATGCTAAAGACGGTATTAACGTAAATACGGCAACCCTCTTAGATGAAAATTTGCATGTCAGAACCTATGAGCGTGGGGTAGAGGACGAAACACTCTCTTGTGGTACAGGTGTCACGGCAGCTGCGTTGTGTGCAACAGATTATTATAGTCTTACAGATAACGTGCTACATATCGATGCCAAAGGTGGTAAACTTAAAGTGACATTTCGAAAAGAAGGTGAGTCTTTTTCTAAGATTAAATTAATTGGTCCAGCAACATTTGTATTCAAAGGAGAATTGGTCTTATGATCTTTACTAGGGATGAAGTCCTATGATAAG
>CAYVFU010000163.1:0-6094 GCA_964450495.1 uncultured Saprospiraceae bacterium | reverse complement strand
ATTAATGTTAGCTGGTAACAATCGCAACCTAATTTTACGCGATTCCGTCTCACTATTCTCAAACAAGACTTCTTTTAAGGGCATTTCATGATGTGTCTTTGTCCAATTGTCCTTACCAAATAAACCATCCAACAGCTGTTTGAGTAGTCTCTTTATTTCGTTATAATCTTTGATATCGTATTGCTTTTCCTTCCTTGTTTCAGCTTTTGGTTTTATTTCTAACCAACCGTCATCTGACTTACGTTTCGAAATAAATGTCTCGAGTAACGCAAAACTACCAGGTGTGAGTGCGATCTCTTTCGACTCTTTACCTGGAATTCCACTGAGATTACAATAATGTTGAAATCTACCTGTATCTGTCTTCACTTTATTTAAAGTAAAAGAAAGTTGATTAGAAGAGGGCAATATATTTTCTGATAATTCTTTTACCCAGCTTAAGGCCAATGCAAAAAAGAGCATTATCAATGAACTCTTGAATACAGCAGAGCTCAATGTCAAGTACATTTCTGAATCTGTAAATTTAAATAATTGTGCAGCTAAAATCACCGCAATACAGATTAAGGATAACCAGGACAATAACTTAAGTCGACGTCGATAAAAAGAAGTCCATAAAACGTAGGCTAAAAATACCAATGTCAAAATAGAATAATAAACGTCAAGTTCTGCTATAAACCCAATCCCAACCCCACTTAATGTGATGCGCATTGTAGGAATGAGACAAAACAAAAATGGCAAACCGACAATAACGGCCCAATACTTTGATGATATTATATGGTCGATTTTCTCAGGTATGTATCTAAACCAAGGCAGTGATAGTAAAATAAACAAACTATTAAACAATGAACAAATACTTCGCCATCCACTATTTACAACTTTAAGTTTAGCGACAGCACTAAGCGAATCTGTATTTTCCTTCTCACCTAATAGCTCTTCTATAAGAGATGTGAAATAAATATCGAAACACCCAGAAAAACTCCAACACAATACAGATAATGCTAAAAATACTTGCCCATAATCTTTTTGCTTCTTTCCAATATGAAACCAAATAGCCATCAATGCTATAAACGCAAATAAGCAAACGATGCACTGCCACCATCCATAGAATGATAAGACTGCATTATTTTTAAGTGCTTCTATAGTCTGTTCTGATTGCATTGAAAAATATTAAGAGATTTTTCGCTAAGATCAATTTGAAGGTAAGAAAAAGAAGATAACTTTTTTTTAACTGAGAAATAACACCTTGAGAGCCAGACAGCTTATTAGCACTCTTAGATAATTAATCGTTTTAAAGCTTTGCCTTTTCTAAAAATAATATACTCCAATTTATTAACAGGTAAATAATACATATAAGGACTATAACAAATTTCACCATTGCAAAATAATAGGCAACCGACGACCATAATTGTTTTAGATCGCCTAATAATAATTTAATCAAAGCAACATTTTCAACAGCATCACAAAAGGCTGCAATAAAAACTAAGCCGATTAACAGTTTTCCGATTTTATAAAAAGAATTGTTTTTCCATAAGCGGTTATTTATATTGTAAATAAGCATTGCTAGACAACTCGAATAGAGCAATAAAAACAAATAATCAAAACCTAGAGTTAAACCAGCATTAATCTTTCCATTTGTATCCCAAGACTTAACTATTTTTTTTGACACCTCAACGTCTTTTGCTAGCTCGAAAGAAACAATTCCATTTTTACAAATTTCATTTCTGAGAGGCATATCAAAAACAATTATAACTACAATATTCACAAATACTGCAAGCAACAATAATAATGTCGTTCTCTTTTTATATGTATTGAGAAGCTTCATATGAGATATTCCTTTTTCGTTGCTCGAAACTTTATTGTATATGAAAAGTAGTTTCAACTGTAGTTAAGTTACAAATTAAAGTTCAAATTCTTTTGTAAGATTAGCATAAAATCATTTGGCACACACCTAACATAGGATGGAGCTTCTACTTCGAGAATGAAATAGTTGAACTTTAGTTTGGGAAGTACATAACACTGTTAGCTTTTACATCATTTTGAGGATATACTCTATCTCTGCTTGGATGTCTTCAGGAAGAGTTAATGTAATGTCAGGTTCTATACTTTAGCCATACATTTATTTATCACGACCAGCCATAATAGTCACAGTCAAAATTAGTTTTGGCATCATTATCAAATGCGTGAGGCTCATCTGTAGTTGACAAACCACAAGTCTATTCACCAAAACTTCGCGTAATGGCCCTTCCTATATAGAATATAATCGGAACCTCTCCAGAACTAACAATTCCATTATCTGAAAGAACGCAACTTGGTTAATAACAACAGCAAAAATTTAATTGAGTAATTATCTCCAAATGAATCATTGGCACATGAGAAGGGATTATTCATTTTGATAATGTAATTTGTGCTTTGAGCTAGCACAGGAATCTATTCGTATGCTTGATTCCTAAATTGTACCTGTCGTATTAAATAAAAAATAGTTCTGACATTCATTAAATGATCAGAACTATCCCTACTCCTATGCATACTTTAAACCGTAACTCATGAAAGAACTCTCACAATTGTAATAGTATCAGTTTGGTATCAACAATGTGTGCGTTATATACTATTCATTCCTGTACATCCAACTAGGTTGGTAATTTTCCCATCTGTCATTTTTAACTCCATTAGTATTGACTTGATGAGTTTTATCTTGGCTATTCTTTGATTTGATTATATTTCCAAAGTACTTTACTAGACTGATTGAACTGTTTTTAACCTTCATTCCTAAATAATTTTAAACGGTGATTCTAAATCCTATTCTTGAAAATTTCTGTCAGAAAATTTAGTATTATAGTATAAATATGCACCTTTTAGAGTATATAAAAAAGTATATAATATTTATACCAATCATAAATTTATTTTATAGTACAAGTTTTTTACTTAACTTGTAGCATGAGTTCTTTCCACCTAAATTTTGCGTAGTCTACTCATTCTGTTAGATCGAAGGCAAGCAAAAACTTTAGCTAATATTCAAGACTATGAATTTTACATTTCATCAATTAAAAATTTTCTTAGAAGTTATTCGACATCAGAATATCACTAAAGCTGCTGAAGAGATGTTTATGACTCAGCCAGCACTTTCTATACAACTAAAAAATTTTCAGAAGCAGTTTGACAATCCACTAATAGAAAAAGTAGGAAAAAAAATTCAGCTCACAGATTTTGGAAAATCTATCGCTCAGATATCTAAAAATATATTAGCTGAAGCTGAAGAGCTTAAATATAAAACTAAAGAATATGAAGGTCTACTAACTGGTAAGCTCCGCATATCATCTGCATCTACAGGCAAATATGTTATTCCGTATTTTCTGAGTGAATTCGTGCATACATACCCAGGGATAGATCTTACACTTGATGTTTCTAATAAGACAACTGTAATAAAGCAACTGCAAAATAATGAAATTGATTTTGCTCTTGTCTCTGTACTTCCAGAAAAGATCGATATTTATGAGGAGATATTACTAGAAAATAAATTATATCTAATTGGAAATACAAAAGGGATAATTAAATCTCGACCACTAATATATCGTGAACAAGGCTCTGCGACACGAAATGCAATGAGTAACTATTTTCGTAAGTCAACTAAACGTAAAAGTATAGAGCTGACCTCAAATGAAACAGTGAAACAAGCTGTTGTAGCCGGTCTTGGATATTCCATTATCCCTTTGATAGGAATGAGAAATGAGTTACAAAATAAAGATGTTTTTATTATTCCCTCAAAAGGACTTCCAATCTTAACATCTTGGAGATTAATCTGGTTAAAAAATAAAAAACTCTCACATGTTTCTTCTGCCTATTTAGATTTTATTAGACAACAAAAAGAAGCCATCATAAAAAAACACTTTGATTGGTATATTGATTTTTAAAATTACATATTCATAGCATAGATTAATGCTTTTATTCGTCCATAACATAGGAGGCTAGAGTTTAATCTAGTTGAGTCAAACAAAAAAAGAGTTGACAACAAATAGCTGCCAACTCCTAACACAGAGAAAGTGTATCTTAAATTTTAAGCGTTTGGAAACTGAAGAGGCCTTGTACTTGATTACCATCTAAGTCATAAATCATGACTAACAATTTACCACCAACACTTGATATACCTGTCATTGCTGGATACCCAATTGCTGATACTGATGTGACATAGTTACCGAAGTAATAATTTTCTCCTGATATATCTATTTCATACCAATTCTGCGTAGCATTCCATGTCACTGTGAAGTTTTGAGAGCCATTGACAATAGTTGCTGTACTACCAATCACTCCGTATGCTATCGCTCCGGACCCATTGCCTGGTGGACCAGGCTCTCCTTGGGGGCCAGTTGCGCCTGTTGCACCAGTTGCACCAGTTGCACCTTGTGGCCCTTGTGGACCAGTTGCACCTTGTGGGCCAGTTGCACCTTGTGGGCCAGTTGCACCTTGTGGGCCAGGAGTGCCAGTGGTTAAAGACTGCCAAGCTCCATCCATGTACCCTTCAAAATCTTGTCCAGTAAATCTAATCGATCCATCTGCTTCACAGTTAGTATCATCAATTTTAATGCCTCCATTTATTTCATGCAATTGTTCGCAAACAGGCTCATCTTTTGTCAATTGTGTAAAGCCAGAATTATTCGCATCGATATTCACATCACTAGTTGTAGTTAATCGTTCTGGAATTAAATAAATCTCCAAGTAAGGAGTGGTACTCGGATCAATACCAGATGAAACGGTAGCGCTAAATGTCCTTACTACACTTTCGCCAGGCTGTAAATCACCTGGATTGCAGGAAATAACCGTTCCTCCTGCTGGTTTATCAGCTGCGGAGCTAGTTCCGTCATTGTTTGCACGCAGATATGCTTGAATGCTGACCATCTGAGAACAAGTATTCTGATTGTTGTCTAATTGAGCTATAGCGTCTCCCACATTTTTAATTGTTGCAGAATAAGAGATGCTACCATTTGCATCGCAAGAGATGACTTCAACAGATTCCATGATGAGGTCTGGTCCTGTAGATGACTTTGAAGGTAGAGCGGTGAAGCCTGAATTATTCGCGTCAATAGTGACATCACTAAAGGAAGTTAATCTTCCAGGAATTAAATAAATCTCGAGATAAGGGGTTGTACTCGGATCAATGCCAGATGAAACGGTAGCAGTAAAGGTCTTTTCCACACTTTCACCAGGCTGTAAATCACCTGGATTACAGGAAATAACTGTTCCTCCTGCTGGCTTGTCAGCTGTAGACGTCGTGCCGTCATTGTTTGCTCGTAGATATGCTTGAATGCTGACCATCATAGAACACGTGTTCTGATTATTGTCTAATTGAGATACAGCGTCACCCACATTTCTTATCGTTGCTGAATAGGAAATACTTGTAGCATCGCACGACAATACTTCGACGGATTCCATGATAAGATTCGGGCCAGCTGGTTGACCAAAAGCCAGACCTGAGCCAAATAAAAATAAAGTACATATTTTAATAAAAAGCTTCATATTTAAAAGAGTTTATGGTTTAGAAATTGTGTTTTGAACGTGTCGTTTCAATCATTGAAAAGTTTTAGTCTGTTATATTTCTTTATGAAATTTGAAAATGCTATTAGATTAATTTAACGACGATTAATTAGTAGAATGATCGGTTTTGAGTATTGGAACTCCATAACCAATTCTACAATCAATAGTGACTGGAGGTTGAGGAATGTTACCCCTAAAGTGATAATTTTAATTGTTCAACATGAAATGCTGTGCATTCATTTAATTATGGATACTATAGGCTTAGCTGTCAAAGTAAAAAAGATAAGAGTAGATACTACTTTTAGGAATACAGTTATTTGAGATTTTTATAAAATACCCAATTCCAATTCTACGGTCATCCAGGGATTTAGTAAAAAATATACTTAGAATATAAAACAACGCCGTATTTTCAGAATAAATAGTAAATATTATTCAAGTATATCGCTGATCAGAATTTGCGAAAAATCAACTTGCTAATAAATATATTTTTGGCATAAAAGCATATTGATTTTCACAGAACTATTCAAGAGGAATTTTACAGTATCATATTTAGGAAAAAAGTATTTACTGA
>CAYVFU010000162.1:0-6122 GCA_964450495.1 uncultured Saprospiraceae bacterium | reverse complement strand
GCACACAAACAATCTATAAGTCATAGCTAAAGGCTTTTATAATTCGAATATTTTTTCTCTATAATTTGATTTTTAAAGTGGTCAATCATCTCTTGATTATCATTTAAATAAGCACAATACAATTGACTCCATAATTCTTGTTCGACGTATTTGCCAGTAATGACTAATTCGTCACACTGTTCATTGATTAGTAAGTTGTAATTAGTCTGTAATTGATTGGTAGCATTCAGCCTACCGCGATTGGCATTCAGTGCTCCTGTACTCTCGTAACTAAGTAAAGCATATTGTTTCACGTCTTCCTTAGTCAATATTTTTCCGGCACCACCATAGATGGAAAATAGGTATAATGCTCCACCTAATAACACCGCAGCTATGAGAGCTAGGATGACATTCCTAAGCATAGCTGGTTTTTTCTCTTTTATAACGTCGTTATTAATTATACTGTCTTCAGCAACCAACTGCCGAAATACTTCTTTTTTATCTGCTAATAATGCTTCGTAACCAGGGTTAAAAAACTCATTGGCTAGTTTGTCAGAGACTTGGCTTATATCGATCTTTTCTAGCGTCTCCTTATCGGACGCAAGTTCATCTAAAGCTTCTTTGGACAAATTAAAATCTAAATAATCCGTTATTATGTTCTTCTTAGGCGTCATTAGTATGCGGTTGTAAAGTAATAGAATTCGAAGAAATATGAGTAGTTAACAAATCTTTTAACTTTTTAATGCATCGTTTTTTCTTCTTAACGATTGAATTATAGGTACCACTCAAAGCCAATTCTTCTTTAATGGTCTTTAAGAGACGATTCTCCAAAATGTTTTTTTCGATGATTTTAACACATATGGGGTCTAATTGAGTCATTGCTTCATAAATGGATCGAAGCAAAACTGTTTTATCCGAATCTTTAGGAAGGATTTCTGGAGATTCATTTTTCTGGACGTAGCTACTATACGATTCATAAATCTCGGCAGCGTCCATGGTGACAAACATAGAAGCCTTAGTTGTACTTTGCTTCCGCTTAAGTTCAAAAAAGGCATTTCGAGCCATTTGAAAAAGATAGCCATTAATGTTGGAGTTTGGTAAGTCTTCACCCTTTAATACAAAGCGTTCCCAAAACTTGGTAATTGATAGTATATATATTTCTTCAACAAGACTGCTGTCCTTTGTCATTGCTAGAATGGGATCATAAAAGTGCTGCTTGTAGTTGGTCGATACAATCTTATTAAAAAGACTGTCATCACCTGTGCGGGCACTGATTACAGCTTCTGTCCAGACATCATTACTCATAGCTCATAGCGTTTTAGTTAGGTGGTGAACCCACATATTAGATGTGACAATAAATAAATGTGCCACTTTTTTATAAAAAAAATTCAAATTTTAACATTTGATGTGATTGACATCAAGCTTTACAGCAGTACTTTAAAACCATACCCATTAATTTTTACCAAGTTTGTTAATCATTTTACAATAGCGTAAAACCATCAGTATAGCTAAACATTTATAGTTATTTTGTGTCTATTCATGAGTACAATTCAAATAAACAAAAATGATTATTAAAAAACTATCTACCATACTGTTAATACTGCTTATCTCAATTTTCGCCTTTGG
Organism: uncultured Saprospiraceae bacterium; assembly: GCA_964450495.1. GTDB lineage: Bacteria > Bacteroidota > Bacteroidia > Chitinophagales > Saprospiraceae > CALFUK01. Next base: position 4,517 of record CAYVFU010000162.1, on the reverse strand, counting down.
TCAAGACAAGAAAAAAGACAAGGAAGGTGATAAAAAAGGAGATTCATATGAGGATATCATATCAGAAAAAGCCATAAGCCATGAAGGGTTATTCTCAACGCATAAAGTAGAAGATAAGAACTACTTCGAAATACCTGATGCCTTACTGGAAAAAGAACTGTTGGTCGTCAGTCGAATATCTGGCTTTGTTAAAAATTTAAATTTTGGTGGTGCAGGTGTTAAATCTCGTCCACAACAAGTCATCCGATTTCAGAAAATGGATGAAAAAATATTGATGCGTTCTGTTTCCTATAGTAGTGTGGCGGATGAAGGCTCCCCTATTTACGAGTCTGTCAAGAATAATAATTTTGAACCAGTCATTATGGTATTTCCTATCAAAACCTATTCTGCTGACAGTACTTCATTCGTGATAGATGTAAAGGATTTATTTACCACTGATATTGAAATGATCGGAGCAGTAAATCCACGGCAACGCAAAAATTTTGGACTTAAGGGTGTAGACTCTAAACGAAGTTTTATTTCTTCTATGAAAGCTTTTCCTGAAAATGTATTGGTCAAACACGTATTGACTTACAAAGGTGGTGAGGATCTTCCAGACAATAAGCTCACAGGTACAATGTCTGTAGAAATGACACAATCGTTTATAGAGTTACCAGCAGAACCAATGCAACCAAGACTACATGATTCTAGAGTTGGTTATTTTTCCATTAACCAGACAGATTATAGCCTTAATGAACAGAAAGCAGCAAGACGACGATACATCACAAGGTGGCGATTACAACCATCAGATCCAGAGGCTTATGCTAGAGGCGAACTCGTAGAACCGACCAAGCAGATAGTCTATTATATTGACCCTGCAACGCCAGCTAAGTGGGCACCATACATAAAACAAGGTGTTGACGATTGGCAATCGGCTTTTGAAAAAGCAGGATTTAAAAATGCGATTGTTGGAAAATATGCACCTTCTAAGGAAGAAAATCCTGATTGGGATCCAGAAGATGTGCGTTATAGTGTGATAAGATATATCAGTACCGACATTCAAAATGCTCAGGGGCCTCACGTCCACGATCCAAGAACAGGAGAAATAATTGAAAGTGACATTATGTGGTATCACAATGTGATGAACCTATTACGCAACTGGTATTTTATTCAAACCGCAGCAATTAATCCAGAAGCAAGAAGTCCTAAATTCAAGGATGAAATTATGGGACGCCTCATTCAATTCGTAGCAGCGCATGAAGTGGGACACACCCTCGGACTACCGCATAATATGGGAGCGAGTGTCGCCTACCCTGTTGACTCGTTACGATCGGCAGCATTCACCCAACGGATGGGGACTTCTCCATCAATTATGGACTACGCCCGTTTTAATTATGTTGCTCAACCTGAAGATGGCGATGTCGGCTTAATGCCAGATATCGGAGAGTATGACGATTGGTCGATTATTTTTGGGTACAAACAATTTCCAGGCGAAACAACAGATTCAGAGCGTACGATTCTGAATAATATGATAAAAGAGAAAGCTGGGGATCCTTTATATAGATTCGGTAGACAAAGAGGATTACCACTCGACCACACGTCACAGACTGAAGACTTGGGAGATGACTCTATGCTTGCCAGCGAATATGGAATTAAAAATCTAAAACGGATTATTCCTAATTTAATAGAGTGGACCAGCGAAGACGCGAAGGACTTTTCTAATCTCGATGAGTTATATGGAAATGTTATTGGACAATTTAGGAGATACATTGGGCATGTTGTCGGCAACATCGGTGGTGTTAAAGAAGTCTACAAAACGTATGACCAAAATGAAACGACCTATGCACCTAATGATTTTGTCAAGCAAAAAAGAGCCATGCAGTTTTTAAATACACATTTATTTAATACACCGCACTGGTTAGTGGATCAGCAAATATTACGACGAATTGAGTTTGATGGAAATGTTGATCGAATACAAGGCCTTCATAATTATGCTATAAATATTTTATTCAATAATAACCGAATGAAGCGATTAGCGGATAACGAATCTATGTTGGGCCCAAATACATATACTTTATCAAACATGTTCGAAGATTCAAAAGACATGATATTTTCATATTCGAATCCTGATGTATATCAACGAGTGTTGCAAAGAACGTACGTAGATAAAATGCTAGCTTTAATTGATGAAGATTCTGCAGAAAATTCAGATGCACGGGCATTGGCTCGACATACGCTAGCATCCATTGCGGATGACACAAAAAAACTTAAAAAGAGTGGAAGCTCAATGACTAAAGCTCATTTTTCTGATTTGAAGAGTCTCATAAATAAAACACTTGGTGAAGACTAATATGTTTTTAGGAATAACAAAACTTAAGTGTGTGATGTTAATATAAAAAAGAGCGATTCCACAACGGAATCGCTCAAAGTGTAAACTCTTTTAAGGTATAGTTTTATTATTTATGCAAATATTACTAGCCTTAATGCTTGATCAACTTTTGCACAAACGGTTCTGTTCCTTCTGATTCTACTCGAAGAATATATAAACCATTTCCGAGGTTTTGATCTAGTAATGACACTCTGTGTTCTGACGTCCCTTTGGCAACATTTTCATTCAAGATAATTCTACCTGTTGCATCACTAACAATTACAGTTGCATCAGAATTAACATTAGTGTCCATAACTACTGTAAATTCAGTACCAGTAAATGGATTTGGAAAAACACTGTGATTTGCATTTGGAAATTTTACATTTTCTAATTCTACAGTTTCTACATCACTAAATTTGGTAAAATCAGTATTGAAACTCTTTTGAGAATTTGCTCTGATCTCGAATCTAATGACACTTTCTTCACCTCTAGCCCCTGCAGCAGAATTAGCTGAATAAGGAACTGCCTTTAAATAGTATACGCCATCTCTTAGAGTAGCACTTCTATAATCACCAGATCTGTCTCCGAATGCTGCATATGGCACTACGTTTTCAAGACTTCTAAAAATGACTTGACCTGCACTGTTCAACAGGTAAAATCTGACGCTCTCCGTCTCGTCATTTGCGTTTGCTCGAACGTTAATTGTAGAACGATTAATTACATAACCATTCTGCAACTCAGCTATATCAGAATCAGAAGCGGGATCTACCAATGTAAATGAGCCAACCGCCGGTCTAGATATATTGTCCACAATAGAAAATCTAACGGAAAGAATGTCACTTCTATCTCCTCTAAGATTATCTTCACTGTGCGCTGTAGATCGAACTAAGTAATCACCAAGTCTGAAATTTCTTCCAGCAATATCTCCAGTCTGTCTATTGTCGCCAAATGCTGTATAAGGCTCATAGTTTTCAATTTTATCAGAAAAGAACGTACCTCTAATCTGAATATAAACACTCTCAACATTTCCATTTACGATAGCCTGAATACTTAAATTCTGAGTAGGCAAATCTGTAACTTCAATTTGTTGACCATTGTAAATATCCATGATTGGAATATCAGCATCTGCATCAATTAATACAAAACGCTCTACTTCTAATACATTAGCGGCACTAGGTTCTCTCACAACTGTAATAAAATCTTGAGAAATAGCTTCACAGAAATCATCATTCAATGTTGTAATAGGATCTCCTACGATTGGATCATCCAAGCCTCTGTAGTTCCATCCCCAGATTCTGCAGGTTCCCGGAGGAGCTGCACTTAAATCCAAGGTGTTTGTATTTGCAGAATTTGCAAAGCCCAAAATATTGTCCTGATCATCTGTTATGATGTACCAGTAGGAAATATTTGGTGCTGTCGTCGTGTGCTGTACTTGCACAACGATATCCCCTGCAGTACCGACATATTCTGTTTCGCCATTTATTAATGTCACAGAACCACCATCTGGCACTTCTCTAAACACTGTGATGAAGTTGTCAGATATTGTTTCACATGGATCATCTGTCAATTGTGATAATGGTCCGCCTATGACTGGATCATTCAAGCCTCTGTAACTCCAGCCCCATACTCTGCATGTGCCCGGAGGAGCAGCGCTTAAATCCAAACTATTAGTCTCTGCAGAATTTGCAAAACCTAGGATATTGTTTTGATCATCTGTAATGATGTACCAGTAGGATAAATTAGGTGCTGTGGTCGTGTGCTCTACATCAAACATAATCTGACCAGCACAAAAAGCAAACGTATCTCCACCTCCTGCTATCTGAACAGTTCCGCCATCCGGAGTTTGTCTGTAAACAGTAACAGAATTGGACAATGAAAAACAACCTGCTAAATCACTCGCATTCGAACCTACTTCTAGTCCTGTCACACTTCCCTCGTAACTCAAATACCAGATCAAACATGTGCCTTCTCCTGCACCTTCAAAATCAACTGCTTCAAATGATGGTGGTAATCCTAGTATGTTGCCTTGATCATCTGTGACCACCACTTGTGTATTTGCTCCACTATTTCCAGTAACTGTAATTGCGCCTGCTGCAATATTATCGCCACCTACGCCATCAATACAAAAAGTAAATGGGCCGCCTGTTAGGGTACCGCCTGATACATTACA
>CAYVFU010000161.1:0-6769 GCA_964450495.1 uncultured Saprospiraceae bacterium | reverse complement strand
ATGTCGCTCCTCCGGAGCTTAAGATTCCCAAATATTAAAATCCTCTTATTCCTGTTTAATCGATTTTAAAGAATTATACGGATGTTAAGCCTAAACTCTACTTAGAACAGCTTTAATCCACTACCTTACTATTCTCAAACTATTGACATGAAAGAAGCTGCTACAGTATTCTTAATTCTCATCCCATCGATTTTTACCTTAATTGTTGGAGAAGCGATTTATGCCTACGTAAAAGGAAACTTCAATTTCAGAAGTCTCGACACAATTTCTAGTTTAAGCGCAGGGATGACCAATGTCATTAAAAGTGTACTTGGCTTGACAGTCATCATTGTCGGATACAAATTTTTCTTTGAGCACTTCGCATTAGTTGAAAGACAAAAAGGATGGTTCACCTACTTATTAGCTTTAATCGGTTTGGATTTTTCAACCTACTGGTATCATCGACTTGCTCACCATGTCAATATATTTTGGAACAGACACGTCATTCATCATTCTGGAGAAGAGTTTAATATGGCAACAGCGCTTAGACAATCCATTTCTAAATTTGTGAATATCAGTGTATTCTTTATGATACCTGCAGCCATTTTGGGCGTGCCTCCAATAGTAATTGCCATTGTGACTCCATTCCATTTGTTTGTGCAAGTGTGGTATCATACCATTCATGTAGGCAAACTTGGTTGGTTGGAGTACATCATTGTGACACCATCTCAGCATCGGGTACATCATGCCATTAATAAAATATACATGGATAAAAATCTGTCACCCGTTTTTTGCTTGTGGGACAGACTGTTTGGCACCTTTCAAGAAGAACTTGATGACGAGCCATGTGTCTATGGTGTGACGCGGCAAGTAAACACTTGGAATCCAATAAAAATAAATATCAGCCATCTTTGGCTACTGATGAAAGATGCATGGCGTGCGCAAAGTGTCTTCGATAAATTCAGAATTTGGTTTATGCCTACCGGCTGGAGACCAGAAGATGTGAAAGCAAAATATCCAATTGGTTCTGCCGATCCCTACGCGTTTCAGAAATACGATACTAACGCATCACTAGCAATTAAGTCCTGGTCTTGGTTTCAATTCTTATTGTTGGTGTTTATGCTCTTTCATTTATTGATCATGATTGTAGACATTGGATCTCCTCAAATTTACACTTACGGGTTGTTCATGTTCTTTTTTGTATACTGCTATACAACCTTGATGGACCTAAATGCTTCTGCGATGTGGTTGGAAATCATTAAGTCAATAATAGGACTAGGAATTATTTACCGAACAGGTTCTTGGTTTTCTATTGACAGCATTGTTCCATTTGGCACAATTTTCTTTGCCGCTTACTTTGTCATATCTGCAGCAGTAGTTTCGTATTTCGTCTTTTTTGACTTAGATCAAAAGAACGAAAACATCACCGGCGAATTAAGTACCAATTAGTCGAAGGTATCACAACCGTTTCCCAACAGATATACCAATCAATCCAATTGCACCTTCACCTGTAGGCTCTCCTTCCGTACGTACATTCCATTCCCAACCAAATCCAACTGTAGGACGAATCACAATATCAGATGACGTCAGAATTGTATAACCAATAATGGCAGTTGGCTGCAGTACAGTAATGTTTGTTTTTCCTTCTGTCATTGTCTCAGCGTTAGTCCAATCAACAGAATTAAACCAAAAATCATTCTTAATCTCAACATGCAAGGCACGAAAGTCACTTGTAAAATAATGTTGGTAGCCAACACTAAACCCAGCTCCTCCTCCAACTTCTGTTGACTGCACTCCTAAATCCCGATGATCAAATGAATTATATCCTATTCTGAAAGCAATACGGCCTCTGTCACTGATGGATCTCTCCAACGCTATTCCAGGAATAACGCCTGTTGGATAGATTTGTAATTGGGCAGAAATATCTGTAGACACTTGAGCTAAAGATGTTTGGACGAAAGACAAACAGCAAAAGCCAATGATTAGATTTATCGCAATAAGCTTTATAGATTGTACAATCAACATGTATTTAAGAATTGAATGACTCAATATTAGGAAATTAAATTAGGATTGCAGCTGAAGGTGACCATTAGATCTGATGGCAATATTAATTACTAACAAGCAGATAAAATTTTCTTCCATGGAGCATTAGGCGGACGGGGTGGTCCATAGGTCTATTTTTTAATAAAGAAGAACTACCTCGTTCCCTTTCTTCAATGGGACCACTCCTCCATGGAGAAAAATCTGCCACATCGTATATTTAAAATTCTCTGTGTCCAATAAAATTATCTTGAGAATGAAACGTAAACAGATACCCACAAAGCAGGACTCATCACTTCTCGCGGCTAGCGGGATTCATCACTTCATGCAAAGCGAGATTACTAATTTCCGCATCACCCTCCACTAACAATCTCCATCAACGTCGCACAAATAATCGCACCATATGTGCCTAAGGCATATCCAAGCACAGCCATGAGTACGCCCACAGGCGCAAGTGACGTTGAGAAAGCAGAGGCGACGACTGGTGCAGATGCTGCACCACCCACATTAGCTTGACTGCCTACAGCTACAAAGAAGAATGGCGCTTTTATAAGTTTTGCCACAACAAGCAGCAATGACACATGGACTAGCATCCATACAATGCCTATTGCAAACAACCCTAAGTTTTTGAAAACTTCTCCTAAATTCATTTTCATTCCAATCGTAGCAACAAGAATGTAAATAAAAATACTCCCCCACCGCGAAGCACCTATTCCTTCCAATTTTCTGAATTTTGTAAATGATAATATGAGTCCAAATGTGGTGGATATTACTATCAGCCAAAAGAAGTGAGACATAAGAGAATTGAGTCGAATTTTATTTAGAGTTTCTTCAAATCCTTTCATGAATGGTGTAAGGATATCAGCACCAAGATGCGAAAGAGCTACGCCTCCAAATCCTACTGCCATCAATCCAAATAAGGTCCGAGTCGAAGGCATCTCGATGATGCTTGCTCGATAATCCGCAACACTGTTTTTGAGGTTTTCTATTGAAGAGTTATCTGCTTTGAGCCAGCCATCGATCTTGTCAGAGATGTTAGCACCATACAGCAAAAATCCCAACCATATATTTGCAACAACAACATCGACGACAATCATTGTCCCGAAGAGATTATCTTTTACTTCGTAAATTTCTTTCATAGCAGTTTGGTTAGCACCACCACCAATCCAGCTGCCCGCCACTGTAGACAATCCCCTCCAAACATCATCAGGATTCCCACCTATTACATTGGGAGCCACATACGATATCACAAGTAAAGCGATAGGCCCTCCGATAATGATGCCTAATGTTGCTGTCAAAAACATGATAATCGCTTTAGAACCTAACCTACGTATTCCTCCAAAGTCAATACCCAAACAAAAGAAAACTAAACTAGCGGGTAATAGATATCTAGATGCGACGTAATACAAATTGGAATGGCCTTGCAAGGCTGTATACTCAGAAGCAGGGACACCATTTTCACTTAGAAAATCTGTAATTCCGTCATAACTCAGTCCCGAAGGAAGTACCAAATTATATTGCCCTAATAAGTCATTCAACCCCTCTGTATACCAATGCGGCGCAATCAAGCCCAACGGCCAGTTGAGCAATGCTGGAATAAAATATGCCAATAACAGTCCTGGGATAAACTTGTAAAACTTAGTCCAAAAAGGTGTCTTTAAATGCTCAGTATGAAAGATAAGCGCAAGCACCACAATGAGAATACCGAAAGTGACGGCATCACTTGTAAATACTGGTGAGATGGATAGATAAGGCATTGTATTCTAATTATAGTGGAAAATACACTTAACTATTAACCATCAATAATTTTCCTTTAGGTTATTCAAGTGATGATGGTTGTGGTATGCCATCCATAGCAACAACTCTCTTACAGTCATATTTCCAATAAGGGGATGTGGGAGTATAAGGTCATTTAACTCTTCTTCTGTCCACAAATCAATAGCAATACCAACTGCTTTTCCTTTCTCTTCAAATTGAGAAAGCAATGTATTTTTTTTTGTAACAGGGTGTTTATTACCAACAGGAACAACAGTGTCAGGAATCGATTTGAGTTTTTCTCGATAATCGGCAACAATCGAGTCGTAATCTCTGCTTTCCCAATCGGGTTCACCGAAATTTTCTCTGATCATCGATTTTGGCAATTTTAAGGCGCTCTCAACCCTTATGGCCGTTCCCATCAAATGATCTAAATGTTGACTTGTGTCCCATTTACCTTCAGGTCCTTGTTCAAATTTTGCCTCATCTTGGATTTGTAGCCAATCAATTGTTTCTTGAAAACTAGCAGCTAATTTTAGCTTAAGTAAAGGAATATTCATGATAGATTAGTTTAAAAAACAGCTTATTATATGATAAATAAGCAAAAAACAGAGCTTATGTTTTGTTTATCTCTTACCTACTTTTCTGAGTAATCTGCAACATTGTGGTCTGTAATTCATTCATTTATAAGCCTTTATAGGTTTATAATAAAATTTTTGACTTAAAAAACGTATCTTTGCAGCCCTCAAAAAGAAAAAGCTAAACTGCTTCATATATGAGTAAGAAGAGAGTATTGTTTATTACGCAGGAGATGAATCCTTACACAACGATATCAGAAATATCTGAAATAGTTGCCAAACTTCCTCAATTTACACAAGAAAAAGGCATGGAAATCAGAGTTCTTATGCCAAAGTACGGTGTCATCAACGAACGACGACACAGACTTCATGAAGTTGTCAGACTTTCTGGAATGAACATTATCGTTGACGACGATGATTTTCCATTAATCATTAAAGTGGCTTCCTTACCAGGATCAAGACTTCAAGTATATTTCTTAGACAATGAAGAGTTCTTCAAACGCAAATTTGTTTTTGATGATGAAGATGAAAAGCCTTTTGAAGACAACCTAGATAGAATGGTATTCTTCTGTAAAGGAGCAATGGAAACAGTAAAGAAATTCGGTTGGGCTCCTGATTTGATCCACTGTCATGGATGGATGACCAGTTTAGTGCCTTTATACTTAAAGACCGTATATAAAGATGAACCAATTTTTGACCACTCAAAATTGATTTATTCTGCATATAGCAATGACTATGAAAAAACCTTTGGTGATAGCTTTTTCACTAAAGCCTTAATCAACAATTTGGAAGCTGAGCAATTGGATGTTTACAAGCACAGTGGTAAAATAAGTCTCAATGCAGGTGCAATAACTTACGCAGATGCCGTTATACAAGGGAGCAAAAAACTGAAGAAAAACGTTCTTGACTTAACTGAGCAGAGAGATGTTCCAAAACTACCGTTTCAATCTGTAGAAGAATACCTCGAAGCATACATAGAGTTTTATCAATCAATGATGGAAGAGTAATTCTTTTCTAGTTTAAACCCCTCTGGTGTACATGAATAAGTGGTTTTATTTCTTAATGCTTCTTTCTTTTTTATTTACTCAATGCAATGATACAACGATTGTAGGTTCGAGTATTTTTGATGAAGAAGAACTTTCTTTGAGGAGCATAGATACTTTAGACATTATTGCATCTACTTCTGCCTTAGATTCTGTAAGAGTTTTTGCTTTAGACAATTCAAGTATCCAGACGTTTCTCATTGGAGAATTGGATGATCCTTTTTTGGGAACAATGAAATCTTCCTTAGTGACAGAGGTGCACTATGCTGTTGACTTACTCACAGGTCAAATTGCAATACCAGATTATGAAGAGGGTGATGTCCTTGACTCCATGGTGTTAATTTTACAGGTTAATCCACAATCATTTTACGGTGATACAGAATCGACCTTTGATTTAAAGGTATTTCAGTTGACTGAAAGTTTAAATGAAGAATTAGAAATCTCAACTAATGATGAGTTTAGTTTTGATCCTGTACCTATCGCAGAATTGAACGATGTCACCATACCTAAAGATTCTATTGTGGTTTTTTTACCCTCAGAAGGCACATCAACTATGGAGAGTGCACAGGTGAGAATTCCATTTGGTGATGAGGTTTCAAACTTAATATTTAATGACCTTAGGACCTTGACTTCTAATCCCGACTTTGTAAATGCTTTTCCTGGAATACGGATAGAAGCTACTCCAACATCTGGAAATTCTATTTTCGGTGTTAGTATTGCAAACAATCAATTCAATAGTACAATCCAAGCATACTACAAGAGAGACACTTTGGCTAGATTATTTGAATATGTTTTAAATGACCTGACACTCAATGTTCCGTTAGGTCGTAAATTTAGTCAATTTGAAAGCGATGTAGAGGCAAGTCCAATTGGACCGTTTCTAGAAAATACTTCAGCGGGTGACAGCCTTTTATTCATACAAGGCATGTTGGGTACATCCGTGGAGCTTGATTTATCTTCTATACTTGAATTAGAGGATGTTCTTATAAACCTGGCAATATTAGAATTGACAGTCGCTCAGTTACCTGGAGAAGATTTCGATGTTACGCCGCCATTAGAATCATTAGTGATATCCACATTAGATGAAAATGGAAATTTAGTCTTATTCTCAGAAATAACAGAAGGCTTACTTTTCGATCAATTGGATCTGCGCTTTGGCGGCACACTTGAGGAAGTCGAAGACGAAAACACCACTGTATTTAGATATTCAATGGACATCACGAGATCTCTTATTGAAATTTTTAATGGCGATTTGCCTTCTACCTTATTTATAACACCATTATCTACAGCAGAACAACCTGGAAGAACCATACTGTACGGGCCGGGTCATTCGACGTTTCCATTGAAGCTGCAATTGTCTGTAACATCTATTTA
>CAYVFU010000160.1:0-6942 GCA_964450495.1 uncultured Saprospiraceae bacterium | reverse complement strand
TTCCTGGAGGTACCACGAAAGCACCAAATAGCAGTGGAAATTATTTCTTTAGTTCTTTTTAAAATTTGCTACCAGATTAAAGTTAGGTACCACGACTTCAAAACGCTGACCGTCAGACTGCCTTTTCATACCATAAGATCCTTTCATTCTACCCACAGGAGTCCCTAGTGGGCACCAAGAAGAGTATTTATGAATATCACCTGGTTGTAAAATTGGTTGTTCGCCTACCACACCCTCACCTTTGACATCTCGTACACTCCCAACAGAATCAAAGATGATCCAATGTCTATCAATCAGTTGAACCACATATGGGCTTTCATTTGAAATGGTTACCCAATACGCAAAAACAAATTCATTGTTAGCCACATTAGAATGCTTTGGCTGATATTGGCAGCTTACCGATATCCGAATCCCATCTGTTATTTCTGTTTCGACCCTTTCCATTATCTATCTAACCATCATTTTATCAATTTGGTTTATTCTTCTTCACTTGAATGAATATCTAAAAACGATTCTACTAAATTTTCGGCTTCTTTAAAAGCAACTAAGAGTAGGTCATTGATCAATACTTTGTCAAATTTGTGCTCGAATGACATTTCTCTCTCTATTCTTCTGACTCGTTTGGCAAGGCTTTCTGCAGTCTCTGTCTCCCTGCCTTTCAAACGGTCAACAATGACTTGGATTGAAGGTGGCCTAATAAAAACAGCCATGCATCTGTCGCCGTACATTTTTTTAATGTCTTGTGCACCGTGGACATCTACATCAAAAACGATATGTTTACCGAGTGCCCATAGACGATCGACTTCAGATTTTAATGTGCCATAGAATTGGTTCTTATAGACTTCCTCCCATTCTAGAAATGCATCTTCTTCAATCAGTTGGTTAAATTCTTTAGTTGATCTAAAATAGTAGTCTTTACCGTCGATCTCTGATGGTCTTTTTTCTCTGGTTGTCACCGAAATAGAAAACCCAAGCTCATTATATTCTTCTAGCAAGTGCTTTTTAATGGTGGTCTTACCTCCTCCAGAGGGAGCAGTTAGTACAATCATCTTGCCCATCATGACTACACTGCGTTTGCTAGTTGCTCTTTAATCTTCTCCAAATTGTCTTTCATATTGACCACGATTTTTTGCATAGGTGAATATTGCGCCTTAGCACCCATCGTATTGATTTCTCGACCAATTTCCTGAGCAATAAAACCCAATTTTTTCCCCAGTACTTTATTGTCAGAATGTAGCTCGTCAATAAAATATTTACAGTGTTGGTCCAAACGCACCTTTTCTTCATTGATGTCTAACCGCTCCATATAATGAATGACTTCTTGTTCGTATCGATTGCGATCTACATTCTCCTTATTCATAAAATCATCGAGATGTTTCATCATTCGCTCTCTTAGGAGCTGTTGTCTTGCTTCTTCGTGTTGAGGCACATCTTTGAGTGAATTTGCTATGGACTCTACACTCTCTTTTAGATCTTGATAAATGGAATCTCCTTCAGTTTGTCTAAATGACTTAATACGCTCTATGGTTTGCTCAATCAACTGTTTTGTAAATGCCCATTCTTCATCACTGAGTTGTTCATCATTTGCTTTTACAATATTTGGAATTTTGATGACTGTTTGGAATAAATCTCCTTTGTCTATATCCAGCTCTCCTGAGAGTTCTAAAAGGTCATTGATGTATTTTTTAAAGAGGTTTTTATTGAGCGAATATTCGACATCCTCGGTTTCACTGGACACGCTAATGGACACATCAATCTTACCTCGAACCAGCGATTTCATGACAGATTTTCGAATTTCCATCTCTTTTTCTTTGTAATACGTTGGGGATTTAACCCTTATGTCAGCTGTTTTACCATTGAGTGATTTAATCTCCACAGAGATCTGTCTGTTCCGAAAAGTACCAGAAGATTGACCAAAACCCGTCATTGAAAGGACCATATTCACATTTTAGAGTCGAAAAGATAAAACTATATAATAGAAAGGCATGAATTTGATGAAGAATCCGCATAAAATATTCATATGCAAAGAGTTATGAAATAAATATCTCTCGAAAAAAAAGACAAAATCTTTTGATAAATCCAATAAATGACGATCTTAGCGCCCCCTGTTAAAAATAGGGTGCGAAAGCATAACCGACTAAGAATCAAAATAATAGCGAATGAGAAAGGCTGATTTAGTAGCTACAATATCCGAGAAGACTGGTGTTCCCAAAGTAGACGTTTTGGTAACACTAGAAACCTTCTTTAAAGAAATCAAAAGTACCCTATCTGAAGGTGAGAATGTCTATATAAGAGGATTTGGGTCATTCGTGATAAAGAAAAGAGCAAGAAAAATTGGAAGACACATTAAAAAGAATGTGGCAATCGAAATTCCAGAACACTACATCCCTTCTTTCAAGCCGGCAAAGATATTTGTTGAGCAGGTTAAACAGAACGTAAAATTACTTCCGGAAGATTTAAGCGAAAAAGAATCTTAATAAGTGTTGTCAAAAACACAATTAGCTTTCATTGGTGGGGCTATCCTTTTATTTGCTATTCTCTATTTTGGATTTGATACAAAGCCTAAGAAGCAAGCAGAACTCGAGCAATCTCGAGCACTCAATTTCGAAACTACAGATGTAAGAGTATTGATGGCTGATGCCAAAAAGAAGCTTGACTCCAGGCAAAACGGGGTGATAGGCATTGCAGAGATGGAGCTGCAAGCAGCATCAGACGATACTTTGAAAGCAATGCAAATGGAGGTTTTAGCGAAGGAGTGGTATGGTTTTGGATTTCCTGAAGTATCAGGCCATTATGCAGAGGAAATTGCTAAATTGAGAAACACAGGGACATCTTGGGGTATTGCAGGCACGACTTTTACCTTATGTGCTAAGAGTAAAAATGAAGATAAGGTTAAGCAATACTGTCGACAACATGCGCTTCGTGCTTTTGAGAATGCTGTGTCTGAAGAACCTGAGAATTTAGATCATAGGGTAAACATGGCATTACTGAATGTAGAGGTGCCTCCAGCAGATAATCCAATGAAAGGTATACAAATGTTGCTTTCATTGAACGATGATTACCCAAAGAACGTTAAAGTACTAAATCAGCTGGGAAGGCTTGCGATTCAGACGAATCAATGGGACAGAGCTAAAGACAGATTGACAGCTTCTTTAGAAATCGAGCCAAATAATCGCTCTACAATTTGTATGCTAGCAAAAGTATATGAATCTTTGCAGGACTTTTCGGCAGCCGAAATATTTACTCGGCGCTGTGATGATTTCGAATAATAGTTTAAAATATATAGGTTATGCCTTGCGGTAAAAAAAGAAAACGACATAAGATCGCGACTCACAAAAGAAAAAAGAGATTGCGTAAAAACAGACACAAGAAGAAAAATAAATAGTTTTAACACTATTTTCTTCTCTTAGGAGGTTAATCCAATCCAACCAAGCTTACTATTAACCTTCCTTAAAATATGACCATCCTGACATAGGAAAGGGTTTATTTTAATACAGACGCTTATTTACCAGCAAGGCCTAATACTGTGATGAGTCCCAATACTCATCGGTAAATAAGGATATAAATGACTAATAATGATTTAGTTATCAACGCAAATGATACTAATGTTGAAATTGCATTGATTGAAAACAGGAAGCTTGTTGAAATACACAAGCAAAAAGCAAATACCCAAATAGCGGTTGGCGACATCTTTTTAGGGTCGATCAAAAAGCTAATGCCAGGGTTAAATGCCACATTCATGGACATCGGCGTTCGAAAAGACGCTTTTCTTCACTATACAGATCTTGGTCCACAGATAAAATCTTTGTTAAAATTGACAAAGGGTACAATCTATGGGCAAATCAATAGTCCTATGCTTTCCAACTTTGAAATGGAGCGGGATAATCCGAAGAATGGTAAAATTCAGAATGTCTTTCAGCGAAATTATCGTGTTCTTGTACAAGTTCTCAAAGAGCCTATCTCTACAAAAGGACCGCGATTGACTTGTGAAATTACTATTCCAGGCAGGTATATGGTGATGACACCTTTCAATAATGGAATCGCTATTTCAAAGAAAATTGCTTCTTCAGACGAACGCAAAAGACTTAAGCTATTGGCTGAAAGCATCAAACCAAAGAACTTTGGACTAATCTTGCGTACAGCAGCAGAAGGCAAGAAAGTAGCAGAGCTTCACGAGGAGATGCGCGGATTAATGCAGAAATGGGATGAAATGTTCAAGGAACTCCAAAAAGGACAGGAGCCAAGAAAACTCATGGATGAAATGGACAAGACAAATGGACTTTTGAGAGATATACTCAATAACTCATTTAATAAGATTATTGTTAATGAGCCAACAACATTTTATAATGTTAAGAATTACCTCAATACAATCTCTCCTGAACAAACGAAAATAGTATCCCAGTACAAGGGTAAAAAACCAATATTCGATCATTATGGCGTGACTAGACAAATTAAGTCAAGTTTCGGGAAGACCTATACAATGGGTAGTGGGGCTTATTTGGTTATTGAGCATACCGAAGCTATGCATGTGATTGATGTAAATAGTGGACCTAAAATGAAACGGCTCGATCAAGAGACAGCAGCTATTTCTGTGAATATGGAAGCGGCACATGAGATTGCTAGACAACTCAGATTGCGAGATATTGGTGGATTGATCATCATTGATTTCATAGATATGCGTACCGCCGATAACAAAACAAAGCTGTACAAGGCAATGAAAGCTGCCATGAAACCAGATCGTGCACAGCATACCATTCTAACTTTAAGTAAGTTTGGCCTAATGCAGATTACGCGTCAACGTGTAAGACCAGAAGTTAATATTGACACAACAGAAAAGTGTTCAGAATGTAACGGTACAGGTAAAGTGAACGCAACGATCTTACTAGAAGATGAGATTAATAGAGATCTCGAACAAGTCATACAGTCTAGACCAAAGTCAAGCATTCGACTACATGTACATCCATATATACATGCATTTTTGACTGCTGGGTTCATTCCGCGAAAGCAGTATCAATGGTATAAGAAATATATGAAGTGGGTCAAAATTTATAAAAATGATGATTTTGGCTTGAATGAATACAAATTCTTCGATAAGAATGAGGACGAAATAAGGCTGAATCAGCTGACATAACGTCCCTGTCATTTTTCGAGTCTTAAGACTATTTCTATTATTTTTGAATCAAACTATTTTGGTATGAAACAAATCATATTCATATTGGCATTAGGTATAATTCTAGCTGCCAGCACACCCAACTTTGCACAAGAAACGCAAGAAGTCAAGGAAAAGAAAGTTATGATTATAGAATCATCATCTCCTGATGCTAACTCTGAGAAGAATGTGTGGATCAGTAAAGATGGAACGGATAAAGAAGTTGCAGGCAAAGCGATTTTCATAGGTTCTGAAAGTGCTGACAAAGAGAAAGATATTTCTGTGAATGTAAATAAAGCGCTTAAAGATGGTAAAGAAGTCAGTACGTTTGAAGTGACCATTGATGATGGTACTAACAAAGAAGTCATTGCTTGGGAAGACAGCGGAGAAGGTATTCCAGCAAGTGTAGAAAATCAATTAAAAGCACATGGTGTAGACATCCAACTATTTCGTACAGATGACGAAATGACTGTAACAGTCGATGCAGCCAATGCTATTGAAAAACAAAGTCGCACTGTAGATGTAAATGTCGCTTCTGAAATCAATGATGGTGTAGAAAAACGCACTGTTGAGTTGACTATAGAAGAAGATGGGAATGTCCAAAAAATGAAGTGGGTAGATGAAGGTGAGATTCCTGAAGAAATTCAAAAAACTTTAGATGATCTGGGTATAGATGTTAATGTACTTTCTGGTGGTGAAGGTACAGGTGACTATGAGATTGAAATTGAAAAAGATGGAGATCATGCACATGGCCATTCATCAGAGCATGAGGTGAAAGTCTATAAGATAGAGTTAGATAAAGACGAAGAAATCTCTGATGAACTGAAAGAAGAATTGGAACAGTACGGTGTTGATATTGACCAATTAATCAATGATGCGAAAGAGAAAAAGACAGGTGATGAACCTGTGAGAATAAAAAAACAAATTCGGATAGAAAAGAAAGACCTCAAATCAAATGACGATCATGATCTCCACATCATTAAGTTGAAAGATGGTGAACAATTGCCTGATGAAGTCAAACAAGTGCTTGATAAACACAACATCAAACTGGAGAAAGTTGGTGGGAAAACCAAGGAGAAACGTGTGATGAAATTTATCGATGAAAATGGCAATACTAAAGTTATAGAATGGGATGGCGAAGGAGAGATGCCAGCAGAGATGAAGAAACACATGGAGAAAATGGAGAAAGGAGGAATGGGTCTGCTTAACGGACACGAGTATAAGACAATGACTCCTAATAAAGCACAATTTGGTGTGATGATTCAGGATGCAGAAAATGGCATTTTGGTGAATGACATTGTTGACAATTCAGCTGCAGCAAAAGTTGGTATTCTAGCAGGTGATGTAATAACCCACGTTGACGGTGCTCAAATTAACACAATAGAATCTTTAATATCTAACCTTTCGGATAAAGTCCCAGGCGATCAAGTCGAAGTTTCATTTTTAAGAGACGATCAAAAAAAAACTGTTGTCGCGACGTTGACTGCACCACTGCATGATCATAAAGTGGAGATGACAACAGAAGTAGAAATTTCAGAATGTAACACAGATAATTTTACAGGCGATGAAGATGTTGATTTGCTTTTCAAGACGTCTGGAAATAATGCTCGTAATAAAAGTATTGTTATCGTGCGCGATATTGAGACAACGGTAAAGACTGACGAAGTCAAGAACACGTCTAAAGAAAAAGAGCACTAGGATTAGTTGGGTCTTGGGGTTAAGGCGTGGTAATTTAAATGACCTCCTACCTTTGAATATTTTGAAAGACTTGTTTTCAGTACATAGGCAATAAA
>CAYVFU010000159.1:0-7003 GCA_964450495.1 uncultured Saprospiraceae bacterium | reverse complement strand
TTATTGATTATTTGCTCAAGCCAATAAAATTTGATCGGTTCTTCAAAGCAATACAAAAAGCACAAGAATACATAAGGCTCAGAGAATCTGATTCTTCGGAGTTATCCGATTTCACTCAAGAATATGTCTATATCAAAACCGATAGAAAATATGTCCGGTTGTATTATAAAGACATAAGTCACATCCAGGGGATGAAAGATTATGTGATGATCCATACGGAGAACAGCAAGTATATGACAGCAATGAACATCAAGACAATCCTAAAACAATTGCCGGACGAGATTTTCTCTCGGGTGAGTAAATCGTATATAGTCAATATCAATAAAATAGAATCGATAGATACCGACATGATTTACTTTGGAGACACAGAAATACCATTAGGCAATGCTTACCGAGAAACATTTTTAGAAAGGCACATCAAGGTAAAACTTCTGAAACGCTGACACATAAATGACTTTTTAACAAAGAACTCCTACATTTTGTATTAATTTAGAAATCGATGGCATAAGTACATTGATGTTAATCCCCATTTTCTTCAAATAAATAAAATGTTTTGAGACTACTCTTTTTATCAATTGTTTGCTTAATATATATTGCTTGCCATTCAACGAACGTCGATAATGGTTCGCCGATAGATGTAAGACAAAAGGATTTTAAAAATGTAATTATTGTATATGTCGATGATCAAGGTTATCAAGATTTAGGGTGCTTTGGTGCTGAAGATATCTTGACTCCAAATATCGATCGACTTGCAGCAAATGGAACGATATTTACAAATTTTCATACTGCACAGCCTGTATGTACAGCTTCACGCGTCTCACTACTGACAGGATGTTATCCAAATAGGCTAGGCATGCATGGAGCCATCGGACCAGGAAATAAACACGGTATTAATGCTGACGAACTCACCTTAGCAGAACTCTTCAAATCTAAAGATTATGCTACTGCTGTTTTTGGCAAATGGCATTTAGGGTGGCAAGAAGAATTTAATCCCTTGAATCATGGTTTTGATGAATATTTTGGAATTCCATATTCTAATGACATGTGGCCACACCACCCGTGGCAAGGTACGGTATTCAATTTTCCAGACTTACCCTTGTATGATGATTTTGAACGAATAGATACACTGAATGATCAAACCCAACTCACGACGCAGATTACAGAGAGAGCTGTACAATTTATCGATAAAAATAAAGATCGACCTTTCTTTATGTATGTGCCTCACCCACAACCACACGTACCATTATACGTCTCAAATAAATTCAAAGGAAAATCAGAAAGAGGACTTTATGGAGATGTGATTATGGAAATAGATTGGTCTGTCGGAGAGATAGTAAACACTTTAGAAAAATACAATCTCAAAGAAAATACGATTGTTATATATTCTTCTGATAATGGACCTTGGCTATCTTATGGCACTCATTCAGGATCTGCTCTGCCATTAAAAGAAGGTAAAGGCACCAATTGGGAAGGAGGTACTCGAGTACCTTGCGTCATGTCTTGTCCAGGCTACATTCCTTCAGGGAGAGAGTCTGATACTTATTTTATGACACTAGATATCCTACCAACAATGGCGACAATGTTAGAAGCTCCTCTACCCGTTCGACAAATTGATGGCCACAACATATTGCCATTGCTTACTGGTGAATCAGATGAAAACCCAAACGATACTTATGCTTTTTATTACCACAACAATCATCTACAAGCCGTATATGATGATGGATACAAGTTAATACTACCACACAAGTACAGAACATTGAATGGAAGAGAAGGCACTGATGATGGATTACCAATCGAATACGAGTATATCGAGATGAGTGAAGCCGAGTTGTATCATTTAGATTCGGACAAAGAAGAAAAACATAACGTTTTCAATGAGCATCCAGAGATTGTTGATCGCCTTCTGAAAATAGCAAGAGCATACCGAGAGGACATGGGAGATGCATTAGTGGATGCTGTAGGTACTGGGCTAAGATCTCCGGGCCAGTTAACTAATTAAGGAGTGTATTCTTTTATCAGCTTTGAAAAACTGTTGCTAAGCTTGACTACGTCATTGTATGACAATAATAAGTGAAAGACATAAATGTCAATTTTAGATAATAACTCCTACATTTTATATTAGATTTAGAAATTTAAACTGCAAAATCTTCGTTAAGAAACGATTGTTAAGGCAAAAAAGTTAATGAACTTAGTATATTTCGAGTTCTATAAATATCAGACTATGAAACAGATATATATTTTAATACTTGTCATCGGTGGGTTTAACTTGTCGGCACAAACTCCACAACCCGTTAAATCACCTACAGGCGCAACTGTTGGATATGAAGCCGTGAAAGTTGCCCCAAAGTCGCATACATACAATTATATCCAAGCAATCAATGATGGTGCTAGAAAAGTAGAATCTACGGTTATTGATTGGAGAAGAGACTTTCATGAATTTCCTGAATTATCAAATCGGGAATTTAAAACAGCAGATAAGATTGCACTTAAGCTTAGAGGTATGGGTCTTAAAGTAGATCAAGGAATGGCAAAAACAGGTGTCATAGGTGTTCTTGATACAGGAAAAGAAGGACCAACAGTAGGGCTTCGTGCAGATACGGATGGCCTACCTGTAACAGAAAGAAATGATCTGCCGTATAGGTCCAGAGAAACAGCTGAGTTTTTAGGTAACGAAGTTGGAGTAATGCATGCATGTGGTCACGACACTCATGTCGCTATGCTGCTTGGAGCTGCACAAATCCTTACAGAAATGAAAGATCAATTAACAGGAAAAATCGTATTTGTTTTCCAGCCAGCTGAAGAAGGTGCTCCTCCTGGAGAGGAAGGCGGTGCAGCTTTAATGGTTAAAGAAGGACTTATCGAAAAATATGGAATTGATGTCATGTTTGGTCAACACATTAGTTCAGGTTTAGATATTGGAAAAGTCATTTACAAAGCAGGAGGTATTATGGCCGCTGCCGATAGATTTAGTATAAAAATAAAAGGCAAACAGACCCACGGGGCCAGACCTTGGGGAGGTGTTGACCCAATCACAACCGCTGCTCAAATCATCATGGGTTTACAAACAATCATTAGCAGACAGACAGAGTTGACCAAAGAAGCTGCTGTTATAAGTGTTGGGAAGATTACTGGTGGAGTCCGTAACAATATCATACCAGAAGAAGCTGAGCTAGTAGGTACAATAAGAACACTTGATGTAGGAATGCGAGACATCATTCACGAAAAAATAAGAAAAACTGCAACGTTAATCGCGGAGAGTGCAGGAGCAACAGCTGAGGTAGAAATAGAAGGCTATGCACCAGTGACATTCAATAATCACGAACTCACGAAACAAATGATTCCTGCTCTGTATGAGATATTAGGCGAAGATAATGTCAGAGTAACTCCGGCAGTTACAGGTGCTGAAGACTTTTCTTTTTTTGCTGAAAAGATACCTTCATTTTATTATTTTGTTGGTGGTAAATCATTAGATACTCCTGCTGACAAAGCCTATCCTCACCATACTCCTGATTTTATAATCGACGATTCAGGACTGATTACAGGTGTCAAAGCCATTACACAATTAGCAGTAAGTTATTTGACTACGGATCAAGAAGCGAGTGTTGGAGGAAACTAATCATCGTGTAGCACCAGTTGTAGATTTTACAGACAAAGTTGTCTGTGTAACTGGTGGAAGTCGAGGGATTGGAAGATCTATAACAAAAGCATTTGACGCTTTAAACGCCACATGTGCTATTATTTATAGAAGTGATGATTCTAGTGCAGAAGCTGTTCTTACAGAGCTTCAAACTACTAAGCACAAACTCTTTAAGACAGATATTTCTGACCCCACAAAAGCTGCTAAAGTCGTTGAAGATGTCATTCTGACTTTTGGTAAAATTGATATTTTTGTCAATAACGCAGGCATAGGCTCTCACCACCCTATTGATGAGATGAATTATGCTGAATGGCAAGATCATTTTCAGAAAATCATGGCAATAAATTTCTTTTCCGGGGCCAATTTGTGTCACCAGGTAAGTCAACATATGATCTCAAAGAAAGGTGGATGCATAATCAATATAACCTCAAGGGGAGCTTTTCGAGGAGAACCACTACAACCCGCGTATGGGGCAAGCAAAGCTGCTATGAATTCATTGACACAATCTCTCGCCTACTCTTTAGCGCCGCATAATATATTTGTTGGTGCAATTGCTCCTGGCTTTGTCGAGACGGATATGGCAAAAGAGAGATTAGACGGACCTCGCGGAGATGGGATACGAAATCAATCTCCCATGAATAGAGTAGCTAAACCTGAAGAAGTGGCACAAGCAGTTGTACTTATGGCATCAAGTCCAATATGGATGACTGGAGGAATTTTTGATGTAAATGGAGCGAGTTATTTCAGAACCTAAGCAAGTAGCTTAATATCAGCCTACTTCTTAGTTAATATTTTCTTGTAGTCATTGATAGCTCCTCCTGGAAAGGCTTCACTTTCTAGAATTTCAATTCTACTTCGAAATTCTAGCTTTTCCAGATTAAATCCTTTAGAGGATCCTTTAGGCAGAATGTTTACTTGAATGGCTATTCTACCTCGTTCGTCATACCACGTATAATCGTATCCTTCTCCTTCTGCTGGCTGTCCCCCATTTTCTTCATAGTAGTCAACGAACTCCCAAACTTTTCTCTTTTCTCCAATGGCTTGAGCATAAGTCTTTACCATGGTATTGAGTTTAGTTGCATCGATATCTTCGGTAAAATCAAATTCAGAAAAAATGACTTTATCTCTATTTGTTCTGATTGTTTTTATAATCAGATCTGCATACTCTTTAGCGGAGTTTACATCTTCAAAAGCTAGATCTTTGATCTTTGTCGACTTACCTGTCGCAGAATCACCACAAGCGATAAACATCAAACTTGCAACTAGTATATATAACGTATATTTCATATGTTTCTTTAAAGGCGGCAAAGATGCATACTTTTTTTGATTATGCAACTACCTATATGTCAGTTAAACAGCTATTTCTGAGTTGTAGTTTGGAATTTAATTCATGTAACAGTTATTTAACAAAAAAAGGCAGGATTCGGAAACCCTGCCTTATAAAACCTTAATCGAAAGAACTTAGTGTAAGCTTTAAATTCTAGTTTAATAGAATCATACGCCTCGTTGTTTTCTCATTTGGAGTGATCAGTTCATAATAAATCAAACCATTTGAGGCAATGTCTTCATTGTAGACATTTATACTATTTAATCCTGCTACTCCATTACGTTCGACTGTATGTAATAATTGGCCTGAAACAGAGTAAAATTTTAATTCATATTTCATTTCCATAGGAAGCATAAATCCGATTTCAGTAGACTCACTCCATGGATTTGGACTATTTTGATATAGGACAATATCGTTGTTTGAAGACACAACTTCACCTCCCAAATCATAGACATTTTCTGGACTGTATAACTGAGCTGACACTACAGATGAATTCAATTGAATATCAGCATTCAGGTTTCCATTGTGCTGGAATTTCAAACTAAACAATACTTCATCTGAAGAAACTGCAATACCACCAACTTTATCATAACTGAATGTAATGGTGCCTTCTTCTATCATTTTGATACCGATATTTTCTTCATCAATGTCTAAAAGATTTCCTTCAATACCATCAAAATTTAGTCTTGAAGCATCAAAGTTGAGCGTAAACTGGAATCCTTCAATATCGGTAAACTGTGCGACACTAAAATCATATATCAATTCTGAACCACTAACGATAGGACGCATAGCAAAATTCATATCTACTTCAGATGTTCTGATTTCAGCAGCAACATGTCCCATAGGATCTGCCGATAAGTTTACATCACCCATCTTGATTCCGATAAAATCTATGAACATATTTTGCTCTAAAGAAGCTATTTTATATGTATTCGGATATTCATCAGAATATGGATTTTCTGTATCAAGAAATTGATAAGATGCGTCTATCATTTGCCATGACGGCACTTTATCAAATCCATCTTGAAGACCTAGTATTACTTTTCGTAATTCTAATAAATCAAGCGCTGTAAGTGAGCCAGAGGCATTGACATCAGCTGCTATCATTTTGTATGGTGAATCAAGAGGTTGAATACCTAGTATGTGTTTCTGCATTAAAATAATGTCTAGTGTGCTTACTCCATTGTTGTAGACATCTTCTTTATTTGGTAACACAGTATACTCTCCGCCTAAAGGCATAGATGGAAAAGCATACAATCCGAATTCTTGTGTGATTGAAGTCTGTGTGTCTTCACTTCCTATTAAACTTATAGAACTATTCTCTATTCCTATATTATTTTCAGTGAAAATTCTACCACCGACATCAAGTGCACTAGAGCTAAAGAAAGGGCACAACTCACCAGTTATGGTTTGGATGACAAAACACGGCTCTCTAAATGTTGTGTCTAAATCACCGTCATTGTCTGTGTCTGCAACATCAAAAATAAACATCGTCACTTGAATATCTGTACCAACAGCATTACCTGGATTGACATCAGCACAAGTAAATGTTCTTGTATTATCAGTAGGGTCATTTGAGAATGCTGAAATCAAGGTCGGATTAGAACCATCACAAGCATTACCACCTGTCACACAAACAATCTCTGATGCCAAGAAAGTGACATTGCCATCGTCGCCAATAGGCTTCACTATCTTTTTACACTCGAAAGATGCCGGGTCACCTCCAGTTGCTACAATTGTAACATCAAACTCTTGGGTTGTACTCACACAATCTGGATCTTCTGCTGTTACAGTGATTGTATATGATCCTGTCGGAATCGT
The DNA here is from genome assembly GCA_964450495.1 of uncultured Saprospiraceae bacterium. Taxonomy (GTDB): domain Bacteria; phylum Bacteroidota; class Bacteroidia; order Chitinophagales; family Saprospiraceae; genus CALFUK01. The sequence goes on along the minus strand of CAYVFU010000159.1, from coordinate 218 downwards.
ACCTGTTAAAGCGTAATTAATTGTATTCCCATTTGCACCAGTATTGTTTACAGTTAGATTAATTCCTAAGTCATTAGGTGTTATGGCAGCTGTAACTACTAAATTTGCAGGTATACAATATTCTACTTGGAAAGGCACATTTATTGATGCATCACATTCATCACTAGAATCAGCACTTATGTCTTGAATTTCTTGTTGGAACTCTGGTGCATTTTCTT
>CAYVFU010000158.1:0-7094 GCA_964450495.1 uncultured Saprospiraceae bacterium | reverse complement strand
TATTTTGTTTTTCATTTCGTTCTGGAATTTGAATGATTTACTATTAATTCGTTTTACATAATTTTTCATGCAGTTCTCATTTAGCCAAGCTGAATCAAATCCTGCCCATTCACCTGCAGAGCCTAGTAAATTAATTTGTAAACTAGGAAAAACTTCATATAAGTCGATTTCTTTAAGCTCGTATAGGTTTAGCCTAGAGTTTATTAATGTTTTTGAAATATAGTCATAGTCTTTATCATCTAATTCTGTATCAAGATAAAAATTAGAGATTGCTTCCCATACACTAGTTCTTATATTATAGTCTTCATCACTCAATTGTCACGACGTTTATCTATAAAGCTAAACAGTTCAAATGGTTTTTCATATACTTCTTCCTTTATAGGTTTTTTATTTGTGTAAATATTTTCGTTTTCATCTCGCAATACCACGGTACAATTAACTATGTTCCTTTGACCTTTTCGGCTTCTAATCTGGAAATGCATTTTAGCTTCTATTATGAAGTTTGACTCAAAACTCTATTGCCTAGACAATACAGCGAATCTAATAAATACTTAAGCTGTAAAGGAATTGATAAAATAACGCATAAAGCAGCTATCCCATAAGTATTTGATTACTTCTACTTGAAACAGCTGCCAATCCAATTAACAGCAAGCTGGCAAGGAATAAGGGTGCAAATATGAATAAACTTCCATTGCTATCATCTACATGATATTCCATTTTGTATTGACTCCAGTTTTCGGATTTGATGGTCTTCTCTTCAAATACTTTTGGATAAAATGTCAATCGTAGTTTTTCGTGATGATGTTCCAGAGCATTCATGTAATTGAGATAATTGTCCATGCCTGTTTTACTAATTCTATTTAGATTTAATTGTGTATTTATGCTAGGGACGAAGTAGCCAATTTTCTGTGTGAGAGTATTTCTTTTGCTTAGCTTTTCTTTCATCATCTGTCTTGCCTCTACAGACTCTTCATCACCCATGTGCTGCATAGCGTAATACCAAAACCACCCAAAACTTGCCCCTTCAGGATGATTGTATTTTTCATACTGAGGATAAAGTTTCTTAAATTTTTCTATCGTTGGCTCTTTGGGTTGATCCCATTTTGTATGATAGCCATCTCTACTGTCAATCGTTGTGTCATATGCTTCTGGAATTGGATAAATAGAAGAGACTGCACTATTTGTTATGGCAGGAATTACAGTAGTTAGAAGAAGCCAGACAGATAAAAGTAAAATGCAATTTTGCTTGGATGATTTATCTAGGCTCACTATCAACCATGATAAAGAAAACCAAAAACAGATATACAAAAATGCTATCCCCATATAACTTAAGAGCGATACGTCAACGGGAAGTTTTAAGTATACAACTGAAAGAATTGCTAATAAGATAAATGCGATAACTATGAAGCAGAATCTGATCAGGAGTTTTGATAAAATGATGCTTTTGGGTTTCTTGCTTTGAACAGCTAATAATGACCATCTTCCACTTTCTTTTTCTTCAGATAACAGGTCAAAACATAAGGCAATGATGATTAGTGGAAATAGATAAATAAGTACAAAGCTCAAGTCGAGATTACCCAGAAGTTGAAAAAGTGGATTAAGCAATTCGGTTGTGTTTTTTTGCTCTTCAAGATTTCTGATGTTGATTAATTGTGCTGCTTGCCTGAAATCTTTTTGTCCTAAAGAGAGGCCAGCTAGTGGTGACTGCTCATTTGCAAACCCAAATTTCACATAGTACAACAATAGTCCTATGTGACCATCAATATATTCTACATGTCTTTCTAAGTGCTCTGTCTGAACCTCCTGCGTCAGCTCTATAACTTTTGTCTGTCGATCTATGAATACCTTACCAATATGGATGCTCAATATGCCGATAGCCAATAAAATCGAGAGACCCATTATCAGCCCTTTAGACCTGAATAGCTGTTTTATCTGAAGACCAATCATTGTTATAAGGCTCTAAGAGTATTAGTAAAGAAAAACATACATGACAATAATAATCCTAGCCAAAGTATCAAACAAAACAGAGAGTAACTGATAGAATCTATTATCTCATTTACTTTAAGAAACCGGTGCTCAAATGAGGGAAAATCTTTCCAGTATTGCTGACTGATAACTGCACCCTTATCTGCTGAGCTGGTTGTAGTATTACTGATGTGCTCTATCTGAAGATTGTTCATAGTCTGAGCTAAGTTGTATCTGTATTCCTCTGCTTCAGACTTGAAGATTTGATAAGAACCAAAATCAGTACCTGATAACACCATTGAGATGTTTTTTATAGCAATGTAAGGGTTCAGTATTGCCATTTTTTGGATTACACTGTTTTGCTTTTTATAAGTATTGATTAATTCCTCTTGATGTTTTCTAAAGACCTCAGTACTTAACTTCTCTCCCTCTTTCATAATGTACCCACCAAAGTTAAATGGCAGATCTTTCGTGGAACTCACATTGTATTCTGAAAGTAAAGAGTCCTTTATTGCATTGAAGTGAGGATCGTCTGGATTATGGCTATCACCATGCTGGATGAGCTCATGTTCTACTGCTGCATCAAACTCGATTTTGGATGGTGATGGATAAATTATCTGAGCCATGACTTGAGAAGTCTTTGGTATTATGAGCACAAAGAATAACCAACATCCAATTAATGTGATCAGCGATGACTTAGAGCTAGTACTTTTGGCAGAAATCCAAGTCGCCAAGAATGACATAACAAATAGGTATATCAAGTGAGTTATAGCGACACCACCAAATGAAAACAGAACAGGAGAAAATTCTGCTGGCTTTATTATAAAAAGTAGAAGCAACGTAAAAATCAATGCCGGAATGATGATCAGTAAACTCACAGAAAATAGTCCAAGAGATTTTCCTAACAAAAGCTCTTTCCAACTGACACCTTGTGTAAAAAATAGTTTCAATATGCTCTTTTCTCGTTCACCTGAAACAGATGCATATCCCCAAAAGAAAATAAGGAGTGGCAATAAAAGTTGAAGCAATAAACCCACTGACAATTCTCCAAATCTGAGCAAACTACTTGAAAGACTTGCTTTCGAGAAATTGACAGAATTTTGCCTGTGGGCTTCCAAGAACATTACATTTCCTAAGTAATTATCCAATCCTTGATCGAAGAAGCTCAGAGGAAATTTTGACCGAAAAGCCACATAACCATAATGTGCCATTCTATGAGGATGCTTATCAGGATTGTTTTCCCATCTGTCCCTCACATCTTTGCTATAGTGTCCCACATCATGTTGGTGGTTGGCATAGCTCATATATGATGAGGATAATGCGATGGCAATAAGGACTAAAAAGCCTCCTACTAACCAACGGTTAATAGGAAACGTAAGAATATTATTATAAGTATGATTCGCTATCAGCTTAATTTGTGCAAATCTGATCATTTAGAACTGGTAATTGGCAGTAAGAATAAAGTTTCTCGGTGCCCCAGGACCTAATCTTGATGGATTAAGACCTCCTAACCAATATGTCTCATCAGCAAGATTATTGACCTTCAATGTCAACTGCATACTAGTGTTAGCCGGCCTATAGTAAATTGCTGCATCTAATACCGTATACGACGGAAGCAATACTCTAGATGTGCTATACGTAGGGTTATACCATGTAAATCTGTCACCCATATATTGAGCACCTAAGCCAATTCCGATACCTCTTAACGCATCACTCGTGAAATCATAACGGCCCCAGAAAGTCGCATTATGTTTTGGAGCTCCACCTATTCTTTCTCCGATAAATACCTCTATAGCATCTTCTACAATTTCAGCATTGTTGAATCCGTAAGACGCTACAATTTGGAAATTAGACGTTAGGTAACCCGAAACATCCATTTCAAATCCTCTACTTCTTTGCTCTCCTCTAGTGGTCAAGTTATCTAAGTCATAGGTATCTCCAAGTAAGATATTTTTTTGGATGATATCAAAAATAGACAAGTTAGCGAATATTCTTCCGTTCAAAAATTCTCCCTTAAAGCCTAGCTCCTTAAGACTGCTTTCAAGTGGATCAAATCTAGCAGGTGAAGCTGCCCAAAAGAATCCTTCGGCTGTTGGAGATAATGACACTGTGTTGGTATGTGGCTGGAAGCCTTCTAAATAAGTTGCATAGGCACTAATGTTTCTTGTCAATTCATAGGTCAAACCTAACCTTGGAACGAAAGCACTTGTCTTCAGTTCGTCTTCTGACTTTTTATAATTGAAAATGTCATTAAACGATTCATATCTCAAATTAATCAAAGCAGATAGCTTTCCTACTTTAAATTGATTCTGTAAGTAGATTCCATTTGATGTATTTAGGTTCGCAGGTATAGAAAGTTCTGATAAATTATAAGCATTTGTATTCCTTGCCCCGTTAAAAGGATTTTCTAAATCAAAAAATGCTGCTGATGGCTTAGGTATTGTTATACCGTTAACTTCTATTGTTTGGAAGTTAGCTGCGTTATCTGGGTTGAAATTAGACTGTCCACCACTTAGGGTTTCATATCTTCTTGCTCTTAAAAATCCTGCTCCAGTTTTTCTTTCCCATCGAGTCGCATCATATCCTACTAAGATTTTATTAGTGATATTTCCCCTCTCAATAGTGTAGTCGAAATAAGCACTTAAGTTATCTGTTTCCCAAAACTGTGTTCTTCTATCATATCTTAGTCTCGCAAGTGTAGGGATGACATTTCCTTCGATGTCAACTATAGATCCTTCAAATCTATGCTCTGCAAGATCTTCTTCCCAAGTTTGCTTCATATACTGAGCATTGAAGCCTAAATTAGATGTAAATTTCTTGCTAAAATTAGCTGTAAACATGAGTTCATTATTTTCATAATGGTCATTTGCCGCTCCAACATTTAAAGTTGTTGGTGTACTGTTGATGTCAAACTCTCCATTGATAGCTCCAAATATAGGTTGGCCTCTATCGAGATTTCCTACACTATTGTTGTAGATCATTTCTACATTAAGAGCCGTAGACTCATTTGGAATATAACTTAATGATGGTGTGAATAAGAATGCATTGTTATCTACCACATCTCTAAATGACTTAGCTTCTTGGTACGCTGCATTGACACGATAAAGCAATGTCTTTGATTCATTAAGTGGTCCAGTAAAATCTATTGCAGCTCTCATTGTAGAAAAACTACCCGCAGAGAGTGATACAGAACCTTGCTTTTCTTTAAGTGGTTTTTTGGTTACCATATTTACTGTTCCACCGGGATCAGCACTGGAGAATGTCACAGATGAAGGACCTTTGATCACTTCCACTCTCTCTAGATGAGCAGTGATAGGTTGTAGAAAATAGTATTGACGTGTACGTAGTCCATTTACCACTTGTCCATCATCTGCTTGAGTGATTCCTCTTATGTTATAATGATTGTATATGCCGGTTGCAGCGACATTACTTACTGTTTTGACTGCATCTACAAGTTGAAAGGCTTGCCTATCACTAAGTAATTCTTTAGTGACTGTTGATATAGCTTGTGGCATTTCCTTGTTAAGGATGGCGACCTTAGAACCAGAAAAAGAGTAGTCACTGTTGTAATCTTTTCTCCGTCTACCTACTACTTCTACGGTCTGTAAGAGTTCGTTTGATTCAATAAGGAATAGACTGCCAAGGTTTATGTCTTTCCCAGATGTAGCATCTACTTGGATCACTGATTGAGAATAGCCTAGATAATCTATCTTGAGATCATAGGTAGCTGGATCAGTAAGTGAAAGAGTGAAGCTTCCATTTGCGTCACTAGTTGTGCCTATCTCAGCTCCAGTAGAATTTTTGGCTAAAATAGTAGCACCTATAAGTGGGTTATTATCTGAGGATAGTATAGTTCCTCTTAAAGTCTGCTGTGATATAGCCTGCATTGTTAAAAGCAAACTGAATAGCAATGTGTAAAAAGTTTTAGGCATAATTATTATTAATTTTTAGATTGTCTTTAGATAGAGTTTTTGTAATTCTTGTGCTGTAATGTCAGCAGTATTTGATTCATGTACTATTGCCCCTTCTTTCATGATCCCGATACGATTACCGATGTTTACGGCATTAAAAATGTCATGAGTTGCCATAAATATTCCCGTGCCGCTTTCAGATAGAGTCTTACAGATTTGAGTAAATTCTTCAGTTGCCTTTGGATCAAGACCAGAAGTAGGTTCGTCCATAAGAATGAAAGATGCGTTTTTTGATAATGCTATAGCGATGCCTACTTTTTGCCGCATCCCTTTAGAGTATGTTTCTAAGGGCTGGTTGATTGCTTTTACTGGAAGTCCTACATTAATCAAATGTTCTTTTAGCTGTGATGCCGAAAGCTGTTGTCCTGACAAGCGACTGAAAAAATCCAAGTTTTCCTTGCCATTCAATTTTCCATAGAGTTGCACAACCTCGGGTATATAGGCAATATCTTCTGAGATAATTTCCTTGTTTTCCACGGAAATCCCATTTATGAGTGCCTCTCCTGAAGTAGGTGCAATAAGACCTAAGAATATATTTATTGTTGTGGTCTTGCCGGCTCCATTCTGTCCAAGGAGACAGTAGATTTCACCTTTATTTACCCTAAAGCTTAGATTATTGATGGCTTTATTGCTACCATAATTTTTGGTAAGTCTGATAGCTTCAAGGTTTATTTTACTGTCTGTGAACGCCACTATTAAATAAGATTAATCAAATGCAACAATGTTGCAAATGTAGTAAACGTACCCAGTAATGCAATATTGTTGCATTTATTTCTTTGTAAACCCTTTTTCAATCTCGTTATTCGATCTTTTCAAAACTTGCCTCCAATCAACTTTGGTGGTGGGTAGGAAAAGTTAAAGGGAAGCGGAAAAAACAACCTGCCAGCCGGCAGGCAAGTATGTCAGATAAGACTTTTTGCTTTTTTGAGGGTTGGCAATTTTTGCCTAATGTTTTACTTTAAACACCAAGTTTATTTATTCTGATTTTTTATCCTCAGCTTGCACCTAACGGAATTATGATATGTGGCGTATCCCGTGATCACCATGTGTTACACACTGGCGTTCATTTTTATGTTTATTTTACCTTTCATTTTAAGTCGATTTTTGAGGGTTGGCTTACAGCTCTCTGTCGCCCGCAGGAACGAGGACGGCAGTGTG
>CAYVFU010000157.1:0-7152 GCA_964450495.1 uncultured Saprospiraceae bacterium | reverse complement strand
ATTGTGAAACCAAGAAGACTCAAACAACGAATCAAAAAGCTGACAAAAGAATTGTATGGTAATTATTTTGAAACCTAAAAAATCACCCTTTTTCAAAATACAAATGAACGTACAATGCCGCACCAAAATTAGTCGTGTCAGTTGAGACCAACGTCCATCCATTTTCTGAATAATGGTCTAAGATGCCTTGAATGTCTTCCATCGAACTGTCAACAATATGCTCTTTATTGGTAGTTAGTTTTGAAAAAAAATGCTCGTGATTCTACTTTATACTGTTTCATCGGATTTGTTTTTTACAATATATAATCTTTTCGTTGACTTTATTATTTGGTCAGCTCCTTCATAATCCAAAAGGAAATATTTCTTCTAATAAAGAAAAAATATAGTTGTTCATAAAATATTTCGAATAAAATGTACATTTAGTAATTAAGACTAATTGCGGGACACGTACAAGCCTAAATGAACACTTTACATTAGGACTAGCGGATAACTATATTTATTGGTGTTTTATATAATTAATTCTTTAGTATGCATTTACTTAAACTAGTTTTTCTACCTACGTTATTTCTGATCTTATATTCGTGTCAAACAGACTCTGATGTTCTGGAGACTCAAATAGAAACAGATGCCAATGGCTATAGTTATGAATATGTTTCTAATGATCCATCTAATACCAGGGTTTATACATTGGACAATGGACTCAAAGTATATCTGAGTGTTTATAAAGAAGAACCTAGAATCATGACGTTTATTCCTGTTAAAGCAGGTGGTAAAAACGATCCAGCTAATTCTACAGGACTTGCGCATTATCTAGAGCATATGCTTTTTAAAGGTTCAGCAGATTATGGTACGAAAGATTGGGAAAAAGAAAAACCCTTAATAGATGAAATAGAAAGACTTTTCGAAGAATACAGAACGCTTGATGACCCAGAAGAACGAAAGGCACATTATGCAAAAATCGATAAGGTCTCAAAAGAAGCTTCTGAATATGCAGTTGCAAATGAGTATGATAAAATGTGCGCTTACCTTGGCTACACGATGACAAATGCATATACCACAGAAGACAGAACTGTATATATGAATAACATTCCTTCCAATCAATTAGAAAATTTTCTTGATATAGAATCAAACCGTTTTCAAATCATTGTTAATCGATTGTTTCATACAGAATTAGAAACTGTCTATGAGGAAAAAAACAGAAGTTTGGATAACGATTATTGGAAGGCCTTTGAGGCAATGCACAAGGAAATATTTCCTAATCACAAATATGGCACACAGACGGTTATTGGAACTATAGAGCATTTGAAGAATCCATCAATCACGGACATCAATAATTATTTTTATAAATATTATGTGCCTAATAATATGGCAATTTGCTTAAGTGGCGATTTAGATCCTGCCGAAACAATTCAACTGGTCGATAAATATTGGGGTGACATATCAGCTAAAGAATTAGAACCTTACAACAGTGGTCAAGCTGATCCCATTATTGCCAATAAAGAATTATCTATCATTGGTCCAGATAAAGATCGTGTAACGATGGGTTTTAGATTTGGAGGTACTGCCAGCGATGATTATTATAAATTACAACTGGTTGATTATATGCTCAATAACAGCACAGCAGGATTGATTGATTTGAATTTAGTGCAAGCTCAGAAGGTCTTGAGTGCGGGATCATATGTTAATAATCTGAACGATTACAGTATCCATAATTTTTGGGGAGAGCCTAGAGAAGGACAAAGTTTAAAAGAAGTAAGGGACTTACTTGTTGGTCAAATAGAAGCGTTAAAAACTGGTGATTTTGAGGAATGGTTAGTACCAGCTGTGATCAATGAATTTAAGAAAATGAAAATGGAATCGTTGGAAGACAACATGTCGAGAGCGAGTGATATGGTGATGGCATTCACTAATGATATCCCTTGGGTCGACTATGTCAGTATGATTCAAAAAATGGAACAGTTGACCAAAGAAGATATTGTCAACTTTGTTTCTAACAATTATAATAATCATGTTACAGTTTTCAAGAATCATGGAGAAGATCCCAATAAGGTGGAGGTAGAAAAACCAAAAATCACACCTGTTGAAGTAGACCGTGTTACGCAATCTGATTTCTTCCAACGAATACAATCAAAAGATGTCGCAGAGATAGAACCTGTCTTTATTGATTATGAGAAGGACATTTCGAAAAGCACAATGAATGGAGACGTGCCAGTACTTTATAAAGAGAATACGGAGAATAGCTTATTCACATTGTACTATTTATTGGAGACAGGAACCAATGAAAATCCTACTGTCAAACTTGCGTTGGATTATTTAAACTACCTAGGCACGGAGACTTATAGTGCAGACGAATTTAAAAAGGAGATGTATAAGATCGGATGCAATTTCGGAGTGTATGCAGGGGAACAAAGATTGTATGTTTACTTGTCCGGGTTAAATGAAAATATGGAAGAAGGCGTTGAACTATTCGAATCTTTACTTGCTTCAGCAAAAGGAGATGATGAGGTGTTGGCTAATGTAAAATTAGATGCACACAAATCACGAGCTGATGCTAAAAAAGAAAAGTGGCGTATCCTATGGCAGGGTCTCTCAAATTATGCGAAGTACGGACCAGAATCACCTTACACAAATGTCTTGTCTAACGAGGCGATTGATAATTTAAAGTCTGAAGATTTACTCAGCATTGTTCGCAACATACCACAAATGGATCACAAGGTATTGTATTATGGTCCTAAGCCAGAAAGTCAATTAATCTCCTTGCTAAATAATCATCATCAAGTACCAGAAGAGCTGAAGGCTTTGCCGAAGCGCAAAGAGTTTGCCACAAAAGATATGGTCGATCCTGAAGTTTATTTTACAAATTATGATATGGTGCAAGCAGAGATGGTCTTATCTTCCAAAAAAGATGAATTCAATAAAGATTTACTGCCAGAAGTTAATGTCTTTAATGAATATTTTGGTTCTGGAATGTCGTCTGTCTTATTCCAAGAAATTCGAGAGGCAAGAGGCTTGGCTTATTCTGTATTTTCAAGATACAATGTTGCGCAAAAAGCTGAAGACAATGATTATCTGACTGCATACCTTGGCACTCAAGCGGATAAACAAGAAGAGGCATTAGACGCATTAATTGATTTATTAAATAATTTGCCAGAATCGGAAAAGAATTTTGAAACAGCAAAAAAATCCATTTTATCAAAAATGGAAAGCAATAGAATTACCAAGACACAAGTCTTTTTTAATTATCTAGCGGCTAAGGATAGAAATCTAGATTACGATATTCGAAAAGATGTGTACTCCAGAGTGAAAGATATGAACTTTAAAGACCTCACAAATTTCCATTCCAAGTATGTGAAAGATCAGAAATTCAATATCTCTGTCATTGGTGATGAGAAGCGAATGAATTTCCAAGCATTAGGTAAATATGGGGAAGTCAAAAAGTTGAGTCTGGCAGAAATCTTTGGATACGATGATCACAATAAGGAGATTAAAGGCTAAGCTGCTTTAAGTTATTTTATATTTCTAGAGTCTTATGTGACCGTCACATCGCAATACGCCGCTTTATTTGAATTGAGCATGGTGTGTTCAAATTATTATTTGAAACAATACATTCACAAGAATTTGTAACTTAAAGTTCACAACACGATGTGATTATGAAACAATTCTTTTGCTTCCTTTTTATTTTTACAACTACACTTGTTTATTCCCAAGGAGACATCATCCAACAATTAGAAGACATTGCGATTGCTGAAACTAGAGTGATGGTGCCAATGCGAGATGGCGTTCGATTGTGCACGGATATTTACAGACCAAAAACAGATGAGCGTGTACCTATTATTTTTAGCCGTACACCGTATAATTTTAATTCTTGGGGAGATGGAGAAGAGCGTACACGAACAAGACAACGTGCGTATGAGGCTGTCAAGAGAGGCTTTGCCTATGTTGTACAAAATGAGCGAGGTAGATATTTTTCTGAAGGGGAATGGGACATACTTGGCACTCCGGTTACTGACTCTTACGATGCGTTTACTTGGATGGCAGACCAAAAATGGTCGAATGGAAAGATAGGCTTATACGGTTGTTCGTCCACAGCCGAATGGCAAATGGAAGCGGCAACACTCAATCATCCCGCATTAGCTGCCATGGTCCCGCAGGGCTTTGGTGCAGGAGTAGGGCGAGTAGGCGGACTATACGAACAAGGAAATTGGTATAGAGGTGGTGCACATCAAACACTTTTCTCGGCATGGTTATATGGTGTGGAACACGATAAGTTTAAGCCTCGAATTCCGCAAGGTGCGACAACAGAAGACTTGAATCGGATAGCTCGATTTTATGATTTAGCTCCAGAGAATCCAAGTGTGGATATGGCCAAAGCATTGAAGCATTTGCCATTTATTGATTTTATAAAAAATGTAAATGGCAAGAAAGAGATTTTTGAAGAAATGATGAAACGAAAGCCAAATGATCCAGCATGGTTTGAAGGCGGCTTGTATCATGATGATGCTGATATTGATGTGCCTGCATTTTGGTTTGTGAGTTGGTATGATGTGTCAGCCACACCAAATCTCACCTTATTTAATCATGTGAGAGAAACAAGTGAAGAAGCGGATAATCAATATTTAATTATCGCTCCCACATTGCATTGCAGATTTACAAGAGCGACAGAAAATACCATTGTTGGAGAGCGTAGCGTCGGAGATGCTCGTCTCAATTATGACGAACAAATCTATGGCTGGTTTGATCTGATGTTGAAAGGCAAGGAAAACGATTTTAAAGAAAATACACCAAGAGTCCAGTATTACACAATGGGTAGTAATGAATGGAATCAAGCCGATAATTGGCCTCCAGAAGATACTGAGGATATGGTTTTTTATTTAGATAGTGGAGGAGATGCAAATAGTTTATATGGTGATGGTCAATTGAATACTGTAAAAGCACAAGCAGATAATCCTGATCACTTTTATTATGATCCGATGAATCCTGTTACTTCTTATGGTGGCAATGTGTGTTGCACAGGTAATGCTATCGAAGGAGGTTCATTTGATCAACGACCAATGGAAGCAAGGCATGATATTCTTGTATATACATCAGATCCTTTGGAAGAAGGAATTGAGGTAAGCGGATTTATAGAGTCGACTTTATATGTATCATCAGATGCAAAGGATACAGACTTTACGATTAAACTTATTGACGTGCATCCTGACGGTGAGGCTTATAATTTGGACGAAACAATACAACGAGTCAGGTATCGTGAAGGTTACGATAAAGAAGTATTTATGAAAGAAGGAGAGGTGTACAAAGTTGATCTGACTCCGATGTCCACGAGCAATTTTTTCAAAAAAGATCATCGCATTCGAATTGAAATATCAAGCAGTAATTTTCCACGTTTTACAAGAAACTTGAATACAGGAGGAAATAATTTTGATGAATCGGAAGGAGTGGTAGCGAAAAATAAGGTGCATCATTCAGTTGATTATCCCTCGCATGTTGTATTGCCAGTGAAGAGGTAAATCTAAATAACAAATACCCCAACAGGGTCTCATTCTTGTGATGTTGTGTTTAGGAGTCCCAAGGGGACAACCAGAGTTTAGGTCATTTGTAAATGAAGAAAGGTCGTCCCGTATGGACTCCTTGTCGAACATTACAGCAGCGAGGGACATCGCCCCTCGCTGTTGACGATACTCCTTTGGGGTATAGGTATTCAGGCGAGATGCCAATACTATCTACTCAGGCAAGACGCCTAAAGCAACAGCAGAGAATTTATACCTAATAAAATAATGGTAAGAGAAAGCTCTATCTTTATAATGATATGAAATTGCAGAAATACATATCAATATAATTTCAAGTAATATGAAAAAAAGCAGACGAGAATTTTTAGGCGCTAGTGTTGGTCTAGGACTAACACCTTTGGTAACATCGTCACTAAGGAAAGCATCAAATTTTGCTCAATCAGACAAGAAGTTAAAAATCCTAATCCTTGGTGGCACAAGTTTCTTGGGACCACACCAGATTGCTTACGCTTTAGGCAGAGGACATGAGCTGTCTACGTTTACCAGAGGTAAAACAGTTCCAAAGCTCCATGCAGATTTATTTTCGAAAGTCGAGCAATTGATTGGAGATCGAGAAGATAATCTAGAAGCATTGAAGAATCGCAAATGGGATGTAGTGATTGATAATTCAGGGCGCAAAACAAAGTGGACTGAAGACACGGCCAAACTACTTGTCGATAATGTAAACTTATATATGTACACTTCTTCTATTAGTGTGTACTATCCTTATTATGGAGACGATTTTTCTGAAGATAGAGATGTGGTAACAGAAATACCCGCTGATGTGAACGAGAATGACATACGTACTTACGAGTATGGTGTTATGAAAGCAACTTCAGAACTTGCTGCAATAGATGTTTTTGGCAAAGAGCGTTCAATCATTGTCAGACCGTCTTTGATTGTTGGACCTGGAGACAGAACAGATCGATTTGCGTATTGGGTGGCGAGACTAGAGAAAGGTGGAGATGTCATCATCCCAGGTACAAGTGAAGAAGTTGTCCAATATATTGATGTTAGAGACCTTGCACAATGGATGATCCGTCTTGCCGAACAGAAATCTGCAGGAACTTACAATGGTTCTGGTCCAGGCTTTCCCATCACGACAAATGCCTTCGTCCATGGTGTCCATGCCAGTTTTAATTCCCCAATCAAGTATACTCAGATTGACGATATCGATTTCTTGCAAGAAAATGGCATCATCGGTATCCAACCTTGGGTCATTCAACTGCCACAATACAAAGGCATGTCTATGAGCGATAATCGTAAGGCGATTGCAGCAGATTTAACGTTTAGGCCATTGTCAGAGACAGTCAAAGACACAGTAGAGTGGTGGTATTCAGAGGCAGTTACAGAAGAAAGACGAGATGCTATTCTGAATGGTGAGAAATCCTTCATGAAGAGGGAGGTAGAGATCTTGAAGAAGTGGCATGGACGTTAGGAGGGCAAAAGACCTTACTATTTACTCAATTCTTGATAAACAACCTTATGCAATTTTTTTGAGACGTTGTTAAAAAACAAAACCTCACTATCTAGTTTATTGATAATGAGGCTTTTATGGGTGGGCCCACAGGGACTTGAACCCCAGACCCTCTGATTATGAGTCAGA
>CAYVFU010000156.1:0-7168 GCA_964450495.1 uncultured Saprospiraceae bacterium | reverse complement strand
GATATGCTGTGGTTATACTGTATTAGCGATAGTGTTTCACCCGACAAGATCCTTTAACGAGTACTCTTTGTCTTTTACTTTATTTATGGGATAAAATTCAGTATTAACAAGTATCTGAATGATTCTCTAAATTCCGAAGTAGTTGAAGCAGGTGAGTTCCTAAATGTTATCCTGAAAATATATAAAATCAAAAAAAATAAATTTGCTAATTACATTGGATTTTCAGAACCAAATCTTCATGCACTGCTGAAAGGGCGAAGAAAGATAAACAATGAAATTGCAAAGAAAATAGAACTGATATTCAATATCAATGCACAAGCTTGGTTATATATGGAGACCAAAAATGATATAAAGGAATACAATTCCAATCATTTGGTTCTCTATTACTTCCTCTTCACTTTGTGACTGAGAACGAGCATCAATGATCCTTTTAATTATTTCAGTTTCGAATTTGTCAATCTTATTTGACTGAATTCCTATGAGTTCTCTGGTAATACTTTGTTAATCACTTTTATCCTCTGTGCAATTGCACAATAAATTGTTGGAATAGTGTTGATTAATTAATTTAAAACCTTTGACATAAGGATAAGTACCTCCATAACCTAGATTTTCTGTTGCTATAGAAAATTCACAATTAAAGTTAAGCGTACTTTCTCCTTCTATTAGACTGTTGGGGTTACAAAAGGGGTTAGGAATATCTTCGCATGAGACCTTGATCATATTCCCTAATACATGATTAAGAATTTCATTTAAGTCTATTTTGTATTTCGAGACGGCATTTTCATTGACATAACTAGCATATCTACCTGCTGGTTCACCTTTTCTTATTACTTCACTTTCCGTGATCTGGAAAGTATTATAAAAGAATGATGTGAATTCCGATACTCTTTCAAATCTAGGGTTGCTTTCAAAATCCAAATTGTAAAACTCTTTAGTGTATTGCTTTTTCTTGGCATCAAAATATTTTGGAACCAATGGCTCATGCTTAGTATCCATCCATAGCTCATGCTTCATGATCTCAAATCCATGCATCTTCTTGCCTTTTATCTCCTTTTCAGCTGAAGAGGCACATTTTAGCTTGACATCACTTGATTTAGCAAGATAATACAATCCAGGTTTCTTGAATGGAATAGGAATGATGTAAGGCTTGGCAAGGACCCAATCTCCTTCATAGCCACTACAGGGACAATACTCTTGCACTTTATCAGAAGGGACATACGGAAGAAAGCTAGGGCTGTCAAAATCGGGATTAAAAAAATTATCGAGAAATGAAGACGCGTCTTTAAAAACCCCATTTTGATTGTAGCTGTTTGCGAAGTTTAAATAAAAAATAACAGCTAAAGCAAGTAATGACCCTAGTAAGGTCAGGATGATTATTTTAAGCTTCTTACCGGATTTATCTGCGATCTGGGATTCTAACTGCTCATTATGTTTGACCAAAGATTTAGCTATCCTGACTCTATCAAGATTATTGAGGCAGCGCTCATACATACCTTGAGTAGCGGTTCCAGAGGTCAATTTTGTTATAAGACTTTTACTCAGGCAAAGATCATCAGCTATCTCTCCTAAGGAGGTGGAACCAAATCTTGATGTATTAGGATTTCTAGATCCATATATTTCCTCTAGAGTCTCTAACAATTTTTGATTCAAGTCCATACAACAAAGATAATATTTTGTGTAAAAACATGTAAAATAGAATAATATTCTGTAAAAAACCGTATTTAGTAATAAATATATTGTTTGAAAATGAATTCTGTGATTATGTTTACACGACAAATTTTAATTAACTATGAAAAAATTAACATTATTACTTTTTCTCTTAATACTCTGTCAATGCCTCAATGCTCAGATATCAGGTACAGTTTATGAAAAAGGGACCACAGAACCATTGATTGGAGCAACGGTTCTTAACACAACAAATGATGAAGGAACCACTACTGATACAGATGGCAGCTTTTCCTTAAATGGAACAATAGGTGATATTTTGGAAATCAGTTATGTAGGTTACGCGGTGAAAACCATAACTACAGAATCTTCAAATGTTACCATCTATTTAAGTCAGGGTCAAGAACTAGAAGCGATCACGGTAGTCGGATCTAGAGGAAAACCTAGGACAGATGTAGAGCGACCAGTTCCTGTAGATGTGGTAAATGCAAAAGAACTAGCATCGACTGGACAAACAGATCTAGGTCAGCAAGTTCAATATTCATCACCATCATTCAACTCAGCTAAATATGGTGTAAATGGCACAACCAACTATGCAGACCCTGCATCTTTAAGAGGAATGGGACCAGACCAGTCATTGGTCTTGGTAAATGGCAAAAGAAGACATCAGTTCTCGACTCTAAATCTGAATGTGGCTCCCGGACTAGGAAATGTGGTAACTGACCTTAACAGTTTGCCATCTAATGCCGTAAAACGAATGGAAGTACTTAGAGATGGTGCCGCCGCACAATATGGTTCTGACGCGATTGCTGGAATCATTAACATAGCTCTTAAAGACCAAAATGATGGTGGTTCTTTCCAGACTACTGTAGGCCAGCACTTCAGCTCTCCTGATGATGACGCATCAGAAGGCAGAAAGTTCAGAGATGGCTTTACTATCAAAAATTCATTGAATTATGGATTTAGTCTTGGTAAAGAAAAAAGCTTTTTCAACTTTACTTTAGAGCATTTTAAATTTGCTGGCACCAACAGATCAGACTATTATTCAGGTACAATCTATCCTTCAGTTCCAGATGACCAACCAAGAGACTCAGATGGTAACATTATTCCAACAGATGATTACCCTTATACAACCGAAGATCCTTTAGGCGATAGAAATGTTTACCCAAATGAAGACTTTGTCGTAGGTAATTATGGAAGTAATGAAAACGAAACGAAGCAGTTTTTTATCAATGTAGGGTACCCTCTCAATGATAATGGATTACAGGTATATGCAAATGGAGGTTATTCTGATAAATTCATAACCGCTTACGGTTTCTTTAGAAATCCAGGAAGATTTTCCAGAGCAGTATTGAGCGTATTCCCAGATGGCTATGTTCCTATTTCTCCAGGAACTAGTACTGATTATTCTTATACCGCTGGTATAAGTAATTCTACTATTGATGGATGGAACTGGGATCTTGGTTATTCTAAAGGACATAACGATTTATTCTTAGATATTTTCAATACAACGAATCCATCATTCGGATCTGCGACAGAGACGTTTTTCCATGTAGGTACTTACAATACTGAGCAGGATGTCGTCAATGCAGATATTTCAAAAAGATTGGATGTAAGCAGTCTTGCTGGGCTGAATGTTGCTTTCGGTGCACAGTTCAGATCTGAAAAATACTGGCAGACAATAGGTAGTGAGCAATCATTTGCCGCTGGACCACTGGCATCCGAAGGAAAAGATGTAGGATCAAGTGCACGTCCTGGTATTGCAGATGAAAATGAAGTGGATAGATCTAATTTTGGCATCTATGCAGATGTAGAGGCAGATATAAGTAATGCTTTTCTTGTTGCTGCTGCAGCAAGATTTGAAAACTACTCAGATTTTGGTGGCAACATCTCAGGAAAGTTAGCAGCAAGATATAAGCTCACTGATAATTTCTCAGTAAGGGGTTCTTATAATAGAGGATTCCGTGCCCCTTCAGTATCTCAATTAGGCACAATCAATAATACCTCAACTGTACAGAATGGTCAAATAGTAATAACAAGACAAGTAGAAGCTGCCGACGAGAGGTTGGCACAATTAGGTATTTCTCAACCAGAAGCAGAAATATCTAACAACCTCAACTTAGGTGTTACAGCTAAATTAATGGATGGAGCATTGTTACTCACCGCAGATGCATATCAGATCACGATAGATGACAGAATTGTCATTTCTGAAAGATTAAATACTGGTAATTTCCCAGCTGTTGCTAATTTATTCCCAGATTCAAGAGAAATTAGGTTCTTTACTAACCATGCAGATACTAAGACCCAAGGAATAGACATTGTTGCTTCATATAAAAAAGCCTTTGGAGAAAATCACAGTCTGAATCTAAGTGTTGCTGCTACATTCAACAACACTGAGGTCACTGGGCAAAAAGATACTCCTTCAGAAATTCTTGAAGGTTCTACAGGACAAGAAGATTTTAAATTATTAGGTCAGACTGCAATAGAGCTAATAGAAGTTGCTATACCAAGACAGAAGTTATTACTCAGTGGTATCTATACTTATAATAATATAGGAGTGACACTAAGATTTACGAGATATGGTAGCGTTCAGGCATTCAGTAACGGATTATCACCTGATGATAGCAATACTATATGTAATGAAGATGGATCAAGATGTGTCCAAGAATTTGCTCCTAAAGTTGTTACAGATTTAGCTGGAACATGGCATTTTAGTGAGACCTTCTCTTTGACAGCCGGCGCAAACAACTTGTTAGATGTTTACCCAGACAAGTATAACACAAGCAGAAATGGATTCGCAGGTTCTGCAAGTTCTTATGCTTCAGGTCAGATTCCTTATTCTAGAAATTCCAATCAATTTGGTTTCAATGGTAGATACTTGTATCTCACTGGTACAATGAATTTTTAAATAGTAGTTTTTTCATAAATAATAGAAAGGACTTTGCTAGCGAAGTCCTTTCTTTTCTGTAATGGAGACAATCATCACAATAACTGCATGTATCGGTCTAGGTATAATCCTAAGAAAGAGCGGTGCATTGGTGAAAGGAGATGCATCAGCTCTCAATAGATTAATCATCTATTTTTTCATACCGATTATTGCTCTACTTCATATTCCAAAATTAGAGATTGATATTAGTCTCATTTGGCTCTCAATAAGTCCTTTTGTTGTTTTTATTGGTGCCTATCTTTTCTCCAAAATTCTAAAAAGGACATTTGCAATTTCTGATAAATCTTTTGAATCTTTAGTTCTGACTTCTGGAATAGGAAGTACCTCCTTTGTCGGATTTCCAATATTCGAATTTTTATATGGAAGTCAGGGTTTAGCCTATGGAGTTCTTCTTAGCTTAGGTGGAACTATCTTGGTATTCAACACAATCGGGATGTTCTTCCTGGTGAAATATGGTGCAGAAAAAAAACTTTCATTAAAAGGAGTATTCAAGCGGTTGTTTAGCTTTTTTCCATTTCTAATTTTTCTGTTAGCGATTCTATTCAATTTAATCAGTTTAGAATATCCAACTTATATCCAAAATATTCTGGAGATGCTAGCGAAACCATTTAGTGTCATAGCCTTATTAGCTATCGGTCTGCAGATACAGCTTGGCAGTTTAAAGAAATACCGGATTGAATTATTCTCTGGTTTATTATATAAGTTGGTATTAGCTCCTTTATTAATTTATTTATTGATCTGGGTAGTTTTTGATAAAACTGATGTTGTAGCAAGAGTTTGTATTCTTGGTGCTGGTATAGGCTCCATGAATGCAATTTCTGTATTGGCTGCGGAAAAGTCCATAAATCCAGAGTTGTCGTTATTGATGCCAGGGTTAGGCATTCCAATATCTACTTTTTCTTTATTTGCAATCGACTATTTATTATGAGTAAGAAAATATCAGCAGTCTTAGGTCCCTTAGGTTATTTTCTTATCCTCTTCTTTTTTAAACCAGAAGGATTATCGGCAGAAGGTGTGGCTGTTTTAGCAGCTACTTTTTGGATAGCTCTATGGTGGATAACAGAAGTAACGGACATTTCTGTTACCGCTCTATTGCCCATAATTCTTTTTCCACTTGCTGGTGCTCTGAGTCTTTCAGAAACGACAGCTTCCTATGGTCATAAGTATATCTTCTTATATATGGGCGGGTTCTTCTTGGCCATAGCCATAGAAAAGTGGAATCTTCATAGGAGAATAGCCCTCAACATCATTTCATTAGTTGGAACAAGCATATCGAGAATAGTATTAGGCTTTATGCTTGCTACAGCATTTATGTCCATGTGGATATCTAATACTGCTACTAGTGTCATGATGCTTCCTATAGGTCTTGCCATCATCAAGCAGCTAAAAGACCATCCTTCCACCGAAGAAAACGAAAATGAAATTTTTGGAAAAATGCTTATGCTATCTATCGCATATAGTGCATCTATAGGCGGTATTGCTACTTTATTTGGCACACCACCTAATCTTGTTTTTGCTGGAATAATAAAAGAGCTCTATAATGTGGAAATCACTTTTTTCAAGTGGTTAACTATAGGACTACCGATTTCACTAACGCTTCTCGCGATTGCCTGGTTTTATATAACCAGAGTTGCATTTAAATTAAGAATACAAGAATTTCCTGGTGGAAGAGAGGAGATTCTCAGGCTAAAATCTGAATTAGGACCGATGAAAAAGGGTGAAGTGATCGTAGCCATCATCTTTGGGTTAACAGCTCTGATGCTTATACTTAGACAGTGGTTACAAAACTATTTGCCACTACTAGATGACACGATTATTGCGATGGTCGCTGGGATTATTTTATGTGTTCTTCCTTCCAGTGAGAGAGAAGGAAATATACTCAACTGGAAAGAAGCTGTAAAAATGCCTTGGGGAGTGCTTATTCTATTCGGCGGAGGTATGGCACTGGCGCTAGGTTTTTCACAGACTGGACTGGCAGTATGGATAGGGAGCAAATTTGTCTTGTTAGATCATCTTCCTATTGTAGCACTAATTCTTGTGCTGACTATCAGTGTTAATTTTTTAACTGAGATCACATCTAATTTGGCTACTACAGCCATGCTATTACCTATACTGGCACCAATAGCCCAGAGCATAGATGTGCACCCCTTCCTACTCATGATCTCAGCAACCATAGCGGCTTCATGCGCATTTATGTTACCTGTAGCCACACCTCCAAATGCAGTAGTATTTGGATCTGGTATATTGACCATTCCTGATATGACTAAAGCTGGATTAAAATTGAATATTATATCAATTTTATTAATCTGGGTTTTTGTTTACTTTTTCTTGGAAATGATACTTGGGTATTCATTGAGTTCCTTTCCTTTCTAATTGTTGATAGCGATTATTGACATAAGTTACTAATAATATAATAATACTTAACTATAAACATAGATACCCTTTCCCAGTGTATAAAACATATTGCACTAAGCAGCCTTAATAAATGATTTAATAATATGCCAAGCTCCACTTTTCCTATAACATCTAAGATTCGCCATTGCATTAGCACCTTTG
>CAYVFU010000155.1:0-7269 GCA_964450495.1 uncultured Saprospiraceae bacterium | reverse complement strand
CATCGTAATCTCCATCATGATACCCATTGCGATCTCATGATGCAAAAAAGCTCAAACCCCATAGGGGTGACATTCCCACCTAGCAATGGGTTTCAACCCATTGTGATTTAAAGATTGACTTCATTCGGTCTCCGCCAAACACTCAAACACCAACCGATAAAAATCTGGATGAGACTGCCATGTCTGACCAGTCACAATCTTACCATCTCTCACCGCCTCATCTTTACCAACAAAAGTACCTCCACAGCTTTCCACTTCAAATTTGACGTGCTCGTAGCAAGTAATGTTCTTATCTCTGACTAAGCCAGCTGTGACTAAAATTTGGATGCCGTGACAAATGGCAAAAACGAATTTGTCGTTATCCGCAAAATGTCGGACAATATCGATGGTCGTTTGGTCATTGCGTAAAAATTCTGGCGCTCGCCCTCCAATCAATAAGACAGCTTCGTAATCTGCAGGATTAACATCAGCTAAGGCTATATCAGACTCGACGTAATATCCCTTACGTTCGATGTATGTATCCCAGCCAGGTTCAAAATCATGGATGACCAAATTAAGTGGTTTTTTGGATGGTGCTGCAACGGTCGTATCCCAATTCGCTTCTTGAAATCGATGCATGGCATACAATGTCTCATAACTCTCTCCCCCATCGCCCGTGATAATTAGTAGTTTTCTCATGCTTTTTTATACTTGTTCGATAATTATAATTTTCTAATCCACATATTTCTATAACTGATGGGATTGCCGTGATCTTGCAATTGGATGACGTCATCTTCATGTGGTGGATTTTTGGGCAAACCTACATACGGTGTTGTACCTCTGATCTCTGTATGATTTTGGATAAGCACACCGTTATGAAGCACGGTGATGAATGCTGATGACACCTTTATACCATCTGCATTAAACTGAGGCTCTTTGTAGATGATGTCGTAGGTATTCCATTCACCTGGCGGGCTCATGGCGTTGACTAGTGGCATGGATTGTTTGTAGATTGATCCTGCTTGTCCATTAGAGTAGGTCCGATTTTCATAACTATCCAACACTTGCAGTTCATATTTATTCTGTAAAAATATGCCACTGTTGCCTCTGCCTTGGCCTTCTCCTTCTATGACTACCGGAGTTCTCCATTCAATGTGCAGTTGACAATCGCCAAATGTTTCTTTGGTGAAAATAGGACCTGTTCCTGCTTTGACTGTCATAACACCGTCAGAGACATGCCATTGCAATGGAGTGCCATCTTTATGCTCCCAAGCATCAGGACTAAGGACAATTGCATCTGAAGGAGGCATCATTTTTCCACCAGACTTTACAACTTTTGGTTCTGGCTCCCAGACTTCCGTAGCAACAGGGTCAGTGATCTGGGCATAGATAGAATAATACAAGAAGCTGATGCAACCAAGCAGAAAGATCTTTTTCATGTCAATCAATTTCTAACAAAATAAACAAATTGACCTGTTTATTGACAGAATCACATCATGAAAATAGAAAAGTAAATGTCTATCTTCCCTGCTATAATTCTCACAGATCACAAATGAGTCTATTTCGAACCACAAGAATTTCTAATCCCAAATTTGAATTGGGAGGTATCAGACAACTGACTTGCAAAAGTCCTTCACTGCACAAGAGAGTGGACACCTCTGTATTCATACCCGAAGAAGCGAGATCTCAATCTGATGTACCAGTGATCGTTTTATTGCACGGTGTCTATGGCAGTCATTTCTCTTGGAATATGGGTGCTGGAGCTTACCAGACTCTGCAAGCTATGATTCGAGAAAAAGAAATCAGCCCATTCATTTTAGTGACTCCTTCTGACGGGCTTTGGGGAGATGGCAGTGGCTATGTTAATCATGGTGTAGAAAATTATGAAGCTTGGATCGGAAAAGAGCTACCAGCACTAATTGAGCAAGAAATCGATGAGGTAAGTACCACAAGTCGCTTCTTTATCGGCGGTTTATCCATGGGTGGTTGGGGTGCTTTTTGGATTGGTCTCCAACACAAAAGGTATGAGGCTATAAGTGCACATTCTGCCATTACACACATCAATGAGATGTCTCAATTTGTAGAAGAAGATTGGACTCTCTGGCAAGAACTCAATGGCATTGCCTCTATAGAAGAACTGATTTCGACACAAACTAAATTTCCACCAATTAGATTTGATTGTGGATCTTCTGATATCTTGATAGAAGGGAATCGTGAATTACATCAGTATCTAATAGGTCGCAACATAACACATGTATTTGAAGAATTGGAAGGGAGTCATGAATGGCCGTATTGGGAAATGAATGTCAGAAAGTCCTTTTTGTTTTTTAATGAATGTTAGGAGTAATAACTAGGTAAGAATTGCAGACCTGTAAGCCTATGACTTAGACCTTTGCCTCACTTTTTGGGATAAGGCAAGAGGTACGTAGACCTTTGCCTCTGTTCTCATCATATGTGCAACCTTTGTTTCAAATTATAGTCTTGCCAGTAATCGATCAATAAGCTCTTTTGGATGTTTCCTGAATCGAAGGTTCAAGTCAGAGGCTTATAGGTACGTACTTCATTTATGTATTTGGGCATGAGTCCTCGCCGAGACACAAAGGTCTCGGTTCCTTCTTCAAAGATCCATTTAGGATCTTTGGTCATTCTAGCGAATAACTTCATTCAGTCACCTCTCGAATTCAAACCTCACTCCACCACAACCAATTCCCTAGCTGGCGAAATACCTTGCGTCAACCTAGACACCACAACACTCAACACAAGCCCGCTAAGCATTGCCATTGTTCGAAAAGGAAAGAGCACTACCCCATCCTCTATCATTGGATAGGGAATCGTGATCGGAATATCAAGCGTGACATCACCTCCTCCAAATCGTAGAATCGCTGCCACGGCAAAACCAGAAACAGCTCCAATTGAGTTTGCTTTAGGATCGAATAAGGCACAAACTAAAGCCGGAAAAAGAAGACAGTACACAAAGTCACTGCATAAAAACCATAACGCATAAACACTGTCGACCTTTAGAGACAATAATGTCGCAGCAGTCCCTATAATGACGATTGACAATCTCAATGATTTTAATAATGAGTTACCCTTTAGTTTTGGTCTTACCAGAGGTTTATAGACATTCCATACAGCTAATGTACTGGCAGACAACATCGAAGAATCAATCGAAGACATTACAGCAGCAGCAATAGCGCCCAGACCAATAATGCCAATAATTTCTGGTGTTAAATATTGGAAGACATAAGGTAGTGTACTAGCAGCATTAGCTGGTCCGTCAAGCCCTAATGCAGACCAATCGGTCACTGCGCCGACCATACCAACTAGCGCTGCAGGTACAGCAATGATGATACAAATGAATCCTGCCACAATGGAAAAACGCATTGCTGTATTTTCATCTTTTGCAGCAAGAACTCTTTGAAAATAAACCTGCCATGGGATACCTCCAAAAATCAACAACAAGGCATAATCCATCCAATTCCAAAAGTAATTACCCATCTCTTCTTTGTGCGGTATGACAGAGGCTGCACTGCCAAAAGTGGTCGTATACTGTTCGGATAAATGGTGCATACCACCTACACTATCCAGTAAAAAAGGAATAATCAAAATTAATCCAAAAACCAATAATCCCAATTGCAATACATCCGTATAGGCAACTGACCATAAACCTCCGATTGTCGTGTAGATAATGGCTATGGTTGCAGAAAGAATAATCGAAGTCTGCACATCCAAACCTATAATAACAGAAAATGTAGTGCCTAGAGCTGTCAGAATAGCAGCGACCCAAAATATTTCTCCAAACAGGGCTGGTAAGAAAAACAAACCAGTTGCCTTTGCGCCAAATCGTTGACTGAGTGGATCTAGCATTGTCCTAAATTGATAACGGCGCATCTTTCTTGCGAAGAATACTCCACCTATGATTAGACTCAAGCCATAACCCCACGGGGCTTGCACCCAAACTAAACCGCTTGATGCAGCGGCCTCTGCTGTTCCATTTATGTACCCTCCACCAATCCAAGTTGCTGCCATTGTGAACATCGCTATCCAAAGAGGTAATCGACGACCAGCCAAAAGAAAATCCTCACTTGTATCACTAGGTGATTTTTTGGAAGCCCAGTATCCGACGGCGAATATTAGAAAATAAAAAAAGAGAACTGATGATATTCCTAACCAGTTCATTCCCTAGACTGACTTGCTGTTTGTACCTTCATATGTTTGTACCTTCATAAATGTAAACACTTAAAGGGACTTGATTAGTTTAAGACACAAAATACTTGCTTGGTCGGTGCATATCTTCACATCACTAGGCTTGCTCGCTGCTTTTATGGCCATCATATCTGTTGATCAACAAGATTGGAGGGGCTGTTTCTTATGGCTGTTTGTTTGTTTCATCATTGATAGCGTCGATGGTACACTAGCAAGGAAGTTTAGAGTAAAGGAAGTACTCCCTAATATGGATGGCAAAAACATCGATTACATTATAGATTTTGCTGCTTATGCATTAATACCTGCATTATTTTTCTATAAAGCTGATATGGTTGCAACAAATCTCATGTTACCTACATTAGCCATTATACTTCTTTCTTCTGCACTATACTATGGCAAGGTGGGTATGGTAGAAGACGATCAGTATTTTATAGGATTTCCTGTGCTATGGAATTTTGTTGTGTTTTTTCAATTTTTTGTTTTCGACAACCATCAATTACTGAATTTCATTTCGGTAGTTATTTTTGGAATCATGCACTTTGTACCATTGAAATTTGCTTATCCAAGTAGATCAAAACGATACTTCTGGTCTCATCTACTCTTTTCTATTATGGGTTTATTAGGTGCTGTATTATTGTTATTGAATTATCCTGAAGAAAATTTGCTATTTAGAACTTCCGTTTTGATTGGAGCTTCCTACTTTTTTGGTTTTGCAATTTTTGAAACGATCAGAAAATGATATTTATGTTTAACACAATATGATGTCTGTCGCAATTAAAACATTTGCCGCAGTGTTTGAGTTCGTATCTTTGCATAAAAATTCAACATATGATACAGAAAGTAGCATTCAAGAATAAAGATGGTGGCTTACTCTCCGCAAGACTAGAATTACCGACTGGTCAACGTCCTGTATCCTTTGCAGTATTTGCGCACTGCTTTACATGCAATAAAAACTTATCCGCAATCCGAAATATCTCCCGCTCACTTATTCAAAAGGGAATTGCTGTTTTGAGGTTTGATTTTACTGGACTAGGAGATAGCGAGGGAGATTTTGCAGACACTAATTTCAGTTCTAATGTACAAGATTTAGTCGCTGCGGCTGATTTCCTTACGGAGAATTATAACGCTCCTTCCCTACTCATTGGTCATTCACTTGGAGGTGCTGCTGTCATCTTTGCTGCAGAGGAAATAGCCAGTATTGAAGCTATAGTTACCATTGGTGCTCCAGCTGCTCCTGAACATGTATCTCATTTATTTAGTAATTCAAAAGCTGCAATTATTGCCAACGATGAAGCGGAAGTGTTTATAGGCGGGAGGCCATTCACCATCAAAAAACAATTTTTGGAAGATTTAGAAAAGAAGAATCTGCCTGAATTATTAAAGATATTGCGCAAGCCAATACTAATTCTCCATTCTCCCCAAGATCGAACAGTAGGAATTGAAAATGCGAGCAAATTATACACTGCTGCCCATCACCCAAAAAGCTTTATTTCACTGGATGGAGCAGATCATCTACTCAGAGAAAAGCAAGACTCCTTATATGCTGGAGATGTTATCGCAAGTTGGGCTTCACGATACTTGACTGGTAAAGAAGATCAAAAACTAGAAACCAATCAACAAGTTGGTATTCATCTCGGACCGGAAGGATTTACAACAGATGTGGTCGCTGGCAGACATAGAATGATCGCAGACGAGCCCATTTCTGTTGGGGGGCAAAACCTTGGCCCATCACCATATGACTTACTGCTTGCTTCGGTAGGTACATGTACCGCGATGACCTTGCGCATGTACGCTAATCGTAAAAAATGGAATTTAGAAGAAGTAGAAGTTCACTTAAGTCACAGTAGAGAGCACATTAAAGATTGTGAAGAATGCGAAACGTCTGAGTCAAAAATTGATGTTATAAAAAAGGAAATAAAAGTCAGTGGGGATCTAGATGCCGAACAAGTAAATCGATTATTAGAGATATCAGCGCGGTGCCCCGTGCATCGCACCATCAGCGGCAAAGTACATTTCGAAAGTGAAATACAGAGCAATACATAACATAGCAATACATAATTGAAGAGTTGATCAAACGTTAAAATGGCATTCGATAAAACTAATCTTGACTTATTCTCGTTCTCTTTGCATCGACCCCTCGCTAAATAAACTATTAATTTAAATCACACAAATAAATATTAAACATGTTAGATCAGTTAAAGAGAATTGCTATGCAGCAGTTAATGAGTAAAATGGCAGGTAATGCACTTGGCGCATCACAAACAGAACAAGCTGCAGAAGGTGGAGCAAATGGCTTAATAGAAACTATCACAAATGCCTTGAAAGGCGGTAGTGCTGGAGAAGTTGAAGAACTTTTAAGCAATAATGGCAATTCATGTGAAAACAACAGCTTATTTCAAAACATCCAATCTAAAATCCAAGAATCACTTCAAGCACAAGGGATGAGTGAAGAGGAAGCTCAAACTGAAGCAGCAAATACAGCACCGAGCATGATTGAAGGCCTTAAAGAAAAATTTGAATCAAAAGAAGAAGCAGACAGTGGCTTCAATCTTGATGTATTTAAAAAACTGACTGAAGGCGGTGGACTCGGAGATTTATTGTCTAATCCAGGTGGATTGATGGGTGCTGCTAAAAACTTGCTAGGCAAGTAATTTATCTCTCATAAAATTTAATAAATGGTCATTTCGGTTTCGGAATGGCCATTTTTTTTACTGCTTTACAACTAACTCAAATTGAATATTTCATTTACAGTTAATCAGTTGTACGCTAAATAAAAAATCCGGACACAAGATACTGTGTCCGGATACATTTAAATTATTTACATCAATTAAACTAGAATCAACAAGAACAACCTGAATAACTTACCGTTTTAGTGACAACATAGCGTCCACCGCTCCATCCTCCGCACCAAGTCGTTCTAATAGTATGGCAATAATTCATGCATTCTGGTCTTCCATTAGATTGACAGATACACACACCAGAGTTAAACCCAGAAGCTGTTTGTGTATAACACCATCTTGATTCTAAGATCGTCTCGTCACCTAATTCGCTATAATTAACATGAGATTGATCTGCAGCCCATTC
>CAYVFU010000154.1:0-7566 GCA_964450495.1 uncultured Saprospiraceae bacterium | reverse complement strand
GGTATTTTAAATCGCTAATTACGATTGTGATCTTTTAGTTACAAGTTATTGAAACTTAATTTTTAACCTCAATAAATTTGAATAACATACTTTGCACAACTCAAATTTTGTGGTATTTATAATAAACAATGTCTAAATTGTGACCAATATACCCGTCAGAAATGAAGATTCGTTACTTTTTCACCTATTTGATCTGCCTATTATCTCTTAGTATAACTGCTCAAAACCTAGTAGATTTTGGCTCCAACTGGAAATACTATGATGAGGGTGACGAACCCCCAAGGAATCGAGGGAGATATTATTATGAGACTACTTATAGAGACAACAATTGGCCTAGTGGTACGGCTCAGCTCGGTTATGGTGAAGGAGATGAAGCAACAACTATCGCCAGTACAGTAAATGGGACCAACCTAATAAGCGCATATTTTAGACTGGATTTTACTGTTAATAATCCGGCTGCATACCCACTGTATGATGTGAATTTACTTTATGATGACGGTGCTATAGTGTACTTAAACGGAAATGAAGTGTTTAGAGCAAACATGTCTGGAGCTCCAGATTACAATACATTGGCTACTGGCACTGATGGTAATAATGCATTAACTAGTTTTCAGTTGGCTTCATCCGATTTACAAACTGGTAATAATAATCTGACAGTTGAAGTCCACCAAGAATCTACTACTAGCAATGACTTAAGTTTTGACTTAGAAATTACAGAAGCCTTCATTATTCCAAGTGTCGTCAGAGGACCATATATCCAAAAACTGACACCCAATTCGGCGGTAGTAAAATGGAGGACCTCCTCCCCTGCTCAATCCGTTGTCAAATATGGATTGTCTCAGGCCACTGCTACCAATAGCGTCTCTGATGCAATACTGAAGACTGATCATGAAATAGAAATAACTGGTCTAGATTCTTATGAACAATATTTTTACTTTTTGCAAGATGACACAACTACAATCTTACCTCCAGCATCAGATCAATATTTTATAACTGCACCAACTCCAGGTACCGTGCAACCTGTTACTGCATGGATTTTGGGTGATCCAGGTACGGCCAATAACGATGCTCGTGCAGTGAGAGATGCATACTACAATTACATAGGGGCCGATCACACTGACATGATGTTATTTTTGGGTGACAATGCTTACAATGATGGCACTGACGCTCAATTCCAATCCGCCGTATTTGAAAACATGTATGAAGACAAGTTGAAGAATACTGTTTCTTGGTCTTGCCTAGGAAATCATGATGGCTATACAGCTGATGCTGCTACTCAGACTGGACCTTACTTCCAAATTTATGATTTCCCTACAAATGGAGAAGCAGGAGGCGTAGCTTCTGGCACAGAAGCTTATTACTCTTTTGATTATGCCAATATACATTTCATTGTTTTAGAGTCTTACGAAACAGATCGATCAATAGGTGGAGCGATGTACAATTGGACAGAGTTAGATATACAAAATACGACACAAGATTGGATCGTCGCTTTTTGGCATCACCCGGCCTATACTAAAGGTTCTCACGACTCTGATAATGTTAATGACTCAAGTGGAAGCATGCAAGATATGAGAGAAAACTTCCTTCCATTGCTTGAGCAAAATGGTGTTGACCTCGTACTTTCTGGCCATAGCCACTCTTACGAACGATCTTATTTTGTGAATGGTCATTATGGTAACTCAACAACATTCGATCCGAGTATCCACACAGTAGGAGCAAATGGATATGGTGATGGTCAACTGAGCAGTGATGGCGCTTACACCAAAGACATATGTTCTGAGGGCAGCGTCTATATAACGACGGGAAGTGCAGGAAAAATAAGCAATGGAAGTTTTAATCACCCTGTATTCCATTATTCTGCCATGTCTTTAGGATCAGTTGTTATGGAAGTTGATGGTACACAAATGGATATTAAATTTGTCAGGGAAACAGGGGCAGTTGATGATTTTTTCACTATTCAAAAAGGGAATTTTGGTATATCCTGTGATGATGGAGACCCTTGTACCACAAATGACATAATTGATGCAAGCTGTAATTGTGTAGGCTCGGCACCAGATACTGATAATGACGGTGTAAATGATTGTCTGGATGAGTGTCCACATGATCCATTGAAAATAGTACTTGGCATTTGTGGTTGTTCTATTTCCGATACTGCAGATGCTGACTCTGATGGTACACCAGATTGTATCGATGATTGTCCAAGTGACCCCTTAAAAATTATGGCAGGAAGTTGTGGATGTGGTATCCCAGATACACCTAACTGTTCACCTTTATTAGAACCATGTGTGGACACTACGCGTGTTATTGACCAGATCACGGTAAGTGAAAATTCTAAATATTTTGATTTTGTTACAACTAAGACTACTGGAGCTCTAATCCATGACAATGTAAATGTCCAGCTGTCTGCTGGTAATTATATAGAGTTATTGCATAATTTTGAGGTCTTACAAGGAGCAGAAATATTATTTTATATTGAAGCTTGCGATAATGACTAATACCTTTAATACTGTGGGAAATTGTTTAAACATTTAGAATTTTAAATACACGATTAAAAGGACAGGAGTATATTATATTCAGATTTATATTTAAATTGAATTAATAAAAAAGAAGTCATTATTAAAATAATTCGGTATCACTAATACTAGTGATTTTCATCCCTACTTTTCGTGATTTATAGCCTATATCCTCCTCACAATTTGAATTATTAAAATTCAATGAATAGCTTTAGTATACCATATACGCACATTTAAGGTATTACACCCAGAAATCAATTTAGCATTAACGACCAGAATTAACGACTAGAAAATAAATTCCATAAGTCTCATAGAATTTGATCTGACTGAACATCAGTTGATAGAGGATACCTATGGATCATTAGAAAATATTTATCACTAATTAATTATTTAAAATGAAATTATATCATATACTTTTTATTGTATTTATCGGTCTCAGTTTTGAGATCAGTGGTCAACAAATTGTGCAAGCAGAATTTGTCTCTTCTTCAAATTTTCTCCCACAACTTAGGTTGACATCATTGAATGGACAGGTCAACGAAATGTCTACAAACGACGACGGTGATTTTGTCATATGGATGAATGGAATGGTAACAGAAGATAGATTTAGAATTTTAGATCAAAATGGATTTATAGGTATCAACAATCCTAACCCACAACGACAACTTGACGTGAATGGCAGTGCCAATATATCCAGTGTTTTATTCAGCAATCTTGCCAGAATTGGTAATAATGCAGATGGCAGTGCTTGGCAACTCGGTGTGAATGGTGATCAGATCA
Organism: uncultured Saprospiraceae bacterium; assembly: GCA_964450495.1. GTDB lineage: Bacteria > Bacteroidota > Bacteroidia > Chitinophagales > Saprospiraceae > CALFUK01. The sequence goes on along the minus strand of CAYVFU010000154.1, from coordinate 4,273 downwards.
ACAGAGATGGTAAATTGTTTTTAATAAACAAAGCTAATCCAACTGGCCCAGATGATATGGGTGTTTCGTTTGAGAATAATACAGGAGGTACGCGTTGGTCAGTGTATTTAAATGAAGATACTGACCAGGACGGAATCCCCTTTAATGATTTAGATTTTGCATTTAACAATGTGCTTAAAGGTTTTATCAGCGATTTAAATGGTGCTTACTTCCAAACTTCAGATGCACGTTTGAAAAAAAATATTTCCGATATGGAACCAGTCCTGAAAAATGTTATGAAATTAAATACTAAAAAATACCAGTACACTGATAATGCAGAAACTGATCCGCACACCATTGGATTTTTAGCCCAAGAAGTCTATTCGTTATTTCCAGAAATAGTGACAAATGATCGAGACTACCTAGGATTGGATTATTCTGGATTTGGTGTCATTGCCATTCAAGCGATACAAGAGCAACAAGTCCTCATTGATTCTCAAGACAAAACAATTGATAACTTATCAAAAACCTTGGAAAAGTCCAATGCGAAAATTAGCAGACTGGAGGCTATAGTTAAAAAATTAGTAGCTGAAAAATAAGTCCTCTCAATCCTAAAATTTATATCTCCTTAATGACTTTTATGTTGTTGAGGAGATTTTATTTTTTATTAGTGATTTAATTGCTGTTTCTGTTGCTTCGCAAATACCTTTTTCTGTGATCAATCCTGTAACTAACCTCGCAGGTGTAACATCAAAAGCAAAATTCACAGCAGGACTATCAGCAGGAGTAAGTCTTACATTTTTCACTTCTCCATTGAGTAGGCCATTGATCGAATGTACTTCTGCGGCATTCCGTTTTTCTATTGGAATATCTTTTATACCATCTCTGATGTCCCAATCAAAACTGGAAGATGGTAAAGCAACGTAAAAAGGAACGTTATTGTCTTTGGCTGCGAGTGCTTTTTGATAGGTACCAATTTTATTAGCGACATCCCCAGTAAATGTTGTTCTGTCTGTACCCGTAATTACAATGTCCACTAAGCCTCGTTGCATCACATGGCCTGCTGCATTGTCTGGAATAATGGTGTGCTTAACACCGTGTTGAGCAAGTTCCCAAGCCGTTAAGCGAGCACCTTGATTTCTTGGTCTTGTTTCATCTACCCAGACATGCATGTCAATCCCTTCATCAAATGCTGCATAAATTGGCGAAGTAGCAGAACCATAATCGACAAACGCAAGCCAACCAGCATTGCAATGTGTCAATACATTTACTGGACCTTGTTTTTTACTTGCTATATTTTTTAATAGTTCTAATCCATGTTGCCCTAAATCCTTACAAGCCTGAGCATCGTCATTTGCAATTTTCATCGCTAAAGCCTGTGATTGCACAACTTTCTGATCTGGAGTGAAGTTGTCATTTTTAAGCACTTCTAATTGCTGATTTATTGCCCATGATAAGTTAACTGCCGTTGGTCTAGTATTCATCAACAAGGTCGCATAAAAATCGATCTCATTTTGAAATTGACTACTTCCATTCGCCGAAAGGCAAGCCAAATACATACCATAAGCAGCAGTCGCTCCTATCAAACCTGCTCCGCGTATATGCATATCCTTGATGGCAGTGGCAACGTCTTCTACGGTCTTTAGTTGTTCAATCTTAAACTGATGAGGCAGCCATCGTTGATCTATGATTTCTATAGTGGAGTGGTCATCTTTATTCAACCAGATGGTACGATAGTGGCGACCGTTTACCTTCATTATCTAGAATTTAAGACCAAAGCTTCTTGGGATAAGCGCCTTCGGCTATGAGCTTGTTGAGTCGTTTGACGACAAAAGGTTTATCATCTTGATATGTTACGCCAAACCAATCTGATTCAGATTCTAATACTTTTAGTTTTACTATTTGGTTTTTGATCAGAGTATCTAATAGTGTAGGAATGTAAAATTCGCTCTTCAACTCTTGGCCATAATTTTCTAAAAATGAAGAAAATTGTTTGTCAAAATGAGCAAAGTATGATGGCTTAAAACCAAACATATTCATAGACACTAATGTCCTCGAATCCAATTCTTTTTTGTCATCACTATCCTGTGGATACCTGATGATTCCATCCTCTTCCTTTAAGATCTTGGTACATTCTTCTATTGATTCTAGATAACTAGCTTCATCCATAGTGCAAACTCCTCGATTTACTGTTCCATATTCACTTAAAGTATTGTCCAAAAAATAACCGATAATGCAATATTCGTTTTCATTATCCATGGTATTGTTAAAGAAACTCATCAGCGTTTTATAAGACTCTTTCCCATAGTAATCATCCGCATTAATCACAGCAAAAGGCCCATCGACCTCATCTCTTGCCCTATCTACAGCATGAGCAGTGCCCCACGGTTTTGCTCTATCTGGATTTAACATATATGTCGAAGGAATATCTGTCAATTCTTGGGTAACAAAAGCCATTTCAATTTTATCATCAAACTTCCCTGAAAAGAACGCTTTGAAGTCTTCTTTGAATGATTCTCTGATGATAAACACAATCTTTGAAAACCCAGCTTCTATCGCATCATAAATGGAATAATCAATGATTGCTTCTCCGGATGGGCCAAACGAATCCATTTGCTTCAAACCACCATATCGACTTCCCATTCCAGCTGCAAGAATAACTAATGTTGCTTTTGTCATTTGTAACATATATTAAGCTGCAAATTAGTGTTTTTATAATGAGAATTTACTTATTTTTGCGATTCTGAAATGCCATTGCATGAAACTATGGCTCATTTGAGTAAATGATAAAGTGAAAATTGTATTTATTCCATGTGTATTAGACCGATAATTACCGTACTTGCTCTCATTCTTTTAGTCTCTTGTACTAAAGACCAGACTTCAGATACGTTAGATCTTGATATTCGATTAAGAAACTACATGGCTGATGCCTCTGAGACAGGCAATACAAATTACTATATTTTACCTTCCTCAAACGATCTTGATGCAATTCCTCAAGATCCTAAAAACCCATTAACTCAGGCTAAAGTTGATTTAGGCAAACAAATCTTTTTTGATACAGGCCTTGCTCAAGGTGCTTTGAAAGAATCTGGTATGGGCACTTATTCTTGTTCAAGTTGCCATTTACCTTCTGCTGGTTTTCGTCCAGGTACTGCGCAAGGGATTGCTGATGGTGGTGTTGGATTTGGCTTTAATGGAGATGGACGAGTCAGAAATACAGAATATCAAGAAGATGAAATTGATGTTCAAAGCGCGAGACCACTCAGTTTGATAAATGTAGCTTATGTCACAAATACGTCATGGAATGGTCAATTTGGTTCTACAGGAGTAAATGTTGGCACAGAAGACGTGTGGCATGCAGATGAAGCATTGGAATTAAACGAATTAGGTTTTCACGGTTTGGAAACTCAAAATATAGACGGTCTTCAGGTACATAGAATAACGATTGAAAAGGATTTATTAGACGAGCTTGGTTACACAGCTATGTACGATGAAGCTTTTTCAGATGTTGAAGAAGAAAACAGGTATTCTCTCATTACTACCTCACAAGCGATATCTGCTTATCTAAGAACTGTGCTTTCTGATGAGGCACCTTTCCAAAAATGGTTGAAAGGAGATGAACGAGCAATGTCAGTATCCGAAAAAGAAGGTGCAGCGTTATTTTTCGGTAAAGCAAGATGTGCAAATTGCCATTACAGACCTAACTTAGGCTCTCTAGAATTTCATGCACTTGGTGTAAAAGACATGTACCAATCTCCATCATTCGATACTGCAGAATCTGACAAACGTAATTTGGGACGTGGTGGATTCACACTAAATGAAGAAGATAATTATAAATTTAAAGTGCCGCAACTATACAATATGGATGATGCTCCATTCTTCTTCCATGGTGCTAGCAAACGTACACTTGAAGAGGTTATCGACTATAAAATCGAAGCCGTTTCGGAAAATCCAGTTGTGCCAAATGACCGCTTATCCTCTGTCTTTAGAGCGATCAATTTATCCGAAGAAGAAAGAAGTAATTTATTATTGTTCTTGAAGACTTCATTGAAAGATCCAAATCTAGAAAGGTATATGCCTGCAGAAGTTCTATCTGGACAGTGTTTCCCAAATAATGATCCACAATCTATAATGGATCTTGGATGCTCCTAGTAATTTTGAATGCTTAACCTGTCATCACTCTAAGCTCAATGCTTATACTACTACTAGCAATTAAACATTTAACATTCCTAATACCTACTACTCATCACTCGAAGCTTAATGCTTACCTAACTATCAATTAAACATTAAAAAT
>CAYVFU010000153.1:6019-7584 GCA_964450495.1 uncultured Saprospiraceae bacterium | reverse complement strand
AACTAATTAAATTAGGAAGTAGACCTATTTAGACTTTCTAATTCTTCCTCTGACAAATAAGCCCATTCCCCAGGTTTTAATGCACCTAATGTTATGTGCATAATCCTCACTCGCTTTAAAGTCGTGACTTTATAGCCACAATATTCACACATACGACGTATTTGACGATTTAGTCCTTGAGTGAGTACAATTTTAAATAATGTCGATTTTAACTGGATTACTTTACAAGGTAGAGTCTTTGTACCAAGGATGGGAATAGGTTTTGACATCTTTTGGATAAAAGTGGAATTAATTGGTCTATTGACACCAACAATGTATTCTTTTTCGTGCTTGTTTTCCTTTCGGAGAATTTTATTTACAATATCTCCATCACTAGTCAATAAAATAAGGCCGGTCGAACTTTTATCTAATCTACCAATTGGAAAAATTCGTTCTTTAAAATTAATGTAATCTATGATGTTGCTTTTGTCTTTGTTGTCTGTGGTACAAGTAACTCCTGGAGGTTTGTGGAATTTTATATAAATTCTTTTCTTCTTTTTTTTCTTGCTGATTAATTCACCATCCAAAATAACTTCATCGCCAGGCTTAACACGGTTACCTTTTTTTGCTACGTTGCCATTGATCATCGCTCGACCTTGATCAATAAGTTTATCTGCCTCTCTTCTAGAACAAAGTCCTTTGCTGCTGATGAATTTATTTAGACTGATGCTTTCGTCACTCATAATTATTAATCAATATAGATTTAGCTGATTAGTTTTTTTGCCCAGACGTCATCTTTTTTAATAAGATTTCTGACAGCATGTTTCATAATCCATTGCCTTTCTTTTGACCTGTTCTTAGTCTTCCAAGAATCCAATAAGTCTTTTCCGATGACCTCATTATCCTTTAAGATATCATTGATACAATTTGCTACAGATTTCTGAACGTATTTAGATTTATCGTCTTTTAGTGTGTTAAGAATAGGAAGAATAGGTTTTGGATTCAGAATAAATATATCTAGTTTCTTAGCCCAAGGTAATCGAGGTCTCACTCCTTCACAAGAGAGCCGTCTCACATGAAAATTTTCATCTCTGGCCCAGTGTTTCATTTGTTTTAATGTGTCTTTAGTATGTTGTTCCAAAAAAGGGCGTATGGTGTATTCTCCGGTATTGCGTTTTGTGACTTCCTCAACGGCGTTTATCGATAACTCAAAGTGGTCCAATCCGTATTTTTCAATGTACTTTGCAACTGGCATAATCCAATAAAAATTATTAAACATGCCTGTCTCTTCTTTATTTTCAGGACCTAGAATAGCAGAGAGCGTCTTTATTCCTTCACTGTAATTTGCACCCAACTCGACATATAACTTATCAGCAATACACTCTACTCGTTCTTTTAATTCTAGATCTGTAACTGATTTATTAATGTGGTTGACAAATTTTCGTTTGTTGAAAGACGGATCAATGGTTAAAATTTTATCAGCAAGTAATTCTGCCAAGTCTTTATCGAACCAAAGTTTGAGTTGTTTATATGCCATAGTATGGGCAAGTTAAGATGTCTTTATAAATGTTACTATTTTATTAGCT
>CAYVFU010000153.1:0-5919 GCA_964450495.1 uncultured Saprospiraceae bacterium | reverse complement strand
CCTAGCACCTAACCCATCATGCCGACGCTAGTTCTCCTGCCAAAGCATCTCTTTTTGCTTTCACTTTATCCGAACGTACATAATCGTCATAACTCATCAATTGGTCAATCATCCCATTTGGAGATATTTCAATGATACGATTACAAGAAGAGTTTAACAACTCGTGATCATGAGAAGTAACAATAAAACTTCCTTTAAATTCTTTGAGAGAATTGTTTAATGCAGTAATGGATTCTAAATCTAAGTGATTAGTGGGTTCGTCAAGCATTAAGAAGTTTGGATGAGAAAGCATCATGCGAGACAACATGCATCTTACTTTTTCCCCACCAGATAGTACACCTGATTTTTTAAATACTTCTTCACCAGAGAAAAGCATCCTACCAAGGAATCCACGGATGAATTGCTCGTCTTTATTTTCTGAAAACTGGCGTAACCAATCCATTAACTCAATGTCTTGATCTTCAGTGAAGAATGCTTCATTATCTGTAGGCAAATAGGCGCTTTGGATTGTTTGTCCCCATTCTACTTTACCCGTTGATGGTTCTAATTCCCCATTGAGTATTTTGTAAAAAGCAGTAATTGCTGTAGACTCTCTAGCTATCAAAGCAATTTTATCTTTGTTGTTCAATCTAAAGTTAATGCCCGAAAAGAGAGTTTCTCCTTCTGGCGTTGTATAACTTAAATCATCGACAAACAACAACTGATCACCTATATCCCTTTCTGCTTGAAAGTGTATGAATGGATATTTGCGTGTTGACGGGCGTATATCTTCTAATTTGAGTTTATCCAATGCCTTTTTTCTACTCGTTGCTTGTCTCGATTTAGAAGCGTTGGCAGCAAAACGTTGGATAAACTCCATCATCTCTTTACGCTTCTGCTCTGTCTTTTTATTTTTATTTGCTAACTGCTGTGCAAGTAATTGGCTCGATTCGTACCAGAAAGTATAATTGCCGGAGAAAATTCTAATTTGACCAAAGTCGATATCCACAACATGTGTACAGACCATATCCAAAAAGTATCTATCGTGAGATACAACAATGACTGTGTTTTTATAACCAGCTAAAAAGTCTGCTAGCCAAGTAACTGTTCGAGCATCTAGATCATTTGTAGGCTCATCTAGCAGTAATAAATCTGGATTGCCAAATAGTGCCTGTGCCAAGAGCACCTTTACTTTTTGTTGAGAATTCAACTCCTTCATTGTTTTGAAATGTGCATCAACAGGAATGCCCATATTTGATAACAATTCGCCTGCATTTGCATCAGCTTCCCAACCTCCCATTTCGCCAAATTGATTTTCTAACTCAGCCGCTTTAAGACCTTCAGCTTCTGTGGCATCTGGATTCATGTAGATATCATTTTTCTCCTTCATGATATCGTACATTTCTTTGTGACCCATGATCACGGTTTCAAGGACTTGGTGTTCTTCAAATTCAAAGTGATTTTGAGCTAAGACTGCCATTCGATTGCCTGGTTCTAATTCTATGTGGCCACCTGTAGGATCGTCCTGCCCACTTAGAATTTTCATGAACGTAGACTTACCTGCACCATTAGCACCGATGATGCCATAGCAATTGCCTTGTGTAAAGTCGACGTTTACTTCATCGAATAAGACTCTTTTGCCAAATTGAACGCTGAGGTTGCGAACACTAATCATATCTAAAAATTTTGAGGTGCAAATGTACGTGGTTTTACTAGATATATGTGATAAGTTCTAGTATTGATGATAAAAACTTTGTTAAGGTGTTTTGAGATAATTCAAATAACATTCAATGAATGTTAGATCTAAGTCATGAAGTTATGAATGTATAGATGCCTTGAGATGTCATTTCTTTTTTGATCAATTCTCTCTCTTCTAGCTCATCTAGATAGCCAATCATCATTACAGCGGCAGGGAAACTCATTCTATTGGCATAGACTATCCCAAATAAGTCATCATACGTATTGCTGCCTTTCGCAATCAATTGATGTGTTTCTGCCAATCTTTTTTCTATTCGCTCTAATTGATTATTAATGACTGTATTTATATTTTCAAAAGCTTCGTAATGGCCCGGGTAGACTTTTTTTATATTCAATTTTTTCATTTTTTCGAAAGATTGAATTAGAGTTGGCAAGCCTTTTTGTCTTTTAGTTGGATCATCAGGATCCATTTCGATGACTGGAGTAGGGGCTAACTTTAGCAACATATCTGCAGAAAACATGTGTCTGCTTTCCGGATGAATAAATACCGTTTGTGTAGAAGAGTGACCAGGGGCATATATTGCTTCCCATCGCTCGCCTCCAATATAAATACCTTCCTCAGCTATAAATTGTTTGGTGGCTTCTTCTGGAATGGGTTCCCACATATTTAATATGCCGCTAAAGAAAGATTCTGTTTTACCAAACAATTGACCAATTGGGGATTCCTTGGTTAAATAACTTAAGAACGTGTTCCGAATTAAATTGCTACGTTGAGTCCATAGTTTTTGAACGTCGTACCCCCATTGATAAGCATATTCTGAAAGCCACACTTTTGCGCCACTATTCTCTGTAATTCTATTAGCCATCCCTATGTGGTCGACATGTGCATGAGTGATGACTATCTTCTGGATATCACTTATTGTAAGACCATTTTCTTTCAATTGTTGATTTAATGATCTCCAGCTGTCTTCTGTCAATTCTCCACAATCTATGAGGGTTGGTTCTGGGTCTTTGATCAACCAACTATTCACAGTCTGCATATTTAAAACTTCTGGTAGTGGAATTCGTATTGGAATATTAGTCATCAAATGTTTTGCCAATGAAGGAATTATGTAATCTCTCTGTTAAGAAAATATAAGAATGCAAAGAAAGTACAATATCGGAGATATCAATCTAAAATTTACTGGAAATAAGGAACTGAAGTTCTGTGTTTTTAATCTTGTATTGCGGACAGAATTGATTCTTAATAAGTGAGAAGCGCTTAAAACTTAGACATAAAGATATGTGATGTTCTAGTGTTCAAAGCACCCATAATTAAAACGTTTATAAATTATGTGCAAAATGTACATTATAATAGAATATGTATTACTTTTACTATTACTTCCAAAGGCTTCTGAAGCAACTGATTGGTTATTATAGTGTCCCATGTATCTAATTTAATTAGATAAAATTAAGATAAATGCTCTTTTAAGGTGTAGAGCATGGTGTAAGTGGTGTTCGCCCGAATGCCCTTACACCTCTTTTTTCCCACTCTGTATTGTCAAAAAAGTAACTATCTAAAATCCTTTATCCCTCGTATTTTATCTCTCCATTGACAATCGTATAGAGGACTTTAGTGTCAAGGATTTCATCATCTGTACAGGTCATCAAATTCTTAGAGAGAATTACCACATCTGCAACTTTACCCTTCTCTAAAGATCCTTTGTAATCTTCTTCAAAAGCAGCATAAGCATTGTTAATGGTATAAGATTTCAATGCTTCCAAACGACTCATTTTTTGCATTGGATAAAAGATGAGTTTATTGTCTGCTCGTTTTCTTGTCACTGAAGCATAATACGATTGTATTGGATCTACGTCTTCAACGGGAGCATCTGTACCATTAGCTATAATGGCACCAGTTTCCATAAGTGACCGCCAAGCGTATGCACCTTCTTTAGCTCGCTTTTCTCCTAATCGCTTCACTACGAATGGAGAATCAGAAGTACAGTGAATACCTTGCATTGCGGGTATGACTCCCAGCTCTCCAAACCTAGGAATATCTTCTGGATGAAGGTGTTGAGCATGTTCAATTCTCCATCGCATATTTTTATCTGCGCCAACAAAATTTGAAAATATATCAAGGACTTCTCTATTAGCTCTATCTCCAATAGCATGAACACAATACTGCATATCATTGGCATCAGCGAGTTTAGAAATTTCTTCTACATCTTCAATTGCAGTCGTGTTTTGTCCTACAAAGTCTTGTTTGTCGGAGTAACCTTGTAATAGCCATGCACCATACGAACCTAATGCACCATCTATTGATGTTTTTATCGCTCTGCATGTATAAAATTTATCTCCAACATCTATCATTTTATGCATGGCAATATTTTCTTTTAAATCATTGATAGCAGTTCTAACCATTACCCAAAGTCTCACATCTAGTTCTCCTTGTTTTGCCAGAGATTCATATCTGCGGCATTCTTCAAAACTTGATCCAGCATCTTGAAAGGATGTCACACCTTTTTTTAAACATTCTTCTTGGGCTAATTTAATTCCTTCATGCCATTTTGCTAAAAGCTCATCTTGGCTGAGTCCATCGAGGTATTCTTGATGTGCTTCTCTGATAATTCTCATTGCTCGTTCTTCAAACACACCTATGGCTTCTCCATCACTGTCTCTGACAATTCTACCTCCTGATGGATTAGGTGTCTCTACGCTCAGTCCTGCAATCTCCATTGCTTTTGCATTAGCAAATAACCCATGACCACTTGCATGACCAAGTATGACTGGATTGTCTGGAGAAATTTCACTTAGTTTATCATGCGACGGATAACCATAAGTTGTTTCTCCAGGTGACTCAATCCACTTTTCTTGATGCCATCCTCTACCTTCGATCCATTCTCCAGGTTCAGCATCTTTAACTTTCTCTTCTACCATTTTTACGATCTCATCCCAACTTTTTGTTTTCATGAAATTGAGGTTGATTAAACTGTATCCCAAACTTGAAAAATGGGCATGGCCTTCTATAAAACCAGGCATAACAAAAGCTTGCTTTGCATCAACAGTTTTAGTAGCCTTTAATTTTTGGATATCTTCAGACGTGCCAAGTTCTTGGATATTGCCATCTTTTACAGCTATTGCTTCTACTACGCTATTGTTGTCATCAAGGGTATGAATCTCTCCGTTGTAGATAATTAGATCATACATGTCATTCTCAGGCTGACATGAGATTGTCAACAAAATTAAGATCAGTAAGAAGAAGAATGAGCCTTTCATTATATTTGTTTTTAAATGGTAAGGGATGAAATCTGCAGTTGAAATTAAGAATGAATTTGAAGACTATATAAAGAATCATGAATTTAATGGTTCGCCACAAAGTTTATACGATCCTATAAATTATATTTTATCGTTAAAAGCCAAGCGAGCAAGGCCTAATTTGTTGTTGCTTTCTCATCAATTATTTGAGTCAGACATGACAGCTTCTTTCTCCAAGGCTTTAGCCATTGAGGTGTTTCATAATTTTACATTGTTGCATGATGACATTATGGATGAAGCTGATCTAAGACGTGGTCAGCCAACTGTGCACAAAAAATACAACGAAAACACAGCCATATTATCGGGTGATGTAATGATGATTATGTCTATGCAACTGTTGGATCTGCATGAATCTGAAAATAGCTCTGTGATTAGAGAAATATTTACACAAGCTGCTGTGGATATTTGTGAAGGGCAACAAATGGATATGGATTTTGAAACATCGGATACAGTGACCATCCAGGATTATATCGAAATGATTAAAAAAAAGACAGCGGTCTTACTTGGTGTTTCTATGCAAATAGGTGCTTTGTCAGCTGATGCAGAATTAGATCAAGCAAAAGGCTTGTATCAATTTGGTGAACAATTTGGAATATCATTTCAAATTCAAGATGATTTGTTGGATACATTTGGTGATGGAGATAAAGTAGGGAAGGAGATAGGGGGTGATATTCGTCAAGGGAAAAAAACATATCTGTATTTAAAAGCACTTGAATTATTAGAGGGTCAAGCACAAATGGATTTTAAAAACCTGTATCAATCAGATGCGGATGACAAAGTGGATAAAGTCAAAGAGATATTTAAATCTAATGGTGTGGATGAATATGCAAGGCAACTCCGAGATGCATATCATGATTTAGCACTTGGACATTTAAATCAAATTAAAGCTGATGCACAAGCACTCAATAAATTGAAAGAATACCTAGAGTTATTTATTAAAAGAGA
>CAYVFU010000152.1:0-7740 GCA_964450495.1 uncultured Saprospiraceae bacterium | reverse complement strand
TCTAAATCTAGGAGATTAATATTTACTTCGTTTTTAAATTCCTTCTTTAATTCTAATGACTGTTTGTTATATTCTTGTGCATTAACAGTAAACGTACTAAAATTGAAATTATAAAAAAAACTAATCCCATATTAGATATTGATTAAGATATATTATAATCATCAAATGTCAATTGATAGTAGTTTGGTTCTAAATATTCAAAACCAGAAATATCATTTGATTCCATTTCATTCTTTAAACGTTCAGAAATACAAATGTCTCCAAATTTAGGAACAACTAAAATATCACTATATCTATTCAAATGAATATGTAGAACATAATCAAAGGGTTTTAGATAAGAGTTTGCAATTTCTAATCGAATTGAAAAAAAATCATCTGCATTTTTAGGCTCCTTTGACTTTATCCTGTTCCCATTATTATTGTAACAGCCCCCTAAGCATTAAGACATGATTACGAATAATTTTTTGTAATTATGAAAGTGAAAGAGACTGAAAAAGGAACTAAGAAGTTCACCAAAGAAGAGAAGCTGTCCATATTGGAAGAAGCTAAACTAAATGGTGTTAAGGTAACTTTATTGAAATATGATTTGTATCCAGCAACTTATTACTATTGGAAGCGCAAATTTGTGGTTCATGGTGATGCTGGATTAGATCACCGAACTCAGAAGGATTTGGTATCTGAGAATAAGCGTTTAGAAAAAGAAAATGAACGTCTCAAGATTCTTCTAGGAGAAAAAGAATTGGAAAGTGCTCTTAAAGACGAGGTGATTAAAAAAAAAGTACCCAGAGAGACGGCGAAAGAGTTAGTTCGCGACTATATGAGTTGTGGGCTCAATCGTGATGTCTGTCTAGATATTGTTGGCTTAACTCGGAATCAGTTTTATTATGAGATGAAGGGAACCAAGCCTGGAAGAAGTCCATCTAAATACACGATATGGCGAGATCCACAAACATTACAAGAGTATGAAATTCAGAATATTGATGTAGTTAAAAAGATTATAGAAATAAAATTAAATCCAGATTTGGCTAATTGGTACAAACTCATAACGATGTCACTAAGAATAGATGGCTATTATATCAATCCTAAAAAAGTTTATCGATTGATGTTTGAATACTTGCTTTTGGAAAACAAGAGAAATCGCACAGGACGTAAATTTGTTAAGTATAGACGTGTGACTCCATCAGGTCCATTACGAGTTCTGGAAATGGATATTAAATACTTTTGGATTCATGAAAAACGCCGATATGCATTTGTTTTAACAATCATAGATACGTTCACTAGATATGCACTTCATTGGGCTGTGGGCTATACTGTCTATTGACCTAGCATTGACCCCCCAGTTGACGGAAGCTGACCCCCCTGAGAAGAATGTTATAATAAAGATAAAAAAAAGAGCTTAAGAACGTTTTCGTAAGCTATCACCTTTGAGTTCGATAGTTGTACAATTAGCAGTTATTCTATCTAGAATAGCATCAGCTAAAGTGGGTTCGTCAAAGTACTCATACCACTTATGTTGCGGTATTTGAGAGCACATGATTACAGAGTTTCGGTTATACCTATCCTCCAGTATTTGCAAGAGCACAAGTTTGACTTGATGAGTTAAGGGTTGGAGCCCAAAGTCATCAAGAATGATGAGTTTTGCTTTTTGCAATTTGTTGATCCACTTGATTAGAGTACCATCAAGTTTGGCAACTGCAATTTGTTCGCAGAGTCTATTCATGTTGAAGTACAGGGTTCTGTATCCCATCATACAGGCTTGATATCCTAGAGCACAGGTGATGTAAGATTTGCCACAACCAGTAGCACCAGTGACAATGATATTGTGTGCTCTTTGGATGTTGGATGTAACTACAATCAGCTAAAGCAGCAATGGTTTGTTTGTCAAGATTACGACTGGGCTCATAGCTGATGTCTTTCATGTTAGCTTGGTATCTTAATTTACTAAGTCTGACATACATGTTGGTGCGTTTAAATGTGCGATGTTGCTGTTCTGCATCTAGGAGTGTGGCAATACACTCGTGACTGAGGGGCTGTTTGTCCACAGGCAGTTTGGTAATAGCTTGGTAAGCATCTGCCATGCCTGTAAGTTTCATAGTTTGCATCATCTGGATGCTGGCTTGTGTATTCATTCGTACTTATATTTTAATGTTTAATAATTATGTAAATGACTCATCATGATTTATTGATATTGAGAAGCTCCTCTGATGTTGTCGTGATCAGGAATACAGTTATAATCTGAAAGGTGCTCTGCACTACAATCGGTGTTATTGGTCAAGATATTTGGATTGTATAGGACACTGTGTTAGTAATCTTGATGTGCTTACAAGCATTTTCTAGTCGTTGCTGTCCGTATTTTTTGGTTAAAGACAATATGCCCAAACAAGATTTATGAGCTTGAGATAGGACAACTTGATTCTCCAAAATGTGCTTTACCGCCCACAGTGTATCAGGACCTATGGATGAAGCTTGACTCAGTAAATCCTTTGGAGTGAGCTGTAATTGCTCTAGATATCGGCTATGTTTTTCAGGCCGATGACCCTCCGTGGTGGTATATGCATGAGCCTTTATATTCCTTTTATGTATTGCAATGCGCTGAGTGCCAATGTATACTTCCACTGTAGTTGCAGTATATACGACTTGAGTTGTTTTGCCGATGTATTGATAGGGCACACTGTACATGTGTTTGTCTTCACCTAAGAAGATGTGATAGTTTTGATGAACTTTGGCTTTTGTAGATTTAATGATATCAAATATAGTATTGGGCAAGGCTTGCAGCTCCTGCTTTTCTTGTTTATCAAATCGTTGACGGCGGGAGTAGTCTTTGCCTTGCAGCATTTTGGTGTTTAAAAGATTTACTTGTTTGACTACCGCAGCATTGAGTTGGTCAAGACTATCAAATCGATCATGTCTCAAGGGAGCATACACATGGGTATAGACAATACTGACATGTCGTTCTACATGAGCCTTGTCCTTTGGTTTAGCCACTCGGGTGGCATCTAGTTCAATGCCATAATGTGATGATAATTGAGTACATAGATTAGTAAATGTAGGTCCATAACGATCAGGTCTGGTGACAAAACTTTTTATATTATCACTGAGCAGAACTTGTGGAACACCGCCAAAGTAAACCAGTCCTGCATTGATAGCGCCAACAAAGTCTTCTTGTTTTTGAGATGCCACGGCACAAGCAAATACCATGGAAGAAAAGGGTAAAGTACACACCAAGACTTCGGCCCATAATAGCTCACCTGTGACTCTATCATAGTAAGGGAGTTTCTTACCAGCAAAATCTACTTGCATCGTATGACCTGCTTTATGGTCAAGTCGAATGGTGGCATTTTGCACGGCTTTATAAGCCTTGATCTCCCTACAAAATTGTCCATAACTATAACCGTCAGGATAGACAGTTAAATATTCTTTCCATAGTAACTCCCGAGTGACTCCTACTTTAGTGAGTTGTTCACAGATATCAGAAAGCCGTTGTCTCAGATCAGTTTTTACTTCACTTTGTTGAACATGTTGTTGGCTATAGATCTGTCTTACTATTGGCTCATCAAATGGCTGTAAAATATCAAGATCTAGTTCATGCATTTTGCGCACATAGCCTTTAATTGTATTGCGTGATATGCCTAACAATCTGGATATCTTCTTGTAGGCATATCCTTGAGAATAGTATTGTCTAATTTGATTTATTGTTTGCATGCGTATTGGTTTATATGCCATATATGATCTTTTTGATCATATATAATTCATCATCACCATTCTACATATTTATGCACCTTATTCCTGTAGGCAAACAGGGGGGTCAGCTTCGAGCATTAGGGGGGTCAATACTTCCGTCAACTGGGGGTCAATACTAGGTCAATAGACAATTGTTTAATGCAAACTCTACTTCCAGCAGCATTGTATACAAACCTAAGCTCATTGTTCTAAAAGACGGATCATAAAACCCAAAAATACTAGACAAGGCTTCATCACCTACATCAAAAATGCTACAGGCAATCAACAAATCATTAGAGTATACTTTGACCAGATAAGGTAAATCTCCATCCCCAAACTATCCATCATGTAGCTGTCCAGACTATCAGGTAAGTTTCCTTTGAATACTGATGTGTATTTCTCGTATAACACCTCCAATTCAATGTCGTA
Source organism: uncultured Saprospiraceae bacterium (assembly GCA_964450495.1). Classification (GTDB taxonomy): domain Bacteria; phylum Bacteroidota; class Bacteroidia; order Chitinophagales; family Saprospiraceae; genus CALFUK01. The sequence goes on along the minus strand of CAYVFU010000152.1, from coordinate 3,591 downwards.
TTCATATGGCTCGAATTCGTGGATCAGCTGAGCTTTATTCTTACGGAGTAATTTTTTTAGGCTTTTAGAATATGAATAACTTTCCAAAGGTGTTCTTAGCCAAATGGTAGAAAATAAGGTCGCATTGTAGTAGATATAGTGAGTCGTGAAAATCGTAGGACCCATGCGATACCATCCTTGGGCCAAAAAGTAATCTAAATCTGAGCCTTTGATCTCATCTAGAAATAGGCTGTCAGCTGTTTTTTTATATTTTTTTGGCATGGATTATCTTCTCTTATCGGAAAAGAATTATTCAGCTAAGAAAAGCAAATTTGATTAATTGTTTACAATCTGAGGAGCTGTTCATCTAATTTAGTAATGGGGCTTAAATTTTTGCTGTTATCAATGGGACTTTTAATCTGATCTTAAGATTCCAAAGAGCGGATTTTTTATGATAGGTCACAATTTGCACATGACACATATTGATTGGAATATGTAGAGGCACATTTAGCCCATTTCGGTTACAGCTTTACGAATGAAAACTTTTTAATTTAACCCATTCTAAAAGATCTATTTTATTCAATACTATTAAATCTTTTGAGTTAGTCGTTAAGTCTATTAATTCTGTGTACAGATTCTTAAATATTTGTTGTTGTTCTACAGAAGTATGGTGTCGTTTAATTTGTAGAAAATATTTAAAAAATACTCTTTCTATTTCAAACAGTCGGTTGCGCTTTTTTAGATAATACTTACTTGTACTTACCAAGTGATCAAGAAATTGATAATTTTTCAAATCAAAATTAATCATAATGCGTAAGATAAGCAGACATGAAACAAACGACGAGGTTGGATTAGATTTTTCGAAGTCAATCCTATTGCAGTATTCATTTGCCATCTCCAAGTCACCAGCTAAGACATACATTTTAGCTATATTAATGATTAATTCCAGTTTGAAACTTGGGCGTAGTATAGACTCATATTTATGGTATTGAGATTCGTAATTATCTATGACTTCATAGAATTGAGCTGTATCTTTTTTTATCCATAAATAGTTAAGCTTTAGTGTTGATAAAATTTGAAAGATTAATGCTTTGGAGTGAGTGTCCGAAGTTTCGGAAGCAGCTTTCACGATGTCAATCATCTGGGGATACATGATCTCATAAGGCGAAGTCTCCATTAAATTGAAGCTAGAATCAATATAATTATTAAGACACATTATATTTCTGAGATAATCATTTCGGTAGTTAGACTTGTGTTCGTTGAGATGATGATACGCTTTGAGAGAATACTCTTTAGTTTTTTCATATTGATTGTTTCCGTAAAATACGGTTGCCTTTGTTCTATAATAGTAGAAAAGTGCTAATACAGACTTAGCATTACTACTTGCTTTTAAGAGTGGATGATCTAAATATTCTAATATCTCATCACTGTTGTCAGCTCTTCGATCCATATAATTATAATGGGCTTCTAATACTTCACTTTGCAACAGACTGAAAGATATAAGATTGTCGGAAAGTACTTGATACTCACGCAGAATTTTAGATGCTTCGGTTAACGACTGTTTCGGATTGGTATATTTGTATAATTGATGTTCTATAGCCTTTATCTGAACCGTACAGCATGTGTAGAAATCACACTTCTCAAGTGCTATTTCTTTTATCCTATGAAATTTTTTGGCTGACTTTATGTATAAGCCTTTATCCAATAATAATTCAAATTCAACTACATTATTTCTTAAAGAAATGTCAGAAAAATCATTGTAGTTAACTTTTAAATAATCAAGAAGTTCTTGGAATAATTGAAATTTTAAAGAACTGAATTGCTTTTGGGTTAATGAATATTTTGATAAAAAAAGATTCTTATCAAAGTTGTCTCCTTTTGAGATATCTTCAATTAGTGCATGTTTGACATCGCTGTTTTTATTGGCAGATGTAAGCAAGGATTTTTTGAATCCCTTGTAATTTGATTTCTTGAGAGATTCAATAAATATAAATAGATCATTATTTTCTTGTTTCAAGACTGCTTAGTGTTTTCTTGTTTCAAGATAGGTCACAATAGCTCTACAAATCGAGTGGTAATTCTGCATAATACTAATTAGTAAAAAAGAAATACAACTATATATTTTCATTAACATACTGATAATCAGCATCTTATAAGATTCATACCTCTAGAACTGTATAATTTTAAACAAATATACTCCCAATATTTTTTTTCCCTTAGATTCATTCGAAAATTATATTCGCGCATTAAAATTATACAAGTTAAAATACATTCTATATGAAAAATTTAAAATTTTATGTTGCTATTACATTTTTATCAGTTGTTGTGTTTTTTATATCATGTTCTGATCATGATATGATATCCGAGAAAATGGATAATACAGATCATATATCCATAAATACCCAATCAGATTTCCAGCAAGCTGCACCCCTTCCTGAGGATGTTAAAAAAGCCGTTAAAGTAATTGGAGGTCATGAGCATGATTTCGGATACATAGAGATTACTGCTTTTTCAACTGAACCTATAGGTTTTGTTGTGTATAATGATGTTTTATTGAAAAAAGAAGAGTTTTTACAAAGAGCTAAACAAGTGGGTAATAAACAGTATCGCACAGAATTTCTTGTAAATGTTAGAAAGTTTAAAACAGTAGACTTATTCGTATATACTGGAGAACCAGTATTTGATATAATAGGTCTTAAGCAGAGCATAGTTACTCAAATACAGAATGCAGCACAAAACTGGAATGCTGCAAGGTCTAAATTAGTATTTACAGTTACCGTTAGCAGTGATATATCTCAATTTAGTACAGCTATTCATGAGACTATACTTGCTGCCGTTGACTTTGCTTCTTTAGGAATCGACGCATCTGGCATAGCAGAATTTCCGACTTCAGATGGAGCACCTGGAACAATTGCGGCTATAGATTCTCCGTTAAATACTATAGCTGATTTCATTGAGCCAAAAGCTCTCGAGCATTTGTTCACACACGAGTTAGGTCACACGATTGGATTCAGACATTCAGATTGGGATACGCGCAGATCTTGTGTAGATTTAGGGATTGAGCCATTTCAGACAACTGAAGAAAATGCACAAAGGATTTTTGGAACGTATTCAACATTTATATTCCAGGATGATTCTGTAATGAATGCCTGTTTTGCAGATAATACTACCTCTGGTAATCCGAATTTTGCAGATGAAACTTCACTAAGACGTCTGTATGGATTTAGGTTTTAATAGCAATTTTTAGATATATAAAGCATCACACTTTTTAACAATAGAAGTCAGGTGAGGCTACTGTCTCACCTGACTTTATTGGTTCTAGACACTTAAATGAGTGTATTTAATCACGAGCTCTAAATGAAATCTATTCGACCTTTTGATCTCCATACCCGCAGCATAGATCATTCCTATTAATATTAATCAATGATTAGAATACTTATTGATTTAGAGACGAATAAGGCAAGTTCTGTACCAAGACAAATTTTACCTGAAATCAAATGTTCTATCTTTGGCGTAAAGCTATTAGCCATTGAATCTCTCCAATAGAGTGTCTTGTTTGTAAGCCCACCACTAAGTACTTATTGCAAGAGCTCGCATGAGTTTCTACCTTGG
>CAYVFU010000151.1:0-7942 GCA_964450495.1 uncultured Saprospiraceae bacterium | reverse complement strand
CGTAAACTACAAGTATAGTAAATGAAAAACTACGTAGAATACCTAAACAGAAAGAACTCTCAAATTCCAAAAATCAACAAAGAGATTTTGGAAAAGGGAAAAGATATTCCTCAAAAAGAAGTTTTGAGAATTGAGGACATAAATCAATTACTAAAAGATGGGTATTTAAATTACGAAAATGGGTTTTTTCATTTCGAGGACAAAAGTGCTTACGCTGCAGTTTTAACAAAAATGCCAAAAGTATCTATAGAAATGATTGATTGGTGGTTTTGGTGGCATGCAAAAGAACCTCTGAGATACAAAATTTGGTATCCTGAAATGCACTTTGATATTTCCTCTGATTTTGGAGAATACTATCATGATGAACCGAAGACTTATAGAGAAAGACTTCACCTAAGCAAACATTTTGTTACAGAAGATATTGGAACAGGAAAAGAGAAAATTGTAATAAATTTTATGCCTCCAAAAAAATTTGGCTTTAATAAGAATAAACTGAAAAATGAAAATGAAGAAACTATAATTTGTGCAAAAGTTGGTGATTTAAAAAAACGAGTATGGCATACTAAAATGTGTCATGCAGTAAGAAAAGTAGAAGAAGGAGTAGAAATGAGAAGTAGATTTTGGATGGCAAATAAAGTTGAAAGAATGGATAAATTTGGAAAAGAAATACTAAATTCCATTTTAAATAAATCGTTTATCAAGAAAAAATTACTTCCAAATAAATTAGGAAAATATATGTTTCATCATTGTTCTCAAGAGTATAATAATTTAAAAGACATATTACCGGAAATATATCAAAAAGAAAAATTGTAGCTAAAACTACACGATGCCAGCATATGACTCATTCGTCGAGAGAAACTGTATCCGATTATACGTTAGTCTTTTCTAAAAAAGCCTTCTCAGCAGCTGATATTCAACAACTGATCGTTGATCTCGAAGAAGGAAAATTTATAGATAAAGCAGGTTATACCGATAAGCGTAAAAAATATTTGATTGAATGTTTAAAACAAGATATAGGAATTTTAGACAGTAATACTAAAATTTGCAAAGGAGGAAATTGGGGTGATAACTTGATTTATTGCCTTACATCAAGCCGCCATACTTATAAAGCTTCAGAAGCATCTTCGAAGATTGGCTTCAAGTAAGCGTTTTCTAAACCAAAATAAAGCTTGCTAAAATACTTTCCAAAATAAAATGAAACTATTAGTTAAAACTAAATCTGTTTAAAAAAATATTTCAGTGCATAGTGTGATTAGATCCTAAAACAATTATGCTTTTTTTATGTTAAATAAGTATACTCTAAATCATTAAACTGGTATAATATGAACGATAAGAATGCAATTGGACTTGACAAAATAAAATCTACACAATTAGCTGATAAATTAAATGAACTCTTAGCCAACTACTCCATTTTTTACCAAAATACAAGGGGTTATCATTGGAATATTAAAGGCGAAAAATTTTTTGAACTTCATCTGAAGTTTGAAGAATTATATAACGACTTAATATTAAAAATCGATGATGTCGCCGAAAGGATTTTAACGTTAGGACATACGCCAAAACATAACTATGCTGACTATAAGGCAATTTCTAAAATTCAAGAAAGTGTAGAAGTAAATGATGGAATAAAAGCAGTCGAAAATATATTGGAATCTTTTAAGACAACTATAATAATTCAACGTGAATTACTTGCCTTATCTTCTGAAGCAGATGACGAAGGGACAAGTGCTTTGATGAGTGACTACATCAGAGAACAAGAGAAAATGGTTTGGATGTATTCTGCTTTTCTAAATAAATAAAATCGGGAGAAAAGCCAGATACTAATAATATTTAAGACGAAATATTCCCTGCGTTAATACTCCGCTTACGCTCCACCGTTACATAAAGGTTTAGATTAGAAAACTCGAAGAAATTAACTTTAAAGGGAATCAGAAATACTATACAATAAATAGAGGACCAGAATACTAGTAATGCAAACTGCCAAGTAGTGATAGAGATGAAAATGTGGTAATCCCCGATCACATCACAAATAAACCATAAGCGTTTTCAATTGACCATGGAAAAAATTCTATAGAAAAATTACTTAAGATGAGTTGAAAGAGTAATTTTAAGAATCACATGGATTTTTTAACAGGCTTACCGTATTGGGGAATTTTGGTTCTGGTCATAGTCAATGCACTCATTGTCTGGCGAATGGACATCACAATAGAAGACGATAACGAATGACAGGCTATCTATCCGATCACTGGTTTATCATTTTATTGACCTTAGCTTACATATTTTTCTGCTTATACATCGGTTGGTATTTTAAGAACAAAGCATCTTCAGGAGTAAAGGAATACTATGTTGCAAAACGCGAAATACCTGGCTGGGTAATCTCTCTGGCATTCTTTTCTACCTCTGCAAGCACCAATACATATATAGGCCAAGCAGGCAAAGCCTTTCAATTTGGATTGTCTTGGGCTTGGGTCGGATTGATTTGGGCATTCTTTTGTGTGATTGCTTGGCTAGTGTTGGGGCCGCGAATGAGAAATCAATCAGCTATATTAAATTCATTTACTGTCCCCGATTACTTCCAAGCGAGGTATAAAAGTAATTTGTCTAAGAGTATACGTATACTATCCGCAGTAACCATACTCTTTGCAACCATGTTTTACATGATTGGCATAGCAAAAGGATGTGCACACGTGTTAGAATCGGTCCTTGATATTCCATATGAATGGGGCGCATTTTTAATTCTAGCGATTACATGTGCCTACACCATCTGGGGAGGCATGTACAGCGTATTGTGGACTGATGCTGTACAAGGCATCATTATGTTTGGTGTTGCCATATTGATGCTTAGTTTACCTTTTGTTTATGCAGGGGGCGTTGACAATTTGATGGCCCTAATTTCTGAAACCAATCATGTGACAAAAGCAGGAAAACCAATAAGCAATGGTTTAGTCAGTTTTGGACATTTGGTCTCCTTTGTTTACATACTTGGGATAGGAATGTCTATAGGTATGAAACAACTGTCTGACCCAAAATCGCTCATTCGATTTTACTCTATTGACAATGCTAAGAGTATGAAATTTGCCATGATCTGGACACCAGTCTTTTTGGGAGTCTCCTTAATCTGTGTTATGGGATTAGGCGCATTGGTGCATGGTATGGCGGACCAGCAAGAAGCAGCTTATTTAATCAATAATACAGATGAAGTTGTTGGATTTATGTTGGAGAAAATGGATAACCAACTGATCAGCGGCATTTGTGTAGCCGGTCTATTTGCAGCTGGAATGTCTTCATTAGCCTCTGTTATTTTAATTGTAGGTACTGCATTTGTCAAAGACATCTGGGACACATGGAGACCTCAATCAGAGCATAAAATTATAATTAGAACAAAATGGACAATGGCTTGGTTTTGTTTGCTTGTGTACGTAATCACTCTATACCCACCAGCAGGCATCGTCGAATTAACTGCATTTGCAGGAGCGATCTTTGCTGCAAGTTTTTTCCCTTCCATCTTTGGAGGGTTGTATTTAAAGTGGGGCACAGATATAGCTGCTCTAAGCTCTATGGTTCTTGGAATGTTAGCCACAATTATTTGGCGATTTGGATTTAGACTTCGAATCGAGTCATTAAAAGATATTCATGAGATTATTCCTGCATTTATTTTCTCCTGTCTTGTGTATGTCATCGTTAGTCTGATGAGTAAAGATCGTATGCCAGATGACTTACATTTAGCGAAATTGTTTAAAACCAAATAAGAAATAAACATTCAAAGCACTAAAATGTGAGCATTAGTATTGATCATTCACTTAGCGGAAAATATTTTTGATTTTACTTAAAGCATCACTCATTGGTGGGATTTCTTTTCTATTCAATAGAATAACCATCCGTTGAAAAGGCAAATCCTTTATTACCATTTTCACCAATCATCACAGCCTGTATAAGTGGTTTTATTTTATTATTTGAATTTAATTTTACAATAAAATTCGCTCCTGGCCCACCTGACGTATCTTCTTTTTCGACAACATAATTAACTGTTGCCATTGGAGCTAGACCAATTGGTTGATTAATGAATGCTTTAACTAAATCTCCTTCCGTATTGTAATAATCGATTTTTGTGACAAATAAAGAATCATTTAAGCTTGTGTTTCTTATACTCAAAGTTGCTGAAAGTAAAGAACTTTGAATTACCTTATCAATATAAATGTCTGAGTATATAGGTACATACAACACGTCTTCAAATTTTCTATCATTTTTTGATAAGGCTCTATCCAGTTCCAAAGATTTCAATTCATCTTCACCACTTTTCGTGGAATTAGGGTCTGGACTAGCACATCCAAAGATCAATACAAACAGTGGTACTAAAAGCATTATATATGTTTTCATAATTTTAGTTTAATTATAAAGCAATATCTTCAATTTTTGGTTTTTCTCTCATCAACGGAGATTGACTAATTAATGCAAAACCAAAGGTCATCACCCCTAATCTACCGATAAACATTAAAATCGAAATGATAACCTTATTTGCAGAACTTAATTCAGCGGTTATTCCAGTTGAAAGTCCAACGGTACTTAATGCAGATGCACATTCGAATAATAATTTATCAAAAGAAAATACCTCTCCATCAATCTGAACCACAACCCATGTACTGAGTAGAAGGATTACGGTATAAAAAATACTTGATGAAATAGCAAGATATATTTTTTCAGCCGGTATTTCCTTTTTGAAAAATGTGATGTGCTTTCTTTTTTTTAAAATAGAATATAGCAATCCAACCAATGCTGTAACAGAAGTGGTCTTAATACCACCACCTGTGCCAGCGGGAGATGCGCCAATAATCATAATGACTATCATTATGAGTAAACCACCCAATTTTAAATTTTCTATCGGAAAATTATTAAACCCAACTGTTGTATGCGCCGATACCAATTGAAAAAAAGCAGAGTTCAATCCACTAAATCCATCCGAGATTAATAATCCATCAGATATATAGAGTAAGAATGTGCCGAACAAAAGATAGAATATAGTACTAACCAAAATAATCTTAGAAGTCAATGTGACATGTTTTCTTCTACGTATAATCATTAACCAAAAGTCTAACATAACGATAAAACCTACCGAACCAAGAATACTCAAAATCAAAATGGTATTTGTGATCAAAGCATTATCATGAAATGATGACATCGAATCAGAATATAGACTAAATCCAGCTGTACAAAATGCAGAAATACTATGAAAAATCGCTGACCATATGGGTTGATCAATTCCAGCATTTTTAAAGCCCACATATAAAACTACTGCACCAAAAGTCTCAATCATAACTGTAAAAACAAAAACACTATGAATGAATGACAATAAGGGATATCGCTCAGGTAAATGAAATTCAAGTCTCAAAAGCGATATTGATAATTTGGGCAACTTCGGACTATCCTTCAAAATGATAAAACTACTTAGTGCCATATACCCTATCCCACCTAATTGAATGAAAAACAATGCAGAAAGCTCTCCAAAAAAACTTAAAGAAATCCCAAAATCAATAGTTGATAAACCTGTTGTACTCACTATGGATGTTGCTAGAAATAAATGGTCGACAAAAGCAATATCTACATTTCTACTAATGGGCAACATCAGTATGACTAGACATAAGCATGTCAAGAACAAGTAACCCTGGATCAGCAATAACAAAGATGACTTAGGATTACCATTTCTCTTCAGCAAATACTTTTTAAGACTTTCGAATCTATCCATATTTATAATTCCATCTCAACATTAGTAAAACTAATACTTTTCATCTGCCTTGAGCAATTTTCATACAAAGAAAGAATGAAAGTTTCGTTTTCAGCTAATGCCTTTTCAAAACTGTTATGACTTGGCAGCTAACCTATATATTATCTTTACGATGTTTTATTGCTTGCAAAGTAGTTAAAAGATCACTACTAAAATTTTTAAAAACCAATACGAGTATGACATAAAATTAAAGGTTGAACGACATGAAAATACCTTGTTGTATAAAGTCATGAAAGATGTGATAAATTAAATAAAAACAAATAAGAGACAAAACATGCAAGTAGAAATAAGTAATTCTACACTCAACTACTTAACTTGCGCGCTTATGCATTCATCATTAACAGATCCAATTATAGCACAATCCACCGCTTCTGGTGAAGCAGCTATTGCAGTCATTCGCTTATCTGGTACTGGAGTTATTGATATTACAGATGCAGTATTTTATGGTAAAAACTTGACCAAAGTTAAAGGCCATACTGTTCATTATGGAAAAATAAAAGATAATAATGATGTGATCATCGATGAATGTATGGCAGCTGTATTCAAAGCGCCCAGATCATATACCAAACAAGACAGCGTAGAAATTTCTTGTCATGGTTCTACATACATCGTCCAACAAATCATTCAACTTTTTTTGACTAAAGGTGTCCGTCTGGCACAGCCTGGAGAATTCACAATGCGAGCCTATTTAAATGGACAATTAGATCTCACTCAAGCTGAAGCAGTTTCTGATTTAATTTCTTCACAAACAGCATCGCAGCACGAATTGGCGATGAAGCAAATGCGTGGTGGATTTAGCAATATGATTGCTAAGCTTCGAAAAGAATTGATTGAATTTGCAAGTTTGATTGAATTAGAAAATGACTTTGGTGAAGAAGATGTTGAATTTGCAAACAGAGAAGAGCTTATAAAAACAGTAAGCACAACAAAAACATTTATCAGTGAATTGATTCAATCTTTTCGATACGGAAATGCTGTCAAAGAGGGAATACCAGTTGCCATCATCGGTAGACCTAATGTCGGAAAATCAACACTGCTGAATCAATTATTAAATGAAGAAAAAGCCATTGTTAGCGATATTGCCGGAACGACCCGCGACGTCATTGAAGACAGTATTCAAATCGATGGTTATTTATTTCGATTTATAGATACGGCAGGATTAAGAGAAACTGAAGACACAATAGAATCTTTGGGCATACAACGAACCAAGGAGCAAATAGAAGCTGCGCAAATCATTCTATATATAGACGAAATCGCTGAAGACTATCAAGAGATCATCGACCGATACAAAGAATTAGAATTGCATAATACCAAGAAGACAGTTATACTATTATTAAATAAAACAGATACATTTCATGCCTGCCATTCATACGATGTAGAAGAAGCTGTCAGCACATTACTTGGAAGAATTCCTGTTATATCTTTTTCTGCAAAAAAAGGGACAAGGCTTAATGATTTAAAAAATAAATTGACTAAGACAGTTGCTGAAATGCGCATCTCAGAAAATTCTACAGTTACCAATCTCCGACATTTTGAAGCGCTTAGCCAAACCAACACGTCGCTCGATAACGTCATTGCAGGACTAGAACAAGAGATTAGTTCTGATTTGGTGGCATTGGATATCCGACATGCCTTACATCATCTTGGTGAAATCACGGGCGAGATATCAACAGATGATTTATTGGAGAGTATTTTTTCGAGCTTTTGTATAGGAAAGTAACTTAGAAAAAGACAACAAAATAAAGACAAAAGAAAAACAACGTATCTATCTGATTATCAACACTCTTAATATCCACATTTAGCCAATATCTTCTTTTACTTCGTTTTTTGGAATCTATTATCAATCGATCTAAGCGAAAATATGTAAGTCAAAATCTGGCATTAAAATTAGTTGATGTTGCAAAAGAAGCAGGAAACGAAAAGTGGGAAAAAAGATACTGGTCCACTTATCATTGTCAAAATGATTTGACTTTATATGATGGTAGAACGTATGGCACATATTGCAAAAGAAGATGGTGTACAGCATGTGCTGCGATACGAAAAGCGGAAATGATAAATAAGTATTTGCCAGTGATGCAAGACTGGTCCGATATGCATTTTCTGACTTTGACAGTTAAGGCGAAACCAAAACAAAGTTTACAAAAGTGGGTAGATGGTATGTTT
>CAYVFU010000150.1:0-8099 GCA_964450495.1 uncultured Saprospiraceae bacterium | reverse complement strand
CCTTGCTAAAAATCAACCTTATATTCACTGTACTCATAAGCTGCTCTCAGATAATCTTTTTCACCTCTTGCATTTACTCTGTAAGATGTACGTTTGCCTGGCAACACCAACCCACCCTCTCTGATAAATGAATCATTGATCACTAAGGATATGTGGTCTAAATGTTTGACTTTATAGCCAGTGCTCAACAGTGTCTCGGTATCAAAATAATGCCACCAAATATCTTTGGTCGTATGATGCGCATGTGTCTCTGGAAAATACTCTACTCTTAAGACATGGACATCTTTGCCATTAAATTCGCTTTTTCCTTCGTAGTTGATAGTCGCAGATTCATCCAATAAATTAAATGGCACATTCATGACAAATGTTGCCGCTAAAATAGAATTCTTAACTGGAGTTGCATTTAACTCACCATCAAGTGTGCCAGCCCTTAACTTTTTAAATACGCCTTCGGTATGTATTTGTTCTACTTTCTGTCCATCGTCTTGCCAAGTCATATAGATTTTATTTGGCGTGTAATGATGGACTTGATTGACGTTTACTTCTTCTGATCCGGTTTCATCGTATAAAGCATACCACTTTTTAAAACTGAGGTATTGTTTGGAATTCCATTTTGCCAAACCGCCATAGGCATTTATGGACTGTTTGATGATGGACTGTGCCTGTTTATCATTGATGTGAGCATAAGGGTCTTTAACCGATGAACAACTGAAAAATAAAAAGGCAACAAGAAAAGAAGGAATGTAACTATTACGCATTTTTAACGTTATTTGTTGGAAGGTAAAACGAATTAGTGAATTTATGAAAAGCAATAGTGTTCTTATCAATTGGTACTCTTTAATTCTTCTTGTCTTTTTAGCCTACTCCTGTAAAAGTTTCCCAGAAGAAACAGTCTCCACCTATCAAAAACTAGAGTTAGAATACACGGAATCACCAATTTCCTTGGGTAATGTAGAGGCCAAGGTTGTGACTGATATGGCTTATAAAAATTTTGACAACACCATCTTCGACATTTTCTTACCTATTAGCAAAAAACCTACAGCTTTGGTCATTTATATTCATGGAGGAGGATTTGTCAATGGAAAAAAAGAACGAGCATACGAATACCATGGAGAAGATATTCCAAAATTTTTAGAGAAAGGAATTGCATTTGCAACCATCGGATACAGATTTATTCAAGATGTTGACAATGGCGTGATTGATTGTATGAATGATAGTAAATTTTTCTTACAGTTTATTAGACATCATGCACCTTCTTTTAATCTTGACCCAGAACGTGTCGCCATGTTTGGTCAGTCTGCTGGTGCAGGCACCTCTCTGTGGATCGGCTTAAGCGATGATATGGCAGAAGATACCGATGACCCAATACTGTCTCAGTCGACAAGGCTTAAAGCGATTGGCGCTTTCAGAACACAGGCCACATACGATATACTTCGATGGGAAGAAGTATTTGCAGAATATACTATTGATATGTCAAGAATTCCGCCAGTAATGATGGATCAGCTTGTTCGATTTTATGGTATAGAAGATTCTAAATTACTGGACACAGAAAACATGATCAGTTATCGAAAAAAAGTAGATATGCTAGAATTAATTTCTGCGGATGATCCACCCTTGTTGGTCATGAATGATGGAAAAGATGGACCACCACTATTTACTGATCCACAACACCATCCGATGCACGCTAAAATATTGAAAGAGTATGCTGAAAAACATGAGTTAAAGCATGAAGTATTTGCAGAAGATTTGGGCATGAGTAGTTATCCAGAAGGGCGGATTGTAGCGTTTTTTAACGAACACTTACAATAGTAGTCAACTCAAGTCAATCTAACACATACAAATCTTAGGGTATACTTGTACAAAAATCTAGTATTTAGGTGTTATTTTTATAGCATACTAACATTGCGTAGCATGAGAACCTGTAATCAACTAATCGCTACTTCATTCTTTTTATTCTTTTGCTTTACTACATCCTGGTCTCAAAACTACATTGGAGCAGGAAACAGTAGTGGAATAAGCATCACTTCAAGTAATGAGCAAAGCAACCCTAACTGGCCAAAGCAAGCAAGTGGCATCAATACTGTTAATGGTGAAGGATTAGATGCGCCTACAATGGAAGCATCAAGATTTCTATCGCAAGCCTCAATAGGTTATGACTGGCCTGCCATTAATGACGTAAAAGCAATGGGTATCGAAGGATGGATTGATGACCAGATGCAAAAACCACAAACAAACATTTTACCAGCCATTCACAATGTTTATACAACCATACTAGATGCAACTTATGCAGCTGGAGACACTGTTCACATAGATGAATTCAGGCCTCGTTGGAATGATTTTAATTATGCGTGGTGGGATGAGATGATGAAGAATGATGATTTACTTAGGCATCGAGTAGCCTATGCTTATTCTCAAATATTTGTGATTTCTAGAAAATCGGACCTATCTAATTTTGGAGATGCACTTGCTTCGTATTATGACATGCTTGCCAAACATGCTTTTGGAAATTTCGAAGATTTATTATTGGATGTCACCCTGCATCCAGCAATGGGAAAATATTTAAGTCATCTCAATAATCCGAAAGCTGACCCATCAAACAATGTCCATCCAGATGAGAACTATGCTCGTGAAATAATGCAACTATTTTCCATTGGTCTGTATGAATTAAATTTGGATGGTACCAGAAAATTAGACTCGAATGGAGATTTCATTCCTACCTATGGTCAAGATGATATCAGAGAATTTGCAAAAGTATTTACCGGTCTCAGTGTAAGCGATACTGTCCAGTGTCACCCTTATGGAAATGGCCAGTCACTCTGCCAGCCTTATGGTCCCAATAATCTATACTTTGGAAAAGGCATCTGGACTGCAGACGTGACAAAACCCATGATGATGTATGAATATCAACATGAACCAGGACCAAAACATTTGTTGAAAGGAATGACCATACCGGGATCGCAAAAAGGCATGGTGGATATAGAAATGGCAATCAAAAATTTAGTAAACCACCCAAACACAGCACCGTTCATTTCTTATAGACTGATACAGCGTTTGGTAAAATCTAACCCAACACCATCGTATGTAGAGCGCGTATCCAAAGTATTTAATAATAATGGTAATGGAGTAAAAGGTGATATGGCGGCAGTTGTCAAAGCGATTTTGATGGATGCAGAAGCGAGAGCATGCTCTTTCCAACTAGATGATGAAAACAGTAGACTTAAAGAACCTCTAATTAAGTATCTGCACTTTGCACGAGCAGTAGATAAATTATCTCCTAACAATAGAAATTGGAATGTTAACTGGAATTTTAGTTATTGGGTCAATCAAGATCTTATGGACTCTCCGAGTGTATTCAACTTTTATCTGCCTGACCACATGCCAAATGGTGCGCTTGCAAGCAACAATCTTGTAGGCCCAGAATTTAATATTCACAATACGCTGACTGCACCAGGCTACATCAATCAGGCCAACCGTTGGGTTTGGGATTGGGGAGACATCATGTCACATTGGGAAAGCAGTTACATATCAGACAATGAAGTCCTCTTTGACATTGCCACTTATCAAACAATGGCAGGAGATTTAGAAACATTTATAAATGAATTAGATAGAGTGTTTACGCATGGAACATTGACTGATGCTACAAGAGCAAACATTAAAAATACACTTGCTCAGTTTACTACTAACAATAGCGGCAGCAATTATTTGCCATACAGAGTAAGGCTAGGTGTGTATCTGATACTAATTTCTCCAGACTATGCAGTAATGCGATAAAATCCAATCGAAATGAATCCAAAAGATTATAAAAATATAGTATCACGACGAAAATTCATGGGACAGATAAGTTGTGCTGGGATGGGTTATATGACACTCATGAATTCTTTGCTCAACTTCAAAGCTATGAACGCCGCTGCCTTATCGAATTCATCCATGGGCGGTTACAAAGCAATTGTTTGCATTCTTCAAGCTGGAGGAAACGATTCCTTTAATACCTTGATTCCTATTTCTGATTATGCAGAATATGCTGTAACCAGATCAAATCTAGCAATCCCAGCTTACGACAATAACGATCCTAGCAACATGTACAATGTGCGTTTATTAGATGGCACACATCAAGGTGGAAAACAATATGGTGTTCATCCTTCCCTTTCAGGAGTACAGAGTTTATTCAATAATAATAAACTATCATTCATATCTAATATTGGCACTTTAATGAGTCCAATGAATAAAAATCAATTTGAAAATAAATTGGTTAAAAGACCACTAGGGTTGTTTTCTCATTCAGACCAAATCCAGCAATGGCAAACAGCAATAATGGATGAGCGAACAGCTACAGGGTGGGCAGGTAAAATTTCTGATATTATTGGAGATCAAAATAACAATCAGAATATCTCGATGAATATTACCTTATCAGGAACCAACATTTTCCAGTCAGGTAATTCGACAGTTGAATACTCCATCAATGATCAAGGCAGTATTGGCATAGATGGTTATGATCCTAATGGGTGGTTGTACAACCAGCTTCGTACACAGGCTATAGATAATATGCTTGCTCAAACCTATCAAGACATTTTCAAAAAAACATATGTCGATACAATCAGACAATCAAAATCGGCTCATGAAGAATTTTCTGAAGCCATAGGGAAGTACACTGAATTTGAATCAGGTGGTGCACACGAAGCTATATTTAGCAGTGCAAACCCCGTGTCGCAGCAATTGAAAATGATTGCTCGAACTATCGCAGTAAGTACCGAAGATGCCTCCAACGGATCAGTAGGTCCTACAGATATTCTTGACTTTGAAAGACAGGTTTTCTTTGTCAATTTTGGTGGTTGGGATCATCATGATGAATTATTAGATTCTCAACTTGGGATGTTGGGTGTATTAGGAGATGCGTTAAACGAATTCAATCAAGCTTTAGAAATCCTGGGAATGGATGATCAAGTATTGACAATGACGACTTCAGAATTTGGTCGAACACTGACGTCAAATGGAGACGGTAGTGATCATGCTTGGGGTGGCAATGTAATGGTCATGGGTGGACCAAACTTGGTGAATGGTGGTCAAATTTTTGGAACTTATCCTTCTTTGGCACTAAACGGACCTAACGAAATTGGAAATGGCGTATTGTTGCCTACGACTGCTACAGATTGTTATTTTGGAGAGGTGTCCAAATGGTTTGGATTGTCCAATGGTGATATCAATGATATTTTCCCACGGCTTTCTGAGTTTCATAGTATTAGTTCTTCACCAAGACCAATCGGTTTTTTAAAATAATGGCTATGAAAAAAGTATTACTAGCACTTAGCTTATTCTTATTTATCCTTTCTGGACTGACTGCACAATGTTGTCCTGACAGACACAGTACAAATGCACATGATGGTTGGCTATCATGCTCTCCCTCCATTAATCCGGTTCCAGGTTTAGGTAATTCGCATTGGATAAGATATGATTTTGGGCAAGTTCACAGTTTGCACCAAAGTATTTTTTGGAATATTAATGACCCTGACCGATTAGCAGATAATATACAACGAGCAAGAATTGATTATTCTACAAGCGGAACAAATTGGACATTCTATGGCATAGTTGATTTTATTCAGGCTACAGGCAATCCTAAATATGAAGGATTTACGGGCCCTGATTTTGGTGGAGTGTCAGCACGCTATATGGTCATAACCCCAATACAAAATTTTGGTGGTAGTTGTTTTGGTTTTTCAGAAATGAAAATATTTACAGAACCATCAGAACCGACTGCTTTTGTGATTAATTTAAATCCGTGTATAAATGATGGAGTGCAATATGGTATTGCAGGAGGTCTACTTAAAGGTGGAACATATTCTGGAAGTGGTGTGGTAAATTCTTATGAAGATAAATTTGATTTTGATCCAGATCTCGCTGGCCCTGGCAGACACACCGTATCGTATCAATACCAGGAGAACGGAAATTTATTTACAGAAACTGCAATAATTGATGTCGATGAATGTGGCACTGGTAGTTGTGGACCATGTCCACCTTGCAGTCAAGTATATCAGCCGATACTTGATGGTAATCCCATACAAAACGGAACATTCTACAAGTCTCCAGAATTGAATTCAGAAGGAGTTGTCAATGCTAATTACGATATCAATTTCAGAGGTGCTCAATCTGTAAATATGCAAGAAGGTTTTGAAGTAGAGAAAAATGCACTGTTCTTAGCAGAAATACGAAAATGTACAGAAGTACCTGTTGATAATCTTTTAGTTAATGGTGATTTTGAAGCAGCAACAATGTCTCCTTGGGTGATTGAGAAACATCAAACTGCAGACGCAACAATGAGCTTAGAAACAAACCCTGCCCATATATTGTCAGGTAATGCTTCAGCCAAAGTTGTGACAACATCGACAACCAATACTTCGTGGCATTTACAGTTTAAAAATACAGGTGCGTCAGTTGAGACAGGTAAATCATACGTCCTTACATTTGCAGCAAAAGCTGACAAGAATGTAGATGTAGGAATGAGTGTTAGCAGAAATAACTCTCCGTGGAATGGCTATGATGACATGTTTAGCGTGATGACAACTGAATGGCAGTTCTTTACTTTACCATTTGTCCCAGATGAAGACAATAACGGTAATCTCAGAGTAGCAGCTCGCTTGAGCAATATACCGACAGGAACCTATTGGTTTGATGATTTCGTACTAATGCAACAATAATGAAAACACAATTATTCTATACAATCTGCTTTGCACTATTTTTGGCAAGTGCATTCGGTCAAGCTCAATTGAAAACGATTAGTGTTAATGCAAAGTCAGAAGTACAACACTTTTCGAATACAATTGGAGAGGCTGGTTTTTATACTGCCAGAATAATTAGTCCACGTGGTCAAGTTATTAGTACACCAATACATAATAAAAAATATCTCGCTGGAGAAACATTACAGTTTAATTACAAGCCTAAATATTTTCAGCCTGGACGCTATGAAATTATCATTAGTAGTGCTAAAAGACAAGTAAGTAAAAATTCAATATTAGTTGAATCAAACCGATTAGAAAAAATTCGTGAGGAAAAAGAAAAATATCATCAAAAGGTAAAGAAACCAAAGTAGTTTACAGAATTCCTCCATGCCTTATTATGCAGCCATTGAGGCACGTAATTGCATCAATCGATTTACAAGACTTATAACTAAAACTGCAGAGTCAATATCTTCATTTACTGCCAATCCAAATGCAGATTTGAATCCTTTTATTTGACGGCTCGCTTTTCCTATTTCATTGTTGTCTATGTAAAAATCAATATTTTTAAAACTCAAATTAGAGCTCATCACAATTGTTACTTCTGGATACTGAATTAACCACTTTGCAGAAAAGCCATTTTTAAGTCCAACATTACATATCACCTCACCATCTTTATAAATATCATGTCGATAAGAGAACATTGATCTTTTCTTTACCTCGTAAATAGAACCGCCAATTTCAAAAGGACTCATCTTTCCAGAAAACGGTTTAAACAAAATTGTAAAAACTGGGTGTTCAAATTCATCCACTACATTAAACTGAGTTTTAAATCCCTTTCTCTCTTCTTTAATTATATACTTTTTGATTTTCATAATCCTGTATTTAGTAATTAATGTTTGACTCTTTATCAGCATGTCTAATTACTGTTATTTGAAAAACTGACATGACAGCCAATAATAAACAATAAATGAATTGGAGTTTTGTGTTGTAGGTCAAACCCAATTTCAGACCTGTAAAAATTGAAAATATTTTCAACAGCCCCACTTCCTCATTACAAGAATGAATTTTCACGTATTTTTTGTCATGCCTCATAAAACTAGATAAAATTGGTCGTCTACCCTTCTCATGAATCACTAATTTCAAGCAATGTGGGGACTCTACATGTATAACACCAATTTCGGTTATCCCGTCATAAATCTTATAATAGCTGTTGAATCTCGAAAACCGAGAGACTCTTAATCGCAAATGACCTAGTTCAAAATCGATATTAAAGTAATCATCTTTTGGTGATATGTTACCAATAACAGTGCTTGCTCTATTGATGATATTCCAATCTGAATTTAAAAATATATTAGACCTAATAATACGAACAGAATTGAATTCTACAGG
>CAYVFU010000149.1:0-8474 GCA_964450495.1 uncultured Saprospiraceae bacterium | reverse complement strand
ACCTATACTTGGACAGAGGCAAATGGTAATTCTGATATAGGAACTGTATT
Source organism: uncultured Saprospiraceae bacterium (assembly GCA_964450495.1). Lineage (GTDB taxonomy): Bacteria > Bacteroidota > Bacteroidia > Chitinophagales > Saprospiraceae > CALFUK01. Next base: position 8,424 of record CAYVFU010000149.1, on the reverse strand, counting down.
CAGTCAAACGGAGCCAGGTACAGTTGTCGTCAGTATGGTCAAAAATGATGACCCTTTGTGTGAAGGAGAGTTTGATTCTGAAGACATACAATTGGGACAAGTCGAAATGCCTGCTTTGTTTAATGATGGCTGTGATCCAGTAGCCCAAGATACATTCAGAGCATCCTTTATCATTCCAGAATATGCTGGTACGACGCAAGTACCTATTATTACTTTTGGGAATGGACAGATTGGAAATTTAGAGCTTATAAACTTAGCTACTGGAGAATTTAGAGTTTCCTTCGCAACAGATGTACAAGACTTTGTCAATGTGTCCTTAGAGGGCGCTGTTGGTTGTATGCCTACTGATTTTATAATTTCTGGTGTACCGTGTATGATAGATGCAATGTGTACGATTACGCCACCAATATTTACTGCACCGTCCGTCTGTACATCAGCAGACTTCCCAGTTGATATAGAGATAACAAATCCAGATGCGGATTTTACCTACACTTGGACAGAGACAAATGGCAATTCTGGCACAGGAACAGTATATAGTCAAACGGAACCAGGTGTAATCGTTGTGAGTATGGTCAAAAATGATGACCCTATGTGCGAAGCTGAGTTTGATTCTGAAGATATACAATTGGGACAAATTGCAATGCCAGTACTGTTCGATGAGGGTTGTGAGCAAGATACATTTAGAACATCATTCGAAATTCCAGAATATGCTGGTACCGGAGATATTCCAACAGTGAGCGCAAGTGGAAATCAAGACACAAGAATAGAAGTATTAAATCCAACAACTGGTGAATTTAGAGTTTCTTTTGCAGCGGATATGGAGTTAGAGGTCATGGTGGATGCAGCTAGCTTGAGTGGATGTCCTTCAACCACATTTGCTATAACCGCACCAATGGCTTGTTTTGTTGATCCAGCTTGTACCATTACGAGACCAGATATCATTATACCTGATTTATGTTCGAATTCAGACTTTCCAGTGACGATTGCTATAGGCGATGCAAATCCATTATTTCAATACGTATGGTTAGATGAAAATGGGGATGAAATAAGTCAAGGGACTAGCTTTTCACAAACAGAGACAGCAGACTTAAGTGTCAGGGTAGAATTAATATCAGATCCAATGGGCTGTAATGAAGTGTACGATCAAGCAGGTGTCTCACAAGTAGGCGAAGTAGCAGAGCCAATGCTATTGGATATGGCTTGCGTACAGGATACATTTACAGCGTCATTTAGCGTGCCTGAATATGTTGGTACGACACAGCTTGCGGATATTAACTTTGGTGGAGTCGATGGCAGATTTGAAGTTGAAGATACACCAAATGACAGAACATTTACCGTATACTTCCCAGCTGAAATGATGATGACAATTGAGGTGACTTTAGAATCATTGGTCACAGGTTGTCCTGCTACTACCTTTACAATTACGGGAGGTCCTTGTATGGTCGATGCAAATTGTAATATAACACCACCAACATTTGGTGTACCAGTGTTGTGTACGATGTCAGAATTTCCAGTTGATCTTTTTATAGCAAATCCAGATTCGGATTTCAACTATACTTGGACAGATGTAGATGGCAATTCTGTGACGGGTACAACATTTTCGCAAACAGTAGCGGGAGTAGTCGTAGTTGTAATGGAGAAAAATGATGATCCAATGTGTACGCAGACATTCGATACAGGAGTGCTAGAAGTTGGTACTCCAGAAATCCCAGATGTAACACTCAATGGCTGTGACCAAAGTTCATTTAGTGCTTCGTTTAGAGTGCCAGAATATGGAGGATCCGCGTTAGAACCAGAACTGATATTAGCCAGTGGACAAACAGGAAGGGTAGAAGTGGTCAGTGCAGCAACGGGTGAATTTGAAGTGTTTTTTACGACCAGTGTACAGAATTTTGCAGAAGTCAATCTAGAGAGTTTTTTAGGCTGTCCAGCAGTAACTTTTATGATTGCAGCTGATGAGGATTGTATGGTTGTTAGTAATTGTGATCTGCCAGCTGGCGCACCAAATGTAAGTGATATTGGTGTCAAACCATACTGTGATGCAGCTAGTGCAAACCCTGTATTTGATATTTCGAATGGAGATTTTGATCCTTCCATACATGGTGTCAGATGGTACAATGATTTTGATGGATTGAATCAAGTTGATGTAGGCGAGCAATTTTTTCCAACAGATGTTGGTATTTACACAGCTCGGTTTTTCAATCTTGCAGATCCATCATGTGGAGAGTCAGAAGTATCTGCTGGTGTGCCATTCGATATTAATGGAGATCCATTTTTTACTGCAGTAGATTTTTGTTTTAATGCACCTATGCCAGCGACGCCTTCAAATGCAGGAGGTTCCTTTGCGTTGAATCCTATCCCTACTGATGGAGCCACTATAAATGCAGAAACTGGACAGATTATAGGCGCAATTCCCAATACGACATATACCATTCAATACATAGAACCTATTTGTAATAATAGTGCAGAGGTCGATGTCATGGCATTAGACATTCCAGAATTAGAAAGAATAGATTTTGCATGCAGAAGTGGGCGTACAGAATGGGAAGTCGAGTTTATATCAACGGGTTCATCAATTGAATGGGATGCAGGAGGATTTGGTGAGTTATGTGCTGCTTCATCTCCAACTACCTGCGACGGAGATCAATACATTATCAGTAATTTACCTGTAGATCAAGACATTACAATTTTTACCAAATTTGATGCAACAGATATGTGTGCTGCGGAATTATTTGTGAGCGCCCCTGGAGGTGTTTTAGGCTGTCAATGTTCTGGAGCTGCTGGAGAAGTCATTCCAATTAATGGTATAGATATTCTAAATTATAATAGTTGTGAACCAATACCACTCATAGAAGTAGAATCAGATAACAGAACATTATTGAACGAAACCATTTTAGTTCTTGAAGGTCCTGATGCCGATACATTAAAAGTACTGTGGTATGATGTAGCTACAGGTGGTATGCCTATAGCCTTAGGAAATACTTTCCAACCTCAGGCTCCAGGTTCATATTTTGCAGAAGAACAATGGGAAGCTGAGCCAGGTATGGATTGTCGTTCCATAAGACGTACAGAAATTAGAGTAGTACAACTGCAAGACCTTGACCCAGGCGTATTTTATCCACCGCTTTGTGAGGCAGGTACAATTATAGCACCAACGCCTAATGTACCCGGAGGTATATTTTCTTTGGAATCTAATCCGTCAGGTGCAGACATTAATCCGACTACTGGTCTATTGTCAAATCTGACAGTAGGGGAGACATATGTTGTTAGATATGATGTGTCTGGAATCTGTCCTAGTTTTTCAGATTCTACATTGGTATATACACCGATGCTTCCGGATCCTACAGTCTCAGCCCCGCAGTGTAATGCTACAAATGATATGGTATCCCTAGAAGTCAATACAGCAGGTAGAGTCATATCTGCAAGACCTGGTTCTGTATCCTTGATTAGCGGTGATGATTATATTATTGAAAATATACCTTTAAACACACCAGTAGAAATTGATGTGGAAACGCCAGGTGGATGTGGTCTTCAAACATTCTCCATAAGTTCAGGAGAAGTTTGTACGGCAGTCGATTGTCCAGAGCCTATGTTTGTCACAGGTACTGAATCACCATTAACGTTTTGTCAAGGCGATGAAGTTATGCTTGCTGTTGAAACAGGTGGACTTGGACCTGATGATGTGATAGAATGGTACACAGCTGTTGATAATGTCACAGGTGCCCCAATCGGTGCGCCAATTATTGGGCCTAGTGTAATGCCTACTGAGACATCCCAGTATTTTGTAAGGGTAGTTAATGCTGTCGTTGGTTGTGAATCAGGACTGGTATCCATTAATGTGATTGAAAATGCGCAGTTGGAAGCTACATTCGATTATAACCCAACTTATTGTGTTGGAGACATTATCGAACCCAACAACTTCAATACAAATCCGCCTACGTTTAATACAAATTTTGATATCGAAAGAACGGATGGAACTCCGGTAACTACATTCTTCAATTCAACAGGTGAACTCCTTAATGCAGAACCAGGAGAATATATAGTCACATTTAGTACTATTGAAAATGCCAATATGTGTGTAGATACAATGCGACAGACATTTGAAGTTTTTGATATACCGATAAATCCTCCTTCGACACTCATCCTGGATCCAGTGACTAATTTATATACATTTGAACTTGCTACGAACAATAACGTAGTAGATGCAACCGATGGGAATGTTGATTTACGTCCCGATGGCGTATGGGTAATTAGTGCCTTGATGCCAGGTACAATGGCCAGGATTACAATTGAAAATGAAAACGGGTGCCAAAGAATTATTCCAGTAACGCTGCCAACAGGTTCTGCCTGTAGAAATCCGCCTGATGATCCAGTAGTTGCGGATGACATTCGGATCTTGTGTTTTGATCCTGATCTGAGCATAGATATAAGTGCCCTAGGAATGATTCGGATTTTTGAAAATGAAGATCGTACAGGTTTTGTGAATGTATCTGACTTGACAGACTTTGATCCTCCTATGCCAGGCACATATTATATAGAAGGATTTGATAACGATGGTTGTCCGAGTGTAAATATTGATTCGATTGTTGTAATCCCACTTCCGATGATATCAGATACAGTTAGCGTGGTAGATCCTGTTACGGGTTTAATTGCGTTCTCATTTATGACTGAAGGGACTCCGATGTTTGATCCGCCTACATTAAATTTAGTGCCTGATGGCTCCGGTGGATTCCAATTTGTAGATATTGATCCAAATACTACAGTCACTGTATTTGCAGAAACTGCGGAAGGATGTTTAGGAGAGGAAATCAGTTTTACCACACCAGATCAAGTATCCACTTGTCCAGATCCTGTTGTTCCAAACGGCCTGAGTGAGTTATGTGTGAGTGACGGCACTTTTGATTTGTCTGGTTTGGGCTCTGTCACCTTGTATGATGATCGGGCTACAACGATTGCCCTGACTGGTGATCTCAATAACTTTATGGTAGCTGAACCAGACACGATTTATGTAAGAGCTGACTGTGCAGGTACAGAATCTATAGGTATCGACTCAATCATCTTCTTTGCTAATCCAATGATAATCAATGTTGATTCGACATTTGATGTAACGAGTGAGTTGTATACACTGACCTTTGAGACTGATGGAGAACCTGAAGCTTTGCCAGCGGGTACTGTTATTGCAGGACCCGATGCTAATGGACTGTATACAATAAGTGATATAGAACCTGGGACGACTTTGACCATCTTTTCTGAAACCCCTATAGGATGTGTTTCTGATAATACCACCATTCAATTCCCGAATGCAAATCAATGTCCAGTTGATCCTGTGATAGACGATTTAGTCAATCAGCACCTTGTAGATGCTGATGATGTACGTCAGATCGAATATTGTTTGAGTAATGTTGCAGGTGCATTACCTCCAGAATTGGAAGTAGTCACAGATCCTGCTAATATGGTAGAATGGTATGAAGATATAAATGGAGCGCCTATTGCTACTGGGATAAGCTTCCAACCGATGACTGAAGGCATTTACTTTGTCAGGGCGATACTAGCTGCGGATTGTGTTGGTACTTTTATCACAATTGAACTTACTGAAAATACAGGTCCAGAAATTCTAAATCCAGCTAGTTTTAATGAAACCTGCGATATGACTAATGGTGGGTATACCATTATGATTGATGCACCAGATGCTGTGAGCATAGATAATATGGGGATAGGAACAGTGTCTGGAGATGCAGCGAATGGATGGGTTATCTCTGGTTTGCCAGCTGGCTTGTCCTATCAATTTGAAGCAATTGGTGCCAATGGTTGTCAAACCAGAGGCCAACTTATTATTCCTAGTGACTCGTGTGTAGACTGTACGCCACCGCCTGGCGCACCAGTTTTGGTAGATGCTACACAAGCAACCATATCGGTGTGTTCGAATGAAGCTTATCCTACGCTCACAGTAGAAGAACCAGATCCTGGTTTCTTTATTCAATGGTCTATGGATGGTCAACAGCTTGCTATGGGTTCCAGCTATACGTTACCAGATGATCAAATGTCCGGAACAATAACTGCTGTAATAACAGATGGTGTCAGTTGTATGGGGACTTCAGAATTAGAAGTAATAGTCAACATTGATCAAGCACCAGATTCCTTTGTACCATATGCTATGACGAATTGTTTGGGGGATGGTACATTGCCTATCCAACCAACTGGCAGTTTTGAACCCGGAGGTATGTTTAGGTTGTTGAGTGGTCCAATGGGTGCAGGAGTAAGTGCTACTTCAGGTACGCTGACCAATGTGCAAATAGGTAGTTACTCTATAGAGTACGCTATTTCCAATGCCAATTGTGCATCTATGGATACATTTGACATCGATGTTGTTAATCCAGATACTACATTCTATAATGTTGTTGATTTTGATGTTACAGCAGGTACATTCGGCATCGAGTTTGGTGTTGAAGCAGGTACAACTGTTATTGCTCCAATGGGCTTCACGTTGACAGAATCTAATGATACATTTCGTATTATGGACATACCAGTTACGGATGCTTTTGATTTGACATTAGAATCGATAATAACAGGTTGTATCAGGCTCATTCCTGTCAGTTTTGATGCTATGGGATGTCCACCTATTCCAGCTCCGGTGATTACTTCAGTTGATCCATTCGTTTTTTGTGAAAATGATCCAATGAGTGAAATTACAGCAACTGCTGGTGCTGATGAACTAATCATATGGTATGATGCACTTACTGGTGGACAAGAGATAGGAAGAGGTAACTTCAATCCACAAGTTGCTGGAATTGTAGGAACACGTACCATTTATGCTGAAGCGATTAATACGGATACAGGCTGTCCTAGTGTTATGAGATCATCCATTAGCGTAAGATCACTAGAATTTTTAGAAACTGGCCCAGATGTAGATTTAGGAAATAGATGTTTTAGAGATGTCATTAATCTTACCAGTGAAATCTTACCTCTTGGCAATAGCAGATTCGAACTGAATTCCACAGTGATTATGAATGATGTCTTGGAAACAGAAAATCTCGTTCCTGATCAAGAATATGTCATTGATTATATTATAAATAATGACTTCTGTGGTGAGGATACAGCCCAAGTTGTTGTATTCATTGAAGATTGTAGACCTCCAGCAGATTTTTCTTCTGTAGTAACAAATACCTTATGTGATGATACCAATGATGGTGAATTTACTATTACGATAACAATGGAGCAATTTGATTTATATACCTATAGTTTTACAGATGTAGAAGATGGGGTAAGTAGACCAATTCCTATTGTGATAGATGCCACTTCATTGATGGCAACGGTATCAAATCTCAGTCCTGGACAATATGAAGTGGTGGCACAAGACGGCATGGATGTCCGTTTGCGAGATACGATTACAATCGATTCGCCAGATCCGCTTAGTGTCGGTATAAGCCTTATATCTCAAACAACATGTAATGGAGATACTGATGGAAGTATTCGAGCAGATGTGACTGGAGGTACTGGCCCATATATTTACAATTGGAATACGGGAGATGATATTGCGCTTTTAGAGGGCTTGGGAGAAGGTGCTTATGAAGTGAGTATTACTGACGCTAATGGATGTACAGTTGATCCCGCAGGACTTGATCTTACTGATGCTGATCCTATTTCATTTGATAATGAGTTTACGTTGCCAATGTGCCCTGATCAACCAGATGGACAAATCACTTTTACAAATGTTGTTGGTGGAGAACCTCCTTTGACATTCTTCCTTAATAACCAAGCTAATGTAGGTGAGACGTTTACAGGCTTAGGTGCAGGTACTTACTTTCCTTCAATTGAAGATGCAAGAGGTTGTCGAGTTAATGGTCCAGAGATCATACTTGATGGTGTCGCTGGTGGTAATAATCTTTCCTTACCTGATGAAGCTTTTGCTAATCCGGGAGAAGTAGTCACCATACCACTCGCCATTAATTTTACTCCAACGAGCATTTCTTGGGTAGGTCAAGGCTTGAGTTGTACAGATTGTGCAAATCCTGAATTCACAATGACAGATGGTTTTAGGTTTTTTGATGTGATAGTCACCAATGAAACAGGATGTCAATTTAGAGCGGATATCACTTATTTTCCAACGCCAGAACCTAGCGTTTATATCCCAAATGCTATGACGCGATCCGATAATAATGTTGATGATGATTTTAGAAATGATATTTTCTTCCCAAGGGTTCAAGAAGGTGTTCAAGGTATTATGTCGGTTCGAATTTACGATAGGTGGGGAGGCAAAGTCCACGATGCATCGGGAGATATCAGAGATATTGAAACGCTGGGATGGGATGCACAATTGAATGGTAGTGATGTCGAGTCAAGTGTATTCTCCTATGTTGTCCGTATAAATATTGAAAATCGAACAGAAACTGTAGAGCGGACTGGAGTGTTTAAGGTGTTTAAGTA
>CAYVFU010000148.1:0-8775 GCA_964450495.1 uncultured Saprospiraceae bacterium | reverse complement strand
TACTTTTTTATAAACTTAATGACCCTTAACTATTTAATGGTTCAAAAAATTGTAGAAGTATTCAAACCTTAATGGTTATCAGCATTAATTAAGATCCAATTCAGCATTATCATTCACATCCCCAATCTTCACCCCTATAAAATCAACGTTGTTAATATCAGAATTAGTGATGGTTATGTCTATTGTCTCAGTGATGTTTGCCGATAATGGATTAGCGCCTAATGACTGGCTTGCATCGACAAACCTCCAAGGAGAGTTGTTACTGAATTCTGCTGAAATTCCTACGACTGCGCGAATCATTTGTACGATATCTGCTGAAGTAACAGCGTTGTCATTATTTATATCAGATGCAATTATTTGGTATGGCTCTGTAAAAGGTTGTAAGCCTATAATGTGACCTCTTATTCTTACTGCATCTGTGGCTGAGACGCCATTTGTCAGACCTGTTGTTGCTCGTGGACTTATAGAATAACTTGTGCCTTGTTCGACAGAAGAAATAGTATAGTTGCCTTGATCATTTGTTGTCGCTAGTACAGTGTTACCACTCATGATTTCTACACCTGAAATTGGCTGACCGCTTGGCGAATTTACTTGACCAGATACACTAAATGTTGGTGCGGTACATCCTCCTTTGTTGATTGTAAGGAATACAGTCATGTCAGAAAGTTCCATACATTCAGATGCACTAATTGACGTAATCGGGTCGCCTAAATTTAAATTTAAATTGCCAGAATAACTTATTGCAAAAATACGATTGGTCTCTTCACTGAAACCTTCAAAGTCAAAGCTGTCATCCATAATTACTTCTACAAGGATATTTTGTTCATCGGCTATTAAATAAATGAAATTCTCTCCTGCGGGAATATTTCCATTATTACTAAATTGGATGACATCAGCTTGACCGTCTGTAGAGCATATAGTCAGATTGGTTTCTCCATTTGATGTGGTATTAACCATTTGACATTCGAAAGGATCTCCACAATCTTCTTTTAGGACAGTTAAGAATATCATTTGACCAGAAATTGTTGCACATTCACTTGCTGTAATTGTTGAAAGAGCTTGACCAATTGGAGCGGTGAGTTCACCCCTGTAAGACACACCAAAAACCAACTGCGTTTCTAATGATGAGCCTTCAAAATCATAAAAATCTTGTAGAACCACTTCTCGGATGATCTGATTTTCATCTGTTATTATGTATGCATATTCATCTCCTGCTGGAATTGCTAGTGTATTTCTTAATTCTGTCATGTCAGCAATACCATCATTAGGACAGACAGTTATCATCTCTACCCAATCTGTAGTAGCAGTCAGCGTTTCTTGACATAGTGAATCCATTCCGCTACCGCCATCACCGCCATCACCACCATCGCCACCATCATCGCAAGCCGCACCTAGTGTTCCTCCTCCCCAAAAAACGTCGAAAGCAATACAACGGAAAACCACATAGCGATATTCATTAATGTCAAAATCCTCTGGTAAAGTAAAGGTCATCGCACCTGAATAATAATCAATTTCACTAATGTCTTCGATAAAAAAACCACCATCAACATCTTCAGGATCATTACTTAAGAATATTTGAACATCAGGACCACGTGATGTGGTATAATCTTCTGACAAGCGGAATTCTACAGTCCCGTCGGCAAACTCTTCAAGTGTTGCAATACCTTCAAGATTGTACACTGGCGTTCTTTGAAGCACTGAAGTTCTTACGCATTGCGCGATTACAGCACTTGACATGCCAATAAAAAGAATAAGTGTTGAAACAGTTGATTTGGTAATCATAGTGAACTGATTTTCTTCTCAAATAAAAGAGTTAGAGCCCTCAATTGTTTTCTATGTCGATAAAGAATATGGATTATGTCGTAGAGGAGCCAGTATCAAACCGGTAGAAAACAATTTAGTAATCAAATTAATCTACAAAGGTATACTTAAAATAATACTATTTCTAATCATCAACTGTATTATCGATAAGCACCTTGGTTATCATGTTGTCTTTTTGACATATTTGGTCAAAATCACAATTTGTTGCCCATCAATCTTGCCTTCTATGTGTTCTTCATTATCGTGTACGAGTCTAATTCTGCGCACGGATGTACCCCGTTTTGCAGTGAATCCTGCTCCTTTAACGTTAAGATCTTGAATCAAGGTTACCGTATCTCCTGAGGTCAAAATATTACCATTCGAATCTTTATGTACCAGTGAATTTGATGTAAATGCTGCCCATTCTTCTGTTTCTTCATCAGCCATATACATTTGATCCCTTAGACCAGCTACCCAGTCTTCGCCACTTAATTTGCCAAGTAGTTGGTATGTCATCACTTGGACTGCAGGCGTTGGATTCCACATACTGTCTCTGAGACATCTCCAATGGTCACCGTCAAGAGGCATATCCCCTTTTATTTGTCTGAGACACGTTTGACAAACAGCTATTTGATGGGCTATATTGTCGTCAGCTTTCGGTGGTACAGTATAGGCTTCCAATCCATTTGCATTCCCACATAATTCACATTTTGATTCGCATCGAGATTCTAATGGTGTTAATAAACTCATGGATGCAAATGTAGCAGAAAGTAATTATAAACATTAAGACAGAAAGATGATGGATTGCGTTTTTATCTCCCTTGTCGATCCCCTTAACTAATGAAATAAAATAAAATCCCCAACTAATTCCAATACTTCATTATCTGAAAATCGTTCAATAGTAGCAATATAAACATAGACTCCTGAACTTGCTAAGTCGCCATTTACTAACCCATCCCATCCTGATTGGTCTGAACTAAATTCTTGAGTATCTTCTTGGAAAACTAAACTGCCCCAGCGATCAAATATTTTTAGTGTCAGCCGATCAAATGAAGAATTTGGTGAAATTCTAAAGCGTTCATTATTCTGTATGGAGCTAGGCCGAAATGCATTAGGTATATAGACTGCATTATCAGGAATGATAACACTGATAACTCTATTAAAAGTACACTCTCCTAAAGTTATGGTTAAATTAACTACACCACTTGTTTCTGCAAGTGCTGTTGGAAATGGACAATCCGTACAGCTCAATTCAAATTCTGAGGAACTCCATAACCAAACTGCATCTTGGATTATTTGTTGATTGCTGTTGAACTCTATTGTGCTTGGTGAAGGGATATTTAATTCTGTTGGAATAGAAATGGGAATAGTATCCTCAGGCATTATTTCAAATGACATGCTGTCGATGCAACCTGAATTGTTTTGAACAAATATGGTATAATTTCCATTTGGTAGAGATTCAAAAGCAGTCTCTCTACTTAATGATTGTTCATCAAGTCCGAATAGGAATTCATCTCCAAATTCTACTACGGATAAAGAACCTTCAGGATTTGTACAGTTTGTATTTTGAATGCTAAGGTTAAATGGATAAATGAATTCTGAAACATCAAAATTGTCAATAAATGAACAGCCACCGCAACTTCTATTAATTCGAAAAGAGTTTTCGGAAAAAGTAGAGGGATCTAAAACTAGCGTGCTGTCATTTAAAAAATCTACGCCTCTAGGTAATGAAATAGTTGAGACGCAAGAATTTGAAAATGATGCAAGTGGAATTTCAATAGGGTCTTGTCCACAATAATTGACCTCTGTATCTGAAATGAATGTGTTGTCTTCAGCGATTGCACTATGCGATTTTGAACAGTCACAACCACTTTCATTTGCTATGCTCATTTCTAATGAACAAAAAGATGAAAATGGTAGGGTAGAGACATAATCCATTACTAATGTCTGGTCAATAAAATCATTTTCAATTGGAAATCGATCTACTTGTTCTCCAGGATCTACTTCATCATTGTCGTTTATATCATTGAATAAATCTATAAAAACAGACCCATTAAATGGTGTGCTAGCATTATTAGTAAAAGTAGTCTGTAGGATTATTTCGACAGAATCATTTCCTATATTTCCAAGAGTAAATGCTATGTCTTCAATATTAATTGATGGCTTCCAGTTGTATGAATTTAAGCTACCTATACCTTTCACTTTATTTATTGGAGACTGTTGAGATTGGCACAATGCTAACTCAGGGGAAAAAATGGAAATCAGTATATCTTCTTGGCGGCATTGATCTATGCAAGTGCCGTCTATGGACATAGTGAGAATAGAGTTGTCTTGAAGTTCCTCTGCATATTCAATTCTAATAATTGTTCGGCTAGTATTTTCTGATGGAATTGTTTGAGCATTATTTATTTGTTGATTATTTATTGTAATACCGTTTTGAAAAACTGTTAAGTCATTTGCTAACTCTATATCAATAATACTATTGCTTAAAAGCTCACTGGAATTATTGGTTTGATTAATTTGTACTGAAAAAGTTAGTGTGTCTCCACATGAATTTATATTTGAAACTGAATTGTTTATTACTTCATAAAGAATTTCCTCACTTCTATCAACATAAATGGCAGGAGGGGATTGGATTATTTGACTTATGTTTTGACCTACACAAATATTCGAGGATTCTGCAAATATATTAATGGAAAAAAATTGCTCGTTAGGACATGGGTCTAATAATACCAATTCGAATGACCAAGCGGATATTTTATTTGATGCAGCATCGTCTAAAGTATCAAGATTTGAACCAGCTAATTCTACCAAAGCAATGTCATCTTCAAAAGAAATAAGATTATTCAATTGTTGGTCTCTATTCCCAATAGCATTCAATGACCATAATTCAAAATCTTTATCTGCTAGATTGTTAATAAAAATAGTGTTGTCTACTATGGGAGCGGAACCAATGTTTTCAAGAGTGAAAAATATAGAGTTCTCTTCATTGATAGTTATAAATTCTGGAATGGAGTCAAGGCTTATTTTTGGGAATCCTTCTGAGGTAAAGACCACAAAAAAGTCATCGTTAATTGTTGAAGATGAACAATCACTGTTTTCAAATTCAGCTGCTATTCCAATTTGATAAAATATAGTATCAAAACCGCAAGGATGTGCTGAAGTAAATATGGTAAACGCGTCTGGAAATACAAACAGTGTATCAATTTGTTGAGCTAGGAAGTCCTCCACAGGCATACCAATGGAACGAACATCTATGGTTGAATCATTAATTTTGAAGTTTTGTGTTTCAACAGGTGAAAGTATACCAGGACCTGTATTAAAATTATTTTCACTTATGATAATGGAGTCTATTATAGTTCCATTAGATTGGTAGGTGAATCTGTATTTTGATTCTAAGTCATCTCTTAAAGAGTCAAGGGATTCCGCTGGAGTATTATTTGCTACATTAATGAGAAAACTTGTAGTCGATTGATTTGTTGATTCTATAAAATTATCAACCAGTTCATAAGTGTCAGGTAAAAACTCAATAGGGATAATCTCTGTAAAATCATGACTAAGTGTGTCTAATGTACCTTTCGCAAAATCAACATATTCAATTGATCCAGAGAATATTATCTCACTTGGGTTCACTTCCGGTGTGCAATTTGCTTTTATAATGTATTCGCCAAAGACGCCTTCATAAATTTGATCATGATAAAAAACGCGATTATTGTTATTAAATTGATAGGTCGTAGTACCATCCGAATTTACTGTTGTGTTAGGCGCTAAGGATAGTAATGTATTAGAAAGATTAAAACCATTTCCAAATGGTCTTTCAAATGTCTCCGTCGTAATTAGTCTAAATGAATCTACTAATTCATATCCTTCTGGGACTGTTAAGCTTAATTCTCGAAGTATTGGGACAAATTTATATTCTGAGCTAAATTCGCCTACTGCATCTGCGGGTTCATAAATCGGGAATTGGTTTTTATTTGTTTGGAATAGAGAAAATCTTGTTTCTGTAAATTGTATATTATTTATTTCGAACGTAGTCGGGACAAATGTTTGATGAATAAATATATTTAAATTATTGATTAGGTAATTACGTTCGCATCCATTGGTACTCTGTTCAGCTATGAAGGCATTTACTATTTGCTCAGATGTTTGTGGGCATTGATTTGCTGTGCAGTTAATTGCTGGGGTAGCTATAACATCTACATAATGCGTTTTGTCAAGATCAAAACAAGCACCCATCAAGTCTGACTGCTCAAATAAGATGTTTAAAAATGATCGGGAAGTTGAAGTTATCCTATCTGTAAAGTCACAAGAATTTATCACAATGTCATCTTCAAGTGTGTGCACTGTTGCACTGTGGAAAGTATAGTCAGTCAAGGTGTTAAACCTCCCTCGCTTTTCTAAAATAACTTCAAATTGTTCCAACTCTTCAGTACAATTTATGTCTATAGGAAATCTGAATAAAATGGAGTCGCCTTCAAAAAAAACACGATTGTTTAAAGAGGATGGTTGATTAAAAATATTTCTGGTTTCTAAAGTAACTGTATCTATTATTCCTGGCGATAAATTAAATACTTGACAAGGTTCTATGCTGATTAATGTAATCTCTTCTGGTTGAGTGTCACATATAATATTAAATTCTGGAGATATACTTGTTCTAATCGGTAATGGAATTTGACAATTAAGTGAACATTCTTTTTGTACAGTAGATCTAAATCTGAAGTTTTGGATACTTAAACACTCTTGACAAGTATTTACACCTGCAATATTCTGATTGATGCATTTAGCAATGAAATCTTTTGTTATAGAATTTATTCCATTCCTTAGATTTGTAGGATCAATCTCTAATTCAAAAATAAATAGGGTATCACCAATAATGTCAACAGGTTCGATTACTCTTTGCGTGTTGTCTCTTAAGTTGGTCATAAAGGGGGTAGTAGGATCGGGTTCAATATTTGGCGGAATATCTAGAGTCCAGATATAAGTGTCCGAACCACAATTGTTGTTTATGTTTCTGCTAGGACTGATCTCGAATATGAATCCTATAGTGTCTCCTTCTGATGCCGAAAAATCATTGCTAGGACTAATGTTGAGACCAAGAGGATCTCGTGTACTTGTCGAATAATATGCAGCAGTACTAAGAAATGCAAAGTCATCTGCAATTGTCCTTTCTGTCGTCGTCCGTTGACAAAAAGTAGCATACTCGGTTATAATGTCTAAATCAATTGCTTGTGTAGAATATTGATCGTAGCAATCTCTTTTCACAACTGTACCAACTTCTATAACCGCATTGTTGTTAAGAGCAATATCATCATATTGACCATCATTGTCCAGGTCACTCAACCCACCTGGCCCATCTGGATCCGAAGTGATCGAAGAGAAATCGATAACGTGTGTTATGTCATTAATAATAGTTGTTGTTATTGGGGAGCCATTATCGCTTCTTGCTTGTAATTCAAAACACTCGACAAAGGTGTTACTGAAATTTGGATTTAAATCATCTAGGGCAATTGATAAATTGTAAATGTCTCCAACAGCGGATGAAATTCCATTATCAAAATTACTGATCATTATTTGTGAAAATAGTTCTCCACATAGTCCTATATTAAATAGAGGTGCATCAACGGTAACGTTAGTAGAGACTAATTCATTCTCATCTATAAATGATTGTGTTGATCTACATTCATTGGCAGAACACCCAAATAAAATGTCATATTCAATAGTCTGTAGGTCACATTCATTTAATTCAAATTGCATAAAAACATCAAATGATTCTAAAGGGTTTAAGGGCACATCAGCAAAAAGGGTATCACCTTTTTTAGTGAACATGAAAGGTTCATTAACTAAATCTGCAAAATTTCTAGATGGTTTAGGTAGAATTGCAATCTCATTAATTGCCTCGTCTTGCAAATTTGTAATGGTTACAGTTTTGGAAAGCACGTTTGTCTCCGGTCTATATCGATAGTCTCCAAATGTCACTTCTACAGCAGGGGTATTCAGAAAAAAGAATAACTCTTGATTAGATAAAAGTTGATTATTGGAATTAGTTAATTGTATATCAGCAGTAAATTGACTTGCTTGTTGATTGCAAGCTGGTATGAATGTAAATTCTGCCGAGGTAAAGTCGCATTCAGATTCAGTTAGGTCAAATTCAAACACCGTTTCCGTAGCATTAATCAAGATCAAATTACCTGTGAAATCTTCTAATGCCATCGCTTGTGTAAACTGAATCCTCAGACTAGGGCCTGTATCACTTGATGAACTTATAGATCTTTCTATGGTTCCTTCGATTACAAAAGCTGAGCAAAAGGACACATCTGATGTCGAATTAAAGTTCAGACCAAACTGTCCAAATCCTATTGATTGAATGCAAACAAAAAGTAGTATAAAGATTCTTTTCACCAAACTCTACGCTTTACCTTCAGGAATATAGTCAAATCAGTCTTATTTAAGTTCAAACTGTTTAATTTCAATGAAAACTCTTCAATAAAACACCTCGAAATGTAAAAGTGTCTACTGTAAAACGGAGTTTCTTGGTTTATCCTGTTTATCTGGAGCAGAATCGAAGGGGTATGAGATTACTATTAAATTTAAAACGTGGCTACCAATTCAGCATTTAAACTTTAATAACGGTAATCTCTTAAAGATGTACTCTTAAATATGTAAACAATGTCATCAATAGAAAACACAAAGAAAGAAAACGCTTTTTGGTCAGCTCGTTATCAAGAAGATAATACTGGATGGGACATTGGCTATACATCCACTCCACTCAAAGCATATATAGACCAACTCGAGAACAAAGAATTAAAAATTCTCATTCCTGGAGCAGGAAATTCTTATGAAGCAGAATATTTATTTAACCGTGGTTTTAATGATGTCTTCGTTCTCGATATAGCAGCTGAGCCATTAGAGTCGTTTAAAAAACGTGTTCCGAGATTTCCTGTAGACCAACTCATCCAAGCAAATTTTTTTAAAATA
>CAYVFU010000147.1:0-8881 GCA_964450495.1 uncultured Saprospiraceae bacterium | reverse complement strand
ACAGATTTTTTAACATTAAGGAATTTAAGAGCAAGGTAAGATTAAGGGAATTAAGAAGGTCGGGCACCATTTATTGAATGCATAAAATGTACATACATTTAATCTAGCCAGTACTATTTCTTCTTTTTAGGACGTAGTGAATCAACTTCTAACCAATCCAGACCAGTTGCTTTTGCAATAAGCTCTGTTGACATCCCTCGATCTATGAATCGTATTGCAGCTTGAATGGGCGTTTCTTTATTTTCTGACTGACTTGCAGCCTCTATCTCGTCTTTGATATTTTGGTAATACTCCACATAAAGTTCGTGGAGTTCCAAATCCTTTTGATGCATCAAACTCGTATCAACAGCTTCTGCAATTTCGAGATACGCACAGGCCTCTTCGTATATTAGTTTTGCTAATGACACTTTTCTTTTATTTACAATTTACATTTAATCTATTGTTATAAAAACATTGTCTAATCTACACCTAATTTCAATTCCATTTCATATTGCGATAGCGACTTTATCAAATTTTTACTTCCAAAGAAGTTGAGCGTTTCTTCATAATTAGTATCTACATTTATAATGGAGCTTACTGTAGAAATATTTTTTCTAATATATTCTAATAAAGTACTTCCAACATATTTATGCCGTTCTCTTCTCTTTACTGCAATTTGCAGAATCCGATTATTATCAGAATTTAAAATGCAAAAGCCTACTAATTCTTCTCCTACATATGCTAGTAGTCGCTTCGCAGATTTGGCCATAGTAGAAATTGTCTCATTAGCATTCTGCCAAGTTGGTTTAATCTCTCCAAACTGGCTAAGAACTTTTAGATTTATCTTTGAGTCTTGAACGATTCTGATATCTCTATTTATCTCACCAGTATGAATCTGTCCTTTGAAACAATCTAGATTCCGCGAAATGACAAATCCAATTTTCTCATAACATTTAATTGCTGGAGCATTAGTTGATATAACCTCAAGTATTACTTTATTAAAGCCATTCGACTTAAACATCGGTAAAATATATTCATACATTTTTACTGTCAATCCATTTCCTCTTTCTTCTGGAATTACACCTGTACCACCGTTGTATCCGATTCTCTTCCCTCCTATTACTCTATCTCCATGCAATATAAAGCCCACAAGGATATTTTCTCTAAATGCACCAACAGAGAATTCCTTATTGATATTTTCTGTAAAGAGTTTTGTCTCTAGTTGTTCGATATTCAATTTGAATGGGACTGAGTAATCCGAGAATGCATGATTAAAACAATTGAGAATTGTTTGATTGTCAGTATCGGAAAGATTACCAAAATTAATCATTAGACTATTTTTAGTTTCCAATCGTAATGAGATAATAATTCTTCTAGTTTCTTATCCGTTACAAGCACACTAGCTATGCACCAAAAATCAGCATTGTCCCGGATTTCAGGATTCACAAATTTACTTGACTCAAGTATTAATACTTCCATAGACATTTGAATATTTAATTAAAAGACTAATCTAAAACTACTCGGAATTTTTAGGTTTCAACTAAAGAAGAACCATTCATTTCAAAATTAATTCAAGTTTTTGTTTACTATTTCAACTTCATATTCCCTATATAATTGACACTTATTTAGTGAAAATAAAATTCAATTATGAAAACAAAATCAACTTTAGTTATACTGTTTCTCATTTCTTTAGCCACTCATTCAATTGGACAGTCTATTGTAAATGACTATTACCGAGTAAATTCTGGTAATGGGAATGGAATAAAATTTTGGTCTAATACAGACTACTATAAAATACATATGGGCAATACTACCAATAATAGATATGGCCCAGTAACCAGTTACAGCATAAAGATGAATATGACAAATCACGCCAGTAGAGGCTGGGTGTGGGGACCATATAACAAACCACCTGTAGCAGCACTAAATTCTGAAGGCAACTTACAAATTAAAGGTTGGATGAAAATAGATGACGGTACAGATGCCAAACCCCAAGCTGGAACGGGAAGCCTCGAAATTGACGGAACACTTAGAATAGATGGAAATGAAATAATTACTAATACAAATAAAATCCTATATCTAAATTATGATAATAATGGAGATATAGTCTTTGGTTCTAACAACTTAAGGATGGACGCAAGTACTAAGAGAATTGGAATAGGCTACTCCGTTCCTGCCTCCAAATTAGAAGTTAAAGGTACGATTAGGGCGACAAGTGCAACAACTCGTAATAATCGAATTGAAATCGGGCATGGTGGCGCAAATGGGTTTCTGAACATGGTTGGTGTTGGTCATCTTGATGTTAGACATGAAGGCCAAAATGTACTCAGAATACAAGATAATGGCATATTGGTTGTAGGAAGCGCAACAGCACCTTCATCGGACTACAAACTAGTTGTAGAGAAAGGTATAATTTCAGAGAAAGTCAGAGTGGCAGTTAAGAATACAGCTGACTGGGCAGATTATGTCTTTGATGAAAAATTTGAATTAATGAGTCTCAAAGATGTCAGTGACTTTATCGAAAAAAACAAGCATTTACCTGGAGTTCCATCAGCAGAAAAAGTTGTGAAAGATGGCATTGATATGGCACAAATGGATGCTGTATTATTAAAAAAATTAGAAGAATCATATCTCTATATTTTGGATTTACAGGATCAAATGGATGCTATAAAAATTGAATTGAAAGAACTCAAAAATAAAAGAGATGAATAGTCCGAATAACATTAACTACATATGTCTATGCTTGATAATTTATTTGATCCCAAATATTATTTTTGGTCAAGATAAATTATCACTAATTATTGATGATAAACGCAAGAATGTATTTATAGAAAATACCTCTTCTGTCGAAAAGGATTATAGTCTTGGAAAAGATGAACTTTTAGTCACTTTCGATTCTATCACAAATAAAGAATACGAAATAGGATTGCCATTTACCATTAAAGATGATTTTATCCAAGGGTTAAAATCTCCCCATGAAGACAATAGATGGATTTATGCGTCTAGAGAAAATCGGAAGACGCCCACTGATTTGTATTTCTATAATCGACAATCGGATAGTAGGAAAATGATCATTCGCAATGATCAAACGCCAGATCCTTTATTGTCCTATATTCCGTTTGCCTTTTCCCATAATCCAGATATCATTTATGTTGAAGCTGAAGATTACATAAAGGGGCGCTACCATTTAGGGATTTACAAAGTGAATTTACTTACCAAAGAGTTTGAACAGGTTGACATTCCATCTAATTACATGTCGACACCACTGATAAATAAAAACAGAGACAAGTTGTATTTTACTGCGACTACAGAAAAGACAAGAAATTTTGTTCATGGCACAAGTGATCTATTGTTTAAGTATGACCTAATGAGCCAAACGAATACAATTGTAAAAGACAATAACGGCAAGAATCTTGTGTTTGAAGGATTTAATACGCAACAATTTAAAGGAATTCCGTTACCAAATGTCATACCTCCTTGTCAAGCACCATGGACTGTACCAGAAGACATTTTTGAGACTGTCCCCATTGTTCTATTTAGAATTCCGTATGCGGAAGGAAAACATTTTTGTACTGGTCGACTTGGAACTATACCTCCATGCAATAATGGGCAAGGTTTTAATAAATGCAATCATGGTCCAGAGTGTGATCATAGTAATAGTCCACACAATGGTGTTTGTACTCCTAGAGGGTTAACAGATGTGTACATTGCAGCTGATATGACCTCAAACGATTATACGAATTCAGGAGATAGACCGATATATGCTGCTGCAATTGGAGAAGTTTCTTTGGTACGTAATGATGCAGCCGGATATGGATTATATGTCGAAGTAGAACACCCCAATGGCTTATTTACTCAGTACGCTCATCTTGATGAAATTTATGTTATTGAAGGACAAGACGTTTGTCCGAATACTGTTTTAGGTAAAGAAGGATCTACCGGAGGTGTAACTGGCAGGCACCTTCATTTCGAAGTCAGGGTAGCATCAGGCTGTCGTGGGTCTGAATATGTTCGCTTTATTGATGCCAGTAATTCTGGTTTAAATTATGGCGATTCAGGATCCACTGTTACTAAATCTGGTTGTGCACCCATACCGTCATTTGCCTCTAATCAAGATTATGAACCAAGGTGTGGAAGTATTCAATTAAATAGTTCGAACAATAATCTCCTTGTATCCAATTTAGCTGTTGCAAATTTGGGGGATGCACTTGGCGACTCCTTTAAAATAAAATATTTTGCCGTTGATGGTACAGTAGAATACTATTTAGGGTTTCAACAAATGTCAGGTTTATTGGCTGAAAATGTGGCATTAATGCCAAATTTTTCATTAAACACTTCTAGTATTCCTAATGGCTCCTATTTCTTAAAAGTCAGAATTGATGCAGACAATTTAGCTGGAAATGAAAACCCACTTCTTGCAGAATATAATTTGAATAATAATGAATGTACTAGTTCAGTTACCTTCTCTGCAGGCACCCAATCGACTTGCTTCGACAACATCCAAAATCAAGGAGAGCTTGATGTAGATTGTGGAGGTCCTTGCCCAGCTTGTTCACCCCAGGTAAATCTTAAATCACTGTCTTGTGCTACGCCTATTTTAAATGGGACAGATCTACAGGTTCTCTATGAAATTTCGAACTTAGGATCTTCATCAAGTGGGACTTTTTGGGTTGGATTTTTTGCATACAAATTAGGAGACAATAATCCTTATCATCTTGCATCAATGGATACACAACATTCATCAATTAATGGTAACACGTCTCAAACATTCTTAAAAGTTGTAGATGTTAATACTGCAATGACAGCAGCAGGTTTAACAGAAGGAGAATATAAAATTGGGGTATATAGTGATTTCTATTCTAGTATTAATGAAAGTAATGAGAGTGATAATTTTTGCGTGCATGACAGTTATTTTACTTACAGTAATTCAAACCTTACGCATACAGCTTCTTGCCTTACAACTCAGATCTCTGGAGAGTATTTGAATGTTTATTTTGACATAATCAATCAAGGTGGTTCAGCTACTGGAATTATTGACTACCAACTGTTTATTTGGGATAATCAAACTTCCCAAGGCTATACTCTAGGCAACACGTATAGTGTCGGAAGCGTCCCGGCAAATGGCACTGAAAGCGTTGCAGCAGGTTTTCATTTGGAAAGCGAAATGGCTGCTCATGGACTGTCACCAGGATTTTACGAGTTGGGTCTCTCAATTGACTATTCAGATTTAGAAGAGGAGACAAATGAAACAGACAATACCTGTTTGAGTGCTACTAGCTTTGAATATACAGGCGGATGTAATTCGACCAACGGAGTTGTTCAGGGCTATTGGGGCAGCACATTTGAAATTAATGCACCAAATTTTTTAATTGCGCCTGGTTCTGGGAATCAATGCATCGTTGGTGCACCTGATGGTGATCTTACATTACAGGCAGGTGGCTATATAGAATTAAACCCGGGCTTTCTTGCTGAAGATGGTAGTCATTTTCTGGCGTCAATAGGTGATTGCTCTGACATAAATAATTTTATTGCTGATGAGATAGAAAAAGAATTAGCTAAGGAGGATATTCTCACTAAAAGCCCCAAAGATCAATTTGAAGATGCTGAGCTATTTTTAAATGTAGAAGAAAACAAAGAGTATTTAAACAATGCAATTGATCAAGTGAATTATTTTACTGTTAATCCTAATCCTTTCACAGACATCACTACTGTTTCATATTCTTTGGACTCATCTGACATAATATCATTAAGCTTGATTAATATTGATGGTAAAACGGTCAGGGTAATAGAACAAAATGTCCATAAAAATAATGGCACCCATGTGTATGACTTGGCTAGAGACAATCTAATATCTGGCACTTACATACTGAAGCTGAAAACTTCGAATCAAGTACTTTCCAAAAAGATATTTATTGTGAAGTAATCATTAAGGTAAATTAGAATTATAAATTTTCTTTTTGATAAAAAGAAAGTAGTAAAAATGGAGTCCAGTGTTTTGGACTTCATTTTTTGTTTCGATCATTATTCTATTTATCTCTTTGTGCATTCGAATCCGTTTGATGAAACGCAAGAAAAATTCTTAGAATAAATTTGCAGTACCGCTAACTACTCAAAAATAACCACTCACTAACTAAAATCAACTTTTCAAACAATAATACAAAATCCTATAAAGCTCTTGTTGTAACAAGATGACGATGTTGTGCCTATCAAAAAAGTAAGGATAATTTTATTCATTTGAATACATGTTTTACAATTTATGAGCGCTAGACAGATTGCCTACCATTATAATAGTATACCCTAGTTGAATTTGGCTAAAATGGGTAAATGATCAGACGGCCAAAGATTATTAACTCTTCGATCATCAATGTTTCTGTAGCTTTTAACTGATAGGTTTTTACTGAAGATATAATCTATCCGACGGTCAGGAACAAAAGAAGGATCAAATTCATTAAACGTGCCAATCGGGCCATAAATACCACTCTCACAAATTTCTCCAGAATCATCTAGATGCGAATTAAATACTTTAATAGGATCACTCTCAGGTGTACAATTTAAATCACCCATAACAATAATTTTTTGACCAGTGATGCCGATTTCTTTTATTTTCGATACAATTAATTTCGCTGAATTCTCTCTTGCTAAAGATCCTCTGTGATCAAAATGAGTATTGAATATATGATATTCCAGATCAGTCGACATGTCTACAAAATGACCGTAAGTACAAATCCGCTCCATAGATGCATCCCAACCCACCGAGATTTGATCCGGGTTATCTGAGAGCCAAAAAGTTTTGTGCTCTATTAAAGTAAATCTGGATTTATTGTAAAATAATGCAGTGTATTCCCCTTTCATTTTTCCGTCATCTCTTCCTACACCAACGTATGCATAGTGCTCGCAATTATCTGCGATGTACTCTACTTGAGCATGAAGCCCTTCTTGGATGCCCAAAAAATCTGGCTTATAATAATTAATCAGTTTGACTGTTTCTGCCTTTCTTAGTTCCCACCAGTTATCTCCATCATTAGGATTATTGTATCTGATGTTGAAGGTCATGGCAGATGTCGATTGACTGCAGGCAACATTAGTCCTGACTACAGCAAAGAGACAAAGAAGAAAATATTTCACTGTTAGTTGTGTTTGATACTACTAACATAGAAAATAGTTTTTGATTTTGGTGATTAAGTCTACATCGCATGTAAGTCAAGACGAATAGACATAGCTTAGCCTTTTGCTAGGAATAAAGGCCAGTTTCTATTTTTTCTCTTTCCGTAAGATTTTCTCCATTTTACGTCCTTTTGCCAATTCATCAATCAGCTTTTCCATTTGCCTAGATTGCTTGTACAATTCAAATTCATCCTCAATTTCTTCAATCCTATACCCACAAACAACTCCTTTAATCATGTGAGCATTAGGATGTATGTTGGCTTTTTGAAAAAATGTTCTATAAGTGACTTTTTCATCAATAAGTGCTTGTAAAGTATCTTGATCAAAACCAGTAAACCATCTTAGGACTTGGTTGAATTCTTCTTTTGTTCTGCCATTTTTTTCCAATCTATTGAGGTATAATGGATAAATGGAAGCAAATATCATATTCGCTACTTTTTCATTTTTTTCGACCGTAACTTTCATTTTATTTTAGTTTATTATCTTGATAAATATACGTCAACACTTTCAGCAGAAGAGTGGATATGAGATCAGTTATTCGTATTTGACCAATGCCGATTCACCTACTATTTAGCATTATTTTTCAACGATTTTAACTCACCATTTTTCATTGAAAATTTAATTGCCAAGAAACCCCAAATTTATCTTCTACAAAACCAAACCTCTGACTAAAACCGTAGTTGTTTAAGGGCATCATAATTTTTCCGTCTTCGGATAAGCTGGTAAAGAGCCGTTCAAGTTCGTTTTCATCATGACAATCAATATAATTTGATACTGCTGGCGTAAAATCCCAGTCATGAATAGCTGGGCTGTCACTACACATGAAGGGTTTGCTGTTCAGCGTGAATGTGGCACTCATTATTGTCCCTTCTTTTCCAGGGCCTTCACTTCCCCAACGATTTATATTGTCAATTCTGGAATTCTCAAACAATCGCACATAAAAGTTCATAGCTTCTTCTGCATCTTCCTTTTGGAATGTCAAGAATGTTATGATTTGCCCTTTCATATTATCTGAATTTAC
This sequence comes from uncultured Saprospiraceae bacterium, assembly GCA_964450495.1. GTDB lineage: Bacteria > Bacteroidota > Bacteroidia > Chitinophagales > Saprospiraceae > CALFUK01. The sequence continues at coordinate 717 of CAYVFU010000147.1, read as the reverse complement.
TGGTTCTAATCCGTTTACACTGTCAAGTCCTGCCTGTAATCGCCTTACCTCTTCATTAGTCTTGCCGCTCTGCTTAATGGTAGAACAACTTAAAGCTAACAAAGCCAAAATTGTTATCAAAATATTTAGTTCATACTTCATTCTTATTAATTTTCTTCTTATCAACCGAAGTGCATTATGTTGAATTTCGATGAATAAATATAATCAGATCAAACAATAAAATTGGCATTCAGTCTAAAATACAGCACTCATTGAAGTATCCAGATTTTTCTCTAAGTCGGATTGGAGACTTTCGATTTTCATACCTATTGTTTTAATTAGAATTGTTCCTAAAGGTAATCGCAATGTTGAATCTTGAATATTAACATGATTTAGAATTATTTCAGCTGCCTTAACTGGATCACCTTCTTGTTTGTTATGGACTGATAAAAGTTTCTTACGGAAAGCTCCAGCTGTTTCATCATAATCAGAAATTTCCTTTGATGCTTGTGCAAGTGATCTTCCACCAAAGTTTGTTCTAAAAGGACCTGGTTCTACAATGGTAACTTTGATGCCCAATGCACTGACTTCTTGTGCCAAAGCTTCACTGAATCCTTCTAGCACAAACTTACTGGCATTATAGATTCCAAATCCAGCAAAGGTTTCTGCAGTTCTACTTCTCCATCTATTTTGACTGCAAACAAATAGGTTTTCATCATTCCTTTTTTTACAGCTTCG
>CAYVFU010000146.1:0-8899 GCA_964450495.1 uncultured Saprospiraceae bacterium | reverse complement strand
CCGGTCTTTACATTTACACCAGCACCTTTAACGATCGACTGCAACAATGGAGACATTACTTTGGGTAATTGGTTAAACAGTGCTATAGCAACGGATCTGTGTGATACTGATGTGGTCATCACCAATAATTATGCAGAAACACAAATTGACATCTGTGATCCTAATGCTGGTGAAACGATCATTACTTGGACCGCTACTGACAATTGTGGAAATACAACAACCACAACAAGTACCATCACGGTAACGCCTGATACAACCGAACCAATGATGACCCAGCCTGCTGACTTGACAGTACCGTGTACTGATCTGGACACAACAGCAACGAGTATCTCCTCTTGGTTGGCTAGTGTCGTGGCAACAGATCTTTGTGATCCTGATGTCCTTGTTACGAATGATTATTCTGACTTTAACATCAGCCTTTGTACAGACAGTACAACACCTGTCACTTGGACTGCAGTCGATGCCTGTGGAAACACAACTACCGTCACTGCCAATATTATCATTGAAGGAGATGATACACCGCCAATATTTGATTTTACGCCAGAACCTCTGATGATCGATTGCAACAATGGTGACATTACTTTAGGTAATTGGTTGAACAGTGCCATTGCAAGTGATCTTTGTGATACCGATGTGGTCATCACCAATAATTATGCAGAAACACAAATTGACATCTGTGATCCTAATGCTGGTGAAACAATCATTACTTGGACCGCTACTGACAACTGTGGAAATACAACAATCACAACAAGTACCATCACGGTAACACCTGATACGACCGAACCAATGATGTCCCCGCCTGCTAATCTGACTTTGCCATGTACTGATTTAGAAACAACGACAAGTTCTATTGGCTCTTGGTTGGCCAGTGTCACAGCAAGTGATTTATGTGATCCTGACCTAATTGTCAATAATGATTTTGACATGTTCAATCTTAATCTTTGTACTCCTGGAGTGACAACAGTAACTTGGACAGCGACTGATGATTGTAATAATTCGACAATAGTGATGGCAGATTTGATTATTGAAGGAGATGTTGCAGCTCCAGTGTTTACGTTTACTCCAGCACCATTGGAGATAGACTGTAATAATGGTGACATTACTTTAGGCAATTGGCTGAATAGTGCAGCAGCTGCAGATGCTTGCGATCCTGATATTTCTGTGACGAATGACTACGACCCAACTGCGATTGACATTTGCAATGGAGGTGGTACAACAACAGTGACTTGGACTGCTACAGATGCTTGTGGTAACTCTTCCACTACAAGTTCTACCATTACAATAACAGAAGACAATACCGCTCCAGATCTAACGGTGCCAGACGATATTATTTTAGATTGTAATGTCATTAGTGAAACGAGCTCTCCAGCATTAGTGATTGATAGTTTATTAGCAGCTGTTCAATTCAGTGATTTATGCGATCCAAGCCCAGTATTGACGACAAGCTTTAGCGATAGTGATCTGAATGTGTGTGCTGATGCACCTTACGATATTGAAATCACCTTCACAGTAACTGATGCCTGTGGAAATACTAGTACTGATGTAACAATCATTTCAATTATTCCAGATACAGAAGCACCGACATTTAATGTTCCGGATGATATTGTTTTGGATTGTAGTACTTTGGCAAGTACAATCGATCCGGCAACAATAATAGACAGTTTGTTATCAGAAATACGAGTGTTCGATAATTGTGATACAGACCCTGTATTATCAAATGATTTTAATATAAATGACATTAATCTCTGTACTGATGAGACAACAGAAATAGTTGTAACATTTATCGCAACGGATGCTTGTGGTAACACTTCTACAGCTACCTCAATGATCAGTATTGAACCAGATATTTCAGATCCAACTATTGTCTGTCCTGGAAGTACTTTGGGAGATGCCCCGTTCTTTGATTGTGAAAGTGACATAACATGGATTCATCCAGATACGACGCAAGTGATGGATGATTGTGGTATTCGAACTTATACTTATAGCATAACTGATCCTGATGGAACGATAAACGGACCTTTTGATATCTTAAATCTATTGACAGGACGTGATCTTGACCCTGCTTCATTTGAAGCTAATTTTGATTTTGAAGAAGGTGTCAGTGTAGTCAGTTACTATGTAGAAGATGCTTGTGGCAATAACAGCTCTTGCCAATTTGAAGTAACAGTTGGTGATCCAGTTGCTCCGTTCTTCCTTGACTGTCCATCTGATTTATTTGTCGGAAATGACGTTGATGAATGTTCTGGAAAAGTAAATTGGGAAGTACCAATTGCGTGGGATAATTGTGATATCCCAGCTGATCCAGATGTTATAGAACAAGACACTAGCTTAGTCGTAAGCCAATTGATTGGTATTCATAATGGTACAACATATGAAGACATTCAGTCTGGTGATGTGATCCCTGTAGGAACATTCACCATTGGGTATGTCGTAGTTGATACTGATGGAAATACTGATACCTGTGAATTCAACATCACAGTCTGGGATACACAAGACCCAATTCTAATGGCGGGTATTCCAGCTGATATTACACTTAGTTGTGAAATAGAACATGATACCTTTGTATTAAATCAATCGCACGTAAGAGATAATTGTGTAGAAGATTTGACTATCGAAAATACAATTGTGTCAACTAGAATTTTAGATCCAAATGACTGTGGGTATTACAATTACCAAGACACATTCTTTTATACAGTCACTGATAGTGCGCAAGTATTGTCTGATGGTACTGCAAAAGTCAATCAAAGTGTGTGGAAACAAGTGGTCACAAGAATCGACACCACTCCCCCATCCATAGTTGTACCTCCAGATACTTTAATCCAAGAATGTCAAGTCACACCGATTGAAACTTGTATCACAGAAGAATTAATTATTGGTACAAAAGACTCTACAGTTAATGTAGGTGGTGAGTGGGTCGTGTTGACCATAGTTGAGAAAAAAGATACATTGATATGCGAAACAATATTCCAACCAATACCATTTGAAGATCAAGATTACGGTATTGCTGACGTCATTGACAATTGTGCGCCAAACGATAGTGTAAAAATTGTAAACTATGCTGATTTCCAGTATGGTGATGGAGATTTCTTACTGACATTCAGAGATGAAATTACACCAGTATGTAAAGGTGACAAAGCATTTGAAGTCAATCGAATATGGATTGCAAAAGATCCTTGTGGAAATATTGATTCTATTATCCAAGTGCTTGAAATCATAGATAGGAATCCGCCTGAAATTTTCTGTAAAGAGGAGATTACAGTGAGCTTAGATACTGACGGTTCATTCCACATAGATCGTGATGATGTATTGTTTGATTATTTTGATGCTTGCTTTACCAACCCCGCTGATATAGATGTGCTTACTCAACCGAATTTCTTTAACTGTCAAGATATTGGTTCTCATACAGTATTGGTTTCTGCAACGGATGTGTGCAATAATGAAACTTCTTTTTGTGAAGTCACAGTGAATGTTGTTGACATAATAGCACCAACAATTCTTTGTCCACAAACTCCAGTAGTTTTAAGTCTTGACCCTAGAACTTGTGATGCTGCATTTGACCTACAGTCTTATGTTCAATCAGAAGATTGTGATGTGCAAATAACCACTGATCCACCAATTAACGGAGGACTACCTGCTGGAATTTCAACAGTTGTGATCACAGCTACTGATGCGTCTGGTAACTCTAATTCTTGCAGCATTGAAGTTGATGTTCAGTTGACTGAAGAAATTGAATTTGACGTGACTTTAGGTTGCAACGATCTACTGAATGTATCGTTACCTTCAGATTGTGAATTGGCATTAACGCCAGATTTGATTCTTGAAGGAACGCCTGATATATGTACAGACCTACTTTGTATAGAAGTGAGAGATCCTGATGGAAATCCGCACATCAATTTCTTTGACATCTCAGATGTTGATGAAGTATTTACCGTGAGAATTGTTGATTGTAATGGTTCAGGAAACAGTTGCTGGGCAAGTGTAAGAATTGAAGAGAAGCTCATTCCAGAAGTGGAATATCCAAGAGATACAACCATTCTTTGTCTTGAACCTCAAGATCCAGAATACCACAAACTTGGATACCCTACTATTCTAAATTGCGAAACTAGTGCTGAAATTACGTTCACTGATAATTACATAGAATTTGACCAATGCTCAGATCCGAGAGCTGTCATTGAGCGAACATGGTTTGTCACTGATGATGATGCACAAATGCATCGAGATACACATACACAAATCATCACGATTGTTCCTTTTAGTAATGAACATGTCACATTCCCTCCCGACATTACCGCACAGAATGCACTTGACTGTCACGAGGTTTCTGCAACGCTAGATGATATCGAAAATGGTATATTAAGTCCTACTTCGGTCTTGCATCCGGATAGTACAGGATTGCCTTCAGCGTTTGGAATTCCTTTATTAACTAATGCTGGTTTATGCTTATTTAATGTCGGATACGAAGATGAAGTGCTGGAAGGTTGTGGCTCTACATTTAGCATCCTACGTACATGGAAAATATTAGATGTATGTCAAGGCGCATCACCTACAAATCCAATAGAGCATACACAAATAATCGTTGTTCTAGATTCTGACGCACCAGAAGTATTTGGCGATACACTTGATTTACTTGTTAGCATTGATCCATGGACATGTGCATTTGCAGGCTTGTTACCAATTCCAGAATATACCGAAAGTTGTGGCACAGTATCCTTTGATGGTTATGTTTCAGGTGGTGGATTTATTGACATCTCTGATGAAGATGGTGAAATCACGGCAACAGGTTTTAATTTCTATGAAGGCACGCATACTGTTAATTATGTCTTTAAAGATGCCTGTGGCAATATAAGTCTATTTGAATTTGATGTTGTGGTTATTGACAATGTACCTCCAGTTGCAGTATGCCAAGAGAACATTCAGGTTGCTTTGACGGGTAATCAAGGCGTTGATGGTGTAGCCAAAGTATACGCACAAGATATCGATGGTGGCAGTCATGATTCAGGATGCAGTGAAGTGAGTACATGTTTAATTAGATTGATTGATTTTAATGCTGGAGCATTGGAGGTTTTAGTCGATGGAAATCGCGCTTACAATGCTATAAATTCTTGCTCAATAGATGGAGAATTACAAGACACAACCTTTAATAAGAATGGAGAGGTTGAATCAATTTCTTCCATTCCATATGTATTGTGTAAAGACGAAATCAAGTTATGTTGCCAAGATGCTGGCAATCAAGAATTGGTATTAATTGCCACTGATGAAAATGGTTTAGCGAATAGTTGCATTACAACAATCAATGTGGTTGACAATTCTGCTTCAGCACTAAACTGTGAACCACACACGATTGATTGTACAGAAGATAGCAGCATAGATGTATTGTCACCAATTGGTGAAAACACACTTTGTGGTGAAGATGTAAACGTAGCATTTATAGACGATTCAGAGTTTCTTGATGGTTGCGGTGAAGGTCAAATTTTCAGAATCTGGTACTTTGATCTGAATGACAATCAGCAACTAGATGAAGGAGAAAACAGTTGCAATCAGGTCATTACAATAATTAATGCTGAAGGATTTGATCCATTCACATTAAAATGGCCAAAGCATTATACAGGCGAGACTTTTAATGGCATCAACCTCGAATGTAATGATGACGGTGAAGTCATTACTAATACCGTATCTATTGAAATGGGTAACGCATTTAGTTGTTCTGCTTCAGATTTTGGCATGCCAGCATGGTGCAACACCTCATGTGGCTTAGTGGGCGTTAGTTCAGAAATTGATACCGTAGCTACTTCTGATGCTTGTCTAGAATTGATAAATAGATGGACAGTTATTGACTGGTGTACTTGGGATGCCAACGAGGACGATATTGATGATGAGAACGATACCGACAATGATGTATTCGAAGCAGTTGAAGATTGGGCTCAGGGACAATGCACAGGATGTCAAGAAGGTATTTCTTCTGACCCAGTTTATTTCAGATATAGCGAAGTAGATGCGGATGGATATTATACCTATGATCAAGTAATCAAAATTATTGATGATGTAGCTCCAACAGTTGAATTGGAAGATTTGATTGTTACAATTTCTGATGGGCGAACATCAAAAGACGATGATCTTATATGTTCTGCAACAGGTGTATTAAATGCTACAGCAAGTGATTTCTGTGGGGACACTGTTGTTTCTGGGGATGCATTAAGATGGCAGATCAGCTATGACAATGGAGAATCTGTTGAGACCTCAGTATTGATAGGAGCATCTATAAGTCTGGAATCTCAAGCAGGAAGTCCTGGAGACAGCCATACCGTAAATCTTATTGTATCAGATGGTTGTGGAAATGAAAGTTCTGCTATAGCGGTTATATCATTTGTTGATGATAAGGCACCTGTACCAATTTGTGTAGCGGGAGTAAGTACAGTCTTTATGGAATCAGATGGCTCTGTTGATGTATGGGCTGTAGATTTCGATTTGGGCAGTTTTGATAATTGTACAGATCTTGATTTCACGATTGTTACTGATGGCGAAGACCCAATTCGTCCTGGAGAAGAAGGTTTTGAAACGCAACGAAATTTCAAAGTGACCTGCGAAGATCTTACACAACTATATCCACTTGATGTCTGGGTTTGGGATGAAGGTGGTAATGGAGATTTCTGTAATATTGAAATATTGATAAGTGGTAATTGTGATAATGTATCCAGTAGCTCTTTCATAAGCGGATCCATAACAAACAAAGATGACAATGGCATTGAAGATGTAGAAGTATTAATTGAAAGTGATCAATTAGCTGAGTACCCTAAATCGTTATTGACTGATGAAACGGGAAGATATACGTTTAACAATAACCCAACTGGTCAAAACTATGCACTCTTGCCAGCTAAAAATGATAACCATGTTAACGGGATGTCTACATTAGATCTGATTGTCATTCAAAAGCATTTGTTAGGTTTGGCATTTATTGATTCTCCATATGATATAATTGCTGCTGATGCAAATAATGACCAACATATATCTGCAGCAGATATCATCATTTTCAGAGACCTTATTCTTGGTTTAAAGACTAGGCTAGAACTGAACCAGAGTTGGAGATTTATTCCAAAAGATTTTGCATTTGTGGATGCAAGTAACCCTTGGCCATTTACTGACCAAATAAACATCATTCCACTACAATCAAATAGTGCAAACAATGATTTCATTGGAATTAAAATAGGAGATGTATCTGGCGACGCGGTACCTAATTCAATAATCGAAACTGAAATAAGGTCCCGTGGAATATTCACTTTTAATACAGATGCTGTAAGCTTCCATAAAGGAGACTTAATAGAGGTACCAGTTTATGCAAAAGACATGAACAAGTTGGATGGATTCCAAATGACCTTGAAACATGAGGGCTTAATGTATACTGGGGTGAATTCAGAAAGTTTCAAATTGAATGATGATCATATTGGTATACATGATGATCAATTGACATTCAGTTGGAATGGAGATGTGAGTAATGTTGATGACGTTTTATTCTATATTGGCTTTATTGCTCAAACAGATGGAAGTCTTAAAAATGCTTTAGAAGTAAATTCTAGCATCACAAAAGCACAAGCTTATACAGATGGAAAAATTCTAGATGTGACACTTGAATTCAATGATGTTTTAAGCGATCAATTTGAAGTATTCCAAAACGATCCAAATCCATTTTCAGAGACATCAACAATTAAGTTTAAAGTTCCTGTACAGTCAGACTTAGAAATATCCATATTTGATGTTAATGGAAAAGTAATTAAAACACACAGAGGAAACTACAGTAAGGGTACTCATTCCTTAATCATGAATCGAGATGAACTTCCAGTTTCTGGTGTTATATTTTATCAACTAAAAGCAGGATCTTATACTAGTAGGTCCTTCAAAGCGGTTATTATTGATTAATGTATAATAAGAAGAGGACATTAGTGTTCTCTTCCTATTTTTATGAAGAAAAATACAACACTTATCTATGTCGGAGATCCTATGTGCTCTTGGTGCTATGGATTCTCCCCCGAACTTGTCAAGGTCGTAGAAGCGTTAAAAGAAAAAGTCAAATTCGAACTTGTTTTAGGAGGGCTTCGACCGTACAATACACAGACGATGGTTGAATTAAAAGCCTTTTTAACCAAACATTGGCAAGACGTCAGTGACAGAAGTGGACAATCTTTTTGTTTCGATATCCTAGACAATACTTCAATTACTTACGATACAGAGCCTCCTTCTCGCGCGACTGTAGTCATCAGAACATTAGCACCTGAAAAAGAATTTAGCTTTTATAAACAATCTCATTCTCTCTTCTATAAAGAGAATAAAAATATGCACCTCCCAGAAAGCTATCGTGGCTTAGTTGAATCTCTTGACATAAATTTTGATAATTTCAAATCCAAATTTGAGTCTCAAGAGATGAAAGATAAAACCAAACAGGACTTCCTTAAAGCAAGAAGCCTTGGCGTTCAAAGTTTTCCAACTTTATTATTACAAAGTCAACATGGGACACATAAAGTAGCCGCTGGATATGCTAAAGCTGAAAATATACTCAGCAAAATTGAAGAACAGCTATATTAATGTTGGACAAACCTTGGTAGGCGCAATACGAATATTTATCATAAGCTATTTTTATGATTGGTGAAAAATCTGTGATCAGTAAGCCTTTTCACCATTTATAGTGATTTCCATTTTGTCTGTTGGAATTAATTTATTTGAAAACTAATTTCGAAGATGATAGGGAAATTAACTCATCTCTGTGTAATACTTCCATTCATCGCAGCACTCGAATTATGATACGTTTATTAATTGCTGATGACCACAAAGTACTTTTGGACGGATTCTGTTCCATCATTAATGCTATAGAAGACATCTCCATTGTAGAAACCGCCTCCAATGGCTTGGA
>CAYVFU010000145.1:0-9032 GCA_964450495.1 uncultured Saprospiraceae bacterium | reverse complement strand
CTCATTTAAATAGTTAAGAAAATAATTGTTTAATTAAAGGATTAATTTTTGAAAATATTTTTACCTTAGATATAACAGAAACTTTACAAATTAATATTAAACTTTACAGACTTCGTATTAATAGACTCATATTATTTTCTTTTGCTTGCTTTTCGCAGTATTGGCTAATGTTCATCTAGCGTGACGTTTATTAATTAGGAGTATAAAAACTATATGTATGATGGCTTTTACTGTATCTAGGATGCATACACAGATGGTATGCGCCCTAAAAGTACTGATTGTACTAATCTCATTTTCTAAAGGGTCAAATGGACAGTCGACAGAAACTGATTTACAAGCTCAAAATTCTATCGCCAATCAAATGACTTTGCCTGCAAGTCCAGAGGCAGCTGGCTTAGGAGAATATGGTAATTTTCCGATTTCTCCATATACAGGTACTGCAAATGTGAATGTTCCTGTCTATTCTATAAAAGGGAATCGCATTGGACTAAACGTAGATATTAACTTTCAAACAGGAGGTATAAAAGTCGAAGATCGAGGGTCTGGAAGTCTAGGAATAGGATGGACGTTAAATGCAGGTGGCTCCATTACAAGATCAGTAAAAGGTAATCCTGATATGCATTACAATTACTATAATAATGCAGATATATTTAACTCAGAAATTAATGAAAGCCCACTTTCTTTTGAAACCTATGACTTTTATTATAAAACAGTTCATGGAGAATATGAAACGCAACCTGATACTTACTTCTATTCATTTAATGGCAGAACTGGCAAGTTTCACATAGAAGCTTCTACAACAACTCAGAAGCGGGTTATTCAAACAGAAGACAGTGATTTGAAGATTGAACCTTTTTTTACTCAAACCACATCGATTTTAGGTGTAAATCCCCAATTCACCATTTTGTCTAAATTCATTATTACAGATGAATATGGAACAAAATATCATTTTGAAGATGCAGAATATACTGTGTTGCAATATGATGATGAAGTAGCATTAGCGAAGAATTTTCGTTTGAATCATGAATACAACAGCAGTTGGTATTTATCAAAAATAGAAAGCCATGATGGACTAGAAGTTATAGACTTTACATATTTGGGAGAATCGATTGCCTACAATCCACCCATTAATTCAAAGAATTACGAATACAGAAGTTTTATTGTCGGTGTTACTCAAGATGCCGCATGCATGATAACTGAAAATACGAGTGGAGATATAGGACTAGGCACTATTGATAATTACCAAATACTAAACAGAAAATTTCTGGGTGAAATTGAATACAAATTAAGTGGTACAGCAAAAGAAAAACTAATTTTTGAATATTCAAATAATACATGTTCATATGCAGAGCAAACCGATAAAAAATTAGATAATGTAAAAATTTATCTCGGTGTAGGTGCGTCGAATCACCAGTTGACGCACCATTTTTCTTATAATAATTGTATAGATGATCGTTTGTTTTTAAAAGACACTGGTATTCGATCTGCTAACGAAACTAATTATGATTTAAAACCCCCTTATAAATTCGAATATCACAATACAAATTTACCTAATGTTAACAGTAATGCACAAGATAAGTGGGGTTTCTATAATGGTAAAACCGGTAATACCAGTTTGATTCCAGGAAGTTCTGTTTTTGGAATTACATATAATGGTGCCGATAGAAGTTCTAGTGGCGCAAATGCAGTAGCTAGGAATTTAATAAAGGTAGTATATCCTACTGGCGGCTATACGAAATATAGTTATGAAGGGAATAAAGCGAATAACCCAGATTTTTCTTTAACATTAATTAACTGTATTGGAATTTGTCCGAATGAATTTGAAAGTTGCTCTGAAGACTCGTCCGATTGTGGCCCATCTACTTGTGAGACAGGAACCGAAGAAACCTACTTGATAACAAATTTAACAGATGAATTTATAGATGATGGATATTTTATCATTCGCAGTGATTCAATTTGTGCAGGAGGTAACATAGCTCGAAATTCTAATTGGCTTGGTACTGCAAGTATTACCATAACAGATACTGACACGGGATTTTCTAAAATGTACGAAGAGGATTTTACAACGAGTACATTTATTGATACCATAAAAATTAGCAATCATTTTAGCTTACAAAAGAATAAAACGTACACACTTAATATAAAAGGAGTTTATGCGCGAACAACAGCAATTACTAAAATTGGTACGCTTGTTCAAGACCCGCCAATTACAATAGGTGGGGTACGTATCAAGTCTATCAAGCATTATGATAGAAATAACACATTCCTAAAAGGTAAAAAATACAGGTACACAAATCAAAACAATAGCAATACATCGGGCATTATCGTGCAGCAGCCTCAGTTTGAAGAACTAGGATCGTATGATTTTATAGCGCCTACAATGTTTGGTCAATCTTGTCAATGTTGTGCATATAATTATACAACAGTGAGACTGAGCGCTTCAGCGTCGTATCCTTTAGGCAGTTTTGATGGTAGTTTTTATGGCTATAGCCGTGTCGAAGAAATTGATCTACTTAATAATGCAGAAACTTTAGTAGAAGGAAAGCAAGTGTATTATTTTCATAATAAAAAGAAAAGAATAGCAACCGTTGATGTTGTCGAAAATGGAAAGTTAATCCAGTTGGATGTTTTTGATGCCAATAACTTAATTGTAAAAAGAGAACAAAACGAGTATGCTTTTGATGTAAATCAAAATTCAAGACAAGAAGAATTTTATGGTTTTAAAGTGTCTGCTTTACCTAATCAAGACAATAAAAAACATTTAATCAAAACAGACACAGGGGATTATTTATGGACGGAAGAATCTGAAACACAACCTGGCCAAGTAGAAAGGATGATCTATGAATCCAAATGGGAAAGAAGTACCAATGACTATATGTTGTTGGTTAATAACTCGTCATTTCTGACCCAAAAATTAGTCACACACTATTATTATGATGCTTCAAATAATCCGACAGGCCAAGTTGAAAAAATTATTTCTTACGACTATGGTTCAAATTTAGATGTCGTTCAACCAAGTTCGACTACCACCATAAATTCTAATGGAGATGTACATCACGTAGAGCATAAGTACCCTGACTCTTATTCGTATGGAGCTACAATAAAAAACGCAATGCTAGATCGAAACTTAATCCTTCCTGCGTGGCGCAATGAAGTCTTTTATAATGGTACTCGGATAGATGGAAACGAAACTAGACTTTCATTTTACGATACACAAATGGGACATGATATTAATACATCATCCCCTCTTTTATATCCAGAATTTGCTTACAGATATGAACGGAGTTGGGGGATACCATCAGGCAGTGCAACAGTGGGAAGTTTAACGACAGGTCTATGGGACAAGCAAATGGAAGCAAAAGAATACGATCCAGAAATCGGTAAGCCAAGTAAAACATTAAGAACCCATTGGCCTCATGATGATGTGTATGTCTATGATGATGTTGGGAATTTGATGAGTCATACTTATGGGGATTATGAGAGTAACTGGTCCTATCATCCAGAGCATTATTTATTAAAAAAATCTACTGCAGTCGATGGCACTTCTCAGAGCTATACTTATGATAAACTTTTACGGCCACATACCATGAAAGATGATAATAGAAATGTAGAGACAACCTATGATTATATTTATGATGACGACTATAATGCGATACATTCTTCAACAAGCTATCCTTTACTAGGCGAAACTTTCAGAACATTAGAAAACCTTGAGTTCCGGGATGATATCGGCAGAGCTTATCAAACAATAAATTATGCACAAGGACCAACTGAAAACCAATCTGTCGTGACTGGTAGAACTTACGATAAGATAGGACGTGTAGCTCATGAATATGAACCTGTAGCTGTTCCAAATACACTTACACCGATTACTCTATCCGGATTCAAAACGAGCATAACCTATGATGGTAGCCCATTACACAGACAAAAAACAACAACTGACCCAGAAGGATGGGAGACCAAAACTGAGTACGGAACAAACGAAGTCAATGAAGTCGACGGTTATGATTCGCACACATTGTATAAAATTGATCAATACGATGGCAACAATACGCGCTCTACCATATACACTGATAAGCGAGGTAATGAAATATTGAGCAGGCGCTACGACCAAGGGGATGATCACGATACCTATCAATACTTTAATGGAAAAGATCAATTGACTACGACTCGACCCCCAGGAGCAGAACTCACAAATACAAATTTACTTTTCAGAAAAGTATATGCAGGGAATGATTTACTCACGTATGAATATATACCTGGTAAAGGAGCCATTAAGTATGTAAATAGCTCACGTGGTCAACTTTTATATCGCCAAGATCCATTGATGAAATCTTATGGTAATGACATCCATTACGCCTTGAAATATGACGAATACGGAAATCTTACAGGAGAAGGTTGGAAGAACACATCAATACCTACTAACGACACTCAACAGTTTGGTTCTTTTACATTTGAGTGCGCAACACATACTTATGGAACAACGGGTAGAGAAAAGGGAAAAATCATAAGCAGTTCCTTTGATGCAATAACGGACCCCGCAGCAGGTGTAGGTAACAATACCCCATATGATACTTTTTTCAGCTACAATGATGAAGGATTATTATCCAAAAAAGAATTTAACCATCCATTATCACCAACAAATAAGTCCTTAAAAGAAACCTATTTTTACGATAGTGCTGATAACCAAATCATACGTACATATGACAATACTGCTATTACTAGTGATCCGATTAAATATACAATTACCACAACCATAGATCACGCTAATCGAACAGATAAAATGTTTTATGGTCAAGGCATAGGAAGACAACACGAGCTAGTATCTTATAGATATGACGCTAAGAATCTTGTTGATCAATTAATCATTGGTAAAGACAAACAACATATAGCTTATACTTATAAAATGAATAGGCTAGTAAGTACACAATTGAGTGAAGACTTTGAATCGAGACTCTATTACAACAGTACTAATCTAAATCAAACTGCAAGACAAAATGGTGACATCAGCGCTTGGGAGTGGGAAAATGACGGTACCACTCAAAACTATACCTATAGTTATGATGGACTTAACAGGCTTACTGACTCCAAACGATCAAATGATACAAACACATCTTTCAGCAGTTTGTATGAATACGATATGCGAGGCAACATTACAAAACTGGGAAGGCGGAATGCAAATGGTCAACAAATCGATCTATTAAATTATACATATTCAACAGGCAATAGACTATCATATATTCAGGATTTAGCTTCTTCATCACTAAGATCAAAAGGATATGATGGTTCTAATATTAGGGTCTATCAACATGATGCTAACGGCAATATACGCACGGATCAAAGCAGAGGCACAACCACGACCTACAATTACATGGATTTACCCTTTGAAATTATAAAGAACAACGCCAACAAAATCAAATACAATTATGACTTCGGCGGCACATTATTAAATATAGAACAAACAGATAGTGGAAATACAAAAACAACTCATTATATTGGAAATGTAGAATACGAAGGTAATTCTATTAAGCGCATCAATCATGAGCACGGGTATTTTAAAATAGGTCCATCAGAATCATTTTCAGGTTTACTAGTTGGCACTCAATCTGTAGATGTCGATGAATGTTATCGACTCATTAATAGCTTTGAGACAATTACAAATAATGCCGTAGTCAATTATTTTGCAGAGGATTGCATTGTATTAAATCCCAATGTCGAAATTGATTTAGGTGTAGAATTTCTAGCCGACTTCAAACCCTATGGCAAAGAAATTTTCTATTGGATAATCAAAGATCATAAATCAAATGTCCGCACTATTTTGGATGACAATGGTGGCGTTGTAGAAACGATGGATTATTTTCCATTTAACCTTCGACACGATTATGATTCGAGTCCTGCTTATGATTGGAATGTAGAAGGAGCATTGGAGCAGACTGGGGTGGCGAAGCATATTGATATTTTTGAAGCTAGGTCTTATGATCGGTTGATTGGGAGGTTTACTTCTGTCGATCCACTTGCTGATCAAATGGCAAGCTGGTCTCCTTATAATTATACTTTTAATAATCCTATTAATTTAACGGATCCAACTGGGATGTACCCTGAGCCGCCAGCATGGCTTTCGAAAGGAATTAATTGGATTAGAGATAAAGTTGATCTAAAATTTAGTGCTAAACTGACTATTGGATATCAAATTGGACATAAGAATAACTTTATGCAGTTTAACGCAAAGCACGTTGCAGAAATAGCTGAAATTAGTTTATCCACTCAAAATGGTTCAGAGTTTGATTATGTAGGCAAGGATGGAGAAATTGAAGGTATGACTGGTGCAGGTGTTGGAATAGGCCTGGGACTCACAGGAAATGACCCAGTAGGAATTGGTCTTACTTATGAAAGACAATTCACAGAACTTACGGAGGATGGGTCTATTGCTGAAGAAACCATTTCAGGTGAAGTTATTCTTCCAAATGGATTCGAAGGGAGTATTAATTCTGATGATAAGATTGGTGCAACTCTTGAGACTGAATTAAATTTAGTATTGATTGGCATTGAAATTAGTGGCGGTGTTGAAATAGATAGAAAAGATGAATAAGTTATTTACAGTATGTTTGTTAGTGGTTTTGGGATTGTCTTGCAATTACAGTAACGTAGTTCAAAAATCTAATGGGTATACTGTAAAATTTTCTGAGTTGGGTGAGACTCACATTTACCACGATGGAGTTGAAGTTAATATTCTAAAAATTAATTCTAAGTATTTTGAAACTTATATTCCTGAAACTTGGGAAGCTAAAGTAAAAAGTGATTCAGTTTTTGTTGCAATAGATACCTTAGATAAATTAAAGGATAATATAGCTATTACTCATTCAAGATTCGATGGATGCACTATTGAGAAAATTAGAGAGAAAAAGGAAAAAGCAATATTGAATAGTGGTTATGTAATTTTGTCGAAAAACTCGGATAGATTAAAGAAAACAGAAGACGAGATATTGATTCATGATATTGTAATGGAAGTAAAATCACGAAAACTCAAACAAAGATGCTATTATTTGTGCGCAGAAGACAAGAGTACTATGTGTTGTCTGACCACGACAATAGCAAGTTTTGAAAAAAAAGAATTGGTCTTTGATATGACAGCTAATTTCTTGATGAAGAGTATTGTAAAATGATGCAGTTGATAATAGTTTTTGTGTTATTGCTTTCTTATATCGGTTTTAGAACATCCTTTTTTCAAAATTTAAGAGAGAAAAGCAAAAAAAAATCTCTTACTAAAATCGAAGATCACTTCAGTGGATTGAAACAAATAGTAAATATTACAGAAATAAAAAAAATATCCGATACACCATTTAGCGAATATTCGTTTCGATATTCTTTGAGTTTCGTGTCTGGTCTACAACATATTTTTTATTGGAAGGTAAGTGTTGAAAAAGAAAATGAAATATCAATTGTGTGGATTGAGACAGAATATTGGTTTAGCTTATTATTTAGCTTCAAAACTTTGGAAGCTTAAAAATTAATGTACCCCGAGGTTTGTACCCTTGATTAGAGATGATAAGAATAAAGAGTTTCACTTCGGTGGGACTTTCTTTATAGTGCAGCAATATTTTTGATCTTAACAGATTGCAGGATTTCATCGAGTACAGAGAGTATGTGAGATTTATTTTTTTCGTCTAGCTTTTCTAAGTCGCTAAGACGTTGCAACATAGCGGGATCTTTAAATAGATCTGCTTTATCAGCTTCGCCAAGCAAGTAACCTACGGTAGTATCTAAAAAGCCAGCAATATTTTCGCGACTTCCATTGTCCCTTCCATGAGGACAAAACACCATCCCTGCAGGTAACTATAAAACCCATATTGCGTATTGCTTCTCAAGTAAGTGCAAGACACATGGGAAGAGCTTAGATGTAATTGACTTTATAATGCATAAGGAGAATATCACAAAACGAGAAGCGATCTTGAAAGCCAAAGAAATGATTGGAGGTTAAGCAGAGACGACAGCACTAACAAGAATAGCTGTATTAACAAAATGTTTACCTACTTCAAAAATGGAGTTCACAACTCTAAACCAGCAAAAGAATATTTTGAACACAGAGGATTGAGTTATGAAAAATCTACGATAGGCTACAACAGTGGCCAGTCCCATCACGGGTCTCGGCGAGACAAGCAATTAATTGAATCGTGCCTTGCCTTTGGTCTATTGTTTGACTTAGGCACAAATAGCAGAACAGGTTAAGTAGCATATAAACCGTTTGGAAAATGGTCAATAGTTTTCCCGATGAAAAATAAAAAGGGCCAGATAGTGAGCTTATACTTTAGAACACACCTGTCCTAAATAAAATAAGAACAATAAATAGTTTCTGATATTCAGTCAGATAGCTCTGAGAATCATCTATAATTGAATTTAAACCCACCTTAATTAGAATAGCAGATTCTGAGGTGGTGGCTTTTCCTTTGGTAAAATAGGATTATTGAGCCACTTCCACAGGTTTATTTTCACAAAATCATTCATACGAAGGAATGTTATCAAATTGGATAAGTGCCGCTTGTATTCTGCCTTAGGTTTAAGGTATCTGATCAATAACATTGAGATCATAGAGCACCACATTTGTATTCTCACAGCATTGGCAGAAGTCCCAACGAAGCTTTTCACTCGGAATAGTTGTTTTAAATGTTTGAAAAAGACCTCCATGTCTCATCTGGCCTTATAAAGTTCAGATATTGTCTGCGCTGTCCAAAATAACTGATTGGTCAATAAACCAATGTTTGGTAATTTTCTTAGGCATAGACTTTGACTATTCTCAGCTTATTTGTTCACGACCTTTTGAAATGTAGTCCTATCAATTAAGGACAGAAGTTGACCAAAAAGACTTATTTTTGTTACTGACATGGCTTGGGTTTTTCGCAACCCTAAGTTAGGGTAAACTCGCCATGTCATTTTTATTTATTTAGGACGCTTATGATCACAATCATTTACATACTGCAAGATAGAATATCATGAAAATAGTACTAATCATAGCATCCTTATTTTTTAATTTCAGT
>CAYVFU010000144.1:0-9061 GCA_964450495.1 uncultured Saprospiraceae bacterium | reverse complement strand
CAAATTCTCTCTTTTGTCAGCTTTTTGATTCGTTGTTTGAGTCTTCTTGGTTTCAAAATGGTGATAGCAGGTCCATAGCTTTTCAGTTCCAGCGGAGCATCACATAGTTAGCCCAATAATTAAAAAATTTTGGAAGAGCTCCAGAGGAGCTACATAAGAGTACATGAAATAATTAGCTAAATTATAAGCCGCTATTCCGGAACTCTGATTTTACCACAATACATGTTCTCTATTTATATACCGCTTCTCCGTAGCTAGATGTCGAAAAGAGATTCTGTGACCCGAATAGAAAGCCATTTCCTAAAACTCACTTACCACTTACGACTAAAAGAAGCATTCATCGCTTACGACTGAAAGGTGTATTCAACACTTGCGACTAAAAGGAGCACTCATCACCTGCGACTGAAAGAAGCATCCAAAACAGGAGCATCCCTCCTAGTTACTTTTTCAAAGGTCTCATCATACTCTGTACGCAACGTCCCCATCCATCGATCCCAAAACAAAAAGTAAAGGCTATAGTTACCATCAAATTTGTCGTGATGCAAATTGTGCGCAACAGACGTATTGACCCATCGGCCTATCCAAGTTTTGTGAAAGCCTTTCGGGTACAACTCAAAACCTAGGTGTCCATACACATTGTAGATTATCTGGAATAAAAAGAACATCCCCATTGTCTCTCTATGTATAGGAATAGAGAAAGCAAGAATAGGAACTATCATTGCCTCCAAAAATCCTTCTATTGGATGAAAGGCATATGCCGTCCAAGGTGATGGATTTGTAGATTTATGGTGGACCAAATGCACGTGTTTGAAAAGAGTTGGATGGTGCATAGCTCTGTGCATCCAATAGAAATAAGTGTCGTGGATAAAAAACATACAAACGATGGAAAAAACATAATAGGTCCATCCATATTGACTAATATCATTATAGTTATTGCTCCATTCGCCAGCATAGAAAAAGACCAGCAACGCTACTGTGGCAAATATAGCCACCGAAATCATGGAGTACATAACGTCTCTGCCGTAGTCAGTTACCTTAGGTAATTTCTTCTGAACCTTGCGAAACCACATTGGCCGTTTTAGAATGATGTAGAACAAAACAAAAGCTGAAGTCGCGAATATGAAGTAGTCTGAAACAATCCCCGTTGCCTCTTTCATCCAAAATTCATAAAATGTTTGTTTCATGATTTTTTTTCTTCAATATTAAGTACTCCTTTTTATTGAAACGCCCAATTACCTAATATTGGATGTAAATGGACTATGATTATAAGTCCGAATCTATAAAATTAAGGCTATAGGACTACAAATAATCGCTATTTTTCTGGTATCTGCATCTTTTTTATGTGCTTATCAGTCCTTTAATAGATAAGCCATTTATAGTAAGTGTACCTTTAATTCAGTATGGAATTTCGTCTTGATATTTTGCAATTGTTGGTTGTCTTTGGTGCATTCCAAGGTATAATTCTGGCATTTATATTATTGACAACACCACGATTAAAAAAATTGTCCAACACATTGTTGGCGGTCCTCCTATTGTCATTCGCTTCACTAAATTTGCAAAATACTGTACAGAGATGCCCGACTGATTATTGCCCAGATTGGTTAGTTTGGTTGCCGTTTTTCTCATTGACTCTAATACCAATCAGTCTGTATCTTTTTCTCTATTATCTTTTAGAACCTGTACAAAAATTTGAGAAACGCCATTATATTCTATTTGTTCCCTTTTTAATTGAAGTCTTATTTAACTTTTATCGTCTATACATTGGCATAACAACCGGTCTTCTTGATGGCCACTGGCTACATACTATTCAAAATGTGATCGAGTTGGCAGCTTGTTTGGCAACTATTTGGATCATCATCGATGGAGCTAGAAAATTGAAACACTATGAAATAGAGTTATTGAATAATTTTGCCGAAATCGATGATAAGAATCTGGCTTGGTTGCGGCATACATTCATCGGTGGTCTCGTTCTCACTTCATTCTGGGTGTTGACTGCCATTTTAGATTTTTTCTCCAATCACGTTTTTATGTCTCTTGTTTACCTCGTTTGGATTGGACTTTCAATTCTAATCCTATGGATTGGTTATAGCATGATCATCAGACAAGGATTATTAGAATCATCATTGTTTGCAGTGACCGAAAAAGAGGAACGAGCAAATGGCAATTCTGAATTATCAGCCAAAACAGACGATCATTATCAAAGACTTCTCCATTTGATGGATGACAATAAGCTCTATACAAATCCCAATTTGAATATGACCTTGCTTGCAGAGCAACTTGAATTGAGTAATGGATATGTTTCTCAAATTCTCAATCACAAAGAAGGCAAAAACTTCTTTGAGTTTATCAATGAGTATCGTGTCCAGCATGTAAAAACAAAAATGGCCGATCCTGCTTTTGATCATTACACCATCCTTGCTATTGCGCAGGACGCAGGATTTAAATCGAAGTCTACGTTTAATTCTGTGTTTAAAAGAATGACAGGAAAAACACCTTCTGAGTTCAAGAAAAAGCTACAAATATAAAATGACTGATTGTTCCATTAATTCATATGTCACTTCTCCACAGCTTTGAATCAAGAACAGAATAGAAAAAGACGAAATGCAGAGGTAGCAAAAACATCAATTCACACAACTTTCGTAAAATATAGCTTTATAGAAAAGACTTAAGATGTAATTTTATCCTTATGTGAGTTTCAAAATGTAAAATTTAAAACAATTTGTAAGCAATTATTTCCATATCTTTGTAGCACTTCACTACTAAACACCGCGATCAAATTCTTTACACACAATTAGTAAGTATATATTTTTGACATTCTCTAAATGATACATATCTAGCTTTTTGAGTAATTCTAATGAATAAAATACTATTTTATATTTTTCTGTTTGGAGGAACAGTATTGACTGGGCAAGACTCATGTGATACATATGAAGATAAAATGATGGCATATTTTGATGCTCATTCTAATCTTGAAGAGGCATTGAGAATGTTCGATGAATATAGCTCTAAAGATTGCGCTGACATGTTGTTGGCTTATAATTTCATTGGATTCTCTTACTATAATGAATCTGATTTTCAGAAAGCAAAAGAATACTATATCCAAGGAGAAGATGTATACTCAGAAAATAGTAGTAATGTCGAACAGTTTGTGATCAATCAAATGTACACAGGGCTCATTCTCATTGCTGAGAGAGATTTTGAATCAGCTGAATATCATTTGAACAAAGCCAATAAACTAGTAGGCAGAGTAAATAACAACTTCGTAAAAGGCACAATTTATCAAAATATAGGATTACTAAACGTAGAAACCGGAAATTTAGATGCGGCTGAAAAATACTTTGAAATGGCTGCCAATACAGGAAGCCTGGATACCATATCCATTGGTTACATCTATCAAAATCTTGCTTTTCTTAATTTGAAAAGAGGCAATAAAGAAAAGACAAAAGAATTTATACATAAAACAAAGGAATTGTGGTCAACCTTAGAATACGCAAAAGGTAAGTACTTGCTTTCATTTATTGAAGCAAAAAACGCAATCAAAGAAAAAGATTTTTCAGAGGCTTTAGATTTATTGATACAAGGAAGAACTGAGAATGTAAACAGTGATAAACTTCTTCTTGGAGAAAATTACCTAATAGAAGCTCAAATTCATGAAGGTCTCCAAAATAAGGATGCACAATTGTTAGCCCTAGAAAAAGCGGTTCTGGAAAGTGATGATTTATCAGAGATACAGTTAAAAGAAACCATTTATAAACTATCAGAAATCCAAAATTTAGAAAAGACAAACATTGTTTTGTCAGAGCTGGTATCAAAATTGAAAAATCAAAATTTAGAACAAAAGAAAATTGATCTAAGACGAAACAGCATAATGGACATTGAATCCGATAAAGATGAGTCCATTATTAAGACACAGCTAAAATATTTAATCCTATCGGGTAGTATAATCTTGCTGCTGTGTTATCTATTTTTTAGAATATGGAAGCAAAACAAAGACATACAAATTCTCAATAAAGACCTAAATAGTTCTAAACTAAAAATTGAAAATCAAGTAGAAAAGCTGCAACAAAAAAATAAGGATCTTGAACAGTTTGCATATGTCGCATCCCACGATCTCAAGTCACCTCTAAGGACAATATCATCTTTTGCTCAACTTTTAAAAAAGAAAGGTTTTCCAGATGAAAAGGGATATTTAGACAGGATAAGCAACTCAGCTCAAAGTATGTCTACTATGATTTCAGACTTATTGAACTATTCATTGCTAGATCAGAAGCTCAACATTGAACAATTAAATTTAAAAGAACTAATTGCTAAGACTGTAGACAGTTTAAGTGCTCAGATTACTGAATCAAATTGTAAAATAAACATAGACAAAAGCTGTAATCAATTTATCCCTTGTGATAAAATCCTTTTCAGTAGTGTTATTCAAAACTTAATTTCTAATTCGATTCGCTATTGTAAATTAGATGTCTACCCTGAAATTGACATATCACTGAAAAAACTAGGCGATCATCTAGAAATTTATTTTGTAGACAATGGTATAGGTATTGACGATCAATATCAAGAAAAAATATTTGAAATGTTTGCAAGATTAAAAACCAAAGACATTAATGGCACTGGAATTGGCTTGGCAACCTGCAAAAAAATTATAGAAAAACACCAAGGAACAATCACTGTAAAATCTACCTTAGGAGTAGGGTCTACATTTATAGTCACTTTACCAATTAAAAAAGTCTACTCAAAAAGAAATCGTCGTCGTATCTATCCGAAGTCAATCAGCATCGCTGAATGATCCGAAACATTACCCTCTCTCACCTTGTGATCATAATAACAGTTGGTAACTAAGGGTACTAAAGCCTCTTCTACATAAGTCTGATCATAGCGAAATCCATTACCTTGATGGCTGTACCAAGAATACTCTTTGACATCTCCATTGATATGGCGGAAAGCATCAATCATACCAGCATCTTCAAATCGTTCTAGGTCTTCTTGATACCAAAAGGAATTTCCTTTCTGATCAATGTAATTTTTGCCTGTATTATAATCACCAGCTATGACACATGGTTTGTCGTAAGTCTTGACCCTATCTGTCAGGAAGTCAAAGAGTTTATGTTTTTTCTTGTGCGGCAAGTAAACACCAATTAAATAGAATGCATCGAATTCTGCCTGTACTATATTGTGCGGAAAGGAGTCATCTGCTTTCGGAAACAAGGTGGATTGCAAAGGAAATTTACTTGCAATGATGACCGAGTTATCGTTAGCTGCTGCAGCAGTAACGACTTGATAGCGATAATTCAGTTTAAGTAGAGCTGTTCGGAGTTGAATACCCGAAGCATTATTTCGGTATTCGTTTAAAGTGACAATAGCCGCTTCACTACGTTCAATTGCTTTTACAATTTGAAGTACCCGAGTACCTCCACCTTGTCTGATGTTCCAAGAGAGGATGCGAATCACGAAATAGCTTGATTAATCTCTGTAAGCATTTCTGATGTTCTGTATCAAATCTGGAGATACAGAAGGTCTTTTAACGTTATTGCGAATAAATTCGCGTGCAGATTTTTCTTGATTAAACAGCTTGACAAAGTTGGGATCTTGGTTGACATCTGTGAGTAATGATTGCTCGTCTTCTTTGCTTAACGCTTTATCAAAGAAAAGACTTACGCGGTTTCTCATTTCTTGATCGTCAAATCGATTTGTCATGATCTACGTTTTTAAGGTATATATAATTAAATGGGTATAATTTTCAAATTTACTATTCCTCTTCGCTACTTGCTTTTGCTCTTCCTCTTTTATCTTCATAACCAAGATTCTCAGCGTAGCGCTTTAATTTCTCTTTGAGCATATTTCTTGCTCTAAACAATCTAGACCTTACTGTTCCAATAGGAACGTCAATGATTTTAGAAATTTCTTCGTAAGTGAATCCTTCTACATCACACAACAATACAACCGTTCTAAAATCAATTGGAAGCGAATTAATTGCAATAGTGACTTCATCACCCATCATACTTGCAAAAATCTCCTCCCTCAAATCCAAATAGCCAGGCACTCTCGAATCATCGCTGTCGTGGTAACTGACTATGTCTTCAAAGTCAACTCGTGTCGGACGCTTACTTTTCTTCCGATACTCGTTAATGTATGCGTTCTTTAAAATTTTAAACAACCAAGCCTTCGCATTAGTTCCCTGTTCGTATTTATCTATGAAACGATGTGCTTTCATATAGGTCTCTTGCACCAAATCATTCGCATCATCTTCGTCATAAGACAAATGAAATGCAAAGGTCTTTAATGCATCTATATGAGGCAATAATTCCGTCTCAAATACTTCGTCATTCTGTGTTTTCGCTGGTCGACTCAAAGCTAAATTTTGTTAAAAATACGGATTTTCCACTATTCTACTTTTATCACTCTGTTACCAGCTATCATAAACACGCTATCAGCCAGTTTATAATCTAGTGTATAATTGCCGGTGAAAATCCCAAAAGCTGGTAATATACCATGAGATTCTGTAAAGTAAAAACATGGCAGCCTAACACTTTGCCTTGCTTTGCCACTTATTCTAACTGCAGGGTGAATGTGCCCATGAATGTTATACCTTTCTGGCTGATTTATTGGCTCGTGACTAAACAAAAAAGGGCCTAATTCAAATGTCTCTGGGTGAATTGCCATTGGAATACGCGCATATTCGTTACTTGATAAGATATCATGATTACCCATCACTAAATGAAATTGTATATGTCTATTCCTGTAAAGGAAATCAATAAAATGCTCCCATTCTTCATTTTTATGGCTGTGAAATAAGTCGCCGAGTATGTATACATCTTTAGCAGGATAGCTATTCACTAGTTGTTCAAGCATACTCAATGAATCAGCCCCAGCTTCTTTAGGAACACCAATGCCTGCTTTACGAAAATGTGCAACTTTGCCCAGATGTACATCTGATAGTATTAATGCTGATTGTTGCTTCCAGAAAATTGCTTTTTCCGCTAGAAGTTCCAGTATTGTACCCTCTATATCCAATAAACATACTCCCTGATCAAGCATGCCTCAAAGAACGCAATTTTTCTTGTTTGTTTCTTCGTGAAAGCCCAACAAAGACATTAACATCCAGGATATTGCTATACTTCAGACAATAATGTAACAGCATGTGGAGACTGTGATGAAGAGCTAGTTTTGAATGGGAATAATACCGTCTCGGCAGGCCAATCTAAAAGCTATGAAGCTGAAAACTGCATCGAGTTGCTCCCAGGATTTGATGGAGAAAATGGCAGTGTTGTTGATCTTCAACTTGTGCCCTGTGACAATCAACTAACAGACAATAATAAAAAACTGTAAACTTCAGGCTCTCTGGTCTGCTGAACTAGCGAGACCCTACCAAAATTTTTAAGCACAAATTGACAAATTGCCTTTGCACATAACACAAGTAAAAGTATATATTGCGGCATGAATTTTCAAACAACACTAGAAGGCATTACTGAAGAAGAAATTAAAGAATTCATTGTCGATGGATTACACGAAGATGTGCAAGATGGGGACCATACCTCATTGGCATGTGTAGACCCAAACGAACGTGATACAGCTTTCTTGTTTTCAAAAGATGAAGGTGTAATAGCTGGTATTCCTATTGCTGAGCGAATATTCAAACATCTAGATCCAGATGCGAAAATGCGCATTCATATACAAGACGGTTCTCCCATTCATTATAAAGAGGTAGTTTTTGAATTGGATTGCAATTCACAAGCATTATTGAAAGGAGAACGACTGGCTTTAAACATTATGCAACGTTTGAGTGGTATTGCTACCATGAGCGATCAATTCATTGCAGAAATAGAGGGAACAGGTGTTACCATTTTGGACACCCGAAAAACAACTCCCCTGCTTCGCTTTTTAGAAAAATACGCTGTTCGTCAAGGCGGCTGTACCAATTATAGAGATGGATTGTACGACAGAATTATGATCAAAGACAATCACATTGATGCATGCGGTTCTATAACAGAAGCCATTAAAAAAGTAAATGCTTATTTAACCAATAACAATCTTGATCTACAAATTACTGTAGAAGTTAGGAATCTTGTTGAATTGTACGAAGTCATCGAAGCTGGTAATGTCCAACGTATTATGCTAGATAACTTTGAATTGCCAATTCTCAAGGAAGCCATCCATGCAATCGCTGGCAAATTTGAATCTGAGGCTTCTGGCGGTGTAGATCTATTTACAGTAAGAGAAATTGCCAAAACTGGGGTTAATTTCATTTCTGTAGGAGCGCTTACTCATTCTGCTGGTAGCCTTGATCTGAGTCTTAAGGTACAGAAGGATTTGCTCTAGGGTCGGAACCTAATGTCGTTTAGCTAAGAAAAATTGGTAGTTAAAATGACACCAACGGACCGTTGGCACTTATCAAAACGCATTGGGTTCGGAACCTACCCTTTTCGGGGAAATTTCATTTTAAATAAATAAAAAACGGAGCCACACGATATAAATGTAGCTCCGCCAAATAAAAACAATAAGTTTTGGTCCTACTCTAGGTAGGTAATCTTTGACCTATACTGGGTAGGTAATAATTAAGAAACTGATGAGTGCTCCAAAAAAGAGCAAAGCCAACCAAAAGCGGGCATCTCCAAACACTGAATCTTCTTTCTTCTGTAACATATGAGTCATCACTATTCTCGTGATTAATTAAAGCGGCACCCGATCACCGGGTGCCTTCGTCTTTTTATAATGTATACGACTTACGTACACATTCTCCTTTAAGGCAAATACGATACCATAGCAATAATGTATAATGTGTCTTGTAGCGGGTTTTGTATAGCTTGACATGTGGCTATGTTATATATAATATCACATGTATATTTAAAGGTTTGTCCTCTAGCTTTTTAACTGTTATTGGTATTAACTATGTGACTAATACATTATAATTTTGAACGGGTAAAATACCTAAATACTTTATGCAATGCTTTTTGTCAAAAGCATTGCAATGTTGAATTTTTAACCTGCCTGCCGTTATAGGCAGGTGTTAAATGTTTAATTAGTGTCTTTCAAGAACGATAACAACTCCGGAATTCCTTAT
>CAYVFU010000143.1:0-9213 GCA_964450495.1 uncultured Saprospiraceae bacterium | reverse complement strand
TTAAATTCTCGAACAATAAGTTATGAACTATTAACAGAAAACGGAGATTTCAGAACAGGACTAATGGCTTTTGATAAACTTTGCACCGCAAATTCAAAATCAATAGAAATAGATAAATTGCTTAAAAGCATATCTTGAGCATGGGATTAAATTGAACTTAGTGGGAGATAAATTCCCACAAATCGACCAGAAATAAAAAAATGGAGACACTTACTGATAGCAGTCTTTAGTCTTTCCGAAAGTCAAGCAGAAGCAGCTCAAATAACTGTCAAATAGTCAAGATGAGGTTTCACTACAGGTAGTTTAGAATATCTAATTTAGAAAGTAACTTCCGACTGGAATTTTACAAAACCATCACATGTAAATAAGACCATATTATAAAATTCAGTACAATCAATCCACTCAGAGTACAGACAAAGAATACAATTGAACAAGATCCTTTATTCAAGTATCACGGATTTTAATATATATTTAAATGATTTAGCGCATCATATATTTTTGGTATTTCATCTAATGTTCGAAAACTACAATTAATGGCAAGCGATATTTCTTATCCAGGACTTTCACAGAAACAAAGAGCAACCATGACTTTTCATGCCTTCATCGTCATATTCATAGGTGCAACAGCAGGGTTTGCTTGGTTGATATCTTTGGCAGGATATTTACAATTGTGGCCTTTACCACCAATTGACATCTCCGTTCCTGATCAAAAAGAACTTTGGCGTAATGCGCACACAGGTCCAATCGTACATGGGATGCTAGTCGTTTTAGTAGCAGCAATTTCCCCAATTCTGAAATTAACCAAAAGAGAGTCAAAATTTTTAGTGATAGCTGGGCTTCTAGAAGTATGGGGAAATGCCTTTGGATTTTCAGCAGCTCCATTTACAAGTAACCGAGGACTTACACCTACTGGATCGTTTATTAACTTATTCTCTTACTTCACTTTTTACGTTGCTGTATTGGGAGCTCTTGTTGTGGTCATATTAGGAATAGTTGGAAGTTATCGATCTATGAAAACTGCTACTCCTTGAAAGTAATGTAAAAGCACTTAAGCATGATAAGCTTTCTAAGTACTAAATTTTAATTATTCACAATGACAAAAGGCTTGATCAAAGAGACTGATTATTTAATCGTAGGTGCCGGCGCTATGGGCTTAGCATTTGCAGACGAACTTTTCGAAAAAAGATCTAAGGTCTCCATAACAATAGTCGATAGAAGAAAAAAAGCTGGTGGTCACTGGAATAACGCTTACCCTTTTGTAAGACTTCACCAGCCCGCTGCCTTTTATGGTGTTAATTCACTGGTTTTGGGTAACGGCACTAGTGACTTATCATCCAAAAGCGAAATTCTAAATTACTATGAAAAAGTAATAGCTAAGTTTAAGAATAGTGGCCGCGTCGAATTTCTAGCACAGCATAATTACTTGGGAAATGGAAAAGTTGTAGATATAAATAATCCAGAACGCATCACCACATACATTGCAAAGAATAGAGTTGTAGATGCTACCTATATGAAAGTCAAAGTACCATCTACACACAAGCCAAAATATGATGTAGAACAAGGAGTCCCTTTAATTCCAATAAACGATTTGACAAAACATTATGATAAATGGGAAAACTTTTATGTCATTGGTAATGGCAAAACAGGGATGGATGCTGTTTTATATTTATTAGAAAAGGGTGTGCCAGAACAAAATATTTATTGGGTTTGTCCTAATCAAGCTTGGTTGTTCAGTCGTGAAGATCTGCAAGTAGGTAATGTGGCTAATGTTGTATTAAAGCAAGCAGAAATCCTAAAGAATACAGCCAGTGTGGATGAGTTTTTCTTAGCCTTAGAGGGCGCAGCTGGCATTATAAGGTTACACGAAAACTCATTGCCAAAAAAATGGCGATGTGCTACAATCAGTCCTCAAGAATTAGAAAAATTGAGGCGAATAGAAAATCTTATTGAAAAAGGAAGAGTGCAGAAAATCACTAAAAGCGAATTGATATTAAATGGAGCTTCTGTGGGATATGGTGACAAAACATTATTTGTGGATTGCTCAGCTAATGCTTTGTCAAGAGAAAAGAAAGTCCCCATTTTTTCTGAAGGAAAAATCACATTACAACCAATTCTGTTTTGTCAACAGGTGTTTAGTGCAGCGACAATCGCAAGAATGGAATTAACCAATCTTAGTGATGAAAAACGAAATAAACTTATTCCAATACCACACCCAGAGTTTAAAGAAGATTGGCCATCTGCATTAACCCTAAGTATCGAAAACCTACTATTACTACATCGTCACTTCCCTCTATGGATGTTCCGTTCAAGACTAAATTTCATGAGCCATGAAACTGCACTGAAGTATATCTATTATTCGATCAAAGCTATTTTATTGTCCCCATCTGTAAATAAGAATGCATGTAAGTTGGATGAGATGTTAGTTAAGTAATATTGAAATAAGCGAATTAATTAAATTGTGCTAATGACACCGAAATTAATAAGCAAGTCAACGCTCCACTATTTAATAGTAAACGGAATTATTGAGAACGGATTTGCACCGAGCCCTGAGCAACTTGCAAAATCATTGGGAGCTCGCAAGCAGGACATCATAAAAGGACTCTATGATTTACAAGAGTATCATGGCGTTGTACTTCATCCTCACGAACCAAAAGTATCGGTCATTCACCCTTTTTCATTAGCACCGACAAACTTTTATGTCCAATCAGCTAAAGGCGAATGGTGGGGAAATTGTGCTTGGTGTTCTCTCGGAATTGCAGCATTGATCAATGATGATGTTAAAATTACAACAACCATAGGTGCACACTCCAGACAAATAGAAATTAACATAATTGACGAGGACATTCAAGAAAAAGACTATTTGATCCACTTCCCTATTCCCATGAAAAATGCGTGGGATAATGTCATTTATACCTGTAGTACAATGTTGGTATTTGAAAACGAAAATCAAATTGACGAATGGACAGTGAAACACGATATTAATAAAGGTGACGTGCAACCAATTGAGAAGATTTGGAATTTTTCAAAACAATGGTACGGCAATCATTTAAATCCCGAGTGGAAAAAGTGGACCATCGATGAAGCGAAAGCGATGTTTAGGGAATATGATTTAACGCACAGTATTTGGCAACTCGATGGTTCCGGGGAACGGTTTTAAGAGAAAATTTACTCAAAATACTAGTTAACAAAGATTTAGAATTATGAACGGTGATGAACACATCAAAACCAACATTCATCGGTAAATTCAACTTATCAGTAGAATAAGCTGACACTATCTTCAATGAATTCGTATCTTGAATAAAAATTATTAAAATGGCAAAATACCGGACTACAGGCTGCTTCAAATTTCTCATCTTTTTGTTGCTTGCAATACCCGCATCTTTAGCTATATCATCATATGTAAATGGCGAAAACCCCATTGATTTTATAAAAGAAACACTTGGTCAGACAAGTTCATCAGATTCAGAAAAGACAGCTACTATTGATAGAGGGTCGACAACATCTTCAAATTCAACTAAAGAAATATCAGACCTCAATTCTGAAATCAATGAATTGCGAAATGAAATCAGAACTTTAGAATCTGAAAACCAAAACCTACGCAATGTTATCAAGGAGAAAGACAAAGAAATAAAAAGTCTCTCCGAAGGATATTGATATATACCTAGCTAATAAGATAAATGTAAAAAAACATCATACTACTTACAATTGCATATTTATTTCATTAACCAGCTCTATAAGGGAATTTTATTTTGAGAATAAACTAAACTAAACCGTTAATTTCTCTCATTATACAATTAACCTAATATTGAAAGGTTTATTTAAATTGACAACTCATTAAAAAGGCTTTTCTTTGCATTTCAAACTACAGAAATAAATTACAATGGCAAAAGTTCTCATCAACGATGGCATCCACCCTACTGGATTAAAAAAATTACAAGACGCTGGTTTCGAAGTCTCTACAGATAAAATCGAACAAGCTGATTTAATGGCTGAGCTTCCTAATTATGATGCTATATGTGTCAGAAGTGCTACCAAGGTCAGACAAGAGTTAATCGACAACTGTCCGAATCTTAAAGTTGTAGGAAGAGGTGGAGTTGGATTAGATAATATTGATGTTGACTATGCCAGGTCAAAAAACATACACGTAGTAAATACACCGGCTGCTTCTTCAAGATCAGTTGCAGAGTTGGTCTTTGCTCATTTGTTTTCGGTGTCAAGAAGTCTTTACCAAGCGAACAGACAAATGCCAGAAGATGGTGACAATAACTTCAAAGGATTGAAAAAAGCATATTCCAAAGGCTTCGAATTAGAAGGGAAGACTTTAGGTGTCATTGGATTCGGCCGAATAGGGCAACAAACAGGGAAACTTGCACTTGGCGTGGGAATGGATGTTGTAGCATCTGACCCTTACGTAGAAACTGCAACTATTGACATGGGTAGATTTGGAGAAGTAAAAATCCAAACATCCTCCATAGATCAATTATTAGCTGAGTCAGATGTCATCACATTACATATACCTTTTACAGGTGCTCCGGTACTAGGCAAAGAAGAGTTTGCTAAAATGAAAGATGGTGTGGTGTTGATCAACGCAGCCAGAGGCGGTACTGTTGATGAAGATGCCCTTCTAGAAGCTTTAGATAGTGGCAAAGTAGCCGCTGCAGGTTTAGATGTTTTCATAAATGAACCTAACCCTAGACAAGATCTTTTACAGCATCCAAGAGTGTCATTATCTCCGCACATCGGAGCATCCACCAATGAAGCCCAGGAAAAAATTGGGATTGAATTAGCTGATCAGTTGATTGATTTGCTCAAATAGGTTTCTAATAAATTTCTAAGATCTTTTAAAAGATTGGGCCAATTTGCCTTGGATAATCCTACTGTTATAATGAATGTAGTCTGTCAGATTATATGACTGAGTAAAGATTCTGATTAGGTTATATAACTATATAACTATATAACTAATACGCCTCTTCAAAAATTTCGATATCAAATAGCAAGACAGTGTTTGGTGGGACCAAATCGGCAAAACCTTCTTCGCCATAACCAAGAAAAGAAGGCAGTAATAACGTCATCGACGTGCCTCTGTTGACAAGTTTCATTGCCTGATCCCAACCAGGTGCCATCTGACCAATTGTAAATCTTATCGGTTTGCCTCTTTCATAGCTAGAATCGAATGTGGCACCATCTAAGAAATAGCCTTTATAGTCTGCTTTGACAGGCATACCTCTTCTCAAAAGTGGGCCATCACCTTCATTATGGATTATGTAGAAGAGTCCATTTGACTCACGCTTCACGTTGAGGTTATGCTCAGCAATGTAGTCAATGATGAGATTCTGATCTATTTGGAATTGAGATCGGGGATCTGTTGTGTAAAATTGATATAAGTCCGAAAAGCTATCATCTTCTAATGATGTTGTCTTAGCCTCAGCAAGTTTAGTGGAATCACCTGAATTACCCTGTTTGGTATTGCAAGATGCAAACAAACAAACGATGAAAAAGGAAAGTGAAATGAAATTGAAAAAATAAAATCTCTTACGACATAGCGTTGACATGCTTCGTAAGTTTACTCTTCAGATTACTGGCTTTGTTCCTGTGCCATGTATTCTTCTTAGCCAACTTATCAATCATAGATATAACTTTAGGCAAAATCTCTTTCGCTTCGTTTACATCCTCTGTTTCTCTTAGCTTTTGAATAAGAGAACGAGTAGATTTTTTGTAATATCTATTTCTCAGTCTTTTGACTGCATCTTGTCTGATTCTCTTTTTTGCTGACTGATGTTGTGCCATAAACCTATTTGATTTTTAAAATGGAGTGCAAATATACGCTTATTTATGATAAGGAATCAAGAATCTGCGAATGTTTCTTTCAATTAAACACATTGCACAAAGCATTGATAATCAAATGATTAAATAACAAACCACAACAAATTTTAGCATTAGTTTTATAATTAGGCAGTTGATGAACTTAGTGTCATAATAAACCAACTCATCAATTTGTGCGTAAAATCACTGGATTTGTCAATTGTTAAGAGAAGTATTTGGCACCCAATAAATTGAATTTTTCTCTGTATTGCAGTACTTTGCCTGCTCTTAAAGTAAAAATACTTATCACACAATGGCAGACTATTCTTACGTATTCAATGCGCATCCTGAATTCATTGAAAATATGTACAAAAACTATGTAAACGATCCTGTTTCAGTAGAGGATGGATGGCGTACATTTTTTCAAGGTTTTGAATTTGCATCTAATAAAAATGGGCATTCAAATGGACAAGTTGCCATTGAATCAGGTCAATTGGATAAAGAATTCGCTGTGTTGTCCTTAATACACGGCTACAGAGATCGAGGACACTTATTGTCAGATACCAATCCCATCAGAGAAAGAAGAGACAGAAAACCGTATTTAGCAATTAGCGACTACGGCCTTACAGATGCAGACCTTACTCAAGCTTATGCTGCTGGAGCAGAAATAGGTCTTCCTGGTGCTACGCTTAGTGAAATTGAAACAAAACTAAAAAGCATATATATTCAGAGTATCGGTTTCGAATATGCCCACATCGAGAATAGGGAGAAAAAAGCATGGCTAAGAGAAAAGATCGAAAACCGACCGCTTGATGGTTCTCACGGACTATCTCAAGACACCAAAAAAAGAATTTTAGAAAAGTTGAATGGTGCAGTAATGTTTGAAAAATTCCTACATACCAAATATGTAGGTCAAAAGCGCTTTTCTTTGGAAGGCGGTGAATCAATCATTCCAGGCATTGACGCCATTATAAACACAGGCGCTGCTGATGTTGTTGAAGAGGTTATTATTGGAATGGCACATAGAGGTCGATTGAATGTCCTTGCCAACATCATGGGTAAAACCTACGAGCATCTCTTTAATGAATTTGAAGGCACTGCCCTACCCGACTTATCATTCGGTGATGGAGATGTAAAATACCATTTGGGCTATTCATCACAAGTAGAGACACAAAATGGTAAAAATGTACATTTAAAACTCGTACCTAATCCTTCTCACTTAGAATCAGTGAATCCAGTGGTGGAAGGTTTCTCCCGTGCAAAAGCCGATATTTTATACAAGAGTGATTACGATAAAATATTACCAATTTTAATTCATGGTGATGCTGCCATTGCGGGTCAAGGTGTTGTCTATGAATGCATCCAAATGAGCCAGCTACCAGGTTATTATACTGGAGGTACAATTCACTTAGTCATCAATAATCAAATTGGGTTCACGACAAATTTCGATGATGCAAGGAGTTCTACTTATTGCACAGGAGTTGCCAGTCTTATACAAGCACCTGTATTCCATGTCAATGGCGATGATCCAGAGGCTGTGGTTTATGCAATGAAGCTTGCAACAGAATACAGACAAAAATTCAACAACGATGTATTTATAGATATGGTCTGCTACCGTAAGCATGGACATAACGAAGGTGACGATCCAAAGTTTACCCAACCACAGATGTATGAAATCATCAACAAGCATGAAAATCCTAGAGAAATATACGTCAAGACACTGACTGATCGTGGAGATGTAGAAAAGAGCTTAGCAGAAAAACTAGAGAAACAATTTTGGGATGATCTTCAAAAACGATTGGATTCTGTTAAACAGAAACCATTGCCATATACATATCAAGAACCAGAAAACGCGTGGAGAGAGTTGAAAAAGACTAAAGATCCAAAAGATTTTGAAGTTTCTCCTGATACTGGAATCAAAAAAGAAATCATCACAAAGTCCTTGAAACACTTAATGGGTTTGCCTGAAAATTTCACACCCATCAGTAAAGTAAAACGATTGAACAAAGGCAAACAAAAATTATTAGATGAAGGTAAGCTTGATTGGGCATTAGCAGAATTACTCGCCTACAGTTCCGTACTACTTGAAGGTAAAGATGTGCGTATGAGCGGCCAAGACGTGAAGAGAGGTACTTTTTCTCACAGGCACGCTGTATACAATGACGCAAAAACATTTGAAGAATACAACAGATTGTCCGACCTATCTGATGACCAAGGCAGGTTTATGATATACAATTCACTGTTGTCTGAATTCGCAGTACTCGGTTTTGAATATGGATACTCACTTGCTTCACCAGATTCTTTGGTGATATGGGAAGCTCAATTTGGAGATTTCTACAATGGAGCACAGACCATCGTTGATCAATACATTTCTGCCGCAGAAAGTAAATGGCAACGAATGAGTGGACTTATCATGCTATTACCACATGGCTATGCTGGTCAAGGACCTGAACATTCAAGTGCACGATTGGAACGTTTTCTACAGATGTGTGCGGAATATAATATGACTGTTGCTAACATTACGTCGCCTGCAAACTTTTTCCATGTTATACGTAGACAGCTAGAACGACCATTCAGAAAACCGTTGGTAATCATGTCTCCAAAATCTTTACTAAGACACCCATCTTGCGTTTCGGATATCTCTGACATAGAGACTGGTAATGGTTTTAAAGAATTAATCGACGACGCTACTTTCACCTCAGGCAAAGGAGTCAAAAGAGTTATATTATGTACAGGTAAAATTTACTTTGATTTAATTGCTAAGCGTAAAGATTTGGGTAAAGAAAAGGAGTTCGCTATTGTTCGATTAGAACAATTGTATCCATTACCATCAGATCAAATAGACGCCGTTATTGAAAAATATAAAGGTGCTGAATTGATGTGGGTTCAGGAAGAACCAGGCAATATGGGAGCATGGCAGTATATTCTCTCTTTCTTATACAAACAGGGAATACAATTGACGTCTCGCAAAACAAGTGCCTCACCTGCTACTGGATTTAAGAAGCAGCATGATTTGGAGCAAGAGGCAGTACTAGAGAAAGCGTTTGCGTAAAAGCTCAAGTGTCAAATAATTATATAATTTAGTAATCTACCTTCTGGCACGTTTGACATTAGCTTCTCGTGTTTACCTGTAGGTTTACACTAATCAAAGTATAGGATACAAAATTTCATCTGAGGTTTATTTGCAGACGCTTACAAAAACATAGGCTTATATCTTTATTCAAAGTTCGTTTCAATTGTTTATTTCTTAAAGAATAAGATTATATTCGTTACAGAACATTTTTTGTACACTTCGAACACAACTTTACATGAGCAATACCTTACTCTTTGAGCTTGCACTATGCAAAATTCCTCACGTTGGACCAGTCATTGCAAAAGCATTGATTAGTTATTGTGGAAGTGCTGAAGCTG
>CAYVFU010000142.1:0-9309 GCA_964450495.1 uncultured Saprospiraceae bacterium | reverse complement strand
AACCAGAACCCATTTAAGAGTCGATTCACTCGCCACCCGTCTAGACCGTATCCTGTTAGCAACTGCTCATCAGCATTATAGGTTTCTTCCATCATGATACCGGAAATTTCTGGGCCTTCCCGTTTTACGTATTTGTATTCGTATTTTTTCATATTGTTAATGTAATAGAATATGGTTTAGTTTGTTTGGAATACAATTGGATTTTTGGAAATTGATGTTAGCCCCTAGCCCCTAGCTCCCAGCTCCTCCCAGCTCCTAGCCCCTAGCTCCCCCTAGTCCCTAGCCCCTTCCAGCCCCTAGCTCCTCCTAGCCCCCTAGCCCCTAGCTTCCTGAATCAATTCCTCATCATTTTCTCTCACATTACCAACACGCTTAGAAACCTGGTAGGCATTCATTAATTCCGAAGGATATGGCTGAAGCATCTGTATCGCATCCTCAGATGGAATATTCATATCCAGCCAATCTCGTTCTTGATCTGGTCTCAAGATGGCTGGCATCCGATTGTGGATATCTGCCATCAATTCATTGGGTTCTTGGGTGATTAATGTAAAGGAATAGATGTCTTCATGTTCTGGAGATTTCCATCTTTCCCACAATCCAGCTACTGAGAATATTTCTGTGTCTGTGGTGACAATCCTATATGGTTGCTTGCCGTCTTCCGTTTTTTTCCATTCATAAAAACCATCAAATGGTACAATGCACCGCTTTTTATTAACGGCATTTTTAAAAGTAGACTTTTCAAGCAAGGTTTCTTTTCTGGCGTTAATCATTTTATATCCAACCTTTTTGTCTTTAGCCCAAAATGGAATTAGGCCCCATCTGAAAAATTGGAGATGATCTTGATCCAGATTTGTCATCACAGGATGCATGTGCGTTGGTGCAACATTAAAATTTGGTAAGGGATTATAGCGTTCTAAATCGTCACTATAGAATGTGGCGTTGAATCGTTTTTCTAATTCTTTCTCTGTTACGGTGAGTGAAGATCTCCCACACATCAAT
Organism: uncultured Saprospiraceae bacterium; assembly: GCA_964450495.1. Classification (GTDB taxonomy): domain Bacteria; phylum Bacteroidota; class Bacteroidia; order Chitinophagales; family Saprospiraceae; genus CALFUK01. The sequence goes on along the minus strand of CAYVFU010000142.1, from coordinate 8,310 downwards.
CAGAATTTTTGCGACTTTACGTAATTGTCTATCCCTTTGGATTTTAATTGACTAGATACTGACAAGGCTTTGTTGTAATCATTACTTCTAGTTGCCAGTACTGTATAATATTGAGATTCGTCGAAGACAACAGATTCAGCACTGTAACCAAGATTATTCAGTTTCCTGACCATATTTCCAGCATTAGCTTCTACTAAGAAATTACCTGCAACTACCATGTATTTCCCATCAGAAGAAGAATAAGTCTGCGCTTGCCTTGGCTTTTCCACAGGTGCTGTTTTTTGTGGTGCTGCTTTTACTTCTTCTTTCACTTGTGGTTCATCATCAAACAATTCATCTGCGAGTTCACTATTATCGTCATCATAAGCACCTTCGTCACTAAAAAACTCATCATTTGCATTTTCTGCAACATCAGAAACGGTCTCTGTCACATTTTCAACACCATTCTTGGCTTTGTCAAGCATATCCTTACTTGTCTCAGTACATTTACCATAAGTAACAGAAAGGATAGAATACAGTACAATTAGAATGAAAATCCAGAGAATAATTTTGAATGCTCGTCCCATAACATGATTGATTTAATCAAGTAAAATTAAACATTTTTATAATATATAAAAACTTGACATGCAATTAATCACATAGGAATGGTAGGCTTTCGCGGTTAAACAATGTTAAATTACGAACTAAGAATAGGCTCTAACATCCTTTTTCTCCATAAAGTTGATGAACGCCTTGTTTACAATCCGCTGTCCACCTGGAGTAGGGTAATCACCAGAAAAATACCAATCTCCTATATGATCTGGTGTTGCTAAATGCAAATTATCTATGCTTTGGAAAATAATTTTGACTTCACAATCAACATGATCAGGCTTCAACATCTCTGCCATTCGCTCTGAAAGTTTTTCTTGTGTATATACATCGTAAAGGGCTTTAACATGATTGACGATTTGTCCATTTTTGATATCTGCATCAGTCAAACATTTATGGTAGCACTGTTCTAGCAGATCCTCTTGGCCATCTGATTTGAGTAAACTAACCAATGAACGAAAAGCAGCAAAATTTCCCATTTTGGACATATCAATTCCATAACAGTCTGGATACCTAATTTGAGGTGCTGAAGACACTATAACGATTTGTCTAGGTTTTAATCTGTAGAGATTTGTTAGAATACTTTCTTTAAGTGTGGTTCCTCTAACAATTGAGTCATCCATTAATACCAAACGATCTTTACCATTCCTAACCATACCATAGGTAACATCATAGACACTCGACACCAATTGTCCACGAGATTTATCATCGGCAATAAAAGTCCTCATTTTGGCATCCTTCACAACAACCTTTTCAACACGTGGCTTTAGTTGTAGAATGTTGTCTAGTTCTTCTTGAGTAATGGAAGAACCTTTCTCTAAGATTCTTTCTTTTTGCACTTTTGCATATTCTTTTTGTAAACCTTCTACCATTCCAAAAAAAGCTGTTTCTGCAGTATTTGGAATAAATGAGAAAATGGTATTTTCCAAATCGTGGTCAACTGCATCAAGGACTCTTGGCGCTAATAATTCCCCAAGTTTTTTTCTCTCTGTATATATATCACGGTCATTGCCTCGTGAAAAATAGATGCGTTCAAATGAGCAAGACTTGCGCTCTTTTTGTGTATTGATTAATTTTTCTTCAACTGTTCCATTCTTCTTGATGATCAAAGCATGTCCCGGTTTCAATTCTTTGACTTCTCCATGAAGAATATCAAAGCTCGTCTGTATAGCAGGTTTCTCTGAAGCAAAAATCACCTTTTCATCATCTTTATAATAATATCCAGGTCTGATCCCATGTGGATCTCTGATAATGAAAGCATCTCCATGTCCAATCATTCCTCCCATGATGTACCCACCATCCCATTTGCGACTTGCTCTCTGCAAGACACGCTGGATATCCATGTTGTCACAAATTAAGTCGTTCAATTCTTGATTGCTGTATCCTTCAGGCTTAAACCAAGAAAACAATCGTTGAACTTCTTCATCAAGGAAATGTCCAATCTTTTCCATGACAGTTACTGTATCAGATTTCTCTTTTGGATATTGACCCAATTCTACCAACTCATTAAACAATTCATCAACATTGGTCAGGTTGAAATTTCCAGCAACCGCAATATTTCTATTTTTCCAATTATTCAACCGTAAGAAAGGATGGACACTTTCTATAGAATTGGAACCATGTGTACCGTAGCGTAAATGTCCCATCAACAACTCACCCGTATAAGGCAAATTATCTTTCATCCATTGCGGATCATTCTTTTGCTCTTCCGTCAAATCATTGAAATACCCATTGATGTCATCAAATAAATCTTTTAGGTATTGACTGGAATTTGATCGCTTTCGGCTAATGTATCTGTGTCCAGGCTGGACATCTAATTTTATTGTTGCTATGCCTGCACCGTCCTGTCCGCGGTTTCGCATCTTTTGCATCAATAATTGTAGTTTATATAAGCCGTAAAGTGATGTGCCGTACTTTTCCACATAGTGGTCTAGAGGCTTCAGAAGACGGATAAATCCAAGTCCGCATTCATGTTTGATCTTATCGCTCATTCAGTGATTGGTAACTTCATGAGTTACAAAAGTACTGTTTTTTACTCTCTAAGTAGAATGTTAATTTTCTTTTCTAAAAGAGTCATTTGCATGATTGGCATGCGACATATTGACTTTTTCATAATAAGAAAGCTATCTAGTTAAACATGATCTTGGCGAATGTTAATGATCAAAATTACTAGATAGCTTATTTCAGTTTTGGATATACATCTATCCAGATATTTATAATGCAGGTGCTGCTGGAAAATCAACTGGAACTTCAGTTAAATTATGAAGCGTATTCGTGATACCAATTGCTCCAGCCGCAACAACGAGATCAACAAGATTTTCTTTAGTGAATCCAGCGTTGAAGAAATTTTCTCTTGTGGTGTCGCTTACTCTACCTCTTGTTTCTGCTAATTCTTTGGCAATTTTTGCAAGTGCATCAGTTTTTGAATCCCAACTTGCTTGACCTTTTCTTAGTTCAATTGTCTGTGCTTCATCAAAACCATTCATTTGAGCAATTGCTGTATGAGCTGCCTGACAGTAGGTGCAACCATTAACTTGGCTAATTGCTAAATCAATAACTTCTTTTTGTTTGGCTGAGAATGATGTCTTAGCACCAGAAAAAGCTAGAAAAGTAGACAATGCATTTTCAGAATGAGCCATTGTCGCATATAGATTTGGTACGAAGGTTAACTTGCCTTTCAGATTATCGAATATAGCTTGGTTATCAGCTGATACTTCTTCTCTGGTAGGAACATTAATGTGTGACATAGTTTTTAATTTTAGATTGAATAAATTTGATATAAATCGTTTCATGTTATTTGCAGTGCAAAGATGAAGTACATATGAAGGTTGTTTTAGGTAGATGTTACCCTAAGAGTTGTCAATTTTTCCCTTTAAGCCTAGCCAAGGAGGCTAGCAATGTTGAACCAGCCTACCGGCAGGTAGGTTTTGAATGTTTAATGCTTAATTGGGCATTTGCTAAGACAAGATGTTCTTTAGCAAGTGTAAGGCTATTCACAATAGGAATTGCTTTTTTCACTAAATTGGAGACTTTTCAATGTAAAGTGCATGAACTCATTCAACACCTGCCTGACGGCAGGCAGGTTAAAAATTAGACATTAATCATTAAAAAACTACTCCCCAAATCATTCTACACCAGACATGATGTTCTTCAGATTTCAAAGGACCTGCTTGGTAAAACGTTGGTAACAAATATTGATGGCCATCGGACCTCCGGCTTAATAGTAGAGACAGAAGCATATAGAGCACCAGATGACAAAGCTTGTCATGCCTATGATAATAATCTCACTCCTCGCACAGAAACCATGTTTGAAGAAGGTGGTGTTGCCTACGTATACATTTGTTATGGTATCCATCACTTGTTTAATGTTATCACAGCTGAGAAAGGGATGGCTCATGCTATTCTAATCAGAGCTGTTGAACCCACTGCAGGTTTTGATGTCATGGAAGAACGTAGGCAGATGTCTTCAAAGCGGAAAGAGATTTGCAATGGTCCTGGAAAATTTGCGAAAGCTATGGGTATCCACAAATCACATAATGGAATAAGTTTGATGTCCCGTAAATCGGCAATTTACATTGAAGACAATGGCAATATTCCAGAATCTAAAATCATTTCGGGACCACGTGTTGGTATGTCAACAGCTGAGGAATGCTCTAATTGGCCTTGGCGGTTTAGGATAAAAGACAATAGATGGACGTCAAAGCCAGATGTTGTGTGGTATGACCTTTGATTTTATACAATCAAAAAGTGTACAGACTTAACATACTTCTTGAAGAACAACACTTTTTTAATTCTGTCAAATTATAGTAACATTATCGCCCAGCAAAGAAGAATTTGCAAGTATTATGCATATTTGCAGTCCATTGTGGTCTAGCTTTTGCATTACACTGTAGAAGCGTTATTGATAAACAGAAAGAAAGTTAGTAGTGAAAGTAACAGATTACTTCAAAAACAGTCAAGGTCAAACATTTGTCTCTTATGAGATTCTTCCTCCAATTAAAGGAAAGGGCATGGACGAGATATTTGCTACACTTGACCCTTTAATGGAATTTAAGCCGCCATTTGTAGATGTTACTTATCATCGGGAAGATTATATATATAGTGAGAATGAAAGTGGATACTTCGAAAAAGTGGCCATTCGAAAAAGACCAGGAACAGTTGGTATTTGCGCGTCGATCATGCATCGCTACGGTGTTGATGCTGTGCCACATTTGATCTGTGGCGGATTTAGTGTAGACGAAACAGAAAATGCACTGATAGATTTAAATTTTTTGAATATTAATAATGTACTTGCACTTCGAGGAGATGCCAGACATTTAGAAGATAAATTTATTCCTGAACCAGGAGGTCACAAATTTGCACTTGATCTAGTAAAACAGATTAATGCAATGAATAAAGGTAAATACTTAGATTCCAATATTAATGATGGTGCAAAATCTGATTTCTGTATTGGTGTTGCTGGCTACCCAGAAAAACACTTTGAAGCACCTAATCTAGATACGGACATCAAATGGTTAAAAAAGAAAATTGATGCTGGTGCTGATTATGTCGTCACGCAAATGTTTTTTGATAACGAAAAGTTTTTCGAATTTGTAGATGCTTGTCGCAAAGCAGGTATTGATGTACCTATCGTGCCGGGTTTAAAGCCAATTACAAAAAGATATCAGCTTAACACAATTCCACGGAAATTCTTCATCAACTTTCCAGAGCCTTTAGTTAAAGCAATGATGAAGGCGAAGGGGGAGCAGATCAAACAAGTTGGTACGGAATGGTGCATCCAACAATCAAAAGAATTAAAAGAAAGAGGTGTGCCATGTCTTCACTATTATACAATGGGTGATGTTGAAACCACAAGAAAAATTTGTGAGGCTGTTTATTAGTAGGTAATTGATCGGTAACTTTTATTGCTAAGGCTTATTTTTTTTAAAAAAGACGAGCAAAAATTAAAGTTAGAAATGTAGCGCTTTGAATGACTTAAAAATACTTGAGGAGAATTTCTATTACAGCTCAATACGGTACATCACTTGGAGATGCTAGCACATACCAAATAACAAAATAAAAGCCAGCTCAATTAACGGAGCTTGTTCTAGAGTCTAGCTGTCTTTTTTGTTTTTAAAGATTAAATGGACGATATTATCAATGTCTATACAGTAGACTCATTAACACCTTAATCTTCTAAATAAATTTAAGCGAAAGCTAAATATTATGCTGTTGAAGTGGTTTAAAAGGTGTGAGCGAATAGGTGTAACACCAGAATTAACATTTTCGGAAAAGCTGAGGGTGGAGTTATCAAACATTGTACTTTTTAGCACTTTTCCAATGCTAGTCTTGACGATCATAGCAGAGTTGTTTTCGGAGTCAGAACCCATCGAAAAGTACATTAAATTATATTTGGTTTGGAGTCATTGTACCACCTCTAGTGTTTAATTATTCCAAAAGATATGTCTTATCAAGATTGTGGATCGTTTTAGCAGGCAGTTTGTTTGTTACAAATTTGCTGGCTATGTATGGAACAGGTCTACGAATGGAGCCAATGTATCTGGTGTACATAGTATGTGCTGTTTATTTTTTTGATATGAATGTTTCATTTTTCTTGATCGCATTCATGATCCTAAATTATCTTGGTGTTTTATATTATTTAGAAGTTAATCCTGCACCATTAGAAGATCAAATCAATTCGCCAAGTAATGCCTTTGCTTTTATTTATGGGGCCTTTATGATGTGGTTAACTGCAAACAAGTTTTTGAGTGAAAACAAAAATTTTTTACAAATAACAAATAATCAAAATATAAAATTAGGGGCGCAAAATGAAGAATTAGAACGCTTTGCTTTTGTCGCAGCACATGATCTCAAAACTCCATTGAGAAACCTGAATAACTATCTCGGACTGATTGACATGAAGTATGATCATTCAAATACAAAAATTTCAGAATACATAAACACTTCAAAAGAAAGTGCTTCAAGATTGTTTTATTTAATTAATGACATTCTAGAATACTCAAAAGCACATCTTGAAAATGAGCATCAGACCTGGGTTGACTTAAATGCGCTCATCAAGGACATTAAAAGAAATTTTTCTCTGGAACTTGAATCAAAACAAATTATCATTGACCAAGAGAAACTTCCTTTAGTCTATTTCGATCAAATTCAGCTTCGACTTATATTTCAAAATATTATAGAAAATGGCTTGAAATATAATCAAAGTGACATTCCCAAAATCAACATCATTGGACAAACAAGCGATAATCATTATATAATAAAAGTAAGTGACAACGGCATTGGTATCGCTGAAGAGTACATTGACAAAATATTCACCATGTTTTCGCGGCTCCATACGTATGACGAATATGTAGGATCAGGTCTAGGTCTTGCTACCGTAAAAAGAATTTTGGATAATAACGGAGCAAGTATTGATGTCCAATCAAAATCAAATGAAGGGACAACGTTTATCATATCTCTGCCCGCAAAATTGGTATCACTGCATTGAATGAATAATTCCCAATTCCAACCCTCTCAACTCTGCAAGCCCTTTTAATCTTCCAATTCCCGAATATCCAGGATTGGTTTTTATATTCAAATCTGAAAGGATGACGTGTCCATGGTCTGGTCTCATCGGTAAAGACTCATTCCTAGTTTTTTGAATATTAACCAATTCTTTAACTACAGCATACATATCTACGTCGCCATCTAAATGTTGCGCTTCATAAAAACTGCCATCTTTTTCCCTGCTGGTCGCTCGCAAGTGTATAAAATTAATTCTTGATCCAAATTCCTTCAACATGCTTACAAGATCATTAGTTGGACTTACACCAAATGAGCCTGTGCAAAAACATAAGCCGTTTGAAACAGAATCGATTCTATCATAAATTGCTCTCACATCTTCTTCTTTACTCACAACTCTTGGCAACCCAAACAGACTGAATGGTGGATCGTCTGGATGAATGGCTAATCTAACTCCTGACTCTTCAGCAACCGGAACAATATCATCTAAAAATAATAATAAGTGTTCTTGAAGCATACTTCGGTCAATCCCTTTATAATTCTGCAGCAATGCCTTGAATGAATCTAGAGAATTAGTTTTTGCTGCCATCGAGCCTGGAAGACCAGCGGTAATGTTCCTGATTAATGTCTCTTTTTGATCAGGCCGTAAACCACTTAAGTAATTTTCTGCATTTTCTAGTTGCTGAGTAGTGTAATCATCAGTTGCCTCTTTTCTTTTTAAAATATAAGCATCGAAGGCAATCATTGCCGTTGCATCAAAGCGAAGTGCTTTCGATCCATCAGCCAATTGAAAGTTTAAGTCAGTTCTTGTCCAGTCTACGACAGGCATAAAGTTATAGGTCAAAATTCCTACTCCAACCTTGCCAAGATTCCGAATGGATTCTTTGTAAGCGCTAATGTAAGTTTGATATTTACCTGTCCTTGTTTTTATGTCTTCATGTACAGGAACACTTTCGACAACGTCCCATATTAATCCTGCTTTTTCGATTTCTGCTTTTCGTTTTTCAATTTCACGAACTGGCCATACTTCACCCATTGGGATATGATGAAGGGCAGTGACTATTTCAGTGGCTCCAGCTTGTTTTGCATCTGATAAACTCACAGGATCTTCAGGTCCATACCATCTCCACGATTGTCTAAATTTTTTCATTTATGCTTGTTCTGATTTTTGACTTTGAATAAATCTAAAATACTACAATCTCTGTTGATTGATTAATTTTA
>CAYVFU010000141.1:0-9333 GCA_964450495.1 uncultured Saprospiraceae bacterium | reverse complement strand
AGATTTTATCTACCCAACAGACTTTCCTCTAGCAGGACAAATGTATAGTGGAGATAATCAAAGTAAAATACTATTAGAGATTACAGATGCAGATGATCCATCATGCACCACGACCTTCGAAGTATTCGAATTAAACTGTGTGGAACAAACAACATGCGACTGCACGAATGACCCAGAAGACCTAACGATAAATGTCCAAGCAAGTGGCAATGCCAATGGTTTTGAAATGGTGTACATTTTAGTTGATGCAAATGGAGATGTACAGACTGCTAATTCTACAGGTACTTTCCCAACGTTAATCGGAGATGGATCCACTTATACGGTCTATGCTGTAAATTATGACAGCAATGATGGCATGATCCTTACCGATATTGACAATTTAATCGGAAGTCCTATAACACCGTTAATCAGTGTACCACCCACAGCACCTTTCGATGCATATTGTTATACGACAGAGGCTGCACCATTTGCAATAGATTGCATGTGCTGCAACATAAGCGCTGCAGAAGTTGAAGTGCTAGATTGTGATGATGCAGGCACACCAGATGACCCAAGTGACGATACCTTTGGATTTACACTAACAGTGACACAAGATGTTACAGCTGCCCCAAACACTGGATTTGTTTTTGACGGCACTGCGCTTGGATTGAGTGCAACAGAAACAGGCGTGTATGGTACAGATGGCTATACAACTTCTGGATTACTGATAGGTGCTAATGCAGGGAGTACAGTGACGATTACTTTAGTCGATGCGGATAACGCATCATGTACATTTGATGTTGATGTCATAGTACCAATGACATGCTCAGGAGCGACCTGTACAATTAGTGCTGAGTTTGTGGGAGAAATAGTTTGTAACGACAATGGTACACCAAACGATCCAAGTGACGATACGTATAATTTTGATGTGTTGGTAACAGGGAGTTCTACCTTTCCAAATGCAACAAATATGTTTGAAGATGATCAAGGCAATACGGCAATGGGTTACGGTTCAACAGTCAGTTATGCCATTCCAATCTCAAGTGGAAATGTGACGATTACATTTATGGATACAGAACAACAGTCTGCTTGCATGACAAGTGTGGATGCAATGGCTACCGGAACATGTTCGGATGAACCTATATGTACAGATATCATCGTTGATGCAACTACTGTGTGTGATGCTGGAGGTGGATCATATTCAATCGTGATTAACTCAATAACTGGCGGAGATGGTGTTGCAGGCGAGTATACAGTAACCATAGATGGTGCAGATTTTATCTACCCAACAGACTTTCCTCTAGCAGGACAAATGTATAGTGGAGATGATCAAGCTAAAATAAATTTACTAATTACCGATGCAGATAATATTACCTGCACTACGACTTATGAGGTGTTTGAACTTAATTGTGTTGATAATGAAATCTGCGATTGTGCTAATGCACCTAATAGCTTAACCATAAACACACAAGCTTCTGCAGATGCGAATGGTTTTGATCTAGTCTATATCCTTACCGATGGCGCAAATGTGACTGTCAACCAAACAGGTACTTTTCCAAATATTAATGGTACAGGAGTAGGGTATACCGTTTATGCGGTACATGTAGAATCTGCTGATCTAGCTGTCATTTTATCTGTTGTTACACTTGCCAATTTAAATGATTTAATCGCTATGGTTGGCATTTTTGAAAATGCTTGTTATGATATCATGAGTACAGATTTTATTGGCAATTGCAACTGTGCTGTATGTTCTTTTGATAATCTAATGATCACACCAATTTGCGATGGATCTATAGAAGGATTTTATGATCTAGAAATATGTGTAGATGTAACAAATCCAGAATCTGAAGACTTTGTTGTTACTGTTGATGGTGTTGACTTTGGACCATTTTTATTCAGTATTCTGGATGCCAATAATTGTTTTGTGATTTCGGGTCAAGAATTGATGATGGTAGGTGATGAAGAAGAAGCCTTGGAAGTCACAATTGGTCAATCAATATTAAATAATCCGAATCCCTTTATTTCTGAAATTCATTACGATAATGTAGGTACAGATGAGAATGAAGGAGTAGAAATTACAGCTCCTCAAGGGTTTGATCTTACTGGCTATACGTTGGTGTTTTATACTTCAGCAAGTTCAACTGATGAAGTTGATCTATCTGGTATCGTGGCTGGTGAAAACTGCGGTGCTATATTTTTTCCTATTGAAGGTATTCAAAATGGACCTGCAGAGGGAATAGCTCTGATTGATCCTTCAGGCAATGTCTTGGAGTTTTTGAGTTTTGAAGGTACATTGGTTGCGTTGACTGGTCCAGCAGCGGGGATGACAAGTATTGATATTGGTGTGTCGGAAGTAAGCAGTGATCCTTTAGCATCCTTGCAATTAACGGATTTTGGATGGGTTGGTCCTACAGCTAGAACCCCTGACGAACTAAATGTTGGCTTGTCTTGCTTAGTTCAGGATCCGGACTGTTCCAACACGGAAACCTTTGATGAAATCTCTTGTTTTGATCCATGTCTGTTTACGGTAGCTCCCGTCGTAAACGATACAATTCCATTCTGCTCTGGCGACAATGTATTTATCCCAATTGAACCTGGTGTTTCATTTAGCCCAACGGATGCGACTAATTTATTTTTTAGCGAATACATAGAAGGTACAGGTGCAAATAGATGTCTTGAGTTGTTTAATGGCACTGGTATGCCGATCAATCTTGATGGATGGACGATAGAGATTTACAATAACGGAAATACTACTCCCAATACTACTGCGACGTTACCAAACGTAACGATCGCTGATGATGACGTATTCGTCATTTGTGATCCTGACGCAAGTCCTTTCGCATTATCCGTAACTGATCTTCAATCTTCTTCAGCAACCGCTTACACTGGTAATGACGATATCGTATTGATTGATCCCAATGGGGTTCCTGTAGACATTTTAGGTACTGTTGGCTCAGCAATTGACTTTGGTACAGACAGGTCTTTCATAAGAGACTGCTCCACCATAGAAGGCAATCCAGATGTTTCTTTAACCTTCATACCTACAGAGTTTGGTTGGAGCGATAGCGCTTTAAATGACTTTTCTATGTTGGGTGATCATAATTATTGTGGCGTTGCTGAGACGCCAAACGATTGTGTGTTTTCTGTCTATTTAGAGGATCCATCTACTGGTGCATACCCAATCTTGACAGCTGTAGAGAATGGATTCAATGTTGATGAATTAGGGGATATTACTGATAATCAAATCATTTATATTGTCTGTGTGACTCCTGAGGGATGTGTCAGCCCACCGAAGCCAGTCTTATTGACTAGGCAAGATCTAGGCACTATTTCTTGTGAAGATGTGATTCAAGTCTCATTGGGGACTACTTGCGAATTTGAAGTCACAGGTGATCTTTTATTTTCAGATGGTAGAGACATTACTTTTTATGACTTAGTAATGGTTCCAGAATTTGGTGATACACTGAGTAGTAATATTATCACTGATCAGTATGAAGGACAAACTCTTCAATATACTCTAACGGATTTATGTTCAGGAATCAGCTGTTGGGGCGAGATAAAAGTAGAAGTGAAATTTAAGCCATTCCTCACAACTCCATGCTCATTTATACCTGGTTATTCTGAGACCTTTACAGGAGAATTTACTGAAGAAGTTAACGAAGTTGCTTCGTTTGAAACTATAGATCACTGTCAATTGGTGAATATTGATATAGATGCTGATTTAAAATATAACTGTGGTACACCAGATAATTTGGATTGGTGTGAAGGGACATATACGGTTAATGTAACATTCTTTGACATCCTTGTGTACACAGATTCTGGACTGAGTGGATCTGCCAGTATACAGTTTGATGATTTGGTTCGTGTTGGTGATTATGATATAGAAATCATACCAGAACAAGTAGATGTGGATGGCAGCTATACTGTAGAAATAGTTGTGCAGCCTTGTGATCCAGAAATAGAATGTATTTTCACTTGTGCCGAAAATGGACCATTAGACAGCATATTCTTTTCTACGTTAACCAAACCCCATAATGGATTTTTAACACTTAATGAAGCATCTAATGAGTTAGCACAATCTTGTTTTCAACCTGTTTTTGACTTAAGACAATTTGTTGAAGAGACAGGAGATTTATGCGACGGTGGATTCCGTAGAGAAGTTGTTTATCAAGGGACAATTATTGATAAAAACGGTGACCCTGAAAAAATAGAAGTACTTAGACAAGTGTATAGAGAGGTTCAGACACCTTTTAGCTCCATCGTAAAGCCGCACGATTTAGAATTAGAATGTGATGCGCCTAATGATCCTCAAAGTATTTACGATCAATTGTTGTTTGAAGAAAATAATTCCTTAGCTGATTCCATAGCTATTTCTAATGCATTTCCTTATGTCTTTTTGCTTTCACCCGATACGCTTAGAATTGGTAGAACAGTAGATGTAGAAGTAGAAGTTTTAGTTCACTACTTGGAAAGAATAGATACAATTGAAGTTGAGAGAACCATAAATGGAGAATTGCTCCTTGTTGATTTGATTTTACAAGAATTGAGAGACTCTATTAGAATTGACACTGTCAGAAGATTGGTTACAATACTTCAACCGTTTACACCGGATAACCCAAAGTGCGGCTACGTATTAAATTATGATGATATAGTTGTGCCAAAATGTGGAAATGAAGTTTTAACTCTACGGACATGGACATTCATCGATTGGTGTACTCAAGAAGCCAAGTCATTACCTATCCAAAGAATTTTAAACGTAGATTCTGGTCCAAGTATTCAGGATTCTTTAATTGACCAAACTATTTCTATTGATCCTTTCAGTTGTGCAGGGACATTTGAGTTGCCAGATATTACGACGTTTGATGATTGCGGTACACCAGATGGATTGACTATAGATTGGTCAACTGACGAAGGAACAATCGTGGATGGATTCGTGACTAATCTTTGGGAAGATAATTCGCCTGTGACATTAATCGCGTCCGTGTCTGACGAATGCGGCAATACTTCTAAAGACACAATGCTATTAATTGTAGAAGATTTGATTGCGCCGACAGCTGTATGTTTAGATGATATACAAGTAGGCATTACTGAAGGAGGCGTTGTCTTTGTGGATGCTGTAAGTTTTGATAATGGAAGTAACGATTTTGGTTGTGGAGATGTGTGGATAAAGTCAATAAGACGAGAAGATTTGAGAGGTACGTCAAATGGTTTTTGGAACGATAACGGACCCAATAGACAGGTGCAATATTCAACTGTTCCTGATGCCAATTTTACTTCCAGATTCACATGTAACAATGCAGAAGCAGATGATTTCACTGCGTTATTCAGAGATTTTAATGACAATATAATAGGTGTTGAGATAGGTACGCAAGTGTTTTTTGACGACCAAGTAGCATTTTGTTGTGATGAAATAGGTTCCGAAGAATTATATGTAATGGTTCGTGTTTTTGATGTAAATCCAGGACCAGGTCCAGTGGATCCTCGTAGAATGGAAAGAGAACCAACAGGTCCAATTTTTGTGCGGAGAGGCGGTAGCTTAGTTGTGTCAACTAATGCAGTGGATAATGATCTCTTTGGACATTTTACTGATTGTTGGGTTAGAATAAACTTGACTAATAAGATAGATCCAATCATAACCTGTTCCAATTACGACCTGACTTGTTTGGATGATCTATCAACGGTACCAATGCCACAAGCTTTAGGAGGTGTATGTGCACAAAGTAGGGTAGAGTTGTTGGATGAAACGAGTTTAGCTAACAGTTGTGGTAGCGGAGACATTATCAGACAATGGTTTATAGATACTGACAGTTCAGGAGATTTCTCAGATGGAGATCCATTCTGCGTCCAGGAAATCACCATCAATGAAAATGCAGGTCAGTTTGATCCGTTGACAATAAAATGGCCAAAACATAATGATGGATCGACTATAACGGGACTAAACATAGAATGCGATGATGATGGTGAAGTTGTTCTTTTGGATGCTGATATTCCTATGGGCGAACCTGTGAATTGTATTCCTTCTTTTGATTTAGAAGGTGGTCAAGCGATCTGGTGTGATCCCATGTGCGCACTAGTAGGCTATTCTATAGATGTTGATACCGTTGAAGTTTCAGATGCCTGTTTAAGTTTAATTAGAAGACATACGATAATTGACTGGTGCACATGGGAGCCTAATGGAGCCAATGAAGATATAGATGATGATATTTTTGTCGCTAAAGAAGATTGGGCACAAGGAGATTGTGTTCTTTGCGAGTCTGGTTTGACGAGGTTAGCGGGAGGTGAAGAACAAATTTATATAGCTTATGATTCAGTAGATAATGATGGATTTTATACCTACAATCAAGTACTGAAAGTAGTAGATACAACCAATCCGGATATTCTTACCCAAGACACATTTATTGTCAGGATAGTAAATGAAATCGGTAAAGAAGATGAGCAACATTGTTTAAGCTCAGATGTGATTTTTGCCGTTGCAGAGGATTTATGCGGCACTGAAGTAACAACAAATACGTTGCTATCTTGGGAAGTTACTGTTAAAGATGAATCGGGCGCCACATTATTAGAACTGTTTGAATTAACAGATACATTACAATTTGTGTCGCCAGAAGGCAGTGATAATCAAGTCTATACAGTTGATTGGGTGGTCAGTGATGGTTGCGGAAACTCTGTTGTGAGTCAGTCAGTAATCCTCTTTGAAGATATGATTCCTCCTACACCTTTATGTGTTGCAGGAGTCTCGACAGCATTCATACAAGAAGAAAATCAAGTAACTATCTGGGCAAATGATTTCGATCTTGGAAGTTTTGATGCATGCAGTGATGTTCAATTCAGTATTGTGGGAGCAGGTTCAGATCCTGTAAGACCTAGTAATGAATTTTTTGATGAGCAGCAGTCCATTACTATATCCTGCACAGAGTTTGATCAAATTGCAGATTTCGATATTTGGGTTTGGGATGAAAGTGGAAATGGAGCTTTCTGTACAGTGAGAGTAACCGTCAATGACGATTGCGAAGAAGATATTGATTTTTCTGGTTCATCTTTGATAACAGGCTTTATACTAACAGAACTTGGTGAAGGTGTGGATCTTACTGAGGTAATAATTAATACAGATTTAGAAGAATATCCGCTCTCATCATTAACAAATGTAAATGGTGCATACAGTTTTATCAATAATCCATTAGGAAGAGATTATCAATTAAGTGCGAGTAGGGATGGAGATTATGCGAATGGTGTTTCTACTTCAGATTTATTGGGAATTCAGAGGCATATTCTCGGGCAACAGATATTTGATAGCCCATTTAAAGTAATAGCTGCAGATGCCAATAACGATAATAAGATTACTGCCATTGATATAATTGCTTTGCGAAATATTATTCTTGGTCTGAGCAGGCGTTTGCCAAATAACTCAAGTTGGCGATTTGTAAATGCTGCACATAATTTTACAGATGACTTGACACCATGGCCTTTTGTTGAACAAATAGATATTTCTCAGTTCTCAGATGCGCTTCGTGATCAAAATTTTGTAGCTGTAAAAATTGGTGATGTTAATGGAGATGTCCTGCCTAATAGTTTGTCCAAGCCAGAAATCAGATCACAAGAATCATTGAATTTTACTATTTCTGATCAAGTTGTAGAGGAAAATGACATTATAGATGTGCCTATTAGAATTAATACACTTAATGGATTTAATGGTTTCCAAACTACGATAGAACATGAAGGTCTTGAGTTAATTGGTATTGTACCTGGAGCGTTAGAGATTGATCAATCTAATTACGGCGTACACGAAGCAAAAACTACTATAAGTTTTATTCAAGAAGAGGGAATAGTAAGTCAGCAGGATCTTTTTACAATGAGATTTAAATCTTCAAGTAAATCTCTTTTGTCTGAAAGACTTTCATTGTCTTCATCAATAACTAAATCGGAAGCTTATCAAATACAATCAAGAAAAGCAGCAAACCTCAATCTTAATTTTAGTGAAGTTTCAAATAGTATTGTATTGTATCAAAACAAACCTAATCCATTTAGTCAATCTACAGCAATAAGCTTTTTAACTCCTAATGAAAAGCAAGTCACTCTATCAATTTACTCCTTCACAGGTAATTTGATTTATACAGAACAAATAATGTCTGAGATTGGACAAAATACAGTTGTTATAAATAAATCTGATTTACCTGCTCAAGGCGTATATTATTATGAAGTATCCAGCGAAAATGAGAATCATTTCAAAATGCTACTTCTTATAGAATAATGTTTAATGATGTTGGGTTTCAATCATTGGATATCGATTTAGCATTATTCGTTTTAGTGATTTAGTGATTTACTGTTTACAACTAAATAACTCTAAGAAACCCCTTGCCTTTAAGACGTTATATTTAATTCAGAATTCTTATAAAGTCAAACTCATTCAAAACTGCAAATGCGTGGAATAAGCAATTGAATAAACTCAGTTGGTTGTAATACAATCTTCAATTCGTGAATAGACCTGTGTCATTATTTCCCAATAGACTTCAATCATCCATTTCTAGCCTGAGTCTCATACTTAATTTATAGATAATCAGGATTTGGCACAGTAATAATTATGGTTCTTGTATTTAATTATTTACATGCTGTACAACTAAACTTGTCTAGGGGAGTAAGCTTTTCTTTGGCTCTATTTTTGCATTTTATCGAATGCATCCATAGGGACGCATTCAATAACCATATCGGATTTTTACAATCTGACTTACATACGGATAAGCACCTTAGTTGGAAAAATGCTTATTCGTATTTTTTAAAATTTGAAATATGGTACAGTTATTGAATTATTATAAGTACTCCAATCATGAAAGAGTTTTACTCTTTCATGATTCGATAATTACTTAGGAGGATACCTGTACCGGAAAAGTCCGGTGCAGGTTGATTTATTTAAACATTTTTGAATAATGAACGTTGTGATGTTGCTTTATCAACTGTTTTATTGAGTTATGATTGTAGCGTTTTTTGTAACTAAATATTCTCGTATCAAGATCAAAAATAAGCTAATAAAAAATTGATTATTCCATATTAAAAAATCTAAGTAGATTTGTATGCGAATAAAAGCTATATTGCATAATAAATAATTTAAAATAGATAATGGCAGTTAAATCATCAAAGGAATTAAAGAAGCTTAAAGAAGCTGTAAAAGCAGCCAAGAAAAAGCTTCAAGCAGCTGAAAAAAAGCTTAAGAAAAAGCAAGCTAAATTGAAGAAGACAAGTACTAAAAAAGTTACTAAAAAGAAAGCTTCAAGTTCAGCAAAAAAGAAAACAACAACTAAATCCACAACCACAAAAAAAGCAGGTAGACCAGCTAAGAAAAAAGCAGCTACTAAAACTGCA
>CAYVFU010000140.1:0-9559 GCA_964450495.1 uncultured Saprospiraceae bacterium | reverse complement strand
GAGAGTACAAAATAAATAAGCATTAATCCTGCATACACATAGATGCCTCTATCAAAGTACAACCACCCTGAAAAGGCATTTAATACAATCCAATATATCCAGCCAAACAATAATTTTTTCGCTTCCATTAAATTAGCAATGAAGCTAAATATTGTTGAAAAGGAATCGTGAAAAGGTCGTTGTGCATCTGTATTGTTAGCAAAATAAGCACCTAAAAAATAGCTTAATACAATTCCAATAATAATAATACTCAAATGAAAAAGCCATGACCATGTGCGAATTTTTCTTTTGTCTTCAATACCCTTTTTACTCCATACATACCAGCCATAAATACTGATAAACACATAGTAACAATACAATATTGCTTCTGAATATAGTTTTGAATTATAAAATAAATAAATGCTTAGTAAGGCAGATATAATTCCAAAAATCCAACACCAAATATTTTCTTTAATCAATAGTATGATCCAAACTAAGCCTGTAACAACAGCTCCTATTTCAATTGCGGTCAACAGATTCATCATTAAAATAATTCGTTTTCTGCTTCATGGAGCAGTAACACAAGTTGATCCAATTCCTTTTCACTGGTCGCATAATTAGTGATGCATGCCCTTAGGCTGAGATTACCATTTACTGGATAGGTGGATATCCACGCTTTCTTACTTTGAACAACATGTGCACATATTTTTTTAATGTCCTCATCAGAATAGATATCCTTACTAAAACAAACAATTGGCAAAGGTGTGTCATTTAGTATTTTCCAATCATTCTGGACCAATTTAGCATTTAGTGCCTCGCCCATTTCCATATGGTGGTCTAATGTTTTTTCAAATCCTTCCCAACCATAAAACAACAAACTCATATAAAATCGAAGCCCAAGACTTCTTCTGGACCATTGAATAGAATGTACATAAGGATCTATTGCAGTATTTTGGGTGCCTTCAGTTGGCATGTATTCAGCAGTGATTCTAAAGGTAGATTCCAAAATAGCTAAATGACTAGTGATGAAACAACCTGTGCCCATAGGAGCAGCCAACCATTTATGTATATCCACCGTAATGCTATCTGCATGTTCTATGCCGGATAAAACAGATTTGTGTTTTTGAGATAAAGTTAATGCACCAGCGAATGCGGCGTCCACATGAAACCATAAGCCATAGTTTTTGGAGATCGTCTGAACTTTGGCTATATCATCAATACTTCCAGGACCTGTCGTGCCTGCCGTAGCAACAACCATAAACGGTAATAACCCTGCTTTCAGATCATCCTTAATGTATTGACTTAAGTGATCAATACTCATTTCCAGTTTTTGATTAGTTGGGACTAGCCTTACTGATTCCAAACCGATTCCACACATTCTGGCGGCTTTTGCAATGGAATGATGGGTCTGCCCAGAACAATATAAAACAGGTCTAGCCGAAAGACTTTGAACACCTTTGGTCAAAAATGAAGGGAAATGTTTATTCAGTGCACAAAGCACAGCGGTTTGATTTGCCTCTGCACCTCCAGAACAAAATGTACCATCTAGCTGTGTTAACCCAAACCGTTTTCCTAATTCTTGAATACTATATTCTTCTACTGCATAACAAAATGGATTATGGCTCCATGCAGCCAATTGAGGGTTTGTTGTCGCAGTGAATAAATCAGAAATAATTCCAGCGAATGCAGGCCTTGGGTTAAATAAACCAAAGTATGATGGATGTGCTATTTGAACAGCAAAAGATTCCAGTCCATTAAAAACATACTTAATTTTCTCTTGGTAGGAATCCGTTGAATTAGTCATCCCTTTTTCCACATATTGGCGTACAAAATTCAAATCAAGATCGGGAGTGACATTTCTATTTTTAGTATTGCTGTAATAGTCATGAACAAGGTCTATTGCTTTGTTCATGGTATCATGCCTTTCTTTCTCGAAAAGATCAAATAATGCCATTACTTCAATTTGTTTTGCTCCTCTCGGTTTATGGTCATACGCTTAATCCGTTTTTCTGTAAATACAGGAGATTTTAAGTTCGAAACACCATACCAATCAACAATTGCTAGGTCTTCTTGTAAACGAAGAATGACATACCCATGATTTCTGCCATCAACATACTTAAGATGCGGATTACTTACCTTAAGAATGCGTTCTGCTACGATGACATCTTCGGTCGGAGCGCCTTCATTTAAATTTGATGAACTTATACTTGGTGTTCCAATTTCAACAGCAACTGATTCGTCAGTAAAAGGATAAGATTCGGCATGAAACGGGACTTCTATCCCCCAAGACATGTGTGTGTCGCCAGAGACGATAAGCACATCTTGGATGTCATTTGTAGCCAAATAATTTATGATGTCATTTCGTTCCTCTGCATAACCATCCCATGCATCCATATTGTGTGTTCGTTGACTTACCCGAGATAAGTCCATTTGAGAAAAGATTACTTGATTACCAAGTATTTTCCATTTGGCTTTAGACGCAGATAATTGGTTTTTCATCCATTGTAACTGTTCTCTTCCTAACATAGATTGATTGCTTGTGGAAGCACCATTTTTTACAGGTTCTGTACGACCCTGTAGTCTTCCATCAAGCATGATAAGGCTTGCAAAATCTCCAAATGAAAAACTTCTGTATAATGGGTCTTCCAGTCCCATATCTATTGGCATCCATTCTGCATATGCTTGTTTTGCAGCAGCAGCTCTTTGCGCATAAGCACCTTCATTATCTTGATGATTTTGTGCTCCAGTTTTATACGCGTTGTTTGAGATTTCATGATCGTCCCAAATATTTATGAAAGGGTGATTTTGGTGTACTCGTTGTAGTGATTTGTCTCTTCTGTATTGAGCATATCTCTGTCTGTAATCATCTAATGTAAGAATCTCTTTAGCAGGAATATGCTTTCTCTGTAATGTGCTATCGCCATATGTGCCAGGACCATATTCGTAAATGTAATCTCCGAGATGAAGGACAACATCTACATCTTGTTTAGCAAGAGATTCATATGCATTAAAGTATCCTGCTTCAAAATTAGAACAGCTAACCACGCCTATATTAAGTTGGTCTGTGGGGCCAATAGTTTTTGTTTTTCCAATCGGAGAGCGTTCCTTTTTGAATGTGAATTGATAAAAATATTCTTTGTTGGATTGTAGTCCAGATGCTTTGACTTTATAATAGGGTGCTTCTGGCGTTACTCTAACCATCGTACCAGAAGCGACAACGCTATTCATATCTTCAGTGCGGCTTACCGCCCACTCAACATTAGAATCTGAAGCCAAATCGGCTTCAATAGCTGTCCATAAAATCACACTTGACTCACTAGGATCTCCAGATGCAACACCATATGGAAAATACGCAGAATCGCCCGAAACGATCGTTTTTACAGATTTACTGCAAGAAGAGCCAAAAAGTGCTAAAAAAAATAAGATGGACCAAAATTCTTTATACATAGTTTTTTGTGTTAAGTAAGCAACTGAATATCAGGTAAATATCTACTATTTTAATTGATTTTTTTGTAAAATAATATGTCTGTTTCTAGTTAACTTGTGATAAACTTTTATAAAAAAACCTTAACACTATTGGAAAGATGAAAAATCTTGCATAAAATTGTCTCATCGGATTGAAGAATCAACGAGTTTAAAATATAAATTTTCTAGAAATCGACTAAAGACGTAAAGTTGTTCTTTTAAATTGGGGGATTATGTACCTGCCAGGGTACATATCCCCTTTTTCTTTTTATATTCCTTTTATGAAACTCGATCATACGCTAACAGAGAGATTCCTGCGTTATGTAAAAATTGATACTGAAGCAGACCCTTTTTCAAGAACTAGCCCATCTTCAGAAAAACAAAAAGACTTATCTAAACTGCTTGTTGCAGAATTAAAAGCTATTGGAATAACAAACATTTATACTGATTCTCACGGCTATGTTTATGCTAGAATAGAAGGCAATTCTGATCATATAATCCCAGGAGTTTGCTTCTGTGCACACATCGATACAGCACCTGATGTCACAGGTAAGAATGTCAAACCAATCGTGCATGAAAATTATCAAGGAACAGATATCGTTCTTCCAGATGATACAAGTCAAATTGTAAGCCCAAAAAAGTATAAAGAACTAAGTACCAAATTGGGTCACGACATTATAACAGCTAGTGGAAAGACACTATTGGGTTCAGATGATAAATCTGGTGTCGCTGTAATTATGGATGTTGCATATCAGCTCATGAATACTTGTTCTGATATAAAAAGAGGGCCTGTAACACTTTTATTTACCACTGATGAAGAAATAGGTAGAGGAGTAGAACATGTTGACCTAGAAAGAATTAATGCCGCTTATGGATTCACATTAGATGGTGGCGATATTGGTGAATACTCAGATGAAAACTTTTCTGCAGATGGCCTTAAAGTTGTTATAAATGGCCTTAGTGCTCATCCCGGCTATGCCAAAGGGAAAATGGAGCATTCGATGAAGATTGCTGCTAAGGTCATCGCTGCGCTTCCGGAGGATACACTTTGTCCTGAAGCAACAGACATGAAACAAGGATTTGTCCACCCTTCACATATCGAAGGCGGTTTAGAACAAACAACTATTGAGTTTATCATACGTGATTTTGACACCACGCAGCTTGATAATTATGTCTCTGTAATAGAAGATACGGTAAAGGAAGTTTTGAAGCAGTATCCAAGATCTTCTTATACTATGGAAAGAGAAACGCAGTACCGGAATATGAATGATGTGGTGAAAGAACACCCCTATATAAAAGACATTGTGATTAAAGCAATGCAAAACGCTCAAGTTGAACCTAATATCGTCCCTATTCGAGGCGGGACTGACGGGGCCGGAATGAGTATGCTTGGACTTCCCTTCCCTAATTTATTTGCCGGCGAACACGGCGTCCATTCCCGTACAGAATGGACGAGTGTTCAGGACATGGAAAAGTCTGTGGAGACTGTCCTGAATATTATATTTCTGCATGCACAATCACATATGATATGATCATTGTTTTTGAGATAGAATCGACATTCTATGCCTTAGGATATTTAAACACTTAATTATTGAGTAGTACTGATGACATAAAAGCGTATCTAGATGCTGGACACAGTAAGGAGCTTAGAAATCAAATTGTATCCTATGTCGGCAAGTCAAAGTCGAAAATGAAACAGTTGATGCATTTCTTCTTTCATGATGAATGGCGTTATAACCAACGCGCTTCTTGGGCGGTTTCACATATTGCGCTACGACATCCTAGTTTATTAGATCCATATCTATCTCAGATGGTTAAAGATCTGGATACACCAAAACACGATGCAGTAAAACGAAATACTTTACGGATATTTGAAGACGTAGATATTCCCGAAAATCTAAGCGGTGAATTATTAGACAAGTGCATGGATTATCTAGTTGATCCCAAACAAGCCATTGCAATCCGTTGTTTTTCGATAACGGTGATCGATAAAATTGTCCAAGGGTTTCCTGAATTAGCTCCCGAAATTATCGAAATCATTAATGACCAATTGGACTATCCACAGAGTGCGGGATTTAAAGTGCGCGCTAAACGAACATTAAAATCATTATATAAGGTTGGATCACAGCAAAATGATGTTTGATTATGCGATAGTCGGTTTGGGTGCAGCAGGTGCACAACTAGCGCTTGCTATGAGCAAAAGTCATTATTTTGAGAATAAGCGTATTCTAATTATTGAAAAAGAAGATTCGATTACAATCGATAAGCGTTGGTCGTTTTGGGAAAAAGGTACAGGTAAGTTTGATTCATTGGTGTTTAGTAAATGGGACTACGGAAAATTCATTGGGCCGACAGGTAAAGAAAAAGAATTTAGTCTAGCACCTTACAGCTATAAGTCTATAAACAGCAAAGACTTTTTCAAACATTGCGCTAAGGAATTAAAAAAGCATCCGTCTTTTACATTGTTACATGACAATATTGAGCACATTAAAAAGAATGGTAATTCTTATTCGCTTAAAGGGTTAGAAAAAGAATACAATTGCAGAGTTTGCTTTGACAGCCGCATAGATGATTCATTTATAAAAGACACCAAAAAGTCCGTTTTACTTTGGCAACATTTTAAAGGCTGGCACATAACGTGTGATAAAGATGTATTCGATCCTGATCTGTTTGTGATGATGGATTTCCGTTATCGCCATGCAGATACAAGCTTTATATATGTCTTACCATATTCTACAAATGAAGCGTTGATCGAATGCACTGCTTTCACAGCTGATCTTTATGCGGATGATCAACACTATGAATCGTTAATAAAACAATACATCTCTGATCTTAATATTTCTGATTACGAAATACTAGAAATTGAAAAAGGTAAAATACCAATGAGTGACTATCCGTTTCATAAAAGTTCAAGCGGCAATCTTATGAAAATTGGTACCGCTGGATCATGGGTGCGCCCGTCAACTGGTTATTCCTTTCATTACATTTCTAAATATGTAGATAAGATAATTGACGCTATAAAAACAGATTCCTTATCACGATTAAATCTTTTAAGCAGAAAAACACGTTGGCTTGATTCCATATTATTAGAAGTCTTGGATAAAGAAAATGAAATAGGTCCTGACATTTTTGCAGACATGTACTCTAAAAATTCCATTCAACAAATCTTTTCTTTTCTAGACGGAGAGACTTCTATAAAAGAAGATCTGCAGATTATTAAGTCCTTTGACAAACTACCTTTTTTAAAGGGATTAATGAGGTATATGTTTAGGTGATTTGCATTAATTTAAATCTAAAAAAAGAGCTTTCAACAAAAATGAAAGCTCTTTTTCTAAGAGTTTAAGGATAGGAGAGGATTATTTATTAATCATATTTGGATCATCATCTTGCAACATAGCGCCTACGCATCCGTCTATAAAAGCATGAAAAGTCACCCCTAATTCTGTTTCGAAGTTTTCTTCTAATGAAACGGAAACACCCGAATCATAATCAACAGTAGCATTGCTACTAATCATTTGATCAGATATAATTGTTCCATCAGTTTCAAAATCTTCTGACATTGATTGTACTCCTGTAAGAGTATAATTTGTTGGGCAATCAGAGTTTGTAGTTATATTTCCACAAAGTTCTAATGTCCATGATTCTAACGAACCTCCATCTAAAACGGCCGCATCATCTATTGTTAATGTCCATGTTCCTGCTATTGACTCTCCTATAAATATTGAAAACGGTTCTTCTGGCGCATAATTGCCTCCATTTGGTGGACAAGGGATAACCCCTCCCCCATCGTCAAACGTTCCTAGCACATTATCTTCCATAAAACAAATCTGCGAAAATAAAGTAGCAGAAGTTCCAGTTTCCAAATGTGTCAACGTTACTGTTAAATCAGCAATCCATGTGTGTTGTATATCAAGGTTTAGAATATTCAGATCTGTAATATTACCACTATCAGTAATTGTTATAGTACTTACATGAGTATTTGGAGGACCTGAAGTTGGAATAGTGATTGGTGTATCTGAAGCTGTATAACTTTGACAAATTATATTGCCTGTCTCAAAACTAAATACCACGCTAATCGGACCCATACCACATGAATTTTGAGCAGTTACTCTCCAAAAATACTGAGTATTTGAAGACAAGACTGGTCCAACATAACTAGTATTAGTCGTCATTCCAGAATCTACAATATTTGTAAATGTAGATTCAGTAGCAACTTCTACAAGATAATCTATAGCACCAACTATCGGACTCCAACTAAATACTGGGTTGGCACTTTCACCTATAGTTCCATCGGGTGGCGTAAGTAAACTAGGTGCATTTGTAATAACTTCATCCAGAATAAGTTCGAAAATAAAGTCTTCTGATGTGGTACCATCAGTTGCATTTAATGTGATCATATAACTTCCTGCTGCTGCACCAGCAATACCTGTAATTGACAAAGTATACGTTCCATTTGTAGTTGCTGGATTTGTATCAAAACTTGCAGAAGTGCCCACAGGCAAACCTGTAGCACTAAATGTTACACTGTTTACTGAAGTTGCTAAGGTTAAATCAAAATCAAAATCTACATCAGTAGCACATGTATTTATTTGAGATGAGGTAGAAGAAATCATAATATCAGATACTCCATATCCATCAATCGCTAAGATTCCTGTATTAGTTGGATCCAACCAATCACTTAATCTTTCACTAGGATCAGTTGTTCCATTATTTGACCAAGCAACTGAAAATTTTCCATACCAATCTGAATCGTTATTGCCACAAGCAGCAAATCCTCCTGATAACATACCAACTAGTCTTTTTGTACTGTTATCAAAAAGCGGGGAACCTGAAGATCCGCCTTCTGTTGTACCACTATCCCAATCAATAACTCGCCAATGAAAACCATCCGGATCTACTGGGTTTTCTAAGTATACAGTAGAAATTATATCATCGTTTTCCATAGAAATTTTCTTTGCATCACCAGCAGGGTGATGTATTCCTGTTACTGATTGGATAGGGTCCCCATTTGCATCCCATCCAGCAAAGTAGACATCATATGAATCTGCTGGGTTTTCATCCAACTCCATAAGTAAATGGTCAGAACTTCGAATTGTACCACCTGGGTTTCCATCAACATCAGCAAGCAAGGTTGCTCCACTAGTTGTTTGGGTGTCATCTGGTGTTCCTGAACCACAGTCTGGTCTTTCAAAACGCCAATAAACGACAACTGTATTTGCAAAACCACAATGGTTTGCTGTTAGAAACAATGGTCTTCTATCTCCAGTAGTATTTGCAACTAAAGTGCCGCTACAAAGTCCTCCCCCAGCAACTGTTTTTCCAACAGATTTTAATTCTTGCCTCCAATTATCTGCTTGAGTACATTCGGTATCTATGTTACAATTACCAGAATTTCCTAAATGTACATTACTCTTGTTAAAAATAGATCTATACCCGTGCACTACCATGCTAATATTTAACCGACCAATCCCTTGCTCTTCTGCAGGCTCATAATATTCTAAATATGATGTCTCACCATAAACCAATGCCGTGCTGAACGTTCCATTTCTTTTATTGTTTCGAGATGTAAAAGCTCCTAATATTTGGTCATAGCCTTTATTATAAATAAATAGTTTTGCACCTTCTGGTAAATAATAGTCATCAAAAACAAGATTAATGGATTTAGCCTTAGGAGCAGTAATTGCTAATCTCCACAATCTATCACCGTTCGGTAAATCTTCCCAAATTCCAGAATTTGAAAGACCTAAATCAACTTCGTGTTCTATCCCAAATCTATATGGAATTCCTGAAACAAAGTCGTTGACTCTATCTTCTTGCTCTATCTGAGCCATACTAATTTGTCCCATTTGAGTTATTGGGACTTTCTGTCCAGAAAGACTTTTTGTTAATGAATATGGCACCCCTTTTTCACTCAATTGCCCATATGACATTAACGATAGGAATACACTAAAAACGATAAGTAAAATCAGATTTTTTGAGTACATTTTCTTGTATTAAGAAGTAGATAAAAAGTAATTAATAAAATTTGGCGAATCTTCATATGAACATATGAAAGAAGAGATTATAATAGAATACACACTTCTCTGCGAAGTTAATAAACTTAAACTAATATTTA
>CAYVFU010000139.1:0-9574 GCA_964450495.1 uncultured Saprospiraceae bacterium | reverse complement strand
ATGGAATTAGGCCTGGATATCAGTAACTTAACTTGACGTTAGTTAGAAGTGAAAATGGTAAAATCCAAATAATGCATAAGCCGTCATAAAAATTACATTACTTAACTTAAATGATAATCTTAAAATAGAACTTTACATTATCACTTAAAACGAACAAAAGAATATGCAAAAGAGAATTTTATTATTGAATCGGGCATTTTGGCTGCACGGTAACTAATTGATTTGTACTAATAAAATTAAAAATTATGGTCAAAAAGTTATCACACATGGACATTTTCGAATTTCAAGAGGCATTTCCAGATGATATTTCTGAATGGATTAGCAAAAGAATTAAAAGAAATTCAGAAGTAAAGTTGACACCGCAGACTAACTCATTATGATAAATAATAGTTTAGTTTGTGCCGGTACGAACGCTTATATCAAAATCACCACCTGACATAGAAGATTGGGAGGTGTTGATGTTCAAGATTTCAGTAATTTGAAAATTATTTTAATTACTTGAGGCAAAAGTGTATCAGTAAGCCTTAATTAAAAAGGAAATTCAATGAACGACTATTTAAAATCAATGAAAGGAGAAGTTATAGTGATGTGATGCTAATTACATCAAAGTGATAAATCGCATCTATTGATTGAAGAAACAAGTAGATTGGTTGAATACAATTGGATAAATCGTTGTTTTCTGTCATTTTGTGCCATACTCTTTACCTGCTTGAAACTTAATTGGGTAGAATAGACAATACTATAAAAATCAAAAAATATAAAATGAAAAAATACTTTTAATCACAATATCTATATTTTCAATTATTTCAATTTCACTAGCCCAACAAGAGTTTGGTATTAAGGGAGGATTGCAATTATCAAATATGGCAATTTTTAGAACAAGAAGAAAAAAATAAGAAACTAAAAACAGCGAAAACTAAGGTTCTATTAGTCATTAGCAAGAATGAATTTTTTTGTTTCAAGGAGATCCCCATTTAGTAGGGTTAAAAAATAAATACCTGATTTATACTTAGTTAAACTAAGTCGAATTTCTGTTCTGCCTTTATAAACAGTATTATCAATATATACTCTAGATGTTTTTCCTTGTAAGTCTGTCATATAGATTTCAGTCTCATCAAGTCCATTGTTATTATAGACAACATTTAAGCGATCACTCGTTGGATTAGGGTATAGATTAAATGAATTTATTTCACTATTAGTCAATTCTTTAGCTGAATTTACAATCAAATTGTCTGACTCAATTGACTTAGAGCTTCTAAAATTTGACCTAATCACATTATGAAATAATGTAACTGTCGTTCCATCAGTACATGTGATTCGAAGTCGAATACCAAGAAAAGGTGTAGTCATTCGTCTCGTAAAACAAGTTCCAGATCCAGCGAAACTGTAACTCCACCCGTTTGTAGTAACATCCCATCTTCGAGATTGAATATTACATCCAGTTACATTTGCACACCATCTTCCTGTTTGATTTTGATCAACTTGAACTACTGAATAAGCATCATTTCTCCTTGGCCCAATTTCAAATTCATTTGCCGAGGGGATAAATAATCAGTCGCTTTGCGACACCTATCATCTGGGTCGGGTGGGACTCGGCAAAATAAAAAATACGTAGACATGTATAGAGGATGAAGTGAGATAGCGGTCGAGCAAAGGGCGCGAATTGCTGGGCTGGTATGGGAAGCTCATCCTCTATACTTGTCTACACCGCTTTCGCAGTGGAGCATTAGCAGCTCTGCCGGCAACCGGCTACTGCATCGAGGGAAAGCATTCGTGCTGCTGCTGATGGAGTAACGGAAGTCAATCTAAAATACATGCTGCCGTTGTGTGACAAGGCATCGGCTGCGGGCTGCTGAGAAGCCACCACCCGGAACGGGCAGTAAGTGCAAGGATTAGTGAAAAGCTACTGGCTCTGCTGGTGGAGTCTCACTGTGTACATCTGCTCGAAGCGTTTTTGCTTTTTTGGAAGTATGGGAGCCGATGGCCTGTCACGCTCGGCAGCATACCTTATAACCACACTTAGCCAAACTTTTATCGATATACTCTTTATAGTGTTCACTTGCTTTGTGCAAAAAAGTAAAGTTCTCAAAACTTTTGTTGTCACCATATTTCATGAAACATCATTTGAATCTAGTTTGATTTGTGCGGCTGAAGGTCAAGTGTATGGTAACGAGGTATTGGATCAGCAATGCAAAATGCCTTTACGGTAATTCATTTAATAATACCTAGATGTAATATTCTTCCTCCAGCTTGATTAACAGGACTCACACTTTTTCCAATAACAATGCCTCGTTCTGGCGATCTATATATTTTCAGTACATCCCCAAAAATATTTCTTAGAGTCGCTATATCTTGATCCTTCTCTACGATATCTGTGACTTTAGGATGAACAGTCAAAAGGCCACCCTGATCACAATAGATCCAGTATGATTTTTTACAAATAATCGTCTCATCAGAAATATCCTCGACTTCTGAATCTGAAATGTCTAGATATCCCAATAGATTATGCATCCCTGTAAGGCCATCTCTAATCATGCCTTTTTGGAATAGATTGGGATTACCAACTTCTAATGTAATGGCCGGAATACCTAGGTCATCAGCGGCGCCTCTTAGCGTGCCGTCATTTGCTGGATTATGGACAATGATTTGTGCATTTTGAAGTAAGGCCATCTTTTTAACGACTTCGTCATTCATATCTGCTCTGATGTAATAAGAATTAATTCTTCCATTACTAGCAGTATGTAGATCTAATAAATAATCAAAATGCTTAACGACATGATTCATAATACGCCAAGCATAGATCTGACTTACCGTACCGTGCTCTTTACCTGGCATGATGTGATTGAGATCTACACCATCCAAAAATCGTCTCTTTTTCCTGAGATACGAAGGTGTATTCAATACAGGTATTCCTACAATTGTTCCATTTAGCTCAGTTATATCTATTTCATTGAAAAGACGCTGGATAACAGGTATCCCATTTAATTCATTCCCATGTAAGGCTGCTGTCATTCCAAACACTTTCCCAGTCTCCTTACCCTTGGCTATTATCATCGGGATCTTGATAGGAATACCCATACCATCTTCTACTAATTCTAACCAATATCGACTGATTGTATTTTTCGGGATATCTTCTAATATCAGCTTATTGATAATTTTTATTTCTTTTTCCATATGGTTATCTAATTCAATTCTTGATTTATGTAAGCCCAAAGCAAGTCAATTGACTTCTCAACTAAAGGTTCTTTTGTCAAATCTTCCATCTGAGGAACACCTCCTATACTTGTTGTGTTTATTTCTGATAATATCCGATATCCCTCATCACTGACTAAGGTGTCTATCCCGTACATGACTATACCCAACTTAGATAATACAGAATTTAAACTCTCTACCATGTCTCTTTCTTCCTGCACCACATGAGTCATATTAGAGCTACCACCCATAGCGACATTACATATCCATGATCCTTCGCGGGGCAGTCTTAGTGAAGCACCAATGATCTCCCCATTTATAACAACAATTCTTTTATCTCCTTGATCTACATGCTTCAGATACTTTACAGCTAAATAGCTTATCGGGTCTGCGCTGTACTCGCGTATGAATTGTTCAAGAGGTATCTTGATACTTCCCTTCCAGACATTATCGCCATCTATCTTAATGATTCCTTTACCTCCATACTCCCTGAAAGGTTTTAGAACTATAGGGAATCTGTTCTTGAAGGTCAGTATATCCTCAAGGTTATGACATAGCTGCATAGGTGGACATAATGATTCAAAGTGCATTAGGAATTCTTTACTTCCAGTCTTCAGGATACCTAATGGATTATTAATAATCAAGGCATGGCTGAATGTAAGATCTAAGTATCTCAAGAATGGCTCATGTAAGGGCGGCGGCAATCTGAGCCATACGACATCATAGTCTAAAAGCTTTACGCTAATTAAGCCAATAGATAGAGGATGATTCTCGCTTGTGAACGTGAATGATTCATTTATCTGAGTCGCAAAGAGCTGCGCATCAGGCTGACATTTGAAAAATTCTTGATTCTGTGGATTAGCTCTAGAGGCTATGTCAACATGTGCATTATATGTAGAAGAACACATCTGTGCGGCCAAACGATAGAGCGAATTTTCACGCGTATGTGCTGTATGATCTGTCAAAATCAAAATTCTTTTTCTCACATTCATAATTGATAAAAATAAGGCACTAATTCATCAAAATTTCATCGAGTAAGCTTTGGTCATTATTCAAACTCTTAAATAGCTTCAATCTGAATTTTCCTTGTTTGTTAACTAAGGTTTTTGCCATATTATCTATAGCTACCATTGATAGTACAGTCTGGATAAAAGACTCAATCAAATCATCCAAACCTATCCCGAGGCTATTAAAGTCTCTTCTATCCATCAATACTAATCTATTCGTATCGCTGCCCCAACTCCCGTCTGGATTTTTCACAGATAAGTTAGTTCCTAACATTGACCAGCTGTCCGCACCAGTAGTGATGTGGTCGACTAATGGCTTCTCTGCTTTACGTGCATAAGTACACAATGGCTTAATGCCATCAACAGTAGAACTAACCATCATTCTAATATCTGCGACAAAGGTTTGATTTTTATGATTGGGTATCGTCCCGACATGGTATAGCTTACCAGCTGATGTCGTGCTGCTCCAATTAGAATTTCCGATCAGACTCTGGACGATGAATAGATCATAGTCGAAGTCCATTTCCATGAATTTATCTAGTTCTTCTGGAGTGACTATGGTATATACTCCTTGACCAGCATTACTATACGGTACTTTTATGACAGCATGTCCTCCCATCTTTTTGACCCAGATTGGCACTTCGTTTTTTCTGACATCCCAGATTGTTTCCGGCATATTTATCTTTAATCCATACTGCTGTACTTCTGCATTAAATAAGTCGTAGGCCTTCGCAGCTACCATTTTATTACGCCCTCCAGCCAGACAGGCTATGGTGGGGTTAAGTATTTTTGTTTTTGAATTAAGTGGGATTCTATTCCATGGTTTCTGAGTCAAATACCTGAATGCAGCTCTAATCGGTATCCACTTTGACTCATCCAGGACATGCATGATACCATCTATATACTTGACTGAAGGATTCGTATCATTGTCATAAAAAGATACATAGTATACAGGCTCTTGCATGACATCTGCTATGACTCCTGCATATCCTGATACTTCCATAGGGTTCTTATCGTAGATCACAGCTAAGCTTCCTTTTACTTTATTTCTTAGGCTTTTTAGATAAGGCTTGAAGGTTCTTTCTATCATAAGCCTGTAGCTGCCTTGTTCTTTATTATCATCTACGAGTGGCATCGACTTCTGGCCAGAAGGACACGAGTTGTTTTCTATAATCACCATCTGGCGATTACCATCGGCTGAGGTGACATTAAGTAGATCTGCTCCTCCCCAGATAAAGTACTTACACTTCGTCCGTAGAATCTCCGTTAGCTTATGCCTATCCACTGAGGGGTGTAGATGGCAGTAGCGAGAGATGATGCGTTCTGTTTCTAAATTAAGAAAGAAACTAATCATCGGATGTATGGTCGCATTGAGCGCTTTCGGATACCAATGTTTATGTGGCTCAAATTCATTGGGATTGACCACTTTAACTTTATTCATATTGATCATTTATTTTTGCGATGGTTTATCGTAATTTCAAATATCTATTGATTCAGAGCTTGATTTATAATCATCAGAGGTATGTCTAAGTCAGATATGGTCTTTATCGCATTAGCCTCTAAGAATGCATCAAAGAGCTTAGGATTGTAATATACTATATAGATTAAGTCGATTTGTTCTTGCTCTAATAATTGATTGGTTGTTGCTAAAGAGCTTGAATCAATGGGCTTTTTGCTGCTCATAATCCTTTTCCAAAGCGGGGAGAGAAATACTTTTTGCTCAAGTGACTTTACTTTAAGTATATCCTCCTTCAGCCCCAGTCTTCTCATAGATATAGCGACGAGTCTGGATTCTACTTCTTTTCGCTTGATGTGCCACACTGATTTAATCGCGTTAATCTGTAATGGAGTACCATTAAGTGGGCTGATAAAGACAGGACAGGACGATTTTGATATGATGCTGAGTATCTTTTGGCTTAATGGAACCACGCTATGTGCTCTGGGTTCTGCATTTCGCTTCAAGACAATGAGATCATACTGAGAGCTAATGTTATGAATGATGTTAGAGATGGAACCTTCATGTGCTATACATTTGACTACAGTCTGAGAAGGTTCAGTGATGTGATCTCGATAAAACTTGAGCAGCATCTTCTCTACTTCATTCTTATATATATCATTAGAAAAATCAAATCGGCGATTATACTCTAAAGGGGAATAACAGTGTAGGAGTGTGATTGATGCATGATAGTGATCAGCAATAAGCTTCGCCTGAAATAAAGCATCCTCTGATAGTGATGAAAATGAAATTGGGACAAGTATTCTTTTCATTGGATAATTCTATGATATAAAAAAGAGCCCTTTATCATCTCCGAACACTTATATCTGATATTAAAATCAAAGTAACGGTGTTGGACATGATGCTGGGCTCCTGTATAGGTTACACTATTTTATAATGATAATATTAGAATCATCAAAAGACATGACATCGGAAGACTTCGCTTCATAATCAACCAATGAAAGTACATATCTGATGGCTTGTATCCTTCTGGATTCTCTATTATCTCCTCGCACATTGACCCAAGGACTACATTCTGATGAAGTCTTATCAAACATAATTGTCTTATACTCTGTATATTCTTTCCACTTAGTCTGTGCTGCTAAGTCTACTGGACTCACTTTCCATTGTTCGAGTGGTGAGAGTTGTCTTTTTAGAATTCTCGCTTGTTGTTCATCTGAATTGATCGAAAACCAAAACTTTACTAATAGAAGGCCGTCCTCTATCAGCATCTGTTCCAGTGTGATTACCTGGCTCATAAACATATCGTACTGAGCTGCATCACAGAAGCCCATCACTGGTTCTACGACGGCTCGATTATACCAGCTGCGATCAAAGAAAACAATCTGACCCGGATCTGGAAGTCGCTTGATGTATCGCTGAAAGTACCATTGTCCTTTTTCCTTTTTAGTCGGTTTAGATAAGGCGACTGTTCTGTATGACTCAGGATTAAGAAACTGTGTAAATCGATTAATACCTGAACCTTTCCCCGCCGTATCACGACCTTCAAAGAAAATAGCTAAACGCAAGCGCTGATCATTTATATATTTCTGCAGTTTTAAGAGTTCAGATTGCAGTAAGAATAACTCATCAATGTATCTAGGGTCGACATTGTAATATTTCGCTTTATCTATATTCATTACTCTATTATAACTACTAAATATGATTCAATATAATGCTATTCTCAGTCATACTTTTCTTGATATTCTTCGAAGACATCATCCTTAAGATTACCATCTTCATCATAGTCATCATCCTCTTCTATCAGCTCTATAGCCAGCGCAGGTGTCATGCGAATCAGGTAATAATGGTCATCAGTCTCATATGGCAGTGCGGACACAAATTTTCCTTCAGCATTTTTAAATGAAATGAGCTCTTTCTCAAAGCCATAAGGATAGTGAAGCTTAATTTGTTCCTGGAGTGCCTCTGATATTTTGATGTAGTCTTTGACGACTCTTGGTTTTTGCAATGGAATAATTTTTAAAAGATCTACAATTGATATGGTCATTAAAAGTGAAATAACGAGGGCGATGAACCCATTTTCATCGCCCACAGCTATATTCATGTATTGCTATACAAGCTGATTACTGACTTGCAATGGCTTAATCTTAATCAGCCTATGATAGGCTATATTCATCCCGGTTTAGGTAATACCTCATGGGCTTCTTACCCATATGAGATGGCTCTTTAAATGTCTTTTTGTGCTTGACTTTCTTGGCCGTTCGTTTTGGGTCTCTCGGACGATCCATCTCCTTGAATTTTTGTATAATTTTCATGATCTCTGACTTAAATATGATTGGTTCTATAAGTATTATCGAATCAATCCTGAGTAATGGACTATTTCTTTTTCTTTTTAGACTGAGCGACTAAGCTCTTCCCTTTGGTACCTTTAGATGGGGTAGAGGCGATCACTTTAGCCATTCTGATTTGCTTTCTTTTTGCCTTAAGCTCTTCTGCCTTTTTCTTAGCCATAGATGCTTTTGTCTTCTTTTGTACTGCCATGTTAAGTGTTTATAATTAATGAATAATAATTAAATGACAATTCAAATATCTGCCTTGTATCGAATTATTTATATCGGTATAAAACAGTATTTTTTATACAAGAATTACCTACTTCCATCTGGATG
Source organism: uncultured Saprospiraceae bacterium (assembly GCA_964450495.1). Taxonomy (GTDB): domain Bacteria; phylum Bacteroidota; class Bacteroidia; order Chitinophagales; family Saprospiraceae; genus CALFUK01. Next base: position 1,253 of record CAYVFU010000139.1, on the reverse strand, counting down.
TACCGATGCTGTTTATAGCGATAGATACTGGTATATCTCCCCTATTCTAATCAGTATAGCACTGCTGGAGTCTTAAGTCGGTCATGCTAAAAATTGTCGGAGGCTTGCTCCCGATGGGGATCATGATCTATATCTATATTAAGAAGAAGATCCGGTGGATATCTTTTAGAATGTCAATCGCTCGGGGTCACGAGTTACAAGTATTTGGATAGCAGAAGAGAGGAATAATATAGAATACATACTCTATCAATCGAAATCTTATAACTCGACAACAGGTTTATCTTTAAAAACTAAAGCAGGCATTTCTAAATTAGTCAAGACTTTCAGTGTGGTGCTGGGTGTTAAAATGCGTTTCCAAAAATTACGGTTGGCTGTTGCAAAAACAAGTAAATCATAGGTATGGGTGATTGCATAATTCTCTCGATCGATGTAATCAAAATAATTCATAGACAAGGATTCAAATAGAATGTTCTGATTGATATTCTCATGGATGTAAGCTAACCATTTAGTTTCCGTCCATTTTTCTATTTTATCAGAATCTATCTGCTCTACGTGAGTCAGCTGGATCTCTGAGTCAGGGAAAAGCCTGCTAAAATTATTGATGTGTTTAATATTGTTATCCGTCATATGCTGTAACAGATAATTAGTCTTCTCAAAAGCTCTAAATAAGGATAATGAAGGAACGACGAGCATGGGAGACTGTGTAATATTACTTAGTACGTGCTTTAGCTTACGGCTTAAGTCGTCATTTGGTCCCTTAAACAAGTGCTGACCTACAATGATTAGGTCGATCAGCTGATCGCTCAAAAATTTCTGAATCAAGAGGGTTTCATTTTCTTGCTTAATTGAAACATTGAGCCAATCAGTTTCTATATACTCCTGTGTGGTTTGTCTGATTTTAGTTAACAACTCAGTTTTCTTTTCGTAAGAATCAAAGGAATAACCAAATTGATCATAGTAACTGCTAGAAGAAACTAACACAGGAGAAAAATCTTCTAAAAAATGTAGTATATGAAGTTTACACTGATAATGCTCACAAAACTGTGCAGCATACTTCATGATGTCTTCTGACTGAAGATCAAGATTGGATATTAATAGAACCTCTTTCATAAATTTATATTTTTTACATGGTACAAGTTAGGTGCGCTATTGGTGATTGCGGTAGGTGTTATCGCTGCATTAATTTTGACAAAATTCCTATAGCCATATCCTCATATCATCAGAGCCATTTTTACTATACATCATTGTTTAAT
>CAYVFU010000138.1:0-9910 GCA_964450495.1 uncultured Saprospiraceae bacterium | reverse complement strand
CATAAGAAAGAATTAAAAAAGTCCATTCACTTTATATCATGAATGGACTTTTTTTATGTATCAATTTACTTGAACAGTTTAATCATAAAATAATGAAGCCCGTATATGAATGTACCTAAAAAAGCCCCCGTCTGACACTATACAGACAGGAACATTATAGTAAAACACATTTTATTTTAAGGACTGCCTTTCGGTAGGCTAGTGTTTAATCTTTGGTATTTCACTGACTTCATAAGGATAACCAAAAAGTTCGATTGGTGTATTGCGTACACTGGTCTCGTGGCGAATAGATCTTGGACTTATTTTGTTGATTATCAAAATCAATATCTGTAGCACTAAGTTGCCCCTCTAGTTCTATGATTGTATCAGCCCTAACTGAGCCATTTTGATTCCTGCTTGACCGATTAAAACAGCATTCCTGCTACTGCCCCTGTCAATAAAGTCGCAACCGTCCCACCAATAAGTGCTTTAATCCCAAATTCCGTCAATGTCTTTCTTTGTCCAGGAGCTAGGCCGCCTATACCGCCAATTTGAATGCCGATTGAGGCAAAGTTGGCAAAACCACATAAGGCATACGTGGCGATGATGATTGATTTTTCTGAAAGAAGGCCTGCTGCTATATGATTTTTTAAGGAGAAGTAAGCCACGAACTCATTCAAAATTGTCTTTTCACCTAAAGTTTGGCCGATGAGGATAATGTCTTTAGCATCCACACCTATGAGCCATGCAATGGGAGCAAAAATAAATCCCATGAGGTATTGTAAGGACAATCCTTCAAAGGCTCCTTTAGATTGACTGGCTACCAATTCGTTTAATTGAGTGAAATCACCGACCCAGAACAAGAACTTATTGCTTAAGTAAATAAAGGCCATAAACGCCAGTAACATGGCTCCGACATTGACTGCAAGTTTGACGCCGTCTGTCGTGCCTCTGGATAGTGCATCGAGAAAATTTGACCCAGCTTCTTGTCTTGGTATTTTAATGTCAGTATCTATTTTATCTGGCTCTGTTTCTGGAAATAAAATCTTAGAGGTGACTATGGCTGCTGGTGCGGATATAATTGAAGCGGTTAGTAAATGCAAGCCAAATTTCTGCTGTGCGACTGGATCTGATCCTCCAAGCATCGCTAGATATGCACCAAACACACCTCCGGCAATGGTTGCCATTCCTCCTGTCATTAAGCATAGAATTTCTGATTTGGTCATTTTTTCTAAATAAGGCTTAACCACCAATGGCGCTTCTGTTTGTCCAATGAAAACATTTGCAGCTACGGCCAAACTCTCCGCACCACTCAAACGCATAGTTCGCGACATGATCCATGCAAAACCATAAACGACTCTTTGTAAAATACCGTAATAATACAGTAGTGATGAAAGCGCTGAAAAGAATACTATGGTAGGAAGTACTGAAAATGCAAATCCGTAAGCACCACCTTGAGTAGCTAAGTCTCCAAATAAAAATTGGGAAGCTTCAATAGTTGCATTGATCATGACGACAAAACCATCTACGATTCCTCCAAATATGCTTCTGACAAATGGAACTTTCAACATCAAGATTGCCAAAAGAATTTGAAGAAAAATACCAGTAGCGACTAACTTCCAGTCAATTGATTTTCTACTAATGCTGAATAAATAGCATATTCCTATCATGGAGACTATTCCAATAATACCTCTGATCACATTTTCTAATAATTCCAAAATATAGATTTATATTACTGCTGAAAGTATATCTTTTCGGAGAATAAAAGAATTGTTATTGGATATTTATGAGTTTAGTTAAATACGTTATTGGGATATCTGGAGGAAGTGGTTCTGGCAAAACGTCAATTGTTCAAGAAATACGGAAACTCTTTACTGAAGAACAACTCTGTATTGTATCCCAAGACAATTATTACATTCCTCGAGAAGAGCAAATAGTAGATGAACAAGGTGTTAGGAATTTTGATCTGCCTACATCTATTGACCTAGACGGATTTATTGCAGATGTCCTTAAGTTGAAATCCGGTGATACTGTAACATTACAGGAATATATATTCAATAATGAACTCAAGGAATCAAAAACGATAGTCTATACTCCAGCACCTGTCATTATGGTAGAAGGGTTATTTGTTTACCATAATGAGCAAATGCGCGATTTATTGGACTACAAATTTTTTGTTGATGCTCCAGAAGATACTAAACTGATTAGAAGAATCAGACGCGATCGAGTCGAGCGAAACTATCCGCTTGAAGATGTTTTATATAGATTTGAAAATCATGTGACCCCTAGTTATGTCCAGTACATCTTACCTTATAAAAGTACCTGCGATATGATCATTAATAATAGAAATTCTTATGACAAGGGAATTGATATCGTTTCTAGTTTCATTAAGTCCAAATTAATGGATTGAAAGTAATATTCAGTCGTAAGGGTATAGATTCAGCATATGGAAAAGGTGTATCACCAATTTTTCCAAATGGAGACATGCTTTCAATACCAATACCCGCTAAACAAAAGGAAAACGGAATTCACTACTCCAGAATATCTTTTAACGGTCATTCCTTACAAAGTTATAAACGACAACTAGGTCTAGTAACAGAAGTAAATAATTGTCATTATGATCCCTGCATTAATACAAATATAAAAGTAGAAGGTAAGTCTTGGTGTCCATCTTTTGGAACGCATGGTGCGGCTGCCAGTCATTTATTAAATGAAGAGGTTTCAGTAGGTGATTTATTTTTATTTTTTGGGACGTTTCGAAAAGTAAGGCACAATTCCGATCGTACATGGTCTTTTGAGAAAGAGTTTAAAGCTGTGCATGTTTTGTTTGGGTATTTAAAAGTTAAGCAGATATTATATTTAAAGCATGATAAAAAAAGAGACATTGCGCGCGAAAAAGGACTGTGCAAACACCCGCATATTCAAAATGAATACCCTATAAATAATGTGCTTTTTATCGGTGAGTCAGAGTACTCGGGTTCATTCAAATTTCATGACGAATTAATTTTATCCAATGATTCAAATAAAAAATCTGTCTGGCGAGTCCCACACTTTTTTGCAGACTGTAAGATAAGCAGGCACAGCAACACAAATCGTTTTCAAAAGAACAATGATCACTTACTGTGGAGTACCGTATCTATTGGACAAGAATTTGTGTGCAAAGAAAATGTTGATGTCAGTGGGTGGGCAAAAAGTCTGATTGAAAGACACTGCGCAAAGTAAGAAAATTACTCCCCGCAAAACAACTTGTTCATTCTCCCATCTTAGTCTGGAACATGATTTATAAGATTAATAAGATTAATAAGATGAGCATGATTATAATGTGGCAATAAAACATCCTTTACATCCAGCCATCTTAAAAATCCTGTTCTGAAAAAAAAAGTGAATCTATTTAAATGATTTCGGGAAAATCATCTTCCGAATCCTGACCTTGAGTTTTAATGGCCTCAAGCTTTGCAGCCTTCATATGATTAAAGACGTTGTCTACACGCGTTAGGAATAAATCAGAAATCATGGCAACAACATCCGAATAATGATCTGCTACACCATCTGCAAACTTATAAAGCTGCTGTAAATCACCATCTTCTATTTGTAAAGAAAGACGCTGATTCATTTCGAATACAGTTATTTTATAATGTGGGTGCGGGATATCTCCAACTATTCTCATAAGTCTCTTTTTTGAATGCTGTCTGTCAGTAAGGAATATATTTTTTTCTTTGTCTTATCAGATGATAATAAAGACAAGTGTTTTTTTATTGTACTATGATCTTCTCTTACCGCTGGTCCCGTTTGGACATGTTTTGGTTCTTGACCAATGACTTTATTGGATGTCTCTTGAAGAATAGGGTAGAGGAGCTTAAAATCAAGTTTGTGTTTTTCACATATTTCATAAGCCAATTGAAACATATGGTTAGAAAAGTTATTCGCAAAGACTGCAGCTAAATGTAATGCTAGTTTTTGTTCTTCATTTATCCTGTATGAAATTCTTGTAATTTTTGAAAATAGGGTGAGTACCTTTTTTTCGGTTTTTTGATTTGTAGCACCAATGCAAATTGGGACTTTAGTGAAATCAATGTCTTTATTTTGTGAAATGCTTTGTGGCGGCCATGCAAAAGCGGCATTGCTAAATAAATCACTGATCACAGAAATATCCGTAGCTCCGGAGGTGTGCAATACAATTGATTCTTTGGCTATTACTTTTGATAATTGTATCGCTACTTCTTTAATCATTCCATCAGGAACTGCCAGAATATAAAAATCAGAATCTTTGTTTATTTTTTTATACGAAGTGGTTGCTTTTGCCCCAACTGTAGAAGCTAATTTTTTGGCTGAAGGTAAGCGTCGACTTAAAACTGAGTCAACACTACAACCGACAGTATACAATGCTTGAGCATAATGAGTTGCGATGTTGCCAGAACCAATAAAAGAAACAGAATACATCAGACCTTCTGTTTGAGACGAACAAACATGCTCATCAATAAGCCTAATAGTGACATGCAAGTGCCAAGCCACACAAGATTCATCCCTGGAAATACAATTGACTCGATAACAATTAAATCTGACCGAGGAACATTGGCAGCAACACGCAAGTTTACGCTTGACAGATTACGGACTTCTTCTGCAATTGCAAAACTCATAACTTCTGTAGCAGGATCTATTTTATTAAACCTTAAGTGAATGCCCAATTCAGGAATATAATCTTTGATGCTAAATTGTTTGTTGTCTCTGATTATGTATAAAGGTGTTGACAAGACATCAGGAAATCCAGGTTTACTTACTTGTAATTGTGCAGCTATTGCTATGTCTGATTCACTTGGTTTGTATTGTGGGTGTCTTGGTTCTTTATCGAAACCAACGAGTGAAATGTTTATATCATCGACAAGAATGGAACCACCTTGTTTCATCTGAAATTCTGTATAGTCTAGTTTATCTTCTTGTGTGAATATTTGAGAAAAGACGGATTCATCCAGTCCTGCACGTAAGCGCAATGGATCAATCGTTTCGGGATATTGATACACTAATCCATCTCTCAATACAAGTGCAGGTGTTGCGCGATAAGTGCCCTCCAATCGATTGTGTGTGAATTCTACTTCTGCGCCTACTGCAAGATCTACACTATCTAGATCTATGTTTTCATGTTCTGGCTCAAATGTATAGGATACGAATCGTCCAGTGATTGTATCTGTACGAGTACCTTGGGTTGTTCTTACATTACGCGTTATTTGAAAAGTGTCGTTGAGGACGGTTTCGTAAGATTTGAAATTTAAGGTATCCTCCATGACTTTCAGACTGTCAATGTATCTTAAGTGTAAGGGATAGCCGGTGATACTTGTAAAAATGTCTTTGTTCCAATAATGTTTGGTATCTGGATTGAAGGCCTCCATTTTTGTAAACTTCGTGTCGTATATCGCACTCGGTTTTAAACTAAATTCCTCCAATACATTATTTTCAGTGTCAACTCGTTTAAAGTTAATATCAAAGTATTTCATGTTGCCAGCCAGACTATCTCCTTTGAATTCAATCCAATAAGAGTTGACTGGATAAGGACTTTCTTCAAAGAGCTGAAGGTTAGTAGCCAATTGTTCGTTCATTAAAATGCCACGTTGACCGAATGGATCAGAGGTTATGTATGATTTGTTAAGGCCTGACCATAATACTCCAAAAATAAGTATGCCAAAACCGAGGTGAGAAATCACCGAAGCTCCAGCTTTTAAATTTCCCTTGAGGAATGTGATGAGATAATCCAAATTTGTAATGATGGCATAAAGACCTGAAAAAATCAATATGTGGTGTTGCCAGTTCGCGTTGTTTAATTGCTTGTATAACAAAAAGGAGCCGATTAAGGATACGACAAAAGCTATACCTACATGTAAGAAGAATTTTTTCTTAAAACTGTCCCAATTGCGAGCACCAAATCTCATATATTGACTAGTCCCTGATAAGATGCCGACAAGTACAGCTATCCAGAGTTGGTATTTATTATAATGTTCTATTGGATCTTGAATCACTTTGCCGACATAGCCTGGTTCTATGAAATAGTCGTAAAGTAAATTGTACACAGGAAGTGATGTGGACGTAATGATTAATGCCGCAGAAAAGAATAATACAATTGAGCCAATCAACATCCAAAACTCCTTTGAATTAATTGACTCTTCCTTCTCTTTTACGGGGATGCCTTTTCTTCTAAAGAGATATAGAAACATACCTAATAAAAAGAAAAAGCCCACAAAAGCAACCAATTGCCATTCCAAACCCATTTGTGTAAAAGAATGAGCGGAGGTATCTCCTAAAACACCACTCCTGGTTAAGAAGGTAGAATAAATGATTAGCACGAAAGTAAGCAGATAAAACAAATAGGTCGTTCGTATCGAATAGCCTGTATTTAGTGCAACTACGTTTGTGTGGATGCCTGCCACCAAAATTATCCATGGTACGAAAGAAGCATTTTCTACAGGATCCCAAGCCCAGTAGCCGCCAAAGCCCAATGCCTCGTATGCCCAAGCTGCTCCCATCAAAATACCAGTGCCCAAAAAGAAGGCCGAAAATAAAGACCATCGTAGGGCAGGTCGTAACCAACCTTTGTGATCCTTGGTCAGTAAACCACCAAGAGCAAATCCAAAAGGTATAGCTGTCGAAGCGAATCCAAGGAATAGTACAGGAGGATGGATAGTCATCCAATAATTTTGAAGTAATGGATTCAATCCTTTCCCTTCTATAAGTGATAAATAATCAGCACTACTGAAAATAGGTGCATCGATCATATCTCTTAACAGGACTGTAGGATTACTTCCTATTTTGTACTCTTCACCAAACAAAGGAATATGTATACCAAGCAGCATACTCGCTAAGAAAGCCTGAATGAGCGCAAGGCCTAAAACAACAGAAGCAGACCACTTATCGGTTTTTCTTAAGAATACAAATCCTAAGATAACATGCCAAAACATCCACAGCATGAAACTCCCTTCTTGACCTTCCCAGAAGGCTGAGAAAATATAACGCATGGGCAAATCATCTGACACATGGCCATGGACGTAGTTGTATTCGTACATGGCATTTATCATAATGTAAAAAATCAACGCTATTAATAAGAGCGTTGCCAGGCCATGAATCAAAAAACCTGTTCGGCCAAGTTGATACCATGTTTTGTTTTCACCTTTTGTGAGATATTTATAAAATGATGCCGCTGAGAATAGCGCACCAATGAAGGAAAGCAATACGCAAATGTGTCCTAGAAATCCAGGCCACAGTGTCTCACCAATATATTGTATACTAATCAATTAACCTTGATTCCGAAGATTGATTTCTTCGTCTTTATATTTTGAAGGGCACTTCATCAGTAATTCGTCTGCCACAAAAACACCTTGTTTCATACTACCAGTGACGACCACCTGTTCTGAACGTTCAAAATCTTGAGGTTTAGGTTTGTTTACCATGACTTTAGAATTGTTACCATTCGCGTCAGTCATAGAAAAACTAAAGGCGTTAGCATCAACCTCTGGGTCATACGCAATTTCTTTATCCTTCATCAATTCACCAGCAATTTTCATCCGTTTACCGGATTTTGAAGCGACATCGAATGTCCCATATGTGCTCATATCGCTTGATGCAGAGACAAGTAAACCGATGCCAACCAGAACGACAAGTAGGTTTATGATATATATTTTCTTCATTTTAGCAATTGTTACCTATATAATGACAAATGACCTATAAATGTTGCTGCAAAAATACTGCTTTATTCTGCTATTACCTATATGTCAAAACATTCTTTACATTCGTTCTAAATAAGGATGGAAACATTAAAACTAGTTGCAAGTCTTAAAAATGTAAGCATTAATCAAAACAATGCTTCAATTCTCAGTGACATAAGCTTTTCAATTGCAGAAGCGGAATTGTGTTATCTGGTAGGACGAACAGGATCTGGCAAGTCAACATTGCTAAAAATGCTTTATGGTGAATTGGAACCAGAGTCTGGTTTCGTAGAGATTGCAGATACAAAACTCAATCATCTCGATCAATCAAACATCCATTTGTATCGAAGAAAGCTAGGTATGGTTTTTCAAGACTTTCAATTGTTTTCTGATTGGTCAATCTATGATAATCTAGCCTTTGTATTGAAAGCAACAGAATGGACAGAGGCATCCGCCATTAAGCAAAGAATTGAGTCTGTCCTAGCTGCAGTAAAATTGGAATACGATCCGTCTAAGATCTGCGCGACGCTATCAGGTGGAGAACAACAACGCTTAGCCATCGCAAGGGCTGTCCTTAATCAACCTGCTCTCTTAATTGCAGATGAGCCAACAGGTAATCTGGACCCGGAGTCATCAAGTGAAATTATAGAACTGATCAGAGACTTGACGATGGAATTTAAAATGGCTTCTATTGTGGCAACGCATGATTATAGTTTAATAGATAAATATCCTGCTAGAATATTGACTTGCGAGAATGGAACGATTCATTAAATGTATTATGACTGTTCAAAGATTATTCCTTACTGAAGGTTATTTCCTCCAATGGGTCACATGACTCATTGGATTTGAATACCATCCAAACTGCTTCCTAATTACTTAAAACTAATCGGTAATGTAAAATACTGAGGCACTTCCTCTTCATAAAAAATCATGCTGTAGATTAAAGCATGTTCTTCCTTGTAGATGGCTAGCATTCGACAGTATGGTAAGGTGGTCAATGATTCTTTTGGTTTAAAATCTGCATACAACCCCCAATGTGCATTGAAGACAGTATCTAATACAGTTTGCTCAATCTCTGTGAGGGTGATGTTTGTGTGTTGACCATTGCTGGCCAAATTAGCCACATATTGGTACATGTCCAGTTGTGGATGACTTGCTAGATTGCTTTTGTCATTGATTTCTTTGAATCGATACATGATTTCTATGTCTTCATCCGAAGATTCCAACACAAGATCGAATGGACCATAGTCATCGCTGCGAGGTTTGACAGGATGCAACCACGCTTCAGTAGGGTGGTAGTAAAACAAGCCTAGTTGATCTATCTTCTTTTGAAATTTTTTGGTGTGGATAAAGTCCTTTTGTCCAAAGGCGATACTGCTTGTCGACAAGAGTGCTAGTAGAAAAAAGAATGCGATAGTATTAGATCTCACCAGTATAAGATATGTAAATTGGTACTGCTTATTGAACGAAGGTAGCAATCAATACATTATTCTTCTTCACCACTATATAGTAAACGCACATGTCAACTAAAAGAAACCCCATAGGATGGATAGAAATTCCAGTAACGGACCTGTCAAGAGCAGCCACCTTTTATGAGACTGTGTTCCAATTTGATGTACAGAAAGTCCAGTTTGGAGATGTCTTAATGGGCTGGCTACCGAGTCATCAAGAAGTATCTGGTGCTTCTGGAGCCTTGGTACAGTTTGAGAAAGCCTACAAGCCAAGTTTGGAATTTGGTCCTGTCGTTTATTTTAGTTCTGCTGATGTCAATGATGAATTGAGTAGGGTAGAAGCAGCTGGTGGGACTGTGCTGCAGCAAAAAACTCAAATTTCGGAGGACATTGGGTATATGGCTTTGATTAGAGATACGGAGGGGAATCGGATTGCTATTCATTCGAGGGGGTGAACTATTGCTTATCGATATTTACAAATTCACCATCCGATCAATAATGCTTCCTTAATATGGATTTTCTGATTTAGTGTTTAACATTTTACAATCATTTAAATACTCATCAATTGCATATGTAAAATCAGCTTCTAATTCAACCTCAGCAGAACCCTCATAGGAAAGTAGGCTCCTCATCCCCCGAACCTTTCCAAATAGTAATTTATCTTGTTTGCTAAAATCAATTGTACCAGAATAGCCTTTGTATTCTAAGTGTTTCATAAAAGCAAAATACATTTAGTTCTCAACACCTATTCCATCAACCCCACCTGAGTGTACTCAGCATTATTAATCACAA
>CAYVFU010000137.1:0-10164 GCA_964450495.1 uncultured Saprospiraceae bacterium | reverse complement strand
TAGCTAATCATCACATAATCAAGAAGTTGCAAATTCCTGATTTCGGTCGGTCACAAAACAGGAAAGAGTACTTTCTCCTGAAAAGAATAAAGGCCAGAACCAGTCATACTTCAAATGTCCTCCAAATAGGCAAACGAATAATTAAATCTTTGGCAAAGGCAGCCTAATTTTATCAGTTCTTCTAAAATAACCAATCACAATTTTATAAAATAGTCAATTATGATTGGGCTATTTTTTTAAATATACCTTTCTTTTTACTTATATCAGAACTCATCAGTATGGCATAGGGTAAGGTACTTTCAAAATTACTTAATATTATTTTTAAAATAGAAACCATTGGAAGTGCGAGAATTATTCCACCGAGACCCCAGAATGAACCTAAAAAGACTAGGGATAAAATCGCAACTAATGGATTTATATCAACTTTGTCACCGACTATTTTAGGAGTTATAAAATTACCTTCTACTTGTTGGATGAATAAGTAATAGACCACAACGGCGATAGGTTGCCATTGTGCATCTGCCGTTGACAATGCATAAATAAAAGGAAGAAAACCACCTAATAAAGTACCTATATATGGTATGATGGCCAACATACCTGCCAAAACTCCCCAGAATATGGCATACTCTATACCGATAAGAGCAAGCCCTATACTATTTAAGATAGAAAGTATTGCGATTACTAATCCTAAACCTCCTATATAGGATTGTATGGTTTCTTTTATTTCTGAAAGCCCCTCTTTGATATCTGGTCTTGAACTTTTATCAAATTGATAAATGATAAAATTTTTAAAGCTATTTCTATAGTATAATATGAAGAAGGTATATATAACCATCATACCTAGAGATGCGAGATATTCTGTAGTAGAAAGTAGACCTTGACCAATGAACTTGAGAGGACCATGTAAGTTTTGTGTGCCGCCATTGGATTCAAAAATAGAAGCACTATCCAATTTCAGAAATGGAACTAAACTGTTTATCTTAGAGAAAATTTTGTCTACTCCCGTTTGCATACTTTCTCCTATAGTAGGTAAGGATTCTGCTATATTCATCAATTGGTATGAAAACAAGGTTGTAATAATAAGTATAGGTAGAATAAGAACCAAGAAACTAAAAATGATAGAAAGCCATTTTAATTTTACAATTCGAAGTATGCGCTTATCAATAGGATAAAGAAATACAGCTAAAAGAACAGCAAAAATAAACGGTATAATCAGAGAAGATCCTATGTGAAGTAACCAACCGAAACTGATCAAAATGATCAAGCAGTAAGCTATGGTCTGGATTGAATTGTTCTCTTGAGAATTGGTCATTTTAGAATAGTTAAAAATTTGGCAATCATTCGATTAAAATCTATATACTTTGACATATTATTTCCGAAAATAATAGTTTGTAGCGTATTAAGTATCGCCCACTGAGACTCAGATAGTACAGAAGATTTATCGTCTACTGTATTGTTATTCGGACGTAGCATCAATAATTTCGAGGAATCTATTTCTTTTATATTTTGCTTTAAATTTGTTTCTGCGATTAAAATCTCTTCTTTGAGTCTATCTATTCTATTCTGTATTTCTGTCTTCACAATATTTTTGTTTTATTTGATTGAATAACCATTTGTGGAAAAAGAAAACCCCTTATTTCCATTCTGACCGATCATAACAGCTTGGATAAGTGGTTTGAAGTTTTTATGTTTAGCGTATAACTCGACTAAAAAATTAGCTCCTGATCCACCAGAGGTATCATCACGCTCTATGACATAATTTACCGTCTCCATTGATTGAATTCCTATAGTATTATCTATAAATTTTCTGACAATAATGCCTTCAGAATTGTAGTAACTTATATTGGATATAAATGTTGAATCTGTAAGGCTATTATTTCGAATGCTTAAAGTAGCTGCAAGGAGATTATTCTGATTTTGCGCATCAATATATATATCAGAATAAATAGGGATGTAGATCACATCATGAAATGCCATAGTAGTATCTGATACACTCACATCTATCTCATGAGATTTTAATTCATCTTTCCCATTAATGTTGGTATTCGGATCAGGAGGACCACATCCTATCCAAGATAAAGACGACAGGACAATTAATGTTATATTCGGAATATTCAAATTCATACATTTTAAGAATTAAATTGCGATATCTTCAGATTTTGGTTTGTTACGCAATAAAGGTGCTTTAGCGATAAGTGCTAATCCAAAGGTTAATACACCTAATCGTCCAATAAACATCAATAAAGAAATAATTACTTTACTTCCATTGCTTAATTGTTCTGTAATCCCAGTAGATAAGCCGACTGTGCTCAAGGCAGATGCAACTTCAAATAATATTTTTTCAAATGAAAGTTTATCCCCATCGATACACAATACAACCCAACTCCCAATAGAAAATATAAGGATGTAAAAAATAGACGACGCTACAGCTAAGTATATATTAGACGCGGGTATTTCCTTGTAGAAGAATGTCACATGTTTTCTGCGCTTTAGGATCGATAGCATTACGGCCATTAATGCAGTTATAGATGTTGTCTTGATCCCTCCACCGGTTCCTGCTGGTGATGCACCTATGATCATCAATAGTATGATACAAAATATAGAAGCTAAACTCATAGAGCCTATATCATAGTTATTAAAACCTACAGTTGTATGTGCTGATATACTTTGGAATATAGCCACCTTTACACCATGCCATTCTTGCGAAATGAGATGACTATCAGAAAGATAGATAGCTATCGCACCTGTAATCCAAATCATAAATGTACTGATCAGAATAATCTTCGAAGTAAGGTTAATGAATTTTCTGTTTTTTGTAATCTTTAACCAGAAATCTAAAAGAACGATAAAACCAATTGAACCTAAAAGAGATAGAATTAAGATTGTATTTGTTATTAATCCATTATGATCAAAAGAACTAAGCGAATCATTAAACAAGCTAAAGCCTTCTGTGCAAAATGCAGAGACACTGTGAAAAATAGCGTTCCACATAGGGGCATCTACTCCTTCATTTCTAAACCCATAATACAATATTACAGATCCCAATACTTCAATCAGCAAAGTGAAAATAAATACACTATATATAAATGCACGTAGTGGATAGCGTTGAGGTAAATTAAACTCTACCTTCAGCAACCTCGCAGATATGTTAGGTAACCTACTGAACTGCTTGAGTATAATAAACGAACTCAAAGCCATATAACCAATGCCTCCCAGCTGTATAAAAAATAAACTTATACCTTGACCGATTAAATTGTAGGTCTCCTTAAAAACAGCTGGTGCTAACCCAGTTGTACTCACAATTGATACTGAAAACAGTAAATGGTCGATGAGGGTAGTTGGTGAACTCTGGCATATGGGTAGTAGAAGTAAAACAAAACATAAGACTGTCAAGAATAAATATCCTTGTATTATCATTAAAACGACTGTCTTATCATCTGTCTTGCTTGATGCTAACCATGCTTTGATGCTACTCACTATACGCCTTCATTGGTATCTATATCTAATGTATTCAATATTTTATGATGAACTTTATTTTGAATCAAATCATTTCCAAAGAAGTATATAATTACCATAGTAACTAACAATAGTAAGGATATAATACTTAAAGAATATAGCCAAGAGCCTAATAAGAGATAGAGTGCATGGGCGAGTAAAGCCAATATGACCTGACTGAATAAGAGAAGTAAGAGCCCTAAAAATACAATCATAATGATGGAGCTTACAATTGGTATACTCCCGTCTATTAATTCCAATTTCTTTATCTCAATTTTATTTTCTATGATGGTCTTGATATATTCATAATTCTCACCCGCCGCATACATCATAGATTGCGTATTGTCTTGATTACTCATGATATAATGGTCTTTAGGCTTTGCTGAGATTGTCTTTAGCTTTATTGACACCTTCTTTAAATTGATCCATTTTATTTGCAGTGGTCTCTTTAGCCACTTCTATAGCAGAGTCTAATTTATCCTTCCCAGTATCGACTGCAACATCCATGATATTCTTACTTTCATCAATTAACTTTTGTGCATTCTCTTTTAACTCATCACTTTTATTCAGTGCGAGATCAAGTATTTGTTGCCCTTTATCGCTTTTGATAAATAATATAGCTGCTGCACCTGCAACAATTCCAGTTAATAGCATGAATGCGTTTGTGTTAGATTTTTTCATAATATTTTTTTATGTACAAATACGTTACTGGTGAATAGGATAATTGTTCGGTTTTATCCTGCTTTTGCTAGTTTATTTTTACAAAGAGTTTTTTTCAGCTTGTTCCGAGCGTAGTTAATTCTACTTTTTACAGTTCCAATTGGAATCTGTAAATGCATAGCAATTTCATCATATCTATATCCATTGATGTACATTTGGAATGGTTCTCTACTTTTAGGGCTTAGACTATTAATACATTTGTAAATATGTGTTAGACAATTATTTGCATTTTTATTTTCACTCACAGATATATTTGTGCTAAATGCGAAAAGCATATCCTCAATAGGAGTACTAACAATTTTCATTTTCTTTCGCTTACGATATTTAGTCATGAACGTATTTTTTAGAATTGTAAAAGACCAGTTCTTAAAACTGAAATCATCATCATAGCGATGAAAATTTGCAAATGCTTTTAACGCTGTTTCTTGTACTAAATCCTCGGCGTCCATTCTATTATTTGTTAGTGTAAATGCAAATGATGTTAAGGCTTCAGAATGAGATTTGTATAGTTGAGCAAAAGATAGATGTTGCATAATAATGTGATTTAAATGAACAGTAGTTACTTATATAAACCAATATTAGGAGAAAATGTTCAAATAATTCACTAATATTTATGTTTTTCACAATTTTTTTGAGAAAATAATCATCATATAGTTGATTATCAGTGATTTGTAAATGTTCTGTTAAATACTTGTAGGTGTATGAAAGTGAATATATTGTACATATCCAATCTAATTGCTTTTAAAGATGACCCACTAATGTAAGCTTACGTCATATTTGAATTAGTATCTTTTCGTTTAGATGAGATTGCTTTAATTATATTCTCATTGTAAGAAAGAAGGTGCTCCATAAGCATAATAAAATTATCCATGTCGAATAATATTCTTTCTTTATTTAGGGTTAAGTTCGTGATTTTCGATTTTCTAAACGCATAAAAGGTTTTGAAGCCGATTAATATTTTTTTGATCTGAATACTCTTTTGGACGAAGTTGTCAATATGGAGTTGATTTTCAATTTCAAATTTTGATGTAAATTCAGTTTTAGAGCTAGTCGATCTGAATGCTTTTACTTCTGTAGAATCATCTAATTTATTTTGTAAGAATAACTGTAAGTCAACATTGAATAGTTTTGCCATTTCTAAGATTATCCTTAGTCTAGGTTCTACATTTTTAGCTTCATAAGCAGCTATATTAGATCTTTTT
Organism: uncultured Saprospiraceae bacterium; assembly: GCA_964450495.1. GTDB lineage: Bacteria > Bacteroidota > Bacteroidia > Chitinophagales > Saprospiraceae > CALFUK01. The sequence continues at coordinate 4,747 of CAYVFU010000137.1, read as the reverse complement.
ATGTTCAGTTCGCTGGCCAGTTGATCTTGGTTCAGCCCCATCTTCTTTCTTAAATAGGTTATATTGTGAGCAAGTATTTTCTTGTTATCTTTCATCACATTCTTTATAGGTAGTACGTTAATATCTTCAAATTGTTCGATTATTAAACAAATATACCTATATTAATTCATTTGTTGATTAAATCAACATTGCGTATCATTGTAAGTGATGGATCTAAAAAAGAAAAAAGCGATTCCTAAACCTACGTCGTTTGGAGCTAATCTCAAATTACTCAGAAGAATCAGCGGTATGAGTCAAACAGAATTAGCCCAAAAATTGAGTTTAACTCGGAATAATATCGCGTCCTATGAGTCAGGTCTCGTGGAGCCTAATGCAAAAACGTTTCTAGCTGTGTGTGCTTATTTCGAGGTTACACCTGAGGATATGTTAGAAGTCATAATGTCCAAGAAGCCTGTAGCTAATGTCATTGACTTATCAGATGATATGGACACGATGGACAAATTTCTGGTCGATCAATTTGATGAATTTGTAACGCAGACAAATGACATGACAAAAGTTCTCGAAGGATATCAGACACTTTTAGAACTCAGATTAGAATCAGATAATGATCATTCAGCTAAGGAATTTTATGTTTCATTCGATGATCTACTACAGTTGCTTAGGACTTTAATTAAGACAAATTGGGATTTGGTAGAGAAGATAATTCCATCACCTACACACGAAAAAACACAATACGAAAGAGATTAGATTACCTTTCTATTAATTCTTATCATCAGATCGTATGGTTGTAATAGGGTAAGGTATATTAATGCCTTCTGCATCAAATTTTTCTTTCAATAATATGATAGCTTCGCTTTTTGCTTCTAACAGCGTCAAATTTCTAGTAGCAGGTACCCAAAAGCGAATCTGAAAATTAATAGAACTATCTCCGAATTCTAGGTATTGAAATTCAATATCTTTATCACCTTGTGGGAATGCTTCTTCGATTATTTCGATAGACATATTTTTGACAGACCTTAGATCTGATTCATAACCAACACCACATTTAATGGATGTGCGTATGTGATCTGTAAGTCCATAGTTTTTAAAGGGATTATCGACAACAAGTTTGTTAGGGATGATAATGAGATTGTTATCAGCTTCTCTCAGTACTACATATCGAAGGGTAATCTCCTCTACCGTACCGTCATACCCGTTAGTCTCTATAAAGTCGCCCACATTCATAATGTCATGGATAGCTAAGAAAACACCCGAGAATGTATTGGAGATTGTACCTTGTAAAGCCAGACCTACCGCAAGACCAGCAACACCTGCTCCTGCCAGAATGGACGTAAGAGCTTTATCTAAATTCAGAATGCTTAACGCGAGAAAGATACCTATTGCAATAACAGTAATGGAAACAAAATTAGCCACAAGACTACGGATAGACTGTTGTTTTACCTTAGTGCGAAGTATGCGATAGACCGAATTATGTAATTTCTGAGAAATTGCATAGGATAACCCAAAAAGTAATAAAGCCAAAATCATATTTGGAAGGTTTGTTACCAATAGGTCCATCCAACCTGATAGTTTTTCGGTTAAAATTTTTATTGCATCATTTATCTGATCTTCCATAATTGTTTTATTGAATATAAAAATATTCCACGCAGTAGTGTACGTGGAATTAGTTGAAAGGGAATGTATTGAGTATGTTCCACTACATATCAAAGAAACTCTTTATTTCTTCTTTAGTTTTCCCAAGTTTTTTTTGGAGTCTACCTAAAAGCTCATCTTCTTTACCTTCTTCATAGGCAAGATCGTCATCGGTCAGTACAGCATATTCTTGCTTTAACTTTCCTTTGACAACATTCCAATTTCCTTTAATCTTATCTGTTAATTCGCTCATAATAATTTTATTTAATTTTTTTAAATGGTTAATGCTTTTGTGAAATTTACCTTAAACTTTTCTGATAGCTTGACGTATAAGGGAGATGACGAATACCACTATGAAAATGTAAAAAACAATTTGCGCTATTTGTGTGGCTGCACCTGCAATTCCTGAAAACCCCAATGCTCCTGCGATAAGGGCTATAATAAAAAGTATGATTGTAGTTCGTAGCATAGTCAATTTTTTTGTTATTTATAAATTAGTTTAATATGTGATATTTTATCATTAGTCTTGGATATAGAGTATGCATAATTATTCTATGCATTCTATGGCCTTTTAGAAGTTTGCTGATGATAAAAGCTTTGAATCGATATCAGTTACATTTAATTTTAAATCAATCAGATATTCTAACGGGTTTGATAGGTAGACTTCAACTTCAGCATCTTCCATACCAAGGCAACATTTGGAACTGATACACTTCTTTTTTCATTGCCTTTATTTGACCCGAACCAGTCCTCTTTGTAGACTTGTAATAGGTAATATTGCTTTTTGGCAGGAATATTGTTGTATGAGACGAATGTCAAACAATAGGAGTGCTTAGCTTATATTGTTACATATTTCTTTAATAAAATCCAGCTTTTCTCCTTCCTTTCCAAGCATTGAGCATCCAGCTTTTTTTCTCTAAGAAAAAAAGAAAACCACCCATAAGATCAATTGTACCTTCATCACCTATTTCGTCTGCTTGAGTGATTACATTCCTAATAATCTTGATAAGTTCTTTATGATTTTGGAGAATCGTACTCGCCATTTTTTCGTCCATCATGATATCTTTCGATTCTTTAATTTTGGATTTTTCAATGTAATCCGCCATGCTACCCAGTGGCTTTTGGTTGATGGTGAGTATGCGCTCGGCTATGTCATCTATTTTGACTTTTGCATCATTATACAAATCCTCAAATAGTCGATGAATTTCATAAAAATTATTACCCCGAATATGCCAATGGAAGCTTCTGAGGTTTTGATAATATACGCTATAAGTAGCTAATAATGTATTCAGTTTTTCCGATATTTTTATTAAATCTTTATTTGGTAGTCCTATATAGTTCATTTTTTTATTTTTAAAAGTTAAGTACTGGTAATTGGGAGGAAAGTATGAGTTCGTTTGTATTTACTTTATATATTCTCTCCAAAAGCGATCTATCATAATTAGCAAAAGCAATCCATTCAGGTTTTTCAGAATCCAATATTTTATCAAGCATATTATCGGAGTAATCCATAGAAATAGATTTTACTCTTCCTATAAAGTTTTTGAATTCTACATTTATACTATCCATGATTTTTTCAATAGATACTTCTTGCTCATCTTCTTGGAATGCATACACGACGCGTATGTCCATTTTATCTATCAGCTTATTAAAGTGGGTAAAATCTAAGTCTGGTGTATCTCGAATTATTAAGAGGATAGTTTGTGGCTTAGAGTAAGCACATCCATTAGGAATCGTGAGAGTTGGCATTTTAGTCTGCCTAAATAGGTCAGTCTCCATAGTTCCCATAAGCTCGTTCAAAAAAGAATCTTTACTTGTCTGATTAATCGTCCACATCAATGAATCTTTGTAATGAGAACTGACATCTTTGTCAGACTGCAATTCTGATATTGAATACTTTATAGTATTAAATTGAGTCAAGGACGATGAAACTCTTTGTTGGATTTCATCTATTGCCCTAGATTTTTCAAAAGGCACTATCTTAGGTATTCCTTCTCCCAATATCGATGTTGCTTTTTCTGGGTTTTTGATTATGCCAGGACTTACAAATTCTAGATCTAAATCGAAATCTTTGGATAATCTTGCTACAAAATGTAAGTAGTGGTCTAAATTATTCAGATCATCTTGTACTATAGAGTATATTTTGTTACCCATGTTATTGTGAAATTAATTTATATTTTTAATTATTACGTAAGTGTTTTAATATCCGTTACACTGTCACTATACTCAACTCGTTTGAAGTTGTTCGGAGAAGTACTAATCTATTTTGAAAGAAATTTATGAATAGCTTTGAGTCAGTTTATGCATTTAGTTTGTAATATTCAAATGTGATTTTACTACCAAATAATATTAGCACAGAAGAGTAATAAACCCAGGATAGAAATACAACCAAAGAGCCACTAGCACCATATGCGCTGCCCACATCTACAGATGAGAAGTAATATCCTAATAGAAATTTACCACATAAAAACAAAGCAGATGTGGCCGCGCCACCTACAAAAGCAACATGCCACGGGACGCGAATAGAAGGGAGTATTCTGTATATAACTGTAAAAATTAATGTGGTAATAAATATGTTAAGGACAAAATTGATCGACCAAGCTATCATTACGAATAAACCACTATAATTTACTTCTAGCCAATTTTCGAACACTGATAATAGAGAATCCATGAATAAAGTCACAAGAAAAATAAATCCAAAACAAAAAATCAAAGCCAACGACAATAGCCTATCCAACAAAAATCTGAGTTTTGAGTCCTTAGGTTTTGTGTTTGAGTCCCCCCAAATTTCGTTTACCCCATTTTGAAGTGAGATAAAGACTGTAGTAGCACTAAATAACAATATAATAAACCCAAATATTTCTGGAGTAGAGTTACTGGCAGTATCTGTTGCATTTTCAAGAATATTTGCTGCTTGATCTACCGTGCTTGGCCCCAGAAATGTATTAAGTTGATGAAGCAGATCACGTTTTACATCAATCCGTTCATACGCTATGCTTAGAATATTAATTGCAAGTATCAGAATAGCTGGCAAGGAAATTATCGTATAGAAGGCAATGGATGACGCATGTGTAAATGGGTCATCGTTCCAAAATGTTTTTATTGCATTCCAAAT
>CAYVFU010000136.1:0-10663 GCA_964450495.1 uncultured Saprospiraceae bacterium | reverse complement strand
CCCGACCTCTTTGTGAATATAGTTTTGTTTTTTAGAGAGGAACGAATACTTGGTTTATGACAAACCTTACAACTCATCTTTGACACCACATCTTAACACTCCTATTCCTGCAGCTTCTACCTCTACTTCATCTCCAGGCTTTAAATAAATGGGTGGATCAAATCTTGCACCTGCGCCATTGGGTGTTCCAGTAGCAATAAGATCGCCTGGCTTTAGAGTCATAAAAGTGCTGAGATAAGAAATAATGTAGTCAAAAGGAAACATCATATTTCGGGTGTTGTCATTTTGGCGAATTTCCCCATTTACTCGTGTTTGGATGTCCAAATTGGTGAAGTCATTCACGTCATCAGCTGTCATAATCCACGGTCCAATTGCTCCCGTTTTATCAAAATTCTTTCCTTGGGTGACATTGAATTTTGCATGCCTTACCCAGTCGCGAATTGTTCCTTCATTCATCAGTGTGAGGGCAGCGATATGACTGTGTGCTTCTTCTCTTGGTATTCGGCGACCACCTTTGCCTATAACAATAACAATTTCACCTTCATAGTCCAATTGTGGGGATTCAGGTGGTCGTAAGACATGTTGCTTGTGCCCTACAAACCCATCTATATATCGGATAAAGACGCTTGGATATTTAGGCAGGTCTGATCCATCTTTATACTCTGCATTTCGATTGGCATAATTCACGCCGATGCAGACTATTTTTTGACCAGTCAAAATTGGCGGTAAATAGTCGATCTCGTCTTCATGATAAGCGACTGGTAAATCACTTGCAATCTGCTTTAACTTATCTACCGAATCAACTTCAATCCATTTTTTGAGATTATCGCCATGGACAGCTCCTATATCAGTAAAGCGAATCCCATTCTCATTTTGAATCACAGAACCATAGGTTTGTCTTCCTTTGATGATGTACGTAGCAAATTTCATATAAGCGTTTTGTTGAGGATGAAAGTATGAAGATGAGTGCTTGTATCCATAAACTAAATGTACATAACTTCTGTACTTTTTAGTGTCTTTAAAATAAAGGACTCCGTTTGACATGCCGTATATTGCCTAGCAATGGACGGTTCTAAAAAATCAGTCATCACTGGAATTACGCTCACCGCGGGTTCAGCTATTGGAGCAGGTATGTTTTCACTTCCCATTGTGTCTTCAGGGATGTGGTTTACCCTTTCCATTATCTGTTTTTTATTTATTTGGCTAATCAGCTATCTCGGGTCACTCATGATTTTAGAAGTTAATTTGCAATATCCTGTCGGTTCAAGTTTCAACACGTTTGTCAAAGATATTTTAGGTAAGTCAGGAAGTCTTTTATTTACCTTATGCATTTGTTTTATTCTTTACATTCTCTTGTATGCATACTTTAGTGCTTTTGGGAATATGGCCTGTCATACATTAGGCATAGAAAATCCTTCGTCATGGATACAAGGAGGATTAGGTTTATTTCTGGGGGTATGTTTTGCAATTACTGTTTGGATCAGCACAGCCTTTACAGGTCGCATCGCATCTATATTGATGGTAGCAATGGCAATTAGTTTTATTGTTGCATCAATTGGTGCATTAACAAATGTATCCTTCTCCCAATTATGGAATGTTGAAAGTTCTAATGCTAAATTCATGTGGTCAGGTTTGCCATATTATATTACTTCTTTTGGATTTGCTTCTATCGTCCCGAGTTTATATAAACATTATGGAAAAGATGTACCAAAAATAAAAGCAGGCTTGTTTTACGGTTCAATAATTGCTTTAGGCACTTATATACTTTGGTTGATGATTTCATTTGGCAATATTCCTCGTGATGAATTTATAATGATTAATGAAGCTGGTGGAAATGCAGGAGATTTAACAAAAGCTATCGAACAAAAACTAGGAAATACTTCTATTCAATCTGCCTTGCATTTCTTTTCTAATTTTGCCATTATTTCTTCTTTTTTAGGCGTTGGTTTAAGTTTGTTTGATTATCTCGCCGATCATTTAAATATGAGTAATAACAGGGAGGGAAGATTTTTAACCACTTGTTTGACTTTTTTACCACCAGGCATTTGTAGTTTCTTTTTTCCACATGGATTTATTGCTGCGATTGGTTATGCAGGTTTTGTCTTATATGTTGGGTTTTTCTTAATTCCTTTTTTATTGATTTGGAAATCTCGCAAACTTGAGAAAAAATTATTGTATAAACTAGGAGGTGGAAATACAGTATTGTTTTTTGTAATTCTATTAAGTTCGATTACAGCTGTTTGCCATGTACTTACAAAATTAAATTTATTACCCATTTACTAATATGCTGAATGATATAGGTAGGCAATTGTTATTTGTTGTATTGTTTAGTCTTACATGTTGTTGTATTGGACAAACACAAACCCTTAAGTTTTTATTTACAGGACATACATACGATTGGGGAGCAAGTGGAGGAACTAAAGTTGATAGTAGAATAGAGAAACTTGATCTTAAAAGTTACGATGGTATTTGGTTAGGTGGAGATATCTGTGCAAATACGAGTCTTGATCCTAAGACATGGAATTATTTGGATAATATATTTAATTTAAAAAACCCTTGGACGCATGTTGCTTTAGGTAATCATGATTACCGTGACGATAATCTACATCTGTATTACTCAGCCAAAGGGAAACCTGATTTTTATACATCGAACATTCAGAGTATGGTATTCTCAGTTATCAACACGAATTTGAATGCAAGTAATTGTGAGTTGCTAGACAAACAATTCGAAATGCTTGAGACAGTTACCGATACTATTGAAGATGCTTCACATTATATTTTACTTATGCATCACCAGATTTTTGATAACATTCCGGGATTGTCAGATTTTACTTCAAATGGTGTTTGCAGCAATTACCAAATTACTTGTACCGGAAAAGAAAGAAATTTTGATGAAAGATTATACCCTAAATTGGTTGACTTGCAGAATAAGGGAATACAGGTAGTTCTGTTAGTAGGTGATACGGGCTGGCATAAAGGCGGACATTGGCAGTGTGAGGCTGGTATAGATTTTATTGCCTCAGGAATTAATAACAGCTACTATAGGTCAAAAGCCCCAGAACAACTAAACAGAATAGAAAGGGATAAGATTGTGGAATTTGAATTCGATGTCAAGCTAAAAAAACTTAATTGGCAATTTGTAGAACTTTGCTTATGGAAGTAGTAATTTTATTTATGCGTTTTCGTTCCTTATCTATCTAAGTAGTAGTCCATGATAAAGTTGTTTTTAAAAGCTCTAATGGTCCTTTGTGTAATTGTATTATTCTATTTTATAGGTTTTGTAACGTATGCTTGGTTTACTGACTTCATTCCTGAGAAAACAAAACAACTTAAACTTCTTGGCGACGGCTCTTCTTCTGTTATTGAGAAGGATACAATTTCCTTATTGAGTTGGAATATCGGTTATGGTGGCCTAGGTGAAGAATCGGACTTTTTTTATGATGGTGGTGAGACGGTAACAATGCCAATCGATATTGTAGAAAAAAATGTTGCCGGCATTTTAAAAACTATTGCAAGTGTAAAGCATAAAGTAGATTTCTTTCTTTTGCAAGAAGTAGATGTAGGTTCTAAGCGTGCACACTGGATTGATCAATTTGAAAAAGTCGGTGATGTCTTAGATGGATTTAGTTCCTCTTTTGGTAAGAATTATGATGTTGAATATATTCCTATTCCACCATTAGATCCGATGGGCAGGGTTGAAGCAGGAATTGCCTCATGGTCCAAATACAAACTACATGAATCAACGCGCTACTCCTTTGAGGGTAATTATGAATTTCCGTATCATTTATTTTTTCTTGACCGTTGTTTTGTGTTAAATCGATATAAGACAACCTCAGGTAAAGATCTTGTAGTTATCAACACGCATAATTCTGCATATGACGATGGGAGTTTGAAAGAAAAACAATTGCAACAATTACAAGCCATTACTCTGCAGGAATATGAGAAGGATAATTATGTAATTATTGGTGGCGATTGGAATCAATACCCAGCTGGTATTACTGATGAGAGCAAGAAAAGATTCGCAATCCCTTACAATTTTCCTGGTGAAGGATGGACATGTTCTTTTGACCCTAAAACTGCGACAAACAGAAATTTAATCGCACCATACGATCCATCATCAAGTAAAACTGGTTTGATTGACTTTTTCGTTGTATCACCAAACGTTGAAGTTGTCGAAGTCAAAACCATGGATCAACAATTTAAATACTCTGACCATCACGCAGTTGAAATGACCGTTGTTTTTAATTGAACTTTGCAAATATTAGTAGGAATGCTTAAAAACTATATTTCTAATTAAAGGGCTCAACGACAATATTACTGATATCTAATTATTAATAAGTCAACATCTTTATTTCCTTAATCATTTCCCCTTCTTCATTGATGTTTAAAAGCACACTTTTAGGAATAGCAATAGGATCATCTTTTTGATGAGCCAACACATAATAATTGTTCTTTTCTTTTATGACGTCAATGAAATCAGTATTGTCAATGCCAACTAATTTAGTATTATTTTTTAGGGTTAATTCTAAATCAAAATGTAATAGAGTTACAAGGTTTTGACCAACTCTATTCTTATCCTTGATTATTAAGTCTATTGAATTTCCATTAGTATAAATATCCAAAATGTGTTGGTGCTTCAATTTTTGCAAAACAAACTCTCCAACCAATTTAAATTCTTCAGTTAGTTTTAATATAAAAACATCCATCCCATTTTCTTCTTGTTGAATTTCGCCCACAATATAAATGAAGTTATTTGCCATTATAGCCTGCTTAAAAAACACATGACCATTATCTTCCGATTTTATCCACTGATTTTGGTCTGCTCCTTTTGCATCTGTTTTAATAACAAATCCCTTTGCATATTTTTCTATATAGGAATGACCATCTTTAAATTCAAATCCATCTGCGATTCCAAGAATCAATAAATTAGAATCTGGTAGCTGTAAAAGCTGTTTTGGAATAGTAGTCTCTGTTCCTACAACAATATTCTTTTCTTTTAATAGTGAATTGTGGGAATACCATTTTAAGCTTGAACTGGCTGTTGATCGTTCGTAATTTAAGTAAATAAATGTGTCGGTAGCAATTGGTAAAAAATCTATTATTCTTGTCCGATTTCCAAAAGTACTTATTGAGCCTAATTTGTTATTTTCAATAGTAAATAAATGACTTTCTTCTTCTTGTCGTTCTAATGACTTTGCTTGAAAATAGCTTAAGTATAGTTTGTCATCATCAATTGTTTTTAATGTGACTCCTCTTGCACTAGTTTCGGAACGATATACGTTTGGCGATTTTCCAACTTTACAAATTGTTGGATGACGAATAGATGAAGTAGAGTAAGATGTGCCCACGACAACCAATTGATCATCAACAAAATCAAGTTGTGTTGGGACAAATGTTAGATCATCAGTGTCATGACACCCGAACTGGATTGAAAGTAGACAGACGAGTATAGTAAGGGATAAAGAGCCAGTAAGTTTGGCTAGCATTTATTTTACAAGAGTTGCATCCACAAGCTGATACATCAATCTGTTAATGTCATCTGCATTCAATTGTAATTTTCCTTTAATGGTAATTTGTTCTGCAGAGTATTTTATGGCTTCATCAGCTAAAACTTCCATCACTGTCTCAGGACCTGCGCCTCCGCAAAAGAAGCACATGTTGTAAGGAAAGGCGGAGAAGATGAATTCTGTATGGCTTTTATAACCTTCGACGGGAATCACATAACCTTTGATGATGACTTCGTTATTTTCTAAATCTTTTACTTGCTGACTGAACACAGGTTTGTCAATTTTGAACCCCATTAATTCATCATACTCCTTTCTATAAGTAATTCGAGATAAGGTTTTCCAAATGTTCTCTGTTTTAGATTCTGTCTCTGGAGTTTCTGCTGTCTTTTCTACTTCTTTGCTGACTTCCTCTAATGTGCCAGCAGCACCGCTTGGTGCATTGTCTTGTGCAGTAATTCCTATTGATAGGAAACAAAGACTTAAGATATATATGACCTGTTTCATTTGTAGCTTTTCTAGATTAACAAACAAAGTATGAAAATAAGCTCAGTCAAGCTGATTTTTAACCCAATGATAACAACAGAAGTCCCATAAAGTTCGCTAATTGCCTGATTCTAAGCTCATTCCAAGACGTTCTTGGTTCTTTAAGGTGTGGTACAACAAAGCAGATTTAATGCATTCACCTAGTTCTTTCTTTGGCACTTTATCGTCAAAAGTGAACAGTATAGCGCGATTCTTTTCGTAGTTAAACAAACCACCATATACTTCTTTGAATGTAAGGACCAACTTACTAGTACATTTAAAGTATATAGCATATTGGTCGGGTGACTTTGCCTTCCACTCAATTCTTATGGTACTGCCTTTAGGCGCAATGTAACTTGGTTCACCCCATTTTAATGTCTCTTCTAATTCTGTAACGGAACCAGTTGCTTTTGCTGTATCAATAATCAGCTGCCTTAGATTAGCTAATTTTTCTGATACGTGTTTAGGGTAGCTTTTAAATTTTGTTTTTACTGAAGGATTGGATTGTATGTTCATGCTTATAGAGGATTAGCTAGTATTGTGATATAGTCACAGGTCTTTATTGGTTAATTTGAACAATTAAATTCTGTGTCTATAGAGCCACCAAGAGTTCCAGTAGCATCATACAGGAAGTGTTCCATTTCGACATTTCCTAGAATATTAAATTCAATTTCTTCGTAGAGTTGATATCTACCATCTCCATGATATATACTTGCGACATCAATAGATTTAATTGTGGAATCTTGTATCAAAAGAGTGTTTTCCAAACGCTGAGATCCATTGATCACAGTATAATTGGATAGTTTGAGGTCTTGTATATTATCTTGTGCGAAATTGATCGCTTTTAATAGCGGACTAGAGCGGTCTACTTCTTTCCTAATTTTAAACTGAAGATCTTTGCAGTCGATACTACTGTTAGCAAGTTGCTGGAATTCATATCCATAAGCGGATATTTCTGTTCCGTCTAGACCTGTAAGAGCAAGATTATGCTGAGAAGGGGCATCATCTATTTTTACAAAAAAAATACGTTCACGCGGAGGCAATCCAAGATGGCCTTGTGGATTTACATTAGAATTTGATTTTTTAGAAGACCACGAAACATCGCCGGCGCCATTTGTTGACAGCACCTGATTTTCAACACCATCTGTGGTAGGTAATTGATAGCCAGTTTGATTGGGGTCATTTATTTTTAAAACACCGTTAACTCTAGCATCGCCATCAATTTGTAAATGCTCTTGTAGTTGAGCGTTTAAAAAGGAAGCATTAAAAGCTAGGAAGAATACTAATAAAGTAGTGTGGAAATGTGTCTTTTTCATAATTTATTGTTGAATGTAAACTATTGTAAAAAGGTTGCCAAAGCATATCAAAACTAATTGTACATCCTTAACACACTGGATTCCGATCTTTCTAAAATACAAATTGATTTATATTATTGATAAATGATTCCAATAAATTAGTCAATGACCATTTGCTGATGTCACAGTGTTTCTGTGTTCTGGAATACTCATCAGTTTCTGTTTGACCACAAACTTACCTCGCCAAGGTCTCATGGATATCTGTCCGATATGCACTAATCGCAGGTATAATTGCAGCAATAATTCCAATCAAAACAGACACGCCAAGTATCCCTAATTCTTCTTTTAAGAATAACCAACCGGTAAAGCTGTATCTGTAACTGGATTTTGCATAATGGGCGAGAACTTCCATTCCAATATGACTAATTAAAAAACCAAGCAAGTAACCAACAATAGCCAACATGATGCCTTCTAATAAAATTAATAAGAATAGTTTATTCCTACCTGCTCCCATAACACGCATCAAAGCAAGTTCATACTGACGATCTTTTAAAGAAGAAAAAAGCGAAATGAAAATGCTGAACGCAGAAACGAGTGCAATGATGATGGCAATATTTCTTAATGCATCAACACCAACACCAATCATGCTGTACAAGCGATTAATTTCTATTGGTGGAGCAGCAGCTTGCATATCCGTATTTTCATTAATGTTACGTGGCAAGTTGAGTGCTTGAAAATTAGTTCTGTTTCGGAACTTAATTAATAGCGATGTGATTTCTTGCTCTGGATAATCAACTAAATTAAATCTAGTAGCATCGTGTTCGTGGTCGTGATCGTGATTATGGTCTGCATGTTCTTCCGTTCCTCCTTCTTCATGACCATGGACATCCCAAATGGATTTGGTTGTTGTCAAAATCAATTGGTCAATCACACTCCCTGTTGGTTCCAAAATACCAACGACGACAAAACCATCTTCATGTTCGTGCAACAAGCCTTCAACATCTTGAAAGCCGTGATTACTTTGGAAGCGATCACCTATTTTCATGCCGAGTTCTTCTGCGACAACTTTACCTATGGTGACATCAAAATGATTGGTCCATAATTTACCTTCGCCAATCTCACCGCCGTATAATTCTAGTATGCTGTAATCTGTGCCGACAATCCGATACCCTTTATGACTGTCGCCCAGAGACAACGGAATGGCTGTTTCAATTAATGGATGTTTGGGATTGAGAAATGGAGCTGCTTCCTTAACCGATATATTTCCAGTAGGATTATCGATGTGATACATGTTGCACAAGATCATTTGAAGTGGACTCCCTTTTGCGCCTATGACCACATCAATACCTGCCAAGTTTTTATCAAACTGACTTTTCATTTGATGGTTGAGTAGGATAAGGAAATTGATCAAGCCAATACCCAATCCAAACAAAACCATGCTGAGCAATAAATTCAGTGGTTTGTTGATGATGTTTTTCCAACTCAGTTTCAGCAAGTTCATGACAAATGTATTTGATTCGGAAAATAATTCATCAAGCGATTGTCATGGGTTACGATGACCAATGTAGCTTTTACTTCTTTCGCTGTTTGCTCTAATAATTGAACGACCTCTTGGCAGTTGACATCATCCAAAGCAGATGTTGGTTCGTCAGCCAGAATCACTGCTGGCTTATTGATCAAGGCTCTTGCTATGACCACGCGCTGTTTCTCTCCTTGACTCAAATGCTTAGGTGTACGAGTTGCCTTTTCACCAATATTCAAGCGATCCAATAAAGCTAAGGCTTGTGACTTGTCGACTGGTTTACCTGCAAATCGCTGAGCAATTAATAGATTATCTAAAACAGAAATAGCGTTTACAAAATGTGCTTGCTGAAAAACAATGCCGATGTGATCGCCACGAAACTTATCCAAAGCGGCACCATCTAGAGCGGAGATATTTGTGTCTTTTACAATGACCTTCCCTTTCTTTGAACCCAAAAGCCCACCAATTAAATGGAGAAAGGTGGTTTTCCCAGTTCCAGATTGACCAAGGACCAAATGACTGGAATCTGCTTCACAGTGGATATCTGGAAACTCGATCCATTCTTTATCGTCGTAACTGTACCCTAAATTCTCTGTCTTAAGCATAGTGAAGTAACAAAATTCAAATATAATAGTTTCTTGCAGTATCGCTTGATTTACTGCGTTTTGCCATAAGATATCCTCAAAAACAAACAGTTCTGAAAGCTAACTATAAAACTGTATTTTTGCATCTCAAATTTTGTTTTATGTTACTGGAAAAGTTGGAATCGATTTACTCTCACTTCATGGATTTGGAAGAAAAGCTGTCTGATCCTGAGGTTGCGTCTGACATGAAACAATTCATGAAACTGAATAAGGAGTATAAGTCCCTTACGGAAATTGTCAGTGTATATAAAGAATACAAAAACCTCGTTGGCAACATTACCTCTGCAGAAGAGATGATGTCTGATGACGATCAGGAAATGCGCGAAATCGCCAAAGAGGAGTTGGAGACTTTGAAGCCACGAAAGGAGGAACTCGAAGAGCAGATCAAAATATTACTCATCCCTAAAGATCCGGAAGATTCCAAAGACGTTGTGTTTGAAATACGGAGTGGTGCAGGAGGAGATGAAGCCAGTATTTTTGCTGGAGACCTGTATCGGATGTACACCAAATATTTTGAAAGCCAAAAATGGAAGACAGAAGTTTTGGACGTCAACGAAGGCAGTGTCGGTGGATTCAACAAAGTTGTCATAGAAGTATTTGGCGATGATGTTTATGGTAAATTGAAATTTGAATCTGGTGCACACCGTGTCCAGCGAGTACCAAAAACAGAATCTCAGGGACGTGTGCACACCTCAGCTGCAACCGTTGCCGTCATTCCAAAATTTGAACTGGAAGACATAAACATACGTAAAGATCAATTGCGAACAGATACCTTCCGTGCTAGTGGAGCGGGTGGACAGCACGTCAACAAGACAGAGTCGGGTGTAAGGTTTACGCACTTGCCTACAGGTATTGTTGCAGAGAGTACCGATTCTCGTTCCCAACATAAAAACAGAGAAATCGCGATGAATCGACTTTACGTAAAAGTACAAGAAGCACAAAAAGACCAAGCCTACAACGAACAAAAGCAACAACGTAAATCTCTAGTCGGATCGGGAGATCGATCGGATAAAATACGCACCTATAATTATCCTCAGAATCGTGTTACTGATCATCGTATAAATTTGACTTTGTACAGTTTAGAAAAAATTGTTGATGGAGATATCGGGGGGATTATCGAGGCGCTACAGGTTGCCGAGAATGCGGAGAAGATGAAGGAGAGTGAGGGGTAGA
>CAYVFU010000135.1:0-10936 GCA_964450495.1 uncultured Saprospiraceae bacterium | reverse complement strand
TCAATACTTGTAAATCTACCTATTGCAGGGTCGTAAAACCGTGCGCCATACGCCAATAATCCAGCACCAATCCCTCTCTGCTCTTCTTTCCCATTATATGTATAATTGAACTGATTCTGCTGATCTGTCCATCGCATGCCAAATGCGTAGTAATTATTCTTTTCCAAAATATTCAGATCATTATCAAAAACCACTCTGACGTTGCCAAGATGGTCCTTAATATTCCAGAAGAACTGGTCTCCAGTTTGTGATTCAGGTGCAATTAAATATTCTGCTCCGTCTTTGACTTCAAACGGATAATCCATTTCTCCACACTTTTCGAAATATAACTCAACGTCATTTCCTGATATTTCTATCTCTTCACTGTAAATGTTTTCCCAGTATTTGATATCGTCATGATCTGTATCACCTTCTCTTTTAAGCAGGCCGTTATTAAATAGGTTCGGTTTAATGTATCCATGTTCATGCTTGATCAAATCCAATTTTCCATTTACGTATTCTGCAGGTCCAGCGTAATCTCGTATTTCTGCTATTCCATTAATCACGGTTTCAGTTCTGTGAAGAGTACCTGTCCAATCATAGGAATAGGTAATATGATTATTGGCGTTTTTTGTAATGCTCCTAGGTAAGTTAAAATATTCATTTTCAATTGTCGCTTGACGAGCGGGGTCACTTATCATTGCTCCATTCTTGTTGAACATGTATGTCCCCGACATACCAGAATAACCTGAATCTTGGAGACCTAGTGTTCCATTCTCACTTATGCTAGCAAAGCAATTCGTATTACTACCATAGTTAAATGTCATATTATCTAATATAGCATTATTTGTATTACCTATTCTTGTAATGCTTGATAAATTACCTCTGTAATCTTTATATACAAAAGAACTACTAAATGCGTTATTAACATTGCCACCTTGTTTAGCGTCTAATAGTCGATTGAGAAAATCATAGTTATATGTATAATAGTAGCTTTGATCCCCAATTGTTTCCCAGTCACATCGATCTATGTTTGTTGCCGGATCATAACTGAGCTCAGATTGAAATAAATCAGAAGTTGACAGGGAAGTCCCATTCATGTTTTTCAGAAACTGATTAGGTAAGTACTCAAAATCACATTCTTGCAACGTATCACCTATTGTTAGCTTTTCAATTTGGTCTTTGGCTGTATAACTTTTGGTACAAAGCAGATCTGTCATTGATGTTCCTCTACCAAAGTGGGTGGTTGAAGGTCGTCCTGCATGATCATAATTATGAGTAAATGTGAAAATATTTGGATCAGTTGTATAGGCACTATGATCGTGTGTTTCTGTTAATATATTATCAGCGCTATCATAAGTATATGATTCTTTGACTGCTCTGTTAGCACTTAGCAAAAAGGTAGAATATTCTTTATTTGTAAGTCTGCCAGCATCATCATAAGTATAAAAGAATCGCTTGATATTTGTTGGATCATTAGTCATATATTTAATCTGACGCCTCAGCTTGCCTGCGTCATTGCCAGTATTCCCCCATATATTTTGTAAATACATTTGATCTAAAGTTACTTTATCTTCGGACCACCCTTCTGAAACCACTCTGCCGTAATCATCAAGCGCGTACATGATCCATCTACCGCTATTACTGAAGGCTCGTTGTTCTCCATCCTGACTAAAAGTCATTAATTCTCTTTCATCATATGTATATTTTACTGGATCAGCATCTGGCAATTTTTTTTCTTTAATCAGATCACTTCCATAATATAGATAGCTCGTAATCAGATCAGTATTAGAAATACTAGCCCCTGGTGGAATGATTGTAGTCGGCCTTAATTTATCGTCATATAACCATTTGGTATCCGCTGTTAATGTTCCATCACTATTTTCGCTTCTAGCTAGGATTTGGTTACCTAGCCTATCGGTAAATACATGATCTACATTCCCTCTTCCATCTGTGGTAGTGTGCCTGAATAAACTATTATTAGTATAACCTGAAACAGAAAATGAAGATGAATTTCTTCCATAACTATAGAATTTTGTAAAACCAGCTGCATCAGTAACTTGTACAGGTCTGCTCGCCATGTTTGCCTCATATAGGGTTTCAGTCGAATCCCCTTTAATTTGCTCAAAGTCTTCTGTAAAATTTAAAATTATTCTAGGTTCATACAGTCTTGCAACTCTTCCTACAGAATCATACTGTGTATTAAGGACAACGCTTTGAAGATAAAATGGACCTTGTTTTACTTTTTTTGTTTGAATTGGTCTAGATAAACCATCTACGAAATAAAGGGTTCGTAGCGTTATCGGTGCAGAAAATGAACCGAACTTATCATACTTTGTGGATACCTTTTTATAACTCTTTTTATTTGGGTCAGACTCATATATATAGTCAATATCAATTGTTAAGTCTCTATCATTATCTTTAATCTGGATTGGTCTTATTAAATCATCCCACTGATAAGTTAATTTAGAGCCATCGATATTTGTATACGTTTCAATAAGATCACTATTACCATGATAGGTTATGTTTGTGACATATTCTTTAAATCTATGTTGTGTTAGTTTACCTGATGCGCTCCATTCCAGAATTACATCGTCATTCCATCCATGATAGCGTAAGGCGGTTGGCTTACCTGTAGCAGAATCATATGACTTGATATCATATTGAGGATCCCAAGTTGCACCAGCAACTGCGGCACCAGTAACATTGTAGGTTTTCTCATACCTATACAACGAATCTGGGTAAAGTATACCTTCGTTAAATGTGCTCCATATTGTCTTTGTCCCATCCGTTCTGTTTGTAGGAGTAGTGTTTGTAACATACTTCTCTATCTTCCAGGGAGGTTGCAATAGATTCTTGTCCAGTAGTGCTGCACCGATTGTAGCATTCTCCTCTGTTTCATATTCATCTGGAAAACTGTATTCTGTGATGTGTTTGTTATTATCAGAATTTGTGACAGATTCAGTCTTTATATAGTAATGATCCTTCTCAGTATCATAGGTGTAGTTATAATCTGTAGTCACGCCATCTTGAATCAATGTTTTTTGTCCTAATAAATATCTGCCTACTCTCGGCCTATAGAACTGAACAGCACCAATATGAAGTGTCGTATTCCCTAAAGGTTGACATTGAGTAAAAACTCTTCGCATGAGAACAGTTGCATCGGCGTCTTCATAACCAGACGCTGTTGACTTTGTATATCTCTCCTCTCTGAATATTGATCCATCTTCATAGTATTCTATTTTTTTCTTTAGCTCTCCATTGCTAAAATTATATGGACGAGGTGGTCGCAAAAATTCTGAGGATATTGTCCCTGGATTTACAAAATCTTCAGGTGGACTTTGAAAATAATTTGTTGGGTATGGTACCGCATCCGAGTTAAATTCATAAACAGTACTTCCCGCTCCTGGTATAGATTCACGAACTCTATTGTATACTATATGTCTGCCTTCATATTCGCTCAAAACCATAGATGGGCTTCCTGACCATTCAGCAATGAATTCAGTGGAGCCACACTCTCTCATATCATGTGCAGAAGAACCATAAACAGGTTCGCTTAATAATGTTCCACTACTTTGCTCGCTATCAAAAATGTTGTATTGATATGATTTAACGATATCATTAGCTTGGTCAATGTTATCGTGAGCAGTTATACTTTTTATACGTAATCCCCCCACTTCAGCATTAATGAGACCGACATCATTAAATTGTAATGAAAAACTGCCCCTACCATTAATGGAGCTTACATGAAATGTATAGAATTCTCCAATTTGCAACATATTACTGATATCTGTCAGC
Source organism: uncultured Saprospiraceae bacterium (assembly GCA_964450495.1). Classification (GTDB taxonomy): domain Bacteria; phylum Bacteroidota; class Bacteroidia; order Chitinophagales; family Saprospiraceae; genus CALFUK01. The sequence goes on along the minus strand of CAYVFU010000135.1, from coordinate 7,159 downwards.
TTACCAGAAGCATTATTATTCATACCTGATGATATGCTCAAGTTTTTACTTCCTTTGGATACCCCGTTAGAATCGAATATTTCAACAGTGACTTTTGGTGTTATACCAGTACAGCCCATATTTGCTATCTCAATATCGTATGTAGCTGTATTTATCTGACTTGTATTGATGAATGAAATAGCCTGTGATTCGGTGCCCATTTCTCCACAGCAACCAGGTCCTAAAGTACCACATGTCGCTAGATCGTTAAAGCCTCCACTGATTTGGGAACTGCTTAATTGACTGACTGTGTGAGCTTCATATTCATAAGTTCTTGTTCCTTTTGTGGGATAAGTAATTTGATCTAATATTCCTATTTTCATCGAATCCTGTGAACTATTTCTATCAGCACAGCCATAAGATTCTAGGATGCCTGAATTACTAATCTCCAAGTCAGTTGAGGGAGCCAAAACAAGTAAATTATCATTGAGTGTTTTACCATTGTAGAAGCCCCAATGGTCAATGCGCTTTGTTAATCTATGGGGCATGTATTGAGAACCATCGGCATTCTGAGAAGAAGCATAACGGAACTTCCACGGTTCTTTTTTAACTGTTGGTGTAAAACTGGATAATTCTTGCAGACTATCAAGTTTCAATCGATATCCAAATCGAAATGATGATGTCGTCGGATCTTTGAAATAACTGTAGTGAAAATCAAATCTTTGACACTTTCCACCTGTTTGGAAATCTATGTAGTCTAGTCGTTTGCTAGTATTTCCTAGATCAAGCCTATCCGTATTGCCTATAAAATTTACAGTCTTGCTTTGACTACCTGTCGTAATACTGGTTAAGCGAAAACCAGAAATTGTATGTGTGATGTAATTATAGGCATCTCCTCCAATTGTGTGAATCCCATTTCTTCCTGGACATTTCACTTGATTTATAGGAGATCCTAAATTGCTATATTCCTTTATACACGTAGCCAGAGTTTTATAACTATAGCTTTCTTGCTCATAATTAAATAACAAATGATCTGTCAAGTCATAACTTTGAATCCTTAAAAGTTTCCAAGCATTAGTATAGTCTGCATTAGAATTTGTTGTGAGCGATTCACGAGCAGTACGAGTACCATCTTTGCCATATATATACCGAGTGCCATCAGGAATCGTCACGATAAATCCTTCAAGTATGGGGGAGGTACCTTCCAATATTTCTACTTTTAGGTGTTGGGTCTGATCAACAACTTTTGGAACTTTGCCAGTATCTATAAAAAATTTAGCATTGACTGGACCTGATATTGTAAATATATCTGGCTGACTATCAAATAGACTTTCATTTGCTATTTGTTCTGCTGTATTCAAGTCTATTTCACCAAAGAAATATCCATTAGGTGATTCGTCAGGTTTACCTTGCACAGTTCTACTAATTTGGCCACCTGCTCCATTTAAGCTCCAACCAAGACCACACCAAGATGCCATATCACCAGCTCGCAGTGAAGTATGGTAACTTAGAGTTATTGGAAGTTTTAATTTATTTTCAACGATTGTCAGCACCGGAACACTGATATTGGGTGTGCCTGTAGAGTAGTCTATCGGCACATCAACGTACTTGCCCAATGATGTTGATTCTGGAGTTGGAGTTACCACATCACCCAACTCTTGGTTGATGGGTTGAGCACTTGTTAAACCAATACATAAACATAGAGATAAGAATAAAGAGAGACTTTTAAGTACAAGTTGAATTAGTTGTTGCATGTCCTATAAATTTTAATCATTCACAAGCTACTGCTCAAACTTTGAGTAGGGTTTTGTAAAATTGTTATTGTATAGCTCTAATATAGGAGCTTATAATTTAGTGTGTATACATCACATGTAATTATTTTACTTTTCTAAAATAATTAGTGCCCGAGCTACATCTAATACTTGTCGATAACCAATTACTTGGATGTAAAAGCTATCTCCCATCAGAGTGTTCATTATACAAACTTAAAAATCTAATCTAAATACTAAGCGCATACTATCCCTAAACTAAACCATAAAAAAAACCTCTTCCAATTGACATTGAAAGAGGCGATATCTTCAGGACGATTTAGTTTGCCCTATTTGTTTTTTGTGTAATAATCAAAAACTTTAGTAACAACAGCATCTCCAAGTTGAGCGTAGTCACTTCTGATTATTTTTTCTTGATTTGCCATTCCTAAAAACAATGCGTCAACTGCGCGTTCTGATACGAAATCAGATAAGTCATCTTCTACATCTTCCTTAGCGAATAAATTATAAGCACTTGTTGCCATAGGCCAGTACTTAATGACATCATGTTTATCTAATTCGGAGTCTAATTTTTCGCTGTAACGTTTTTTGACAGTGGTATACATGATTTCTTTGAGAACATTAGTTGCTGCGTTTTCCCCTCCTGTCACAATGGCAACGGCATCTTTGAATTTCACCTCATCAATAGCGTCTTTGACGATTGCTTCACTTTCAACGGCTGCTACTGCTGAGGCTGTAGTTACTGCTTTTTGGATATCATCAATCTGGTCTTCCAGACCAAGTTTTTTTAGTGTCTGAAGTACAGGTTTCAACTCATCAGGTAAAGCATCTTCTCCTTGTTTTAGCGTTTGTAAAGTACTTACGGCTTTAGATGCACTATTGTTCAAAATTGATTTGATGGCGTTTACGGTTTCTAAAGCAGTTGGTTCGATCAGCACATTTTTTAAGGTAGAACATGCAGAAAGACAAATTGCTAGACACGAAACGAGCAATACATTTTTCATTAGTTATTATTTAGTAAATGAATAAACTTAGTTAGTTATTTAGTGATGCAGCTTAGAGAGACAAATGTATAACCTTTTCGAATAGTTGAAAAGTTTCAGAAAGCTAAGTTATGATTAAATACATGTAGGACGACTAAATATTTTACCTGATTTTTTGGTGGTATTGCAATCATAAATATGCCTAATTTGCAGCTTAATTCAATCCTAATATAGATGGAAAGTGTCCAAGAGTTAGCACATTATTATGAATCTAAATTTGACCTTATTGGCGATGATAGAAAATTGCTGTTAGACAATTGCGCATCAGCGATTAAACAACAGATAGACACTCATGAAACGACAAATGTCGTGGTCATATGTACACACAATTCTAGGAGAAGCCAACTAGGTGAATTGTATATAGCTACTGCTGCGCACGCCTACGGAATCACTAACATCAAGAGTTTTTCAGGTGGCAGTGAAGCTACAGCATTCAATCACCGCATGGTCAATGCCGTTCTCAGAAAAGGGTTTTCCATTCAATTGTTAGAAGCAGGTGATAACCCACGATACAAAGTGTCACTCCATGATCATCAATTTGAGAATGAATTTTTCTCAAAAGTCTATGACCATGCATTCAATCCATCAGATAATTTTATTGCCATACTCGTTTGCCATTCTGCTGATGAAGCTTGTCCTACTATTTTTGGTGCCTCCGATAGATTTTTTGTCCCCTATGTAGACCCGAAAATTTCTGACCACAGCCCCCAAGAGGCGGAAGTTTATGATGCTAAGGTTGACGAGATTGGTACGGAGATGTTTTATTTGGTAAAGCAAATTTTATAATGCTTAATTTTTAATGTTGAATGGATAGAAAAGGATATATGTCAAATATGCTAGAAATAAAATCCTTATAATCAAATTAAAAGCTAGTTTAGACAAGTGAGTAATGTCGAATGCTAAAATTATTTCTAACTACGAATCAACTCAATTAAACATTCAACACCTGCTTGCCGGCATATTGTTAATTCACAAGTGCATTAACTTAAGGATGTGCAGCCACCCAAACAGCTCCATCTTCAAAGAATTCTTTTTTCCAGATTGGGACAGATTCTTTCAATGTGTCTATAGCATATGCACATGCCTCGAAAGCCGCTTTTCTATGTGGTGTAGACACAGCTATTATAACAGCAATTTCTTCTATAAATAGTGTGCCTTTGCGATGATGCATAGACACATGGAATGCTCCCCATTTCTCTGTAATGGCTTCGGCAATTTTAGTCATCTCTTTAATAGCCATTGCATCAAAGGATTCGAACTCCAATTTTGTCACAGTTTTTCCTTGCGTCTGATTTCGAACGGTACCAATGAAAATTGCCGTACCGCCAGTGGATGGATCTTTGACTGCATCAGTGCAATCGGAGACACTTAAAGGTTTGTCTAATATTTGTATGTCAATCAATGTAGTACAATTTATCCACCACTTACGGGCGGAATGAGGATGATTTCATCAGTATCCTTAATGGATTGTTCGTCTGTTGCGTATTCTTGATTTACGGCAAATCGCAGTGATCTCAGACGTTTTAGTTCTGGGTACTTAGACATCAGGTCTTTTTTTAAATCTCCAATAGTCTCACCTGCAACAGCATATTTCAGCTCTTTTTCCTTCAAGATATCACGCACGATACCATATGACACTAATTTTACCTCCATTTTGATTATTATTCAATCTTAGAACAACTTAATAAAAACTATTGTTTTATTTTGACCTCATATATGTTAATTGACAACCACAATAGAATAATCAATTATGTCCGACTAGCAGTCACGGATAGATGTAACCTCCGTTGCTTCTACTGTATGCCTGAAGAAGGCATTAAATATGTGAAAAGAGATGCTTTGTTAAGTTATGAGGAGATGCTCCGATTAATGACCATACTCGCAGGTAATGGCATTCAAAAGGTCCGTATTACTGGTGGAGAGCCCTTTCTCAGAAAAGGAATGTTTGAATTTCTCGAGAAGCTGACAGCGGTTGACGGTCTTAAACAAATACACATCACCACAAATGGAACACTCACTAAAGGTAAGGTAGGCTTGCTCAAGCAAATCGGCATACATTCAATGAACTTAAGTTTAGACAGTCTGGACAAACAGCGGTTTTATGATATTACTAGACGTGATGAGTTTGAAAATGTCATGGAGACATTGGATGAACTATTAGAGGCGGACATGCCTACTAAGATTAATTGTGTGGTGATGGAAGGTCAAAATATTGATGACATTCTACCTATGGTGGAATTAGCAAAAGACAAACCCATAAGCGTTCGTTTTATAGAAGAGATGCCTTTCAATGGCACAGGTGATCATCCTGAAACCCTAGTTTGGACATCGGCAAAAACGAAGGAATTTATCCAAAAGGAACATCCAGGATTGGAGAAAATCGTTGATGAAAAAAACAGTACATCTTCAAATTATAGCATCCCAGGATTTAAAGGCAGTGTAGGATTCATAGCCGCTTATTCAAGATTGTTTTGTGGAACATGCAATCGCATCCGAATTACTCCACAGGGGATGATGAAAACGTGTTTGTATGATGATGGCGTATTTAATGTAAGAGACATCATGAGAAATGGAGCATCAGATAAAGAAGTATTACTCGCTGTACAATCTGCTATTGGAGCTAGAGCTAAGGACGGTTTTGAAGCAGAAGAGAACAGAAATAACAGATTCGTTTCGGAATCTATGGCTACAATAGGAGGATGATATCAGTAACAGAAGCGCAACTTATTATCGACAAACACGTAAAAGATTTTGGTATTGAAACCATTTCATTATACGATTCAGTTGGTCGAGTCTTGCGTAGTCCTATCATTTGCGACAGGGATCTGCCGCCTTACGATCGCGTGACTATGGATGGAATTGCCATCCGTTTTGAAGATTATGCAGCTGGCGTCAGATCATTTAACGTTAAAGGTGTAGCTGCAGCTGGCTCGCCAAAGCAAGTATTAGAAGAAGAGAATTCTTGTCTTGAAGTCATGACTGGTGCGATTATGCCTGGAGGTGTGGATACAGTCATCAGATACGAAGATGTCAAGATAGAAAATGGAATAGCCACTATTGATACTGTTGATATTTCTCACAAACAAAACATTCACTTCAAAGGGTCAGACAGAGTTAAAGGGACTGCGGTAGTCAAACAAGGTCAGATTATTAGTCAAGCGGAAATTGGTGTTGCGGCTTCTACTGGCAATGATCAATTAAAAGTCAGCAGACTGCCTCGTATTGTCGTGATCTCTACTGGTGATGAATTGGTTGATGTGGAGCAGACTCCCTTGGCTTATCAAATTAGAAAATCCAATGTCCATATGATATCTTCTCTATTAAGAGGGTGGGGAGGACAGGTAGAATTAAAGCATTTAGTTGACGACTTTGAGACGATAAAGGAGAAATTGTCTGCATTGCTGCCCGTTGTTGATTGTATCATATTGAGTGGTGGGGTATCTAAAGGCAAATTTGATTTTCTTCCAAAAGTACTCGAAGAACTAGGGGTCACAAAACACTTTCACAAAATTAGACAGCGTCCAGGAAAGCCATTTTGGTTTGGGACCTTGAGTGATGAAACAATTGTATTTGCATTGCCGGGTAATCCTGTATCTTCCTTCATGTGTGCCATCAGATACATTCAACCATGGATGCGCAAGTCAATACAAACACCTGTCATAAATCAGACAGCTGAATTGGCTGCCGATATTTCATTCAAACCTGATTTGACTTATTTTCCAATCGTAAATATTAGATCAAGTGACGATGGTAAACTTCTTGCTAATCCTGTAAACAATAATGGATCTGGTGATTTTGCGAGTCTTACAGATGGAAATGCCTTTCTAGAACTTACAGCTGGACAAAATATTTATTATAAAGGTGGGATCTACACTGCTCATTTTTATCGCGGCTTTAGTTAAAAAATCTCTACACGGTTGCATCCTTAGTTAGAATAGTATAATTTGGACTAGTATAAAACTTCCTGTATGAAACAACCTATCCGTATAATTGAAGATAAAGGCTCTGGCTTTATTATTGAAAACCTTAAAACAAAAGCCAAAGCTTACATTCCCAAAAACTTATTGTCCACAAAAATTAGAAAGGGATATTATCACCTTGTAAAATCTGCATTTTTCTAAAGCATCCGATTTTCTGAAAAGCAAACGAAAGATTCTTTAGCAGTTATTATTGTACGTACCTAAAAATCACTAGAAATAGCGATTGATTCAAACTGTTTAATAGATTAAATTTGGTTAGCTATATACATGGCGAGGTATTGCTTGAATCATGGCGATACTTATAATCCTGTCCTTGACCACAGGCGTCAAGCCATTAAACTTCCAACTCTATGACTGCAAGAATCATAAGCTTTGTTATACTTTTTTC
>CAYVFU010000134.1:0-11180 GCA_964450495.1 uncultured Saprospiraceae bacterium | reverse complement strand
AGTGCCCGAGGAGGGAGTCGAACCCTCACGCCCCGAAGGACACATGGCCCTCAACCATGCCTGTCTACCAATTCCAGCACCCGGGCTGAGTGCGAAACGCAAATCTATAAAAGTTATGTAAGAATCCATTCATAATTCAGCTTGGAGTTATGAATACATCTATTGTCTACAACTTTAGAAAATGTTTTTTGGGAATAGAAATCCTAGTATAAGCTTATTCTAAGGCTTTTTGACGAAGCTTTTGTAGGAATGGAGAAGCAAAAATAAAAGACTCCAAGGTCTCATTAGTCGTCTCCATCACCTCAGACTTATTCCCTTGCCAAGCTAATTTACCCATGTCGAGTAAACAAATGTTTTGGCCTATCTCCATGACAGAATTCATATCGTGCGTATTGATCACAGTTGTCATGTTGTGCTGGATAGTGATCTCACTGATAAGCTCGTCGATTTTGATAGCGGTTTTTGGATCTAAGCCAGAGTTTGGTTCGTCACAAAAGAGATATTTAGGTTCTAGGACGATGGCTCGTGCGATGCCGACACGTTTTTGCATACCACCAGATATCTCTGAGGGAAATTTATCATTAATACCCGCGAGAGATACTTCTTCTAAACAAAAATTGACGCGATCGCGTTTGACGTTCATTTTTTGATTAGTAAACATGTCGAGAGGAAATCGAATGTTTTCCTCAACAGTCATCGAATCAAACAAAGCATTACCTTGAAAGAGCATACCGACATCCATCCGCAGTTGTCGAGTTTCTCCCTTAGACATTTTGACAAGGTCGCGATCGTGATACCAGACTTGACCTTGCGTAGGATCCATAAGGCCGACAAGTATTTTCAGTAGTACTGTTTTCCCAGCCCCACTTTTGCCAATGATCAGATTGGTCTTGCCAGTTTCGAAGGTAAAATCAATGCCTTTTAAGACTTTGTTATCACCAAAGGACTTGTATATATTTTCTGCACGAATCATATTGTCAACACTATAGCAATGATGTAATCTGCTATCAAAATCAATATATCACTAAACACCACTGCACGCGTACTTGCTGCTCCTAATTCGATACTGCCGCCTTTGACAAAGTAGCCTTGATAACAAGACACAGATGTCAAGATAAAAGCGAAGGTGACAGCTTTGACATACATCATCACCACATTCCAAGGGATAAAGAAAGAACGAAGTCCTTGGACATACTCAGAGTGAGAATAAAAACCTGTTGGCACCGAAGCAATGTAACCACCAACATTACTGATCAATGCTGAAATACTCACTAAGATCGGAATCATAATCAAAGCAGCTAACAGCTTCGGCATGACGAGGTAGGCACTAGTGTTTACACCCATGATCTCCATAGCGTCAATGTGCTCTTTTTGTCTCATCCCTCCGATCTCCGCTGCCATATTAGATCCAACTTTACCTGCCAATACAAGACAAGTAAAAGTAGGCGCTAACTCAATGATTGTCATATCACGTACGATGTAGCCTATATAGTATGGAGGTATAAAGCTATTTCCAAGCTGATAAGCAAACTGTACAGCAGTCACTGCTCCAATAAATATTGAAATCACGAAAACGATCATCAGCGATCCAACACCAATGTCATACATTTGACGTACCACTTCCTTATAATACATCCGCCCATTTTCGGGCTTACTGATGATTGAAGGAAACCATTGTACAAACTTGCCAAAATGATATAAAAATCCAGGATTCATATTCTCCGCGAATGTCTGATAATTTGAGCCAAACTCCTATCGTAAAGCAGATAAATAACTTATACAGATTATATTAATACTATTAAACGCCTTTTGTTGCCTATAATTGACTGGATACATAGATATTTGTGGATATGAAAGCAATTATTACAGGTGGTACCAAGGGCATTGGTAAAGCAATCGGACAGTTATTTTTGGAAAAAGGGGTAGATATAGCTATCAACTCGAGAAGTCAAGTGGATTTAGAAGCAGTACAAGCTGAATTTCAGGGTTCATTCCCCGAAAGGGAAATCCTCATCAAACAGACAGATGTCAGCAAACCCGAAGAGGTCAAAGCCTTTGGAGAGTTTGTTAAATCGCAGTGGGACAAGATTGATATCCTCATCAACAACGCCGGCGTGTATGTGATGGGGCAGTTGTTAGATGAATCAGAAGATGTCATGGTTAGTCAGATAAATACCAATCTGTATAGTGCGGTGCATATGACACGAAGTATATTGCCCGTAATGCTTCCGCAGAATGCAGGTACTATTATCAATATGTGTTCTATTGCAAGTTTGATGTCCTATCCTAATTCTGGCTCATACACCGTCAGTAAATTTGCTTTGCATGGATATACAAAAGTATTGAGAGACGAATTAAAAGAAAAAGGCATTCGCGTAGTGGCTGTGATGCCGGGAGCAACTTGGTCAGCAGCATGGGGAGACATTGATCTGCCAAAAGAGAGATTGATGGCAGCAAGAGATATCGCATTGGTTTGTTGGAATGCCGTAGAACTAAGCCCATCGGCAGTAATCGAAGACATCGTGATTAGACCTCAACTTGGGGATTTATAATGTGTCTAGTCAGTTACATTCCAATTGGTAATAATCACTTTTGCATTACCTCAAATAGAGACGAAGCACCTGCGAGAGCGGCCTATGATGTGCAGACGGAGAAAGTAGGAGAAGAAACAATTTATTATCCTGCTGACACCAAAGGTGGATCTTGGATCATTGTCTCGGATAAGGGTCGAGCAATTTGTTTGTTGAATGGCGCCTTTGTGAAGCACAAACGCAATCTCCCCTACCGACAAAGCAGAGGCGTGGTGATGAAGCAATATTTTCAATACGACTCTGCGCCTGATTTTTTGGAGCAGATAAACTTGAATGGTATAGAACCATTTACGATGGTAATCGCAGATCAACAATATTTATTCGAATTACGCTGGGACGAAGAAGTCAAGCACATCAAAACATTGGATAGAGCAGAGGCATATGTCTGGTCTTCTTGTACCCTTTACGGGAATGAAGCCATCCGTCAACGAAGCGATTGGTTTTATAAAGAGCTTAATAAAGTCGAAAGGCATTCTCCAGAAACTATTGTCAATATTCATAGAGCAGGCGGAGAAAAAGACAGAAGTATTGGCTTTTTGATGAATTGGGACGATCAAGTACGGACCATCAGCATCAGCCAGATTAAATCATCGAATTCGTTAGAATTATTGCACATACCTTTGGAGGACCAAACACTAGAACCCATACATAAATTGATCTATGGATAAACGCATTTCAGATTTAAGACTCAATTATTCCAAACGTCAATTAGACGAACAAGATATGGGCTCGGATCCCATTGCACAATTTCGTCTTTGGTTTGACGAAGCTCTGGAAGTAAACATTCTCGAGCCAAATGCGATGACCCTATCCACCAGTGTCGACGAAAAAGTATACAGCCGCATCGTACTACTCAAACAAATCACAGACATTGGCTTCGTATTTTTTACCAATTACCTAAGCGCCAAAGGTAAAGAGATGGCCACCAATAAAAATGCCGCCCTGTGCTTCCTCTGGAAAGAAATCGAACGCCAAGTCCGCATAGAAGGGCATGTTCAAAAAATCAGTGAGGAAGATTCTCTAGCTTATGCCAAATCGAGACCACGGAGTAGCCAGATAGGTGCATGGGTATCTGACCAAAGCCAAGTCATCTCATCCCGAGAAGTCATTGAAAAAAAATTAAAAGAGACGGAAGCTCGCTTTGATGGCACCGAAGATATTCCAAAGCCACCTCATTGGGGTGGGTATGTTTTGGTACCAGAGTTGCTTGAGTTTTGGCAGGGAAGGCCGGGGAGGTTGCATGATCGGTTGAGATATCGGAAGGAAGAAAATGGGTGGATTTTAGAAAGGCTGGCGCCTTGATTTTTAATGCTAAATTTTAAATGTTTACTTGTTGGTGGAGAGATGTGTTACATATTAAACTGGACCCTTTTTATAGTATCTTGATCGAATAATATTCACTTACTTGTTAAGCCTGTGGCTTTAGTAAACTATCTCTTTGACACTAATTAACCATTGAAAATTCAGCTTGAAAAAATTTCTGAAAGAATTTTTTCAAGCTGATTAACAACAGTCTCCGTAATCGCATGCCCCTTATCTACTGTACCCAACTTCGGCTCGCCATACGCTCCTGTTGGTGTCATCTCTTTTAAGGTCCGATATGTACTTACTTTTGCCCCAACAACTAAATCTCCTTCTGCCCAATCATAGGTTGGAATATTGGCTTTGTCTGTCAATGCATCATGATCCACCAATTCCGGCGCAATGACCATCATCAGCGATGTTTCAAATTCACCTGCATGCCCTACCCCGCCTGGTCCTGAAGTTTGAATCTCTTTTAATTCTTCTGTAGCAATTCTCCACCAACTGGCCAATGCAATTAGCATATCTTGATTTCTGTAGCCAAATGTTTCGACAAATACTTGGCCGACACCTTGATTACCTCCATGACTGTTTAGTACAAACAAATTCTTAAAGCCATAGTGTCTGACGCAGTCAGCAATGTCTGTCATTTGATGGAGCATGGTGCTGTGTTGCACAGATAAACTCCCTGCAAATTCTTTGTGGTGTTCAGAGCAGCCGACTGATATCGTTGGTAGAATTAAAATCTGATCACTGATTCTTTTTTCCAGCTCTCTGCAAAAATGTTCACCGATCATTCTGTCTGTAGCTAAAGGCAAATGGTGTCCATGTTGCTCAATAGCAGCAATTGGTAAAATGACAGGAATAGATCTGTCTAATGCTGCGATTTCTGGAGAATTGAGTTGGTCCCAATACATAGGCGTTAGTTAAGTTTGTTACTGAGTGATGGCAAAAATATGTTTGTCCAATTTAATTTTGGGTTTACCCAATCTTTTAATTTTTTGTTCAATCTTTAGTTTGTCATTTTCATTTCCCTTTCCGCAGTCTTATAATGCTCAATTGCCTCCATATCAGGCTCCACACCTAATCCCAAACCTTCCGGCAAATAGGCATAAGGCGCATCCATCCGTATCGGCTCTTTCAATAAATCATGCTCTCTTATCAGTCGGCCAAAAATATCACTTGGCCATATACACGAAGAAGCTGCTGCTGCTGAATGTAAATACATCGCTTCTGTAATCCCCAAATCAATCTCTGATCCATGCCAGCAATTCAATCCAGCAGCTGAAGCAATGTGATCTAGCCGTTGAAAATTTGCCAAACCACAATTAAAATTAAAGCCGTCTACAGCTCTCATTTGAAGCGCTTGAATGGCATCTTTGATTCGTTGACCATGCAAAATGTACGGTAGCGACACGTGCAAAACAATTGCAATATTACCATAAGCTCTCAGCAAGGCATACTCGTCCAATTTCCACCTGGGAATCGGATCTTCTAGACAGAGCACGTTCCCAACTTCAGAAAGTCCATCAATCCGCTTTTTTGTTTCATGTGTATATTGCCACCGTTCATTTGGATCAATAATGACTTGCATATCAGGAGCCACTTCTTTAATCGTGCGACACCAGCCTACCACATCATCTTCTAAATCAGATTTAAATTTGATACAATCGTATCCTTGGCTTGAAAATGTACCGACCAAATCCGCAATCTCATCTATAGGGCGATGCGAAGACCAAGACCCAATTTTAACTTTATCTTGCACAGGACCACCAAGTAAATCAACAACTCGCAGTTGATGACTTTTTGCATAGGCATCCCAAATAGCACATTCAAATCCATCATATTCTCTGCAAAATGTAAATGGCAACTGCTGAAGACTCAGTGTAGAGATGTTTTTACCCAACAACACATGTGCAATATTTTCTATCATGCGCCAATCGTGATCTCTATAACATTCACCCCACCCGATAACCCCTGTGTCTAGAGTCATTTTGAATACCAACTTTGGCAGCTCGTCAAATTGTTTCGACCACCCTACTTTGGCTCCTACTGGTAATTTATGAAGTGGCTTTGATACACCGCTTCCTTCGATCATCCCAGGTTTGGCAGGTACGATGACTTCATAAAAATGGAAATGTTTGATGATCATGATTTGGTTTTAAGTGAAGAGTACTTATTCCAATGGGTCATGACCCATATTGGGTCATCTTATTCAAGTGGACTTTTCTATGTAGTAAACAACTCTTATCTAAGATATCATTTCTTATACTTTTCCTCCGCATATTTAAACGCAGCCTTAAATATCCCTTTCGCCATGTCAATCTCTTCATCCGAAATGATAAGCGGTGGCGCTAACCGAAAACTACGATCATCAAACAAAAAATAGTCGACAATCAATCCCAACTCCATACACCTAGCAACAATGTGTTTCAGATATTTTCGCTTGCTCACTTCTACTGCCATCATTAATCCTGCATGTCGCACTTCCTTAATGATAGAAAATGATTCTATGAAGGATTTTAGTTCGATTGCCTTACGAGAAACTTCTTTTATGATTTGTGGCTCTTCAATCAAAGTACGTAAACAAGCTTCTGCGGCTGCGCAACAAACAGGATGCCCGCCAAATGTAGTGATGTGTCCCAGCATAGGGTTTTTAGTCAATGACGACATGATTTTTTTGGAAGACACAAATGCTGCAATTGGCATTCCACCGCCCATGGCTTTTCCTAGAAGCAAAATATCTGGAGAAACCTCCTGCCATTGGTGAGCAAATAAATGACCTGTCCGACCAAAACCTGTTTGTATTTCGTCGAGAATCATCAATGCACCTGTTTCAGTACATCGCTTCTTGAGCGCTTGCAGATAATTCATTTCTGGTAATCTTACACCAGCTTCTGCTTGTACAGGCTCTAAGATCACACAACTTGTCTTATCTGTAATTTTATCTAAATCTCCAAAATCATTGAAGGTGATGTGGCGAACATCTGGCAACAAAGGATAAAATGCCTGCTTGTATTTCTCATCGCTGCGGAGAGATTCGGCACCATGAGTACTTCCGTGATATGCATTTGCACATGAGATAATTTCCGTTCTTCCAGTATATCGTTTGGCCAACTTCATGGCTCCTTCTGTTGCTTCAGTACCTGACATGACAAAGTAGACGGCATCCAGTGAAGAGTCCAATTGTTTAGCAAGCAGACTAGCCAGACCAACTTGAGGAGATTGTACATGTTCGCCATACACCATTGTATGCATATAACTCTCTGTTTGTTTGAGTATTGCGTGCGTAATTGCAGGGTGGCAATGGCCTAACGAACTCACAGAAATACCCGAATTCATGTCTAAATATCGCTTTCCTTCAGTATCGTAGATAAACATGCCCTGAGCATGAGAAACATCAATCATCACCGGCATCGGACCCGTTTGGCCTACGTGATCAAGAAAGAGTTGTCGTTTACTAAGCATTCTGCCAATTTGCTGTAAATATAACAGCAAGGATTGTAACATTTATTTAGCTTTTAATGTATGTTAGAAATTATATCTTTGTAAGCCTTAGATAATTGATTGTCAGTCTATTCGAAATAATATGATGTTTCAAGTAGACGTTTCTTAACTACAAATAAAATCTTGACAGATGGCTGGCTTAATGAGATCGTTTATTTTAATCAACATGCTTTTGTTCTCTTCGTTGCTTCAAGCAGAAGGAATTGAGTTCTTTGAAGGGGACTTTGAAGAGGCGTTTGCTATGGCTAATACCAGTGGAAAGTTGGTCTTTGTAGATGCTTATGCCCAATGGTGTGGTCCATGCAAAAGAATGGCAGCCACAACATTCAAAGATTCTAAAGTTGGAGAATTTTTCAATGAAACTTTCATCAATATGAAAATTGATATGGAAAAAGGTCAAGGATTACGTTTCCGAAAAAAGTATCCAGTATCTGCGTATCCAACATTGATGTTTATCAACGGTGAAGGGGAAATAGTGCATAAAGCAACTGGTGGTAAAGATGTAGATGGTATTATACAATTGGCAAAACTGGCCATGCGTAAAGATGATAGAAGTGATTCGTTTGCCAAAAAATATGAAGCTGGCGACAGGGATTATGACCTTGTATTGAATTACATCACCGCATTAAATAAAGTTGGGAAGCCAAGTTTAAAAATATCTAATGAATATTTAAGATCAAATCCAGACATCACTGAAGAGCAAAAAGCAGCATTTCTATTTGAAGCTGCCACTGATGCAGATTCAAGATTATTTGACCAGATGTTGGGTTATAAATCTAAACTCGAAAAAATTAAAGGCAAAGAAATCGTTATCGCCCAGATTGAAAAAGCATGTTGTAAGACAGTAGAAAAAGCAGTAGAATATGAAAATGAAGACTTGCTAAAACGAGCCAAAGAAAAGATGAAGAAAAATGCCAAATCAGCATACAAGGCATTTGATATAAAATCTGACATGGACTATTTCGAAGGAATAGGTAAAGTTGATAAGTACTTGGACAAAACTGAAGAATATACCAAGAAGATCATAAAAGATAATGCTGATGAATTACTAGAGCAGGGCAAGCACTTAGCAAAAAATTACCAATCAAATCCAAAGGCTGTGGCTTTAGTGAAAACCTCTTATGAACGATCATTGGCATTAAATGATTCACCTGACGGTAGGGTTGATTATGCGTCAACCCTTCACAAATTAAAAGATACTGACCTAGCTATTAATCAAGCAAAATTGGCAAAGCAGATGATCGAGAAAAAAGGTGATAATCCAGCTAAAGTTGACAGATTGATAAAATTTTTAGAATCAACCAGATAAAAAATTGTAGTCCATTTTATAGAAACCATTGATGACATTTATGCTGCGCCCCTTATTTGCACTAAGTTTTTTGTTTTGTCTATGCTTAAGTACTGCATTTTCACAATCCATTAATTTCAGAAACGATGTTTTCGACTCTGCTCTAGAAACTGGAGAAAGAGAAAACAAGCTCATCTTCATAGATACATGGGCAGAATGGTGTGGTCCATGCAAAATCATGGAACCGGTATTTAGAGATCGCGCTCTTGCTAATTATATGAATGCAAATTTTGTTAATGTGCGAATTGATATGGGTACAGAAAGTGATGTAAAAAAACAGGTAGCGCGCAAATACAATATATTTTTCTTACCTACTTTACTTATCCTAGACCACACTGGTAATCTGCTATTCAGATCAGACAACCAATTATTAACTGCTGAAGAAATATTAAACGTTGCTCAAGCCTTACATACTCCACAAGATTATCTGACAGCACAAGCCAAACCGCAATCTTCATCAGACTCTAGATTGTTACATGCTGTGCCTGATCAATCCAATGTGAAAATAAAAATCACGGATGACCTGATGCTTGCCAAGCTTGATGGCTCAGAAACAAATGTTTTAGTTCCTATGCCTGGCATTAATGACCCAGACTATAGTGACGATCCCAATGAAAAAGTACTATACACATTAGGACAAGGTGATGAGATGCCACCTGAAATTCTTTATGAAGAAGCTTACTTCAGGTTAACTCAACTGGCTGATGGCTCTCATCATGAAACTGTCGTGCAATACTTAGATTCACAATCAGACTGGGGAACAAATAAGAACGTCAAGTTTGTATTCGACTTCTTGGATAATACAAATTCAAAACAATTTAAATATATGATTGAAAATCGATCCTTATTCGAATCAATCATTGGGAAAGAAAAGGTGGCTGAAAGTATAGGCTTCTTAGTCCATCACAAATTATATAAGGCAACTCAACTCCCCACTCCTTATGAAGCAGAATTGCTGTTTTCCTATATTCACCCTGTTTCATACAAACAAAAAGCGAAAGACTATTTAGAGGAAAGGGACGAATCTCTTAGTAGAGATTAAGAGCATGTTGAACTATAGGCTAAAACAAAACTATCATTTTGAGACATCTCTATAGTCAGCTTGAGAATTTTGTCAATTAAAGCTCAATTCAAAATTAAGCAGTACACATCTGCCTATCGGCAGGCACGTTCAACATTATTTAACCTTAGTGACCTTAGCCGCGACTGGTCCTTGATTACCTGACTTAACGATGAAACTGACGACGTCATTGACTTCCGGCTTATACAGACATTGCTTGATGTGTACAAACAACTCCTCTTTGCTTTCATCGTCTATAATGAAACCATAACCTTTGTCATCACTGAAAAACTTGACACGACCAACGCGCTTTTCGTTTCCTGTGTTCATAGATTCGCGAGTAGCACCTAGGACTATATTCTCAGCTTTGATTTCTTTGCGTTTGGTTGGATCGGGTGGAGCATCAACTAGATTACCGTTGTGGTCAACGTACTTTATTTGATCTTCAAAAGACAGTTTGCCTCTCTCTTGCTTTTCTAGTTTCTTTTGAGCTTTGCGTTCTCTTTTTTCCTTTTGTTTCTTCTGCTTCTTTTTCTCTCTTTCTGATTTGTTGAATGTTTGCTGAGATTTAGCCATGTAAGTTTTAGTAAATTTTGGTGTAAATGTATTATTAATATTGATTGTTATCTGTCAAAAAAGAAGCTTTATATTAGAAAATCTAAAATTAAGTACCTTTTTAACACAGAAGTAATGGCAAAAGCTAAAAATACAGATGAGTACATAGCAAATGCGGCCTCATATAGTAAACCAATATTAAAGGAGATTCGTTCAATTGTGCTTGAAGTTTGTCCTGAATGTGAGGAAAAAATCAAGTGGTTATTTCCACATTTTATATACAAGGGAAATCTGTGTAGCATGGCAGCTTTTAAAGAACATTGCGCTTTCACTTTCACAAAGGGAGAGTTGATGGCTGATCCAGATAACATTCTAGAGCAAGTAGGAAAAACCGCTATGGGCCAATTTGGTAAAATCACCTCCCTTAAAGACCTTCCCCCAAAGCGTACATTTAAGAAATACATCAAAGAAGCAATGCGGCTTAATGAAGAGGGAATTAAAAAACCTAAGAAGCCTTCAAAAGCAACTGACTATACCATTCACACAACATTTAAAAAAGCACTATTAGCGAATAAATCGGCTAATGCCTTCTTCAAAACACTAAGTCCATCTAACAAAAAGGACTATGCAGAATGGATCACAAAAGCTAAAACAGATAAGACACGAACAAGAAGAATCAACACTGCCATAGAATGGTTAGCTGAAGAAAAGCCTAGAAATTGGAAATACATGAAGAAGTATAAGTGATTGTTAATTGAATTCGTATACATTTAAACAAACCATATCAGTATCCAAAAACAATTCATATACAAAGACC
>CAYVFU010000133.1:0-11427 GCA_964450495.1 uncultured Saprospiraceae bacterium | reverse complement strand
TCTTTGTTTATTTGCTTTTTCGAGGCTACTTTTTTCTAGTGATGTTTTTCGACTTGTACTAAGATTAAATTTACCAGAACTGAATTTTGTGAAAAAGCCACTCCGTATTCCATTTTGGAGTTTTCGGTTTTCTTGATTTGATTTTGAATAGTTTGAGAATCCCATAGTGTAAAGTTTTATCAGGACCTACCACAATATGTATGGTCAGGTATTTATAAAATAAACCATTCGTAGTTTTAAATCCTGCTTGTTCTTTTTTTAATAAATTGGTCGGTATTAAAAAGCAAAATATAAGAAGATCAAAAACAAGACGATCTCAGTGATAATCCAATACTTAGCTGTTTTACTCCAATTTCTCATTCTTCTATGATTTTCTTTTTCATGACTTGGAATTCTTCATCCGTTATGATACCATCCTCTTTTAACTTAGCTAAATCTTTCAACCTGTCTAATGAATCTTTCGGCTTGGCTTTAGCAGCTTTAGATTCTTTGACCATGGCTTCAGCATTTTCTTGGTCTTTTCGGATTTCTTTAGCCATCTCCTTTCCTTTCTCAAATTTCTCGTTATAATACTTTTTGAGTCTTTCTGGATCGAAGTCTAAAAATGTACCTCCTGTCTCAAAGTGAGTTTTGAAAACTTCACCAATCGCATATGTTGAAGCACCAGAAAGTACTGCAAGTGTCACACCTCCCAAGACGGAACCTACACCTGGGATAATTTTTATTGCGCGAGCACCAAGTCTTGCTAATCCTGAACCAGTCAATGAGGTAATTATTGCCTTTCCTTCTGTTTCTTTAAAATCGATCTCATATAATTTGCACATCTGTCGTATCATATCCAATTGGATAGCGCTAACTGCAAAAAAATCTGCAATCGGTACAGGGATGAATCCTGCTCCCATTGACCAAATCATGTGATTCTTTATGATTGAATTTGCACTGTCTTTAGTATCTATATTCTTCTTAGCCATTGATAAGTTTAGTACTAAAATAGCGTAAAGCACCCATTTAGTTTCTATGAAACTGATTTTTTCGATTAGTGATGTAAAATAACAGATAAATGAAGCATATATCAGATTAGTATTAGTGTCATTGATTGTAATTAAATCAATATCTAAAGCTTGATAATCAATTAGTTGATGTTGTTTTTTACAACTTTATCAGTTGGCTTTGTACTTAATCAAATTGAGACGATCTCCACTTATACATGTAGTTTTAGCCTTGATGAATAAACCATATTTAAGAGGCGTTTTGTTTGCGCTAGCTGGTGCTGTGTTATTTTCTTTAAAACCAGTCATCATTAAATTGATATACAACATTCAGACTGTTCAGACTATTGATCTGTTGCTATTGAGAATGCTGATGTCACTACCCTTTTATTTAGGCATTCTTATATACGTTCAACAAAAAAAGGGATTGCACAAGTTGTCTAGAAAGACAATTGCAGCCATGATATTGCTTGGATTTATAGGATTCTATATTGCTAGTTTTATGGATTTTGCTGGTTTAAAATTCCTGACGGCTAGTCTCGAACGAGTTATTATATTCTTAAACCCAACCATTGTTTTACTGTTGTCTGCTGTATTTTTCAAAAAGAAAATAAAGGCAAAGCAATGGTTAGCGATTGCCCTTACATATACTGGAATTGTTATTGCCTTTGCGTCAAATGATATGTTTAATGGGTCTGAAGATTTGTTCAAAGGAGCGTCTTTTGTTTTTGTATCTGCCTTTTGCTATGCTGTTTACTTGATAGGTAGTGAAATATACTTACGTAAAATAGGAACGCTAGAATTTACTTGTTATACCATGATAGTGGCTTTTGGTTGCATTGCCATTCACTACACACTGTCAAGTCCTTTGGATAGAATTCTATCCTATGATTTTAAAATATATAGTTACACATTTCTTATGGCCATTCTATCTACATTGATACCATCGTTTCTATTTGCTGAAGGGATAAAACGGATTGGAGCTCCAAATGGATCTATAGTTGGAGGAATAGGTCCAGTATCTACAATTATTTTTGCTATACTAATACTTGATGAGTCTATAAGCCTACTACAGCTAATTGGTACAGTACTGGTTATAGGCGGAGTTTTGGTTATTTCTTATGACTCTAAAAAGAAGAAAATTAAACGCTAAACTGTTGCATTATTTTGGTATTTCTAGATTAATTGATTTTGAGTGCGCCCCAAATTCTGGAGCATACTGGCATTGTATAGAACTAAATCCACTTGAATACTCTCCTCTCAAATTCACTGTCAAGTCATATTCTAAAATATGAGTACCGCGAGGTAAATCATTAATGAGAAAATGTGTACTCTCATCTTTCGTTACTTGATAATAAAACAAAGCATCTGTATACTTGTATTTACTAATAACATCTTTTGGTTCTAATCCACTTGCTCGTTTGTCTTCTATGTGCACAAATTGCAATGCCCTATCGTTGTTAATTGTTACTCGAACTGTAATCACATCACCAGGTTTCAATTTTGCTGATTCTATTTGCGATAGAACAGGTCCATTGTCTGTTAATTGTTTGACGAAAATTGATTTTTGAATATTTATAGCATCTGTTTTATAAGACTCAATTTCTCTTATTGGCTTTCTATAAGTTTTATAAATAGCAGCCCAGACAGGCCCCTGATTATTGTTTGTAATCGCTATGTTGGAATTAGTTTTGTTAGGTTCTGAATCTAAAGCTACGGTAGCTTGGGTACCTTTACTTGAATATGACGCATTATGAGCTATTGGTTTATCCGCCAAAGACACTGCGATCATTTCTAAAGAATTTGGAATGTCTTGAGTCTGTTTATTCTTTAAGAAAGCAAATACTGCAGAACTTGTAGAAGCCTTATTTTTCCAAGCATTTGTTCGCTTATTATTCATAAGCCAGATCTTGGCATTTTCAAGCATATTAGACTCCTCCTCCATGTGCTCCAAAAATTCCATAACAGCTACATGTCTATCAATAGAAGATTGATTGCTGAAATAGTTTCTATTTGTTTTCCAATATGTGCCTAAAGATTCAGACTCAATTGCTTGTTCTTTAATCGATACAAGAATAGATTCACTGAGTTCTTTGTTGTTTAATCTATAAGCAATTGCTCCAATTGTAGCTTGCGTCGAAGTTGAATACTCTATCCAATCCTTGCTGTATTCTTTTTCAAAATTCTGCACAAGCTTACTAGTCAGTGGATAGTTGTTGTGAAAATAACTTCTAGCATGTATATAATGAAACAGATCTAAAACAATATCCTTTTGCTGAGCCTTATTAAGGTTTTCTAGAATCTGATTATCTATGTAACCTATTAATTTTTCAAGCTCCTCTTTACCGAAAACATGTTGTATACCTTTTTCATTCAAGCGACCGATGGCTTGTAATACACTGGATGAAATAAAAAGACTCGATGGTCTGTCTTTGAGCCATGAAAAACCTCCATCATATTGCTGAAATGAAATAAGCTTTTCCAGACTCTTTTTGAGATCCTTGTTTACCGCATCCGTATCTAAATATTTTAGCATTAACTCTCTTTGAGCTTGCTCATTATTAGCATCCCTTACCCAAGGAGTCTGTTGTAAGTCTATTGTTTTAAATTCCTTTTTACTGTTTAATTGGTTACTTATTTCTTTCTCGTCTTGCAGTTGATTTTTAACATACATATTATTGCGGACAATAGAATTTCCAATAGAGTTAGCAATAAATTGGTATAAGTAATTACTACATGTTTCAAATGACTTAGTATCTAAATAAGGTAGAGATTGTATAATCTGCCAATCTAAATCTGTCATTAACTCTAGATGAATAGTTTGATTATTTCCTGTTCCCAATGAGTCTAAGCTATAGTTCATTGTTTCACCAGCTTTCAAAAACAACGCTTCAGATTCTTTCACCAACTGGCTATCATCAAGCACTTGTAAGAAATCTTCGATAATATCAGAGCCATTATCATGTTTTACTCCTGTCCTAAAACCGATAGGTCTACTTTCTAAATTTTCTGGAAAAGACAATTTCCAATCAACTGAAACGGAAGATTCTCTTAGTAGATTGATTTGTTTTTCCTTTTGATT
The DNA here is from genome assembly GCA_964450495.1 of uncultured Saprospiraceae bacterium. Classification (GTDB taxonomy): domain Bacteria; phylum Bacteroidota; class Bacteroidia; order Chitinophagales; family Saprospiraceae; genus CALFUK01. The sequence continues at coordinate 7,356 of CAYVFU010000133.1, read as the reverse complement.
AATACTGATTTGATTAGTTATATTTTCGCCCGTAGTGATGTCAAAGAATTCTATCCATGTCGTTGCACTTATATCTTCATTTGAATTGTTGACTAATTTTGTGGTCATCCAAATATTGTCCTTAAGTCTGCTAAATCTAGGCTTGTTGGCTAGAATAAATACATCTTGACTTGATTTCAGCTGCAGCGTATCATAAAGAAAGCGACCTTCTTTGTCATGAGCAAAAATGAGTACTTTCCATGATGTCATCGCATCATTCATCTCAAATGATACTGTAGCGTTGCCATCAGCTGTTGATTCTATATTGGGAAAGAAGAAAACTGTCTCATTAAAATTTTTCCTGGGTGCTGTAGTGTTTTTTATCTCCGCATTGTCTTGATCAACACTTTCATCAGATAAACTCATTTCACGTCTTTCGTTACTGGAACTGGAATCCAGTGATGCTTCAGCCATAGGAGCACTTGCTCGTGCTGACTTTTGCATCATGATTCTTTCCATCATACTAAAGCCGTATGTGTTTATATTGGGATATGAATTATCTGGACGTGGTGTTGTTGGCCTACTATTTTTTGGTTGCTTAAGCGTAATAGAATGATCAGATCTAAAAGAGGTATAGATTGGAGAAACTTTACTCATGTTATTAGGAAGAATAAATGGTCTCCATTCATGTTGGCTATACAGATCATCCAAAGATATATCATACATTGCCCAAACACTCTCTGTTATTAAACCTCTATTATTGTTGTCTTTAAAATTCACCTTCCAGCTTACCTCCTCAGAAGGTAACAGATTGGATTTAAATTGATCTATAGTGTAGTCGAGTTTAGCACTTGTATACGGAACCTCGATAGTGATCTTTTTATATTCAATTCTGTTTCTAAACACACTTCTTAGATGAATAGTATATCCACCTATATCTGAAGCAGTTATTTTGTCTTTTATTTGATGACTATTAGTAGGTAGCCATTTTCTAATAGCGATTTCACCATTTTTTTCAATCAAATATTGAACACTTACTTCTGGCTGCGGAATAGAAATATCAATTGATAGTTCATCACCGACTTCATACACTGGTTTATTTATTCTGTAAGAAATCAATTGAGGTGAAAGATTTACTCGATTACTAAAATTAATCACCTGAAACTTTCTTTCTGTTACTAGCTTGTCTTTATGTTTAATTTTTAAAATATAAAAGCCAGATTCCAATTCAGGAAGATCTAATTCGGATTCTACATTTAAAGTTGACTTGTTAGAATAAATCTTATCGAGCTCTTCCCATGTATTTTGATTACTATCATTGAATGTATATTCAAAAGGCATACTAGCATAGTCTTGAGCTGTAAGAATCATGGTATCCAATGATTCCCAATATTTATTCTTCTTCCAAAATTCAGGTATATTTAATTCAACTAGTTCAATATCAACATCCGTTTCTATTTTCTCGCCTACACTATTTATAGCATTAATAGGTATCGCTTTTAGTTGTTCATTAGAAAGGACATTTGGCAAGTTTAAGTCAATAGTAAAACCGGATTGATTTACATTGATACTTTTCGATACAAATTGTGTTTCACCAGTAATGTCAGCAATACTTAATTGTATATCAAAAGTGTAGCTAGCACCTTGTTGCATCGGAGCTATTAGTGGTAATGTGAAATTTGCCTTACCAGAATTATCAGTTGATATTTGCCCATAAATAATCTCCGCATCTGGTTCTGATTGAGGCATGTAAGATCGATAAACATACCTGTTTGCAATTCGTGTGACGCGATATTCTATATTGGCATTAGACAAAGGAGCTCCAGAAAATAATTCAGCATGGGTTTCAACATTTATCGTGTCACCCAATTTAAAAGCTTTACTTGGAATTTTGATCTCTGTAGTAAAACTTGGCCTCTTATATTCCTCAACTTGGAATTGTTGATTGCCTCTTAATTGATTTGACTTATTTTTTAGTTCAATCGAATAAGATCCGGATAATCTATCTTCGTCTATTTTAAAGTCAAATGTGACACTACCAAATTCATTTGTGACTAATTCTGCAGTATGTATTTCTTGGTAATTGGGATCTCGTACTGTTAGTGTCAGCTTTTCATTGAAATATAAGCGATTGCTTTTGGTCTTTTTGTCGAATGAAACTGGAATCGCCTTTCCTTGAAGTCTGTTCCCAGGTCTATAAAGATTTCTATCTGTAAAAATGTGAATAGCACTTTGTTCATTGGAGTTAACTCGATCATTGGTGTATTGACTTACTGTGTTGTAGGTATCATCTCCAATGCTTAGTCTAAGCTTTGTTCTCTTTCTACCGCTTGGACTATACTTTGATTCTCCAGTAGAATTACTTTTTAAAGTTTTTATAATGGATTCTTCATATGCATTTCTGTTATATTTTTCTTCAATAATATCAATGTTGACATTAGGGTAAGCTTCTCCGGTTTCTCTATGATAGACTTGTATAAAATTACCATTTGGAGTTGCAAGTGTATGTGCGGCTATATTAGATACTTGAAAAAAGTTAGCTGCAATTTGATCTGAGTGATTTGACAATAAGACATAATGACCTAATGGTAGTTTAGGTATTATTGATTCTGTTGAAAGCTGTCTATATTCTCCATCTGGTAAATTAATGCTCCAAGTCTTTATGACTTTCAAGTTTTCTAAAATATTGAGTTGATCTTCTCTGTTTCGATTTTGAGTATACTGTTGAAATTCAGCATTCGAAATTGATTTAATTGACAGTCTGAGTGTATCTATGTTTTTATAATTTAATAAAAATAAACTTGGTTGAGAAGGTAGTAACACCTCTTCCATTTTTATGTCATAGTGAGGCCTTACCAAATTAGCTAATAAATCTGTCGCATTATAAACGATTGAACTGTCAATGCTTGATGATTTTACTTCCAGTAATAAATCTCTAACCTGATTTAGATCTGAGTTTTGCCTGTTGACTAAAAAGGCTGCTAAGTAATATTTAGCATAATGAGACGTTTTTGATAGTTCTGTTAGCCGTTCTTGATAAAATTCATGCTTATTTTCTGATTGTGATATTCTATAAACATACCTCAACCTGTCGTGATCGATTCTGTCTGATAGTAATCCTTCGTCGTGGTACTTTAATAGTTGTTGATATAACTGTAATGTACGTAATTTAGAGTTCTTTATTTGATTAGATAAGTCATCAAACTTGATATTGATAAACGTTTCTTTGTTTGCAAAAGCCTCATCTGATTTTAAGATAAAATCATTCGTATGCTCTGTTGCTAATGTGAATTCATTGCTAAAGTGTTGAATCGCTCTAATAATTAACAGAGTGTTTAAATCAAAGCCTTTAGGTTTATTTTTTGGTTTATTTAGAATGCTATTTATTGCGTGAAAGTTTTTGTTGTCTTTCAAGCTTTCTACTGAAGCAACATAATGATCATTACTTTTTTTAAGCAATTCCTTCATACTCCAAGTGGCAATATCTATAGAATCAGAAATTGTATGTGTGCGTTGTGCTATTTTATATTGATTTCTTCTGGCATATTTATCATATAATTCGCCAAGAATGCTGTTATAAATATGTTTGTATTTACTATCCTTTAGATCAGACAATCTAGTTTCAAAGCTCCTAATTAACTGTTCAGATGAATTTTCAGTCAAGCGAGCTTGATATTTTGCCTCATAGAATTTTGCTCTTAATATTTGAGACTCGAGTCCCGACTCCTCAAATTCACTAAGCTTTGCTTGAATGTTTTGGAGTGCAGTTTTCACCTTACCTTGCTGTTCATAAGTATCTATCTTATCCCAAAAAGTTGCATACGTGTTGTATGAATTATCCATTGTTTCTTTGTGTATCTTTTGCGAACAAGCTAGGCATATTCCAAAGATGAACAGAATTACGATATATTTTAATGGTCTCATTGTATTTAAGATTAAGGAAACATAAGAATTACACAACTTGGAACAGTTAATAAGAGGTTAAAAAAAGAAGGCCAAATATAAGCGCGCTTATTATAATGTACTAATTTGACATTCTAGATGGATAATGTAGACGATATACCTTACAATTTTAATGAATCTAATGTTTTTTGGCTAAATGTGGCTATATCATTTATTATGCTAGGTGTGGCTTTAGGTCTAACTGTAAATGATTTCAAAAGAGTATTTACACAACCAAAGCAAGTTTTTGCTGGTCTGGTTTCGCAATTGTTGGTTTTACCTATTGTCACTCTAATTTTAATTTACATGTTTAAGCCGCAAGCAAGCATAGCATTGGGTATGATACTCATATCAGTATGCCCTGGAGGCAATATTTCAAATTTTATGAGTTCTTTGGCTAAAGCTAATGTAGCGTTGTCTGTAAGCTTAACAGTCATAACCAGTTCTCTGGCAATAGTATTTACACCTTTGGGATTAGCATTTTATGGCTCACTGTATGAACCTACTAAACTATTACTGAGAAAAGTAAGTTTGAGTATTCCTGAAGTATTCACAACTATATTTTTCATTATTGTCTTGCCGATGATAATTGGTATGCTTATTAAACACTTCTACAATGATTTTGCGATTAAGATCGAGAATATACTTAAAAAGCTATCGATGTTAATTTTCATTTTGATTGTGATTATTGCTGTATTTACAAACTTTGATGCATTCATTACCTATATACCTGCTGTAATGGGCCTTGTTATCCTCCATAACTTATCTGCTCTGCTTGGAGGTAATTTAGTTTCTCGTCTATTTTCATTGAATTTGCCATCTCGAAAGACACTGACAATTGAGACAGGTATTCAAAATTCAGGCCTAGGGTTGGCTCTCATATTCACATTTTTTGAAGGTCTTGGTGGTATGACGTTAGTGGCAGCAGCATGGGGAGTATGGCATATCATAGCAGGACTTAGTATTGCCATGTTTTATGGACGGAATAGCTAATTATATCATGTCTAAAAGACGATCAGTGAAGTAAGGAGCTAATGAAGCACCTTTTGTCCCTAGACCATTAAATGCAACTAAATTTAAATACTGTGGGTGAAATGCTATAATTGGTTGACGTTGTTTTGAAGAAGGTCTCACCCCTGCTTTATGGTCTAATATTTGGTATGGCACATCCAAAAGAGCATCTAAAATCTCTGTCATATAAGCCTTTTTCTCTTCTGTGGGCTGGTTGTCAAGATTTTCCCATGCGTATGTTGAACCTACCCAGAATGTATCATTTCCTATTGGTACTAGATACACTTTGTCTTTTAGAATAGATGTCGAAGCAAAATTAGGAATTCGCACATATAACACTTCTCCTTTCACAGGTTCCATAGGTAAATTAGCAAAGAAGGGATTATACTTGACATAATGTCCTTCACAAAATATGACTGTTTTGGCTTTGTTACTTTTATATTCTACTTCACTTGATGTAATGTGTAATTCCTTATAGTCAAAAAAATCAGATATAATATTTGAACGATATAGGTTTGAGAGAGTTTCAATTAAAAGTTGAACATTGATTCTGTAGGCTTTTATTGTGCCCATTCTTTTATTATGAGCGATGATGTCCGTCCAATTTGAAGAATCGAATTGATTGGTAGTACAATAGTTTGGTTCATTTAGAGAAATAGTTCCCCACAAGTTTTCATCTTTTACAGTGAAGAGGGATCTGTGAATGTCTACTTCTTTTAGTAAGCTAATATTTAGATCTGATTCTAAATCTTTATAGGTTGCTCTTAAAGATGGCAGTAACTCTTCAAAATGCCATGATTTCACAAATCTTCTACCAGTAATAGGATTAATTAACCCAGACGAAATACTACTGGCAGATTGCTGAGCAGGTGCATCATAAATAATGAAGCTCTTATTCAACTTCCACAGTTTATAAGAGAGAATAGCTCCTGCTATTCCAAATCCAACTATTATATAATCTACTGTGTTTGACATAAAAAAAATTGGCGGCTCTACCGCTAGAGCCGCCAAAATTAACCAATGGTCTACCTGAGAAAGACCAACTATGTATTTGAAGTGGTTATTTAGAAACCACTATCATTTTCTTAGTGACAATTTGAGAACCAGTTTGCAATTGATAGTATAGAACTCCAGTTGCATCTAGATCTGTCGCATTCACTGTAACCGTATTATAACCAGCCGCATAGTTACCATCGATCTTCATTAGCTGTTTTCCAGCAACATCGAATATCGTTATGCTTGCTTGAGAAGCAGTTGGTAATTCAAATCCAATTGAAGTCATTTCTTCAAATGGGTTAGGCTGATTTTGGTATAGAGTAACATCAGAAGCGTTTTCACCAAATTCTAGATCTATTTCGTATGTGTCAAGGCTTTGACCAACATATGCTTCAGATTTAGTTATTGATGAATTCAATGCAAGAGCTTTAGATAATTGAGTTGATTGAGTAGCCTCAAAAGTCAATGTAAATAAAGTCTCATCTGCACTAACTTCAAGTGCTCTAGGAGAGTACCAAAGCATTGATAATCTGCCTTCTTCTATACCAATATTCGTTTCGTCAACATTTAACGCACCTTCTTGGATACCTTTAAATGTCATGCCGTTATGAGCTAATGTGAACTGGTAACCAGCAACTTGATCAAAGTTTCTAGCTGTAACATCAACTGATGCTATCTGACCAGCAACTAACAATTCATCATTTGCTTGTAATGTCAATGTTCCAGTAGAACGAGTCTCTGCTCCTTGGAAACTTTGATTTACATCACCGACTTTAACTCCGATAAAGTCTTCAGACATCATATCTTGACTTAGATCAGATACATTAATATCAGAACTGAATGGCCAAGGATTTGATGGATCAAAGAACTGTTGGTCTGCATCTACAAAAATCCAAGAACCAATGTTCGGTAAATTATCATTTACACCAAGAACTAGTCTTTTCAATTCTGCTAAATCAACAGCACTTACTCTACCGTCACCTGAAGCATCAGCGGCAAGGATCGCAAATGGATCATTAAATGCCTCTAGATCAACAATGTGTCTTGAGATAAGTAATAAATCAAGCGTTGATACACCTTCCATGAAATCCATATCTCTCTGCGCTGTCAATCTGTATGACTCGTCAGTTGGATTATTTGCAAAAGCATATGCACCAGCTGCATCAGTAGTCGCAATTATAGGATATTCACTAAGTCCTGATGCCTCAATAGTTACTTGAACATTATCGATCATCTCGCCATATGAAGTTCTCACTTGTCCAGCTATTGTATAGCCTGACCCCTGCTCAACTTCTTCCATTTCCTCTTCTTCCTCTTCTTCTACGATCTCTCCCTCTGGATCACAGACGTTACCGTTATCAGCAAGTATGATACCTACTGTACAGAAATCTCCATTTCCATCTGCATCCCAGACATAAACATCTAATT
>CAYVFU010000132.1:0-11702 GCA_964450495.1 uncultured Saprospiraceae bacterium | reverse complement strand
AATAAGCGGCATCAGTCTTTGAAGAAGGAAAGTCGGCGTCGACCGGAGTTGTAGGTCACCCACCACCCACCAAGAGCTTAAAAACCTTTGGCGCGCTCTTTAGAATGACAATCGAACGAAAGGTCTTTGACAGTAGCTTGGCAAGCTACTAAACTTAGTATTATTATGATTCTTAGATTTCTCACAACTTAATATTGAGCATTCAAAGTAAAATCTAAAGCTAAAAGGGATGACATTCTAATTAGATAGAGTTATAACCCATTATTGGATTATACTTCCCTCGAATCCCCTTAGATTTATGCAACTACATACCACCAAAATTCGTTATACTCGTGTCTCAAGAAGTATTGTCTTATGATTAGAGCGTGTATCGTGTGTTTTATCTGTTTTTCGTCCATAGCGATGATGGGTCAAGATTCCAAATTAGCCAATGAATATTATCGATCTGGTGAGTACGAACAAGCTGCAACTCTCTATAAAAAGATATGGGTAGAATCTCGGTATAATGAATACTATTTTGACCGTTATATTGAATCATTGCTGGCTTTGGAAAACTATGACCAGAGTCTGAAAGAGATCAAAACTCAACTCAAAAGAAATCCAAAGGATGTCCATTTGTATGTCGTCCGAGGAAAAGTACTGGAGCGACAAGGCAAGTCAGCAGAAGCAGAAAAACAATTCACAAAAGCCATTCAACAACTTCCGAAGGATCACAATAAGATCAGAAACTTGGCAAATGCATTTAATCGATTGACGAAGTACGAGCTCGCGCTAAAAACCTACAAAATGGGTGAGGCGTTATTAAATCAATCCGATGTATTTGCTTATCAAATTGCAGATATATATAAACGGCTGGGTAACACTTCCGAAATGATTCACTATTACCTCCTTAGTGTAAATGAAAATGCAAATCAGTTGGCGACGATGAAAAATTATTTTAGTCGAACGCTCACTGAAGAAGATTTCCCAGTATTGAAAGAAAAGCTTTTTGTCAACATTCAAGATGATCCGGATAATGTCAATTTTCCAGAACTCCTTGAGTGGGTGTACATACAAGAAAAAGATTACAAAAAGGCATTACGTCAGGCAAAAGCACTCGACTTACGATTGGAAGAAAATGGAACTAGAGTTTTTAATATTGCAATGATAGCCTCAAATGACGGTCAGTTTGATACAGCTATTGGCGCTTATCAATACATCATTGATACAAAAGGTATAAACTCCAGTTATTACTTAGAAGCTCGGCAAGAATTGTTGTCCAATCGAAAAAAGAAAGTCGTTAAAAATCCAGCATACACAAATCAAGACTTGTTGGATCTGCAGAATGAATACATCTCTTACCTTTCTGAGATTGGTAAGAACAAACAGTCAGCCTACATCGTCGCAGAACTTGCCAACTTAGAGGCTTACTATATGAATGATGTTCCAAGTGCTATTAGCAGACTCAATGAAATGATAGCATTTCCAGGAGTCAATAAATATGTGAAAGCCAATGGCAAAATAAGTTTAGCAGATTTCTATTTAATTGAAGGCGAGATATGGGAAGCGACTTTACTTTACTCGCAAGTAGATAAAGATTTTAAAGAAGACTTTTTGGGTGAAAAGGCTAGATACCGGAATGCGCTCTTATCTTATTACAATGCTGATTTTCAATGGGCACAAAAACAGTTTGATGTGCTAAAAGCTTCCACATCAAAATTGATCTCTAATGATGCTATTGATAAATCTGTATTCATTATGGATAATCTGGCGCTAGATACTTCGGATGTTGCTATATCTATGTATGCAGAGGCTGAGCTAATGACCCGGCAAAATAAATTCGCACAAGCATTTAGTAAGCTGGATTCACTGGCTGCAGCGTTTCCAGAGCATTCCTTGGTAGATGATATTTATTATCAGAAAGCCATCTTATATCGCAAACAAAAAAAATACGATAAAGCGGCAGAGATGTATATGACCGTTATTGAAAACCACAATGAAGAAATCCGCTGTGACAATTCGATCTTTGAGTTAGCAGAAATGTATGAGAATGAAATTGGAGATGTTGATAAAGCTCAAGAACTCTATGAGAAACTATTCTTAGATTATTCTAACAGTGTATTTGCTATCGAGGCCCGTAAAAAATACCGATTATTGCGAGGCGATAACCTATAATTATAAATCATGAATTTGTATTACACGGAAGAACAATTAGCGGTAAAAGAAGCGGCTCAAGATTTTGCGCAAAGTATTTTGAAAAATGGTGTAATCGAGAGAGATACAACCATGGAATATCCAACAGATGAGATCAAACAAATGGCAGAAATGGGTTTTCTGGGCATGATGGTGTCACCTGATTATGGAGGTGGTGGTATGGATACAATCTCGTACGTCCTTGCAATGGAAGAATTATCCAAGATAGATAATTCTTGTTCTGTTATAATGTCAGTAAACAACTCTCTTGTTTGTTGGGGACTGGAAGCATATGGAAATGAAGAGCAAAAACAAAAATATCTGACAAAATTAGCAACAGGTGAATGGCTTGGAGCCTTTTGCTTGTCAGAGCCTGAAGCTGGTAGCGATGCAACTAGTCAACGAACAACAGCTATTGATATGGGTGATCACTACCTTTTGAATGGAACAAAAAACTGGATTACAAATGGTGGTAAATCCAAGGTCCATTTGGTCATGGCACAAACAGATGCAGAAAAAGGACATAGAGGTATCAACACACTAATTGTTGAAAGTGATTGGGATGGGGTTAGTATTGGTGCCAAAGAAGATAAACTGGGCATTCGATCCTCTGATACACATTCTATTATGTATACAGATGTCAAAGTACCAAAAGAAAATCGCATCCACGAAGATGGGTTTGGATTTAAGTTTGCTATGAAAACACTCGATGGCGGACGTATCGGTATTGCAGCACAAGCATTGGGTATACACGCAGGAGCTTATGAATTAGCAGTAGCATATTCCAAGGAAAGAGAAGCATTTGGAAAGCCTATTTCTCAGCATCAATCTGTGTCTAATAAACTTGCCAACATGGCGACAGACTTAGAAGCTTCAAGACTACTTGTCCATCGAGCTGCTTGGTTAAAAGATCAAGGAAAACCATATGCTAATGCTGCAGCGATGGCAAAACTCTATGCAGCGGAAGCGGCTATGAAGCATACTGTAGAAGCGGTTCAGGTACACGGTGGTTATGGATTTGTAAAGGAGTATCATGTCGAACGACTGATGAGAGATGCCAAGATTACACAAATTTATGAAGGGACATCTGAGATTCAGCGTCTGGTCATAGCTAGAAACATTTTGAAAGGACAACTACACGAACCGTTACTAGTTAGTTCCTAGTATATGATGGGGAGGTCCTTTACACTAGGCCAATATGCAGGCATTCCTGTGAAGGTACATTGGACCTTTGGACTGCTGTTTTTATTTATGATCTATGTGGGTGTCGAAAGACATCAATCGATTTCTGAATTAGTGTTTTTCTTACTCACTTTTTTAACTCTGTTCTTTTGTGTCGTTTTACACGAATATGGCCATGCTCTAACAGCAAAACAATTCAATGTAAATACTAGAGATATCATTATTTCACCTATAGGTGGTGTTGCAAGACTAGAACGATTACCTGTAAAGCCCAAGGAGGAATTATTGGTAGCAATAGCAGGACCAATGGTCAATGTTGTTATCGCCATTTTGTGCTTTGTTGGGATCGCTTCCTTTGCGGGAATGGACTATTTTATTATTAATGACCGTTCAGGGCAGATTGACAGCATACCCAAATTTGTCGTGGCTATTTTTTTCATAAATGTTGTGCTATTTTTCTTCAATCTCATTCCTGCTTTTCCAATGGATGGAGGCAGAATACTGAGAGCACTTTTAAGTATGAAATTGGGAAAGACAAAATCGACCAAAATTGCATCTCTTATAGGAAAAATGTTTGCTGTCGCTTTTATGTGTTATGGTCTTTATATTTCTCATTATGTCCTTGTTATAATCGGTGGCTTCATTTACTTTATGGCGAATACTGAAAACAAACAAGTCATTTTGGAAGATCGGCTGCATTCTACAAAAATAGATGAAATCAAACGTGGGGAATACACAACACTCTACTTACACGATAGCATGGAGAAAGCTGTAAATCTTTCTTTGAAACAACAGGAAAATAATTTTCTGGTCTCTGATTTAGACGGTAATGTTATTGGAATCCTTCACAACCTATTTATCAAAGATGCTATTCAAGATGGGCGTACTAGTGAACCAGTCTCAACATTTACATCTTCAAAATTTCATGTGTTTTCACCAGAATTGTCCATCTACGACGCTAGAAATAAAATGAATGAATTTGGTTTAAGTATCGTTGGTGTAGGGCATTCAAAAGAAGAGATAGTTGGTGTTATAGATAGAGATAGTATGATTCATTTTATGAGAATGACAAGTAAGTGAAGAAAAAGGTCAGGACCTGTGAGCATTTGGCTTAGACCTTACGTTCGCTTGTCATTCAAAGAAGCGAGCCAAAGGTTTTTGACCTCTCGGCAGGTGGTGGCTAACTACACAAAGAGGTCGGGCGACCTTTTATTCACTTGTCATTCTAAAGAAACGAGCCAAAGGTTTTTAACCCCATGGCTGGTAACAAAAAAAGCCTACTAAAATTTACTTTAGCAGGCTTTATATATCTTTTTGAAATTGGCTTGTTACATGCCTAATCGGCTCTTAACTTCAGCCATTAGGTCTTCACCTTCATCTGCAAATAAAAGTGCACCCGTACTTGTATCAAATATCATGGTATATCCTTTTTCTTTACCAAGGGCATCAACAATATTTTTCACTTTGTCAAGAATCGGTTGATACAGTTCTTCTCTTTTCTTAGCAATCTGGCCTTGAACTTCAACTTCATATTGCTGGATTTTTTGTTGCTCAGCAGCTAAGTCAGCTTCTTTTTCTTGCACCTGAACAGGAGAAAATTCACCACTCTGTGCTTCTTGAGCATACTTCTGATATTTCGTTTCAAAAGTCTTTACCATTGCTTCACCTTTGGAAACTAATTGTTTTTGATAGGCAGCGATTTCAGAATCAGCAGCTTTTATTTCATTGAGTTCAGTCAACAATTGTGCTGAGTTCAAATAGCCATATTTCTGAGCTGTCATTGATGTAACACTAAGAGCTACAAATAAAATAAGTACGTTTAGAGTCTTTGTCAATTTCATGATTTAGTCATTTATTATAGAGACGCAAATGTATGCTTATTGAATCCTTTTACATACATTTTAACGAAAGATTAGTACAAGAAGCCAGCGTTCTAGCTTATATAAAAATATAATGTTAACTGGAATTAGGAAATATTCTATTAATCAGGCTCAAATCCAAGGACTATACTGAACTTGCCAAAGCCGCCAAAATTTCCAGCATTTGGGTCTTTGTCTAAGCCAAATCCATAATCGAAACCTAAGAGTCCAAACATCGGTAAGAAAACACGAACACCTCCACCAACCGAACGTTGGAGATCAAATGGATTGTATTTTTTGAAATCATTCCATACGTTACCGCCTTGTAAAAAGCCAAGAACATAAATAGTAGAAGATGGATTCAAACTCAATGGATATCTAATTTCAACAGTAAATTTATTGAATATAGAACCTCCTCCTAAAGAGAAGTTATTATTACTTACAGATGTCCCATTACCTTCGATAAAATCATTGGTCTCGTATCCTCTAGCAGCAATGATTGTTGCGCCTGTAATACCGCTATTTTGATTTGATAATCCGTCACCTCCATAAATAAACCGTTCGAAAGGCACAATACCAACCGAACTATTATACGCACCTAAGAAGCCCATTTTTGATGAAGCTGCCATCACAAGTTTGTCTGTAAAATTAAAATACCATTCTGTATCAAATCTCCACTTATGATATTCTAAGAAATTAAACCGGCGTGCCTCTTCTATGCTTTGTATGAATGATTCTTCGCTGTTGCCATCATCTAATCCACCATCTGTAAGCTGATTCCTAACTCCTCTACCTAGATTTTCTTGGAAAATGGCTTCTCTTCTTTCTTGGTCGGTCAATACCCAGAAATTATCTTTTCTGAATAAGGAGTAAGGAGGAGTCAATTGTATAGATAACGATACACCTGAACCCCTTCTAGGATATAATTGGTTATCAACACTACGTCTGCTAAATGTCTGATTAATGTTGAAGTTTCTGAAACTACCGTCATTGACTACAAGTCCAGCATTGAAATCATCCAGCTTGATTGTCTCTATATTTAATACAGTGTTAGAAACGAAAAAGTCATCAGGCCATTTTATTTGAGAACCTAAACCTACAAAAAACCTGGTTATATTTAATTTACCTTGATTGAATGTTGTCTGATCAAAAATAGATGATGCAATACCAGCTGTAAAACTTCGTGGTTTTTCTCCACCTAGCCACGGCTCTGTGAATGATGCATTAAAAGATCTGAAGAAACGGCTATTTGATTGTAATCTCACCGAGACACGCTGACCATCGCCTTGAGGCAAAGGATTCCATGTACTCCTGTCTTTAATGTTTTGTATAGAGAAGTTATTAAATGTCACACCTAAGGTACCAATCAAGCCGCTAAATCCTCCGTAACCAGCAGATAATTCCAATTGATCAGATGGTGTTTCTTCTACAGTATATATGATATCAACTGTACCCCTTTGAGGATTTACAGGTGTCTGAATATCAAGACTTTCTGGATTGAAATAACCTAGGTTTATTAATTGACGCTGGGATCTAATGATATCTGATCTACTAAATTTCTCACCAGGTTTCGTTCTTAATTCTCTTCTTATGACATGTTCATTCGTTCGGTCATTACCCTTAATCTCTACATTATCGATGGATGCCTGAGCACCTTCAGAAATTCTCATTTCGATATCAATAGAGTCTTTAAAAATAGCAACTTCTACTGGCTGGACATCAAAAAATAAATAACCTTGATCTAGGTATAATGAAGATATATCTCTGCCGTCGTCTTGACTGAAGCTCAATCTTTTTTGAAGTAACTCTTCATTGTACACCTCTCCTTTATTTAAACCAAGCACTGTCGCTAATTGGTCATCAGAGTAAATGGTATTGCCCTTCCAAACAATATTTCTGTAAAAATACTGCTGACCTTCTTCAATATTCAAAGACATATTAAGCAAGCCTTCGTCATTTCTCCAAATGGTATCATTGACAATGGTGGCATCCCGAAAACCAAGTTTATTGTAGTGAGCTATAATGTTCTTTTTATCCTCTGCAAAGTCATCTACAATGTATTTTGATTTTTTAAAGAATGTGCCTTTCCTCTTTGTACCTTTCATTAGTTTACGCAACTTCTTTTCTGGTACATATTCATTCCCTACAAATTCAATATCCTCAATTTTGACTCTGTCCTTTTTATCAATATCAAACTCTAATCTTACAGAATTAGGTCGACTAGCATCCGCAGATTCTTTAATTACAACCTCCGCATCTAAAAATCCCTTTTCTATATAATGCTCTTCTAATTTAGTTTTTGCTAATTCCTTTTTATTAATGGTAATGATACTTCCACGAGTGATTATGCCATCAACAATTTCAGAAAGGTCTTCGTATTTAGTTTTCTTAACACCTGTAAAGGTATAATTCGACATTGCAGGACTCTCAAATAATCTGATCTTAAGGAAGATAACATCACCAACGATACTGTCTTGAATAATTTCTATATTCTTAAAAAGTCCCAATCGATATAAACCCTTTAGTCCTAGAGCGATAGACTCGCTAGGTATGGTTATTTTCTTACCCTCTCGGAGTTTTGCAATTGACTTAATGGCATTAACGTCTCTTGAGCCAGCTCCTTCCACAGCAACTCCACCGATTTCATATTCTCTTGGTTCTTGAGAATAATCGAAAAATGAATTGATATCTTCTTGCTTAGTTTCTTGTTGCTCGGATTCTTCTTGTCCTTGCAGGTAAAAGGAGACCGAAATGAATAGAAATAAAGAAAGGGTAAACCTTAACGGTATTTGCATGTTTTATAATTCTTTAAGAATCAGCTGATTCGAAAACGCAAACATAACTTTATCGCTGCGCCTGTCATATATTTTAACGAAGCTTTAACCTCGTTTTTAGCTATAAAATTCAACTTTATACGAGTTGTTCACTGATTTTTCCAAATCGTCTCTCTCGACTCTGAAAATCTACGATTGCCTCATATAAGTTTTCTTTCCTAAAATCTGGCCAAAAGACCTTTGTAAAGTACAATTCAGCATAAGCTATTTGCCACAACAAGTAATTACTGATTCTTTGCTCTCCACTCGTTCTTATCAACAGTTCCGGATCAGGATACAGTTTTGTTTCTAGATATTCAGAAAAAAGTTCTTCATTTATCTGTTCTTCGGCCAGCTTACCATTTGCCATGTCTTTCCCAACATCTATAGCGGCCTTAAGTATCTCTTTACGAGATGAATAATTTAGTGCCAAAACCAGGGTCATCCGATCATTATTTTGAGTATCTCGAATCCCTTCTTTCAATGCTAAATAGGTTTTGCGAGGCAACTTTTCCAATTCGCCTATTGCTTCCAATTTGATGTTGTTCTTATTCAGAGTCTGAATTTCTTTACTCAATGTCTCTACCAGCAAACTCATTAATGCGTTGACTTCTAATTTTGGTCTATTCCAATTTTCTTGAGAAAAAGCATATAAAGTCAAATAGGAAACCCCTAATTCTGCGCATGCTTCTGTCACCTCTCTCACTGCAGTGACTCCATTTTTATGTCCAAAAACACGTGGTCTATTCTTTTCTTTAGCCCACCTGCCATTACCGTCCATGATCACAGCAATGTGATTAGGTAGCTTATCTTGGTTTATCTGATTTAAAAATGTCTTGATTTTGAATCAATTTAGTGTGCAAAAGTAAGGATTCATCTTACTATATGCTGTAAATTCAGTTCTTTTATATAAAATGAAAGTGCTGAAGACTGTCTAAACCCAATTTAGTTAGTAATACTCAGGCAGGTCTAACTCGTAGATAATGCCTAATTATTCGTCGATAAACAAGATTTTGAGGAATGTCAACCCCGCTTTGAGTGTTTAAGACATTGTAATAAAAACCAAACATGAAATACATAATAATTACTATCTCGATCTTAGCTATCTCTTGTTCTGCATTAGATCCTTGCCAAAATAAAGACCTGTTTTTAAAAGAACACAAAGCGTTTGTAGAAGAAACAATAAAAAAGTCAAAAGACTATTCTGATGAAGATTGGGACATCAGGAATGAAGAATTTGAGAAACTCGCCAATGAATGTTATAAAAATGTGGAAGAGTCCATGTCAAAAGACGAAAAAAAAGAATTCTGGATAAATAGCTCAGAATATCTCGCTGAAAGAATGAAAACTGATGGTAAACAAGATTTTGAAAATTTAAAAGATCTTCTTAGCGGATTAACAGAAAATGGATCTGATGTCGTTGATGGATTGGCTAATGCATTTGGTGATGATCTTGAATCTACTTTTGAAGAATTTGGAGACGATCTAAACGAGGTCTTTGATGACGAATTCGAACAGAAAATGAAGGATATTTTTGACGAAGATTTTAAAGAAGACCTAAAAGGTGCTTTAGAAAAATTAGGAAAAAGCCTTGAATCTATGGCTGATGAATTCAAGGATATTCTCGAGGAGAAGAATAACTAATAAATTCTTTAATTAGGCCTGGGTAGAATGATCTTTGCCTTAATTGCCCATTATATTGCTAATTAAGATAAGTCAGCTCTATTTCCCCAAGGTCCTGTAATCGCTACTGTATCGCCATTGCCTTGGATGTTGACAAAAAGTGTTTTTCCTGATGGAGAGAAGGTAGCCCCAGCAAACTCCGATTGAGAGCCGACGTTGTGACCAAAAGTGTAGATTTGCCCATCAGGCGTAATGCCTCTGATAAATGCATCTTTGTGGTCTTCGCAAAGGATGACGTCTCCCCATGGTGATATGGTGAGATTGTCACAATTTTTTAAAATGTTTTTGTTATCGGACTCTGCAAATAAGTACAATTTTCCTGGCGTGCTTGCTTCTTGTGGTGTGCCTTCATATTGACTAGGCACATATTTAAATACTTGGCCTAATTCATCTGGTCCACCATTTGTGCAAGCAAAGAATAGTTCATTATTGCCAAACCACATGCCTTCTCCTCTTGCAAATCTAGCGGCGCCTAGTCCTTCAAATCCTCTTAGTCGTAAGTCGTCATCGGGAGATTCTACGTCATCGATGTCTTTCCATTCCACATCATAGGCAAAGCCGATGTCTACGCTTCTGCCAGACCAATTTCTAGTATCCATTCTCTTTTGACCAACGAAACAAAGGACTTGTAATCTGCCACCATCAGCGAGTTTGTTTTTTGTATTCGGAATAAATCTATAGATGAGACTATCTCCTCTATCTTCTGTTTGATACACAATGCTTGTTTTCGGATCAACGCAAACTGCTTCATGATTAAATCGACCCATTGCCTTGAGAGGATTAGGTGGCGCTATCTGTATTGATCCAGATGCAGGAACTTCAAAATTATAGCCATGTGCCTGCTCTCTATCTTCTGAGATAGAAGCAACATTCTCTTCACAGCTTATCCAAGATCCCCAAGGCGTAGGACCTCCCGCACAGTTTCTTGTTGTACCTGCAAGAGACAAATATTCTAATTCTACTTGCTGAGTTATCTCATTATAAACAAGGGAAGTCGTACCTCCCATTGCTGGTGATTTACCGTATCCATAATCATATATATCTGCCTTGTTAAGATTTGAAAGCAACTCATTATTTTTTCCAAAAGGCCCCTTTTCAGATCCAGGACTGAGTTCATGATTCCGTATCAAAATAACTTTGCTAGGAGAAAAGGCAAATGCTGCCATACCATCTGCAGCGCCGGGCAGAATAAACCCATCTTCCATTTGGCGACCAGCTTTCGAAATAATTTTATAGTTAAAACCATCTGGTAAGTCCAGATAACCTGAACTGTCTTTTTTTAAAGGCCCATATCTGAACATTTCGGTCGTCAAGGATTTGTCGGAAACACACCTTGATAGTCCGATGAAACCAAGACTTATCACAGCAGATTGTTGGATGAATGATCTTCTTTTCATACGTATTAAGATAATTAGAATAATTGGTTTATTCTAAATGGATGTCGTCGTGTGTGCAGAAGAGTTCTTTCAAAGCAAAAAAAAGGCCCGTCAAAAATGACAGGCCATATAATTCAAGATTGAATTTCTAAACTATGTCAAAGACACATTAACTGCGTTCAATCCTTTTTGTCCTTCCTCAACATCGAAAGATACTTTATCTCCCTCATTAAGTTGAGTGCCGTTTAAGGCATTTGCATGAACAAAAACGTCTTTTGAACCATCATCAGGCGTTATAAATCCGAAGCCTTTAGCGTCGTTGAAAAATTTTACTGTACCAGTACTCATTATAAAAAATATAAAAATTTAAATAGGCGAGCTAAATACATAATAGCTCTACCACACAAAGGTAACGATAACTTTCTACATATAGTTTCATTTTGTGCTAAGCACGGAGATTGGATCCTAGTATCTGAAGTGATTTTCTTATCAACGGACAGTATATTTTACTGTTTTACGTGGGATTTATCCATTTTGGTAGGATATTCGGCTCTTTAAGATTTTCTGATTTATTTTAATAATGTTAGTTACAATTCAAAATATTCGATGTGTTTAGT
>CAYVFU010000131.1:0-11789 GCA_964450495.1 uncultured Saprospiraceae bacterium | reverse complement strand
ACCATCAACCATCAACCATCAACCATCAACCATCAACCATCAACCATCAACCAACTTCACAAACACCGGTTCTCGATAAGTCCCATTCGGAGTCAATGAAGCATATTGTATTTCACATCTATACACGGGTTCAATCCAAACTGTTCGACTTTCTTCTTCAATAGCATCTTCGATTGGTTTAGCTGTAGTTGGCACAACAGAAAATAATGCAAAATATTTTTTCAGCGTCGCCATGTCAAAACCAGTACCAACCTTTCCTTTATATACCACATTATTATCTGTATATATCGCCAAGTGCAGTGCACCAAAAACAGCACTCCTATCTCCTTTGCCCGCTGTATAGCCAATGATGTAACACTCTTCATTAGACCGTACTTTTATTTTTAACCAATGTCGACATCTAGTGCCAGGTAAATAAGGTGCATCTTTTTGCTTAGCCATAATGCCTTCCATTCCTTTTGCTTTAATGGCTTCAAAGAGTGCTTTGCCATCAGGGAAGTCTTGACTAAATCGATATGACTCTCCAGATTTTAAAATGCAGTCAAGCAATTCACGTCTGCGCTCATTCGGGTATTTATACAATTCCTTACCATCCAATTGGATCATATCAAATAAATAACAAACTGCTGGTTTGGATTTGGACAGTCGTTGGATGGCTGCATCACCTGCTGTGTGCATGCGGCTAATGACATCTGGAAATACAGGTGCACCTGTTGGATCGAGAACCACTATTTCACCATCAAACAAACCTTGCTCACAATCGAAGCGATCCACATCATGCAACTCTGGAAAGTGTTTGGTGATGTCCCTACCACTTCTACTGATGATGTTGATTTTATCTGATTGTAATCGAATAAAGACTCTGATCCCATCCCACTTGACTTCGAAAGTGTATTTAGCTGCCGAAGGGATTTCTTTACCAGCATCAGCGAGCATCGGTTTTACTTGCTCATCAATAGGTATTGCTTTATCAGCATCTAATAACCATTGGTTGTCTCTGGTTTGGAAAATGTGGTAGACAATTCCTTTGCGATTGCTCAGTTCAAACTTATACTTTTTCTTACTTTTTTCTTTCCAGTTGATGGTGCCTTTTTCCATCAACCACATTGAACCTGCACCATATTGACCCTTGGGAATGGTCCCTTCAAAGTCAAGGTATTTGATAGGGTGATCTTCTGTCCGTATCGCCATCCGTTTTTGATCACTTTCGAAGGGCAGACATTTAGGAACTGCCCAAGACATTAACACACCTTCATATTCTAATCGCAAGTCATAATGCAAATTCGTCGCATCATGCAATTGGATGCAATAGCGACTCTTGTCCTCAACACCCACCTCTGGAATAGGCTCTGGCGTATTGGTAAAATCCCGTTTCTTTAAATAATCTTTCAGTTTGCTGGTATCGAGATTGGCAATTTGTGTTTTAATTTTCTGATCATGAAGACCAGCTTTTTTGTTTTGCCAATCTGCCCATGCATTGCCATGTTCGTCTAGATAGTCGCGAAACGTATTGATGTCGTATTGATTAGATCTTTCTAGATCAGCGAGATGTTCCCAGTGGATTGGAAGAGAAACAGGTGCGCCTTTGCGACCTCTCAAGCTAAAGGGTGAAACAGTTGTATTCGAACTGTGATTTCTATAAATGTCAATCAGGATTTTACCTTTTCGTTTTGCTTTTGGGATTTGAAGTGTATAGTTGTCTGTATAGCCAGACACAAAAACACCAGCAAGTTTTTTTACTGATGCAGATACCGTATCCGTATGCCATTTTGCTTCTATGGGTATATATATGTGTAATCCTTTACCACCAGATGTTTTGAGAAAAGGTGTATAGCCATAGCTTTCTAAAAATGGCTTCAGTCTTTGAGCTGCTAATTTTACATCAGCAAAATCTAATCCCTCATCAGGATCCAAATCGAAAATGATGTGGTCAGGATTGGGTTGTTTCTTCATTTGGTATTGCATAGGATGCAATTCTAAACAAGCAAGATTTGCTAACCAACAGAGACTTGCTGCATCATCACACTTCACATAATTAATCATCTTCTCGTCATGCTGGATGTTGGCACTTCCAACCCAATCGGGAGTCCAGTCTGGTTTATCCTTTGAGTAAAAACTTTGTTTATCGATCCCATCTGGAAATCTGATGACGGTCAAAGCCCTATCAATCAGGTGAGGCAATATGTAGTCAGCAATGCCTAAATAATATTGAATAATCTGTGCTTTGGTAATCTGTGCTTCTGGATAGATAGTCTTATCCAGATTGCTGAGTTTTACTTTCTGTCCACCGACCTCTGTATGTATGTACTTCTTGGCCATTCCGTATTCGAAATATAGACTTATTTATCAACTGTCTCAAACCAACAAGAGACCAATCGACAGCAAAGTTTATGAATAGTTAATAAATAAGCTTGCGCATAAGGTAAGAAATGAAGAATAAAGTCGAGTAATCATAAATGTCCAAGTCAATAGACTCAGTCTAATCGGACTTGGATGTAGATATTTTAAAACAATTTTTTATTCAAATTTTAAACCCTATGAAAACAAAATTATTTTTTCTTTTAGCAGGCCTATGCTTATTTTCCTTTAATGTTAATGCACAATGCGAGTGCAAAGGCGATGGAATCACTAATAATAACAATGGAACCTTAACCGCAAGTAATGCTGATGCCTATTTTTGGGAAGTATGTTCTGGAGATGCCGTGATCACTTCAGGTTCCAAAGATCGAAATCTTTCATTTGAATGTGGAGACAGGGCATCTACGATTTCACTTACCACATTTAAAAATGGTACTTGTACAACGACTTGTATTGAAGTATGTGATGTAGAGCCTGAATGCAATTGCAGAGACCAAATTTTCCAGGGATGTGTAGAAATTTCATTTGAACCTTGCACAACTGCTGGATTTGTACTAAGATCCCAGTGTCTTCCTGATCCATCCTGTATTGAAAGTATAGAGTGGCAAGTAGGTTTGGGTCATTGGCGTCCAAGAGTCACAACGAATACTTTGTACTACACGTACGACATTCCTCAAGGAAACTGGACGAATCACTATCTGGTTGGCAGAGCATGGGTTACGCTTACCAATGGCAAAGTTTGTAAATATTCGGATCAAATATTAATCGATTGTGTCAACTTGAGAGGGGGTGATGGCCCTTCAAATGGTTTAATCCAAGACAATGATGATTCATCAACACTAGTGTATCCTAATCCTGTCGTTAAAGGATCTCATTTACAGATTCCGAATAATGTATTAAAAGGAGCTACTTCTGTTCAGTTTATGGATTCCACTGGAAAAGTATTAAGTACTTTAGATCAAAATGATAATTCAATGTTGATTCCTAGTTCGATTAATCCAGGTATCTATTTTGTCGCCATTAAGAAAGACCAAAATACTCAGTTACACAAAGTGGTTGTAAGTCAAAATTAATTAGTTGGAATGTTTTAAAGAGTGCGTTTGATAAATTCAAACGTACTCTTTTTTTATTTAAAGGATTCTTGGATTGGACAGGATGGACCTAGTGCACCTCAAATGCAGACCTATTTAAATAAGGTCTTAATGACTATTTGTCTATAAATAATCACATTATGTTAAATTATGTGACTGTCCTGTACTCAAATAGTCTTATAATTGTCTAAAGCTAATGCCTCATGTTTGACCATAACTTCAGTACTATAGAATCTATCCTTCTTTTATTAGTAGCTTCTTTAGCATTTTTCTTTATTGGAAAGTATTTTGCGCAACGACAATTGAGTGGTTTGCAGAGTCGTCTCCATTCAACTAGTACGGAGCTGAAAACAATGGAGAAGCAACTAAGAGCTAAAGAAAAGATAGTGCAGAATGCAAATAATGACAGGGACAGATTAAGTAAAGAGACAGAAGGGCTTAATAATCGCTTATCTATGTTATCTGTGGATAATGAGGATTTGCGAAGACAATTAGAACCAGTTCAAACAAATTTAGCGAAAGAATCAAAACAAGTAGAAATATTAAACAGACAAGTGGAAGACCTCAAGTCAAAATTGTCTAAAGCCAACGAGAAAAACAGGTTGCAACATAAAACCGATGCAGATTGGAAAAGTGAGATAGAACAAGCAAGAAGAGAAGCCAAGAAATACCAGTCAGACGTGTCTACGCTCAAAACAGCTAATGAAAAACTAAGACAAAAATTATCACAGGTTGGTTTAGACACAGAAGAGTTGGAGAAGTTAAGAGGAGAAGTTAAGGCCAACAAAAAGGAAATCAAACGATTGGATAAAGATTGTAAATATTGGGAAAAACAACATTACGACACACATCACAAATTAGCCGCTCATCTCAAAGATGAAGAAGCATTGCAGCAAAGATTAGAAGATGCTAAATTGGAAAAGCAAGGATTGGAAATTAAGGAAGAAAATATGCTTAAAACCTTGGCTGATTACAAGCAGCAATTGATTTATGCTAATGAGCGGTACCACAAAATGCAAGGGACTTCATAGCAAGTAGTTGCATGGGGATTTAGCAGCCGAAAAGATTAAAACATTAAGGGATTAAGAAGGGGAACATTAAGGACAATAAGATGCGTTTCTGTAGGCTTCTTGCCTAAGTAAGTAGTTCATTGAAGATGCCTCACCTCAACATGCCGTTTCAACCATCTCGCCACAACGGAAAAATTTAAAAAGTGCGACTCCTCTGGGGTCGATAATTGTCGTTTCTGTATAGCCTAAAGTAACGAGACCGCTCTGTAGTCTTTAAGCATTAGAAATAGGCAGCATAGCGGTCACCGTATTTTAGAATCACTTAGGCACAATCTTCAAAGTGCTAAACTGCTCAAAATCTATCAGGTTTCTAACAATTCAAGTACTTTTGCATGCTCAAAGAGACGTATGGCAAAGTATACAGAATATAAGAGTCTGAATTTAAGTCAGATAGATCAGGATGTTTTATCCTTTTGGCAAGAGAATGAGATTTTCGAAAAGAGCATTTCCAGTAGACCGGAGGATAACACATTTGTGTTTTATGAGGGACCTCCTTCTGCTAATGGCAAACCTGGCATTCACCACGTCATGGCCAGAACAATCAAAGACATCTTTTGTAGATTTCATACCATGCAAGGTGAAAGAGTCACGCGTAAAGGAGGATGGGATACACACGGATTGCCGATTGAGTTGAGTGTGGAAAAAGAACTTGGCATAACAAAAGAAGACATAGGCAAATCCATAAGTATCGCGGAGTACAATCAAAAGTGCCGAGAGACTGTCATGCGCTACAAAGACATGTGGGATGACATTACTGTCAAGATGGGTTATTGGGTAGATTTGAATGATCCCTACATCACCTTTACTAATGAGTACATAGAATCAGTCTGGTGGTTGCTTAAGCAGATGTATGACAAAGACTTGATTTATAAAGGATACACGGTCCAACCTTATTCTCCGGCAGCAGGTACAGGATTAAGTAGTCATGAGCTGAATATGCCTGGTGCGTATCAGAACATAAAGGACACCTCAGTAACTGCTCAGTTTAAGGTGACGAAAAATGACAAGTCTTCCTTTTTATTTGAGGGACACGAAGACGAAGTTTTTATCGTTGCTTGGACCACAACACCGTGGACATTGCCTTCTAATTGTGCCTTAGCAATCGGTAAGAAATTGGAATATAGTCTGGTAAGAACATTTAATGCCTATACTAAAAAACCAATTGCAGTAGTGCTGGCCACAGACCTCATTCCAAAACATTTCAAAGAAAAAGCTGCCGAATTATCCTTAGCGGATTTTGATCCAGAAGGAAAGTTAATTCCGTTTGAAATTGTAAAATCATTTAAGGGAGCAGAATTATTGGATATAAAGTATGAGCAGTTGATGCCTTACGTCCAACCAGAAGAAGGAGAAGCATTTCGCGTGATACACGGTGACTTTGTATCGACTACTGATGGAACAGGTATCGTGCATACAGCTTCTATCTTTGGTGCAGATGATTTTAGAGTCTGTAAACAAAATAATGTGCCATCAATATTGGTGCGAAGAGGCAAAGAATTAAGACCGCTCGTTGACCAACAAGGAAAATTTGTAGAGGAAGTAACCGACTTTCCTGGCTATTATGTCAAAGCAGAATATTACAGTAAAGAAGAGCAAGCTGCTGATGGGTTTTTACCTACAGATGTACAAATTGCCATTAAATTAAAAGAAGACAATAGAGCATTCAAAGTAGAAAAATACGAACACAACTATCCACATTGTTGGCGGACCGATAAGCCGATTTTATATTATCCACTTGACAGTTGGTTTATTAAGACATCTGCACACAAAGAAAAAATGGTGGAATTAAACAACACCATTAATTGGAAGCCAAAGCACACGGGAGAAGGCAGATTTGGCAATTGGTTGGAGAATCTTCAAGATTGGAATTTGTCACGATCAAGATATTGGGGTGTGCCGTTACCGATTTGGAGAACGGCTAATGGTGAGGAAGAAATTTGTATTGGATCGTATGCACAGCTCGAAGCAGAGATAAAGAAAGCAAATGAAGCCTTAGGATTAACCCAAGAATTACCGGATGATCCCCATCGTCCATATATCGATGATGTCATATTAGTGTCTGACTCTGGTCATGAAATGAAAAGAGAATTAGACCTCATAGATGTGTGGTTTGATTCTGGGTCGATGCCTTTTGCGCAATTGCATTATCCGTTTAATGAAGACACAAAATCAATGGTGGATGAAGGTACTTTTTATCCAGCCGATTTTATTTCTGAAGGTGTGGATCAGACAAGAGGATGGTTTTACAGCTTGCATGCCATCTCTGCATTGGTAACTGGAAGTGTTGCTTATAAAAATGTTGTATCTACTGGATTGGTCTTGGATAAAAATGGTGTCAAAATGTCCAAACGACTTGGCAATACCATTGATCCATTTGAAGCAATAGAAAAATATGGTGCTGATGCCGTGCGGTGGTACATGATCTCTAATGCACAGCCATGGGACAATTTAAAATTTGATCTTTCTGGTGTTGAAGAAGTGAAGCGAAAGTTCTTCGGTACCTTATACAATACCTATTCCTTTTTTGCACTTTATGCAAATATTGATGGGTTTGATTATTCTCAACAAGCTGTACCTCTAAGTGAAAGACAAGAAATCGATCGGTGGATTATTTCTTTATTGCATTCTCTTCGGACAGAAGTGAAAGAAAGTTATGCAGATTATGAAGCGACAAATGCCTGCCGTAAGATTATGACATTTGTTGATCAGCATCTCAGTAATTGGTATGTGCGTTTGTGTAGACGACGTTTTTGGAAAGGAGAATTTACCTCAGACAAAATAGCTGCTTACCAAACTCTCTATGAATGTCTAGAAACGATTGCTAAGTTGATGGCGCCAGTTGCTCCTTTTTTCTCTGAGTGGCTGTATAGAAACTTAAATACCGCTACTGGAAGACAAACAGATGAAAGTGTCCATTTGACTTTAATTGAAGATGGAGATAGTGCCATTATCGATAAAGCACTGGAAGAGAGAATGGATTATGCTCAACGAATTTCATCTTTGGTTTTATCCTTGCGTAAGAAGGAGAAAATAAGAGTGCGGCAACCACTTCAGAAAATATTATTGCCAGTATTGGATGCAAATTTCCAAAAGCAAGTAGAAGCAGTGGAAGATTTGGTATTAGCAGAAGTCAATGTAAAAGGCTTTGACTATGTAGATGATGCTTCTGGAATTATCAAGAAAAAGATCAAACCGAATTTTAAAACGCTCGGTAAACGGTTGGGCAAAGATATGAAAGCTGGAGCTGCAGCAATCAATCAATTGACAGATAATGACATTATAGACATTGAAAAATCTGGTGTTTATACATTACAAATTGGCGATGTTAGTTACGAACTAGGAATGGAAGACTTCGAAATTACCAGTGAAGATATTCCGGGTTGGCAAGTGGCTACTGATAAAGACATCACAGTTGCTCTGGATATAACATTAGATGACGCATTACTTGCAGAAGGTATGGCACGTGAACTGGTTAATCGGATTCAAAACATTAGAAAGACAAAGGAGTTTAATGTGACGGATCGCATAAATATTACTTTGGAGAAACATGAGTCCATTGATGCAGCAATAGCGCAATTTAGTGCTTACATCTGTGAAGAAGTCTTAGCAGATGAATTAACGTTGAGCGATTCTGTATCGGATGAAACGATTGATTTAGGTGATGATGTTACTATTGGAGTTCAGGTGACTCAGGTATCATAGCCTACCAACACTCGTCTAAAATTTCGGAATTAAAAAAGACCTAATCTTCAAGAGAGATTAGGTCTTTTTCTTTGTGGTTATTAGATGTCTGATTATTTTAAAAGACTGTCTGATGATCCACAGGTGTCTTGTAAATCTTGCATTCTAACAAATGTATTGAATGCTCCACCAAATGTCAGTAACTGCTCATTTGTAATTGGACGGTATCCAGCTCCACCGATGTATACACCGAATGAATTAGCAAGGTCAAGAGACTTTTGCGTATAAGTGGTATACATCTCTAATTCACAAGTATTAACACCACCTTTTAATTGAGCAAACTGATCTGATATTAAATCGCTGATCAATTCATTTTCATTCCAATTAGGATTGTCTTTTAAAATTCCTCTGATCACATTACCATACTCTACTGACCAATCATGAATAGATCGAATAGTTGTATGTCCTATGTTGGCTATATAGTCATTTACTTCTTCAGGTGTAACTACATCTGGAAAATTTTCAACTTCGCAATTATTGACTGTGGCTACTTGATAAAAGGCTTCAATTTTGCTTCGTAGTACAGGTGATTCATTAGCAGACATTTTATCAAATTCTAACATGAACTCAGTTACTGATGCATGTTGATCTGCTGACATAATGTATGAAGATTCTTTTCCACAAGAGAAAAGTAGCAAGGTGATAAAGCTGGCAAAAAATAGATTTTTCATAAAGTTTTAGTTTTTTCTTATTTAACTTTTTATGCTATTTGACTTTAAAGTAACGCTTCTATTTGGCAAGACGCTCCTTTTATGCTATAAAATATGTTGAATCAGTGAAAAGACTTCTGACAGAAGAGGTGTGTTGTGCAAAGACGATTAAAAAGATTTCTATTTGGTTGTCAGCTTTTTTAGTCCCCCAAAAACAAAAAGAGTAGACAGTATAAGCAACACAGCACTTGCAAGGTATGAGGCTCCTGGAAAATAGATATTAATAGAACCACTTGTGAACAGATAGAAAAGGGATGTCGCTAAGGCAGGGCCAATAATTGTTGTAATACTAATCATACTTGTAATTGCGCCTTGAAGATTCCCTTGTTCACTTTCTGAAACACTATTTGAAATAAGTCCTTGTAATGTTGGTCCAGCAACTCCCCCTAGCACATAAGGAATCATAAATGCATACAACATCCATGATTTTACAGCAAAAGCAAATAAAAACATACCGATGGTCCACAACACAAATCCATAAAGAATAACATTTCGTTCGCCGAATTTTTTAACTGCAATACCAATCAATCCTCCTTGGACGATTGCGACTAGTATGCCAATGAAAGCGAGACTCCAGCCAACTTGAGCTTCATTCCAACTGTATACTTCCATAGTAAAGAATGACCAGATAGCTGGTAAGGCTTGGCCCGCAATATTTTCAAGAAACAGACCCACAAATAAAAAACCTAAGCCAGCAAACTTGCTCAATTTTGCTAGCGATACACCTGGCAGAGTACGCTTGAATTCTGGTTCCCGACGTTTATCCTTTGCTAGACTTTCTGGAACAAAAAAGTAACCAAAAAGAAAATTTAGAAAAGTGATACCTGCTGCAAGAATAAAAGGTAGTCTCACATCCATGTTGCCAAATATGCCACCAATGGCCGGACCGATAATAAACCCTAATCCAAATGCTGCTCCCATCAATCCAAAATTCTTTGCCTTCTCTTCGGGTGTGGAAATATCAGCAATATAGGCATTGGCTGTTGTAAAACTTGCTCCACATATGCCTGCTAAAATTCTACCAATAAACAACCAGAAAATGGTGGGCGCAAACGCGTGCAATAAATAATCAATACTCAGCCCGAAAAGGCTAATCAATAGGATAGGCCTGCGACCATACTTATCACTTAACTCTCCAAGTACAGGAGCAAACAAGAATTGCATTAACGCAAAAGAGACCATTAATGCTCCTCCCCAAGCTGATGCTTCACTAAGTCCTTGACCAGTAAGTTCTTCAATCAATGATGGGAACACGGGAATGATAATTCCAACTCCAATCACATCAACCATGATTGTAATGAAAATGAATATGAGTGCTTGTTTTTTATTATTCACGGCTGCAAATGTCTACTTTTTTATTAACTCAAGCTAATTCAGTAATTTATACCATCATCAGACCGCATGTCATATGCCTTCAATAAGCACATTCATCATTTATGTCATAGCATATTATACCGTTCATAGTTTTCTGACAAGTATATTTATAAAATTAAAAACCAATTTTAAAGGGTACCGACTCTTCTATAATCTATTTGCGGTATTGACAATACTACCTATTATAGTCGTATTATTTAAAAGTGCAATAGATAGTAGTTTTATCCCTTGGTCCGTACGTGTAGGAGGTATTCTTCTTTTGCTTATCGGAATTTTTATTCATATCGTTTCATTCCGCACATTTAGCTCTAAAGTCTTTCTTGGCTTAGAAGAGCTTAAAGATGAAGATCAAGAGTTGTATACAGACGGGCTTTATTCAACAGTGAGACATCCATTTTATTTGGCAACATTAATGCAATTTTGGGCATTGTTTATTCTCTTTCCAAATGTATACTTCCTTTCTTTTGCAATCTTGAGCACAATCTATGTGATTATAGGAAGCCGCTTAGAAGAGAATAAGTTGATTGTCCATCATCCCGAATATGTGAACTATAGAAAGAAGGTGCCTTCCTTGTTTCCTTGGAAAGCACCTTTAGCGTTTATTGGATATTTATTTAGTAAACACTAGAGATTTGCTTCATTTAAATGCCCCCACACCCATTGATAAAGGCGTGAAAGATAGCACCTGATTTCACTTCAAATCCCGAATCAAGAATCACTTCTTGACCAGCATCGAAGTCTACAATACTGCTTGTTTCGATGATATTATTTCCAGTTACACTAATATCAGCTTCATAATCAAATGAGCCTTGGAGAGTTGTGGTAATTACTTCATGATCTGGGCATGTGGATGTAGCGCAGAATAGAAATGTCATAGGATCATACATAGATGAGGAAGAAATCCTGACATACAATTGCGAACCTGGAGAAATTCCACTTAAATTTATTTCTGCATGTCCGTCAGCACTATTTGCATATGCGCAAGTTTTGAATACAGATTGGCAACTACCTAAGTATATTTCCATAAATATATTAGAATATCCTCTCTCAACTTCTTCCGTTTTAATGTTGAGACTTCCAGAATTAGGTGCAAGAACACTAAACCAGATATCATTGCTTTCATTTCCGTTAAAGCCGTTACAGCTAATCCCTCCAAGTTCATTGTTTGCTAAATGAGTTGAATAGACATTTGAGGAGCATGTGGATGATAAAGGAATGTTAATGGCATCATTACAAACATCATTTACAGATGCTTCTGGTTCAATAGCGCAAATTCCAAATTCACCTTGTTTGAAAATGTTTGCAGAGTAAGCTACTATATAGATTACTTCGCCGGGCTGTCTGCCTGTTAAGCGTAAACTTGTATGATCAATGCCACAAGTTTCAATTAGATTTATTGAACCGGGCTTTTAAGTTGCAATTGATAATTCACAAATTTTTACTGG
>CAYVFU010000130.1:0-11864 GCA_964450495.1 uncultured Saprospiraceae bacterium | reverse complement strand
GAATTTGAATTTTTAGCTGTATTAGACAATAGTGTGGTTTTCACAATTTTTACATTTCATGAAACTAATAATTCAACAATTAGTGGTAGTGTAAATTTACTTGCTCAACTGTCTGAATCAGGATTTATGGGATTTTGGGATTGATGATTGGTAATCGGTGACAGGATTTTCATGATTAGGAGTCTAGATTACAGTTTTAGGTGATTTAAATAGATACACATATATTTTAATAGCTCAGAATTTTTGTTTAATTTGATTAGCTGTAACAACCAAATTTCAAAATGTCAGAGACCTTCAACATTAATTATCTAAAATATTTTGTATTACTAATAGCTTTCAGTTTTACTAACTTATGTTATTCAACAGATGGGGTTATTACGGAATTTGTACCTCCAAATGATCTTGTCGGAATGGTTTTTACAACTAACTCTAATGATGTTTACGTTGATGGTAGAGGAATTGTATTTGAAGCAATGTCCAATGTGACAATCTCCTCCGTCGGTTTATTTCAAGACCTTACTGCCGAAACTGTAGGATTTACTTTATCTGAAGTCTTGGTAGTCAATGGGAATGTAGAACTAGGTCAAACCATTCTTGCAACTGGGAGTCAATCTTTCACAACAACAGGTTTAGAGTGGCTTGATTTTTCATTTGCACCAATTATGTTAACAGCTGGTAGTTTTTATCATATTGATTTCGAATTCCAAGGCCTTTCAAATCAAAACTTTTTCTACAATAATGGCAATGTGCCTTGGACTCAAGCAGACTTTAGATTACTTGAAGGAACACAAAGTGGATTTACTGATAATTTTGTGGTGCCAGCTATACGAGTTAGTTGTCCAGTAGTTGCAACTACTGAAATCCCAACTATGGGAGAATGGGGACTAATGATACTTTTCTTAGGGTTTATGATTGTAGGCATAGTTGCATTACAACAAAAAGAGACTCAGATTGGTGTGATATAATTCAACAGTAATAAGTAAAGTAAAAATCTACGGTACGGTATCGAAATAAAACATGGTCTGAATCGGGATTTCATGCTGAGGCATACATTATCCTTACCAACTCATACCAAATTGAAGTTAGCTTTATTGATGGGCCTCACAATCTTTGTAAAGAGAATAATGTTGATAAAAAGAAGATTTATAGAACCAGCAATTATAAAGGCGGTAGATGGCAAGAAGTTGAAGATAGGTATTATTGCTGAGGCTTTCCAAGATTAACTTCAGAAGACGTTCCTAAAAATTGGAAGGAATCACTTTCAATCAAGTCCATAGAACCAACTGTTGTTGGCTTCTCTTGTGCGTAATGCTCATATTAAATCTTTTTAGCTCTTATTGTAAAAACTGACTTCTCATAACCTCCAAAAACTCATGCCTTGAGCCTTAAAATTTCACTTCTTTCGTTATCCACGCATCGTTAGTATATTCAATCTTAAACGCCCAGCCTGATCCGACTAGGCCTGAATCACATAATCTCCTTTATACAGATAGCCTTTGAATGTCAAAATTGAATTAGCCAGTCTCTAAAGTTTTGAAAAGCCCCTGTGAACATTAACGCATCATCTCTGTACAAAGCGTCTCTTATGATTGGAACATGACTCATTGTATAAAAATCCTTAGGGACCAGACTGTCAATATATTACATCTCCACGCGTTTTGTTTCTAAACTACTTTCTGAGGACTCATCAATATTTGCTTCAACAAAATCAAAATTTACACACACTCGTAATCCTTTTAAACCAACAATACCCTGTAAATCTTCAATATCAAACAATTCTGGTTCTCCAGTTAGGTAGCCATGGTAAGTCAAAAATGAGGCATAATTTAAATACTCTTCCAAGTCAGATGCTTGGGTGTAAATGATAATAATTTTACCAGGTTGAGTAATCCTTTGATCTGTTCCTTTAATGTTTGCCTTATCAATTCGCTTCTTGATTATTTCATACCTAGCATTATAAGCTCCATCAATGTCGAACTGCTTTTCATCCATTCGGTAGCGTATTGCCAATGGATTAGAATACACCATTATCAGAGAAGCAATCTCCAACTGCATTGGATATTCTTTCATTCGTTGGTCGTGCTCTAATTCAAGTTGGCACATTACTTTCAATTGCCATAATCTCAAATTATCTAGATAAAGAGAGTTGAATGGGATTTTGGGAGCTATTTCTTGACCGATATACATATTGTGTTCAACACCATCGGTTTTGTATCTTTCAAAAAAGTGTGGATATATATTTTGAGCTTTCAATTGTTCTTTGTCCAATCTGCTGGATAAATGCGCATTAATCAATTTTACTGTATCATCATAAGCTTTACGTTTTTCATAGATCACCTCCATATTATCGCCTATACGCTTAAAATAATCATCTACTTGCTTTGCTAAGGCAGCATCTCTATTTCTCATTTCTTCGAATAAAGGAATAATCTTAGTCCTTAAAAACTCTAGCACTTCTTGTTCCATGCCAGCCGCTAAATCACTGGACAATTTTTCATTAATTATCCCTATTTGATACATAATATTATCTAATAGTGGCATAGAAAATGACTGACTCAATTCTGCAACAATATTGTGAACCAATGCCATCTGCGTTTTCAAATCTGCTGCAATAGCTTGATTCCTTGCTAAGGAAGACCCAGATATATCACTTTGTCCATAAAGCGCGGTCAGGAAATTGAAAGCTATTTTTGAAAAACTATAGGAGGAATCAGATTCTAATTCCGAAAGTATGGCTTTCTCTGCTTCATCTCTGAATTTCCAAGCTACAGACGGATGAATTGATGTAAACTCCTTTTGAATGATTGATGATAATTGATTTTCTCTTTCATCTTGCATTCGCTGTACAGCATTAATACATAGATCCTTAACTTCGTTAATAACAATAGACTGAGTGGGTTCTAGCGCATTAGGAATCATACTGACCAATTCAATAAGTCCCAGCAATCGATCTTCAAAAAATAGTGGAGCTAGGATATAGCTTTTAACTCCTCGTTCTTTCAAACGTCTATACACGGGCAAGTCAAATGAATCATCTGGCATAACATCAATATTTGATATTACGTGATCTTTCTTATTTTCAAAAATTAGTTCCATTCCATGGGAACATGTCAAATTACTTTTATCACATTTTTCTTCTACCCCGAGAGTATAGCTTTCAAAGCCGTCCTTAGTTTTATGAAATCGCTCATTATTGGGATCGTACATGATGAAAGTCGTATGAACATTAGGCACTTGAAGCAAGCTGCTCATCATATTATCAATCTCCTCCTTAGATCTTTGATTATTGGTATTTTGTTCACTGCTTATTAGTATATTCTTTATACGCCCAAGTGCTTCTTCATGTGTTACATCAACAAAACTTTTTAATCCAACTCCTGTAACCTCCCAGCTATTAGGGGCAAAATACTTCTTCCAAAGATTTATATCTTCAGTATTATTTCTCAATTCAAGGATATCAGCATCTGTCAAAACTGGAGCATTCTCCAATGGCTTCAGAGTCATAAAATCTGCGTTGTAAGTAGATTTATAGAATTTAGAAATACCTCGACTATCTTTTACCTCATAAATTGTTTTGACATCTGTATGAAACGTAGTGTTGTAGTATATTTTCATGATAATCTTACACATCAAAATATACATTTCAGCTTGATCTACTGATAGAAATTCCTTAACCTCAACCTCTCCTGTCTCTCCAAAAATAGATTTAAAGCGATCTGTAGCGTATAAAATTTCAGAGCTAAATGGAGCCAATGCCACCTTAATTTCATTCTTCATGAGCGGCTGAGGAAACACAACTGACAAGAGAGCTTTTACATCATCTTCATAATACTTCCAATCCCTTGGATCAAGAAAACCATCAATAAGAATATCTTTGAACTTAAGATTGTCGAGTAAAGTATATACATAATCGTGACGACAAACGTCTGTTGCACATATACCTTCTAAGTCTTGGATCAACTTTTCAAAGCCAAGCTTTATCACAAATGGTTTCTGTACATTTTTAAATTCAACTTCAGCTTTCATACTTTAATATTTTCAATAATCTTGTACAGTATAACATTTAAAGACTGTATTTGTTATTTTGTCCCAGATTTGATTGACTAATTATGTATAATTTAATACAAATAGCACTCCATATGCAAGCATTATGATTGAATTGGCTAAAAATGATGTCAAGCAGTACTTTAAAGATGGCAGATACATCTATCACTCTTTAGAGCACAGTATATCAGTATATGACGAGGTTACAAAGATAGCCCTAGCTGAAAACATCAATGGCAAAGAACTTGAGTTACTACAAATTGCTGCTCTGTATCATGATACAGGTTACGCTCAAAATCCAACCACGCACGAACAAATCAGTGCGGAAATAGCATCTAAATTCTTATCAGCACAAATGGCTAATGAGAATGATATTGCTATAGTCCAAAATTTAATACTTGCTACCAAAATGAATACTAAGCCCTCGAATGATATCGAAGGAATTATAAAAGATGCTGATCTTGCACATTTAGGTAAAAAGAACTTTTTGGAATGCTCCTTAAAACTTAAACAAGAAAAAGAAAGTCTTATTGGTCAATCTCTGGACGAAAAGACCTGGACGAAAAGCAATGTGGCATTTTTAGAAGAACATAAGTGGCACAACAAGTCCGCCAAGAAAATGTACAATAAACAAAAAAAAGAGAACCTATCTCTGGAGAAAAAGAAGCTTAAAGCAATTAAGAAAGCGAAGGAGAAAAATAAGCCCGAGAAAGGTGTTGAAACTATGTATCGTGTCGCTTTACGTAATCACAATCAGCTGAGCAAAATTGCTGACAATAAGGCTAATATTTTGCTTTCGATCACCGCAATCATGCTATCGCTAATCCTCTCTAATCTAGCGACCAAGATTGACTCTAATCCAAGATTCTTAATACCAACAATACTAATTATAGCAGTAAATATCGTGACAATGATTTTTGCCATAATGGCCACACGACCAAAAGTAAGTTCGGCACCATACACGAGAGAGCGATTCTTAGATAATAAAGTCAATATTCTATTCTTCGGCAATTTCTATAAAATGCCTTTAGATGAATTTGAATGGGCTATGAATCACCTACAAGAAAGCAAAGCATTACTATACAACTCCATGTCCAAAGATTTGTATTTCCTAGGTAAAGTACTAGCTAAAAAATATAGGTATTTGGAAATTGCATACTTTGTTTTTATGATTGGGTTAATCATTTCTACGATCGCGTTTGTATGGTCTATCATTTAAAATTTCTCAGACTATACCTGCTGCGGCAGGAAGCCTGCAGCGATCCACTTGCTTTTAGTCACAAGCAAAATTTACAAGGGGTCCACATTTACATTCACACGTATACCTGAAAAGCCTTGCTTTGATTTGACTTCCTTGATGGTATTGAGGATGAATTGTTTGATCACTTGAATCTGTCTGGGGTTTTTTTCCATTTTTATCATGATGTTCATATTGTAGACATTATTGATTCGTGCGACTTGTGGTTCTGCAGGGCCAAGTATGCGCTTACCCAGTTCTTTGCGAAGTATGTGAGCCAATAGCTGAGAAGACTCTCTAGTTATAGAACGACTCTTGTGCTTGATTGTCAACTGAATCATCCGATAAAATGGTGGGTATTTAAACAACTTTCGCTCGCTTAATTCTGAAGCGGCAAATGAAGGAAAATCATAATTTATGACTTTCTCAATTATCCAATTTTCTGGGTCATAAGTTTGAATGATGACCTCGCTGTGTTCTACTTTTCGGCCTGCTCGGCCACTTACCTGTGTCAACAATTGAAATGCCTTCTCCCCTGCCCTAAAATCTGGAAAACTAAATAAGGCATCAGCATGAAGAATTCCAACTAAAGTAATCTTATCAAAATCTAATCCTTTGGTGACCATCTGCGTTCCTACTAACACATCGATATTCCCCATTTGCATATCAGCAATCACTTTAGAAAAACTATCTTTCCGACGCATCGTGTCGTGATCCATTCGCTTTATGGAAATTTCCGGAAAATGAACCTGTAACTCATTCTCCACTTTCTCTGTTCCAAAGCCAATCAATTTTATATCGCGATTATGGCAAGAAGGACAAACTTTTATTTCACCACTTCTGTAACCACAATAATGGCAGCGCATCTCCTTTGAATATTTATGTGTCGTTAAACTCACATCACAATTCGGACACTCCATATGCCATCCACACTTAAAACACCTCAACATTGGCGCAAAGCCTCTCCTATTTTGAAATAAGAGTACTTGTTCATTTGTAGTAACTCGTTTAGAAATGGCGTGAATCAACTCTTCTGAGAAGATAACTTCTTTAGCCTTCTTTTTATCTGTTGGTGAAATGTCTACAATTCGAATGGCAGGTAATTTTGCGTTACCAAATCTTTCCTTGAGAGAAACATAGCCATATTTCTTATCTAGCTTATTCTGCAAACTCTCCAATGAAGGTGTTGCAGTACCAAGCAATACTTTTGCTCCAAAGGCATTCGCCACATAAACAGCGAGGTCACGAGCATTGTACCTTGGGGAAGGATCTTGTTGTTTGTACGATGTGTCATGCTCCTCATCTACGATAATCAGACTTAAGCGAGTGAATGGCAAAAATATAGATGATCTAGCACCCAATACTATCGCATGCCCTTGCATAACCCTTTGCCACACTTCGACTTGCTCAGCTGAGTTCATACGACTATGATAAAACAAGACAGCCTTTCCAAAGACATGCTCCATCCTCGACAACATCTGAGAAGTCAATGCGATCTCTGGGAGTAAGTACAAGACTTGTCCTCCTGCATCAATAACTTTCTGAATCTTATCTATGAAAATTTGAGTCTTGCCACTGCCTGTCACACCATGCAATAAAACCACAGGACTGTTTTGAAATGAAGCATCAATACTGTCAGCAGCTAGTTGCTGAGCGGCACTCAATTGTTGATTTATGGGATCTGGTTCTTCCTTTACTTTTATTCGATCAATCTGATGTCGTTCTACAATAATTAAATTTTTCTTTAGCATTGCCTTAATCACCCCCGTATTCGCAGTAGATGATTTATACAAAATTGATTTTGGAATCCACATAAACTCTTCATGCAACTCAACAATTCGTGTCAACGTATCCAATTGCTTTTCTGATCGACTTACTAATGAAAAGGCTTCATCACTTTTGTCAAACCATTCTTCTCTCAGTTTAATGAAATCCTCAAACTTAGGCTT
This sequence comes from uncultured Saprospiraceae bacterium, assembly GCA_964450495.1. Classification (GTDB taxonomy): domain Bacteria; phylum Bacteroidota; class Bacteroidia; order Chitinophagales; family Saprospiraceae; genus CALFUK01. Next base: position 4,634 of record CAYVFU010000130.1, on the reverse strand, counting down.
ATACTTTCCTACTAATTCTTCTTTGACAAAAACATGCTGTTTATTTATTTGATCTCTTAAGAATCCATACACATTCTTTTTTTGGAGGAGCTTTCTCAATGCGCCAATTGTCATTTCTTCTTGGTGAGACAATGATTCGACCATCAAAAACTCACGCTGTTTAGAAGGATTTGCTGAGACTTGCTTGTATGGGTTAAGCATAATTTTTGTCTCACTCGTCAATTTCAATGCAGAAGGTAGAGCAACAATCATGACTTCTCCAATGGTGCAGCAATAATACTTCGCCATCCAATGCCATAACTTTCGTTGCTCTGGGCTAACTATTGGCTCCTCATCAATTTGACTGATTATTGGTTTGACTGGAACTTGTGGATCAACATCTATTATGTTATCAACAATAGCTGCATAATGTTTGTTTCGCAAAGGCACTTCTACCCGCACTCCTTCTTTGATGATGTCTAAGTATTCAATGGGTACAGAATAAGTGTATGTCCCACCTATTGCCAGTGGCAAGATGACCTCAATCCATTTTGATGACCGCAATGTGTTTTTAAACTCCAAATACTATACTACCAATTGATTAAAAATAAATATCCATTGCGGCTCGGTATGTATTGGCATGAGCATCAATGATGTCAGATAATTTTGGAGAATAACCTCCACCCATACTGACAGCAACAGGAATATTGTATTGCTTACAAAGCATAAAGACATACTCATCTCTTTGCTTACAACCTTCTTTGCTGACAGAAAGTCGACCCAGTTTATCTGTCTCCAAAATATCCACGCCTGCAAGATAAAAAATGAATTCGGGCTTAAAGTCTTCAATTGTTTTCGGAAGATGTTTTTCTAAAGTTCTGAGATATAAATGATCATCTGCTTTATCAGGTAGTCCTATATCTAAATCGCTTTTTTCTTTACGCAATGGATAATTTCGCTCACCGTGAACACTTAAGGTAAAGACAGATTTATTCTTTCTAAAAATGGCTGCAGTACCATTCCCTTGGTGCACATCTAGGTCTATGATCAAAATCCGATTGTACATTCCTTTAGCTAAAAGCAAATTGGAAGCAATGGCAAAATCATTAAATACACAAAACCCTTCTCCATGATCGCTATATGCATGATGTGTACCACCCGCTATATTCATTGCCACACCATCTGTTGCAGCAAATTCAGCACACATTAATGTGCCTTTTGAAATTTTCTTTCCTCGTTCCACAAGATCTTTGCGCACAGGAAAACCAATATCTCGCTGTTCACGCCTAGTCAAATCTACGACGTCCAGTTTATCCAAATACGCAGCGGTGTGTGTCAATAATAGTTCTTCTCTGGTTAAAGCATCAGGATGAAAAAATTGTTCTTTGGTGATCGTGCCTTCGTAAAGCAATTGCTCAGGTATAAGCTCATACTTTTCCATTGGGAACCGGTGCCCTTCTGGTAATTTGTATTTATATACTGGTGAATACGCAATTTTGAACATGGATAAATTAAATATTAAAGGTACTTATTTAGTACTTCTCAAACGACCAAGTTCAGGCAATAGTATCGTCCCCCTATCCATGATGTATTTTTTCATCGCACCTTTAACTTCAATCTCTTTTACTCTAAGTCGTCTACCTCGAGTCAATACTTCAAAGCCATCACCACCTCTTGCGACAAAAGAAGTGGTAGCAAACGTGTATGACTTCTTGTCTCCAATAGCTTCACCATCAACAGAGGCATTAACTATCCGATTACCTATGGACCTGGTTAGATCGTATTCTACTGTCAACCCAGAAAATTGCATCATACCGTAATTGAGACTCAAACTATATTCAATCGCTTCTTTCAATTGCAGTCCTGTCAATTCGATCATCTCGATATTGTCTAAGAATGGATAGATGTTTACAATCTCTTCTACCGTAATCGGTCCGACATCTAGATCGGATCTTAAGGCACCTGGATTTATCATCGCTATTTTTGCGCCAGAAGCTGATTTTAAAATATCAGCCATGAAATTTCCCAAATTAGATTCTTTATAATATTTGCGAAATCCTGTACTTGTATTTTGTCCAATAACTTTGGTCAATTCAGGATTGTCGTGTCTGACTTGCTCAATTTTATTTCTGATTTCTTTATCTGGGCTCAGCTGCTCAGTCTTCACTGGTACCAATCTTCCAGAAATCAGCTCTACACCTCCTTCTTCTTTCAAGCGTAAAACCATCTCGCCAATTTGTTTACTTTGGCCAAAAGTGATGCCGATGATTGTTCCAGTTTGTGGATGAATGACTGGCGACCATAGCCCATTGTCGGAGTGCCCGCCCAATATCACATCAAGTCCGTTTATAGCTCCAGCCATTGCATAATCTTCATCAAAGCCCCGTTGTACATCTGGGTCAATTTCTTTATCGGATTGCATAGGTGCACTTTTGTTTTGATGCGTGAGTGCTACAATCATATCTACATGCGGACGGAGATCATCTACCAGTTGTTGAACAGTTGGAATGGGATTTCTTACTTCCAAACCTTTACGTGTTCCTTTATAAATCGTATTGTAAAAGGCTTCCTCTCCCATGGAGCCGATGACACCGATTCTTATGCCATTTTTCTCCACGATAGTGTATGGCTTTCCAAATCTGATGTCCGTGCCTTCATAATATATATTGGCATTGAGGACTGGAAATCTAGCGTGATCTATCCCTTTGAGAAGTTGCTGGTAACCATATTCAAATTCGTGATTGCCTATAGTAATCGCATCATAACCGATATCGCTGTACACATCAAAAGGTAGCAGTCCTAATGTCGCTTTAGATAACGCACCTGTAAAAATATCACCTGCATCAAATTTAAATGGATTGACAGCTTTATGCTCTAGCTTTTTCATTAATGTGGCTAAATATGGTATGCCTCCTATATGCGTCAGTGTATCTATCCAATAAGCATCAATTGGGTCGTAGACGCTTTCTATATCATTCGTATAGAGTAGAGTTACAATCCGTTCCTCATCACCTCGTGGATTTATGGGATCGTTTGCTATTTGCCTAATTTTATTATTGACAAAAGAGCTTAATTCTTTCACGATTTCAGGTTGGTTATTGGATACGTCTCTAACTTCATTGGGATCAGTCGATAGATTGTAGAGTAAATATGCCTCAGTATCGGGGTTGGCGATGAGTTTCCATTCTCCTTGACGAGCTGCATAATTGTATCCATTGGGCTCATCGTATTCTCGAGTATGAAATGCCCAAAACAAAGGTTCTTCTCTGGAGAGAGTTTCTCCTTTCCAAGTTGGACTAATGTCGATTCCATCAATTTCATTTTCAATATAATCGTCCAACTGAATCAGCTTGCTAATGGTTGGCATGATATCGTAAGCAATCACAGGTTCATGGCTAACAGTCTGAGGTTTTATGCTTCCGGGATATTTGATGATGAATGGCACTCGTATACCCCCGTCAAACAAATCAGCTTTCCGCCCGCGTAAGCCACCAGTATCTCCATACAAATTGACTTCATACCAATACCGCCACTGGTCGGTCACCGGTCCATTGTCACTCATGAATACAACGATGGTGTTTTCTTCCAAATGTTGCTCCTTGAGATAGTGTAATACTTTGCCAATTTGATCGTCCATGTATTCCACATTAGCGTAATATTCTCCTGGTCCTCGATCGTATAAACTATCCTGATTTATTTGTCCAGACGTGTATTCGGCGTATCGATCAGTAAACGATTCGGGACTTGCGATTTCAGAATGCGGCTCAGCCATCGACAGATAAAGAAAAAACGGTTTCTCCTTATCCCTTTCATCAAGGTAAGCTAAAGCTTGATCAGCAAATATATCAGCCGTGTATCCCTTCAAGTTTACTAAATGCCTGCCGTCTCGGTAGACATTATTTGGATTCTTATGATTAGGAAGTGCATAGGCATGTAATGAAGTCCACCGATCAAATCCATGGTCAGACGGCTGCGGATGATTGGAATCGTCCAATGCGCCATTCAGATGCCACTTGCCACTGAGAAAGGTTTGATATCCCTTATCTTTTAAAAGAGAGGCAATTGTTTGTTCTTCTTTATGGAGATATATTTCCTGGCCTATAGGAATCCAACTTTTGATGCCAGTGCGATATGGCGTACGGCCAGTCAATAAAGCAGCTCTTGATGGAGAGCATAAAGGAGAGGCACTATACGCTTGGGTATAAGAGATTCCATCATTTGCCAATTGATCTAAGTATGGCGTAGATATAATCTTATGACCATAACATCCTAAATCACCATAGCCTAGGTCGTCGGCTAAGATCAAGACGACATTGGGTTGGGCTTGACCACTGCAACGTATTAAAGAAAGGATTGTTAGGGTAGCTATCAAAATGTACTTCATGGTTATGGCTTAGATTTGAGTGAAATCTTAGGTAAAACTTACGAAGAAAATATGGGAATGAATACATAGGAGCTTGACTTTACATTAAAGCTTGTACAGCCAGTCAGTAATTTGCGAATCCCTCAATCTACATCAGTTAAGGCCATCGAGCGTAGAGAAATAGCCCGCTTTAAAAACAAGAACACTCTTTGCTAAATAGCAATTCAAATTCGCTTCTTTAAAGGAGTGCAATCCAATAAGTATTCAGAGTGCTTAGTCGTATAATTTTTTT
>CAYVFU010000129.1:0-11870 GCA_964450495.1 uncultured Saprospiraceae bacterium | reverse complement strand
AGGTATAACACTATACAATCTGATTTTCGTGAAGTAACATATTAAATAAAATTTAATTAATTGTTACATGAACTTACAGAGCCCTTAGGATTTTACTACTTTTGACAGTGAAAGAGTCCAAATAATCTATGCCTGAGATAAAACTTTTTTCCGGAACAAATTCCATAAGCCACGCTGAAGAAATTGCTGATAAGTACGGTTTCCCTTTGGGTGATATTGAAGTTAAGAAATTCAAGGATGGAGAAATGCAGCCAATCATAAACGAAAGTGTGAGAGGAGCATATGTATTTTTCATACAAAGCACTTTTGCGCCAGCTGATAACCTTTTAGAGTTATTGCTTTTGATTGATGCAGCAAAAAGAGCTTCTGCTGGATATATAACGGCAGTCATTCCATATTTTGGTTACGCTCGTCAAGATAGAAAAGACAAACCTAGGGTTCCTATATCTGCCAAATTAATCGCCACTTTGCTGGAGTCAACTGGAGCAGATAGGATAATGACAATGGATCTACATGCAGATCAAATTCAAGGCTTTTTTAATGTTCCAGTGGACCACCTCAAAAGCGAAGCAATCTATATGCCGTTTCTCAAGAGTCGGAATTTAGATAATGTGATATTTGCATCCCCTGATGTAGGCGGTGTCAAAAGAGCACGGAGTTACGCCAAATTTTTTGAAAAAGATCTCGTCATTTGTGATAAAGAAAGAAGAATTGCCAATGAAGTAGCAGCGATTACTGTTATAGGTGAAGTTGAGGGCTCCGATGTTATTCTCATTGATGATATAGTAGATACTGCAGGTACTTTGTGCAAAGCCGCGGAGGCATTAATGGAGAAAGGTGCTAAAAGCGTGACTGCCCTTTGTACGCATCCTGTATTGTCTGGATCTGCTTATGAGAACATAGAAGAGAGCGTTTTGAAAGAGCTTGTTGTCACAGATACGATTCCTTTAAAACGGGAATCTTCAAAAATCACAGTCCTTGATAGTTCCAAGCTTTTTGCCCGAGCTATCCGGAATACCCATGAATACAGGTCTATAGCGGCCTTATTCGTCGGAAAATAAAGCCCAATTCATATTTTGAACTTGTAGTTGTTTTAAGTATCTTTGCACTCCTTTAAAAATAAGAAACAGATGGAGACTGTAAATGTAACTATTCAACCAAGAACTGAAACTGGCAAAAGAGCGAATCACCAAATTCGTAAAAATGGTAAAATACCGGCCGTTCTTTATGGTAAAGATAGCAACCACATTTTTACAACGACGCACAAGGATGTTAAGTCACTTATTTATACTCCTAACTTCAAGCTAGCGAGTATAGAAATAGATGGCGCTACTCATACTGCGATCATTAAAGACATACAGTTCCACCCTGTTACAGACCAGATCATGCACATCGACTTTGTCAAATTAATTGACAAACACCCAATAAAAGTTGAAGTTCCAATCAGATTTAAGGGTACCTCTCCAGGAGTTAAAGAAGGTGGGAAACTTATCCAATCAATGAGAAAGGTTAAGATCAAAGCAACTCCAGAGCATCTTGTGGATGAACTCATCGCAGATATTTCAGGAGTAATGCTAGGTCAAGCTATTCGAATTAACGAATTAGAAATTGGAGATGGCATAGAAATTCTAAGTCCTCCGAATACGCCTGTTGCTTCAGTAGAAGTACCAAGAGCTCTTAAGACTGATGAAGATGATGATTTAGCTACTTCAGATGGAGCAGAAGCTCCTGCAGAAGGTGGCGACGCTGGAGCAGAAGATGGCGATGCAGAGAAACCTGCAGAATAGTCTACAAAACCGAAAAGGCTGGAATAATTATTGCATTAATAAAATCATTAATATGTTTTATGAAGCAATTAGTTGTTACCTGTCGTATAATCAGTATTTGTTTTTTGGGAATACTCCTACTTAGTAGCTGCGCATCAACAAGAAAGTACAATGCTCTTAAGGAGCAAAAAAGAAGATCAAGGGTAGTTGCTTCGACTTCGACTGCAACTAAAACTAAAGCAAGACCAGCAAAGATAATATCTGCGTCAACAAAAAATGTATTAAGATCTAAAGTAGTTGATAAGGCTCTTACTTACCAAGGTATCAATTACGTGTATGGTGGTAAGACGCCAAAGGGTTTCGATTGTTCAGGTTTCACAGCATATGTTTTTAACCAGCTAGGGTTGAGTGTAAAAGGTGCGTCATATCATCAAGCAACACAAGGTACGCGCAAGTCTATTAAAAATGCAAAACCTGGAGATTTAGTCTTTTTTGAAACAAAAGGTAAGGTCGTGCACGTTAGTATAGTGGTTGATAAATCAGACGACGAACTTTGGGTAGTGCATAGTACATCATCTAGAGGCGTTGTTAAAGATGAAATATTACACTCTTCCTATTGGAAGCCAAGAATTTCATCAGTCAGAGATGTCATAGAATGATCGCATTCATAAAAAACATATTAAGCAAAATATTTACCTTCGGGAGTCAAGACAAGCAAATGAGAAAACACATAATTCTTTTTGGTCCTCCAGGATCTGGCAAAGGAACGCAAGCAAAGCAATTAGAAGAAAAATACGGGTTGGTCCAAATTTCAACTGGAGACTTATTCAGATACGAAATGGGTAACGATACACCACTCGGACTAAAAGCTAAAGAATATATGGCTAAGGGTGAACTAGTACCTGATGAGGTAACCGTAGGCATGCTTAAAAATAGAGTAAATCAATCCTCTGAAGCCAAAGGATTTATTTTCGATGGCTTTCCTCGCACGATACCACAAGCTGAAGCACTGGATGAATTTTTAAGTTCTAAAAATGAGTCAGTTGCAGCACTAATAGCATTAGAGGTTGATGACGATGAAATTGTAGGTCGTTTGTTAGAAAGAGGAAAGACATCTGGAAGAGCAGATGATAGCGATGAATCGATCATTCGAAATAGAATAAATGTGTACAAACAGGAAACTTCTCCAGTCTATAAATTTTACGATTCAAAAAGTAAATCTAAGACAGTAAATGGCATTGGGTCCATTGACACAATCTTCAATCGTCTTTGTACCGAGATTGAAGCTTTATAAAATATATCCCTGAACTGTTTTTAAAGAGATCGAATACATATTTTTGTGTTCGGTCTTGTTTATATCTGAATTCGATTAAATGAGTGAACGAAATTTTGTTGATTATGTCAAAATCTGTTGCAGATCAGGCAAAGGAGGTGCAGGTTCAGCTCATTTTTTAAGGGATCGCATAAGTGCTAAGGGAGGACCTGATGGTGGAGATGGTGGTCGAGGAGGACATATCATTTTGAAAGGTAATAAGCAATTGTGGACATTGCTCTCTTTAAAATATCAAAAACATGTCATTGCTGGCGTAGGCGAGAATGGCGCTGGCAATCTTAAATCTGGAGCATTCGGTGAAGATAAAATTCTTGACGTACCACTTGGTACTATTGTAAAAGATGCAGAGACTGGAGAAATACAATGCGAAATTCTCCATGAAGGAGAAGAAGTAATCCTTGTGGCAGGAGGTAGAGGAGGCTTAGGTAATAACAACTTTAAATCTTCTACAAACAGATCACCAAAATATGCTCAGCCTGGAGAAGAAGGAAAGGAAGAGTGGAAAATACTTGAGCTGAAGGTACTAGCCGATGTAGGTCTTGTCGGTTTTCCGAATGCAGGAAAATCTACATTACTATCATCAATATCTGCAGCAAAACCAAAAATCGGAGCCTACCCTTTCACAACCCTGATTCCCAATCTAGGTATTGTTTCATATAGAGACAACCAGTCATTCATCATGGCTGACATTCCAGGAATCATTGAAGATGCACACCTCGGTAAAGGACTAGGCATTCGCTTTTTAAGGCACATAGAACGGAATGCTGTTTTATTGTTTTTAATCCCTTCAGATACAGACAACATCAAGTCAGAATACGAGGTACTTTTAAACGAATTAGAGAAGTACAATCCAGAGTTATTGGACAAACCGAGATTACTGGGAATTTCTAAATCTGACTTAATCGATGAAGAACTCAAATCGATGCTTCAAGAAGATCTCCCTAAAAATGTCACTACATTATTTTTCTCTTCTGTGAGCCAACAAGGTATCAGTGAATTGAAGGATTTGATTTGGAAGAATATAGTTACTTGATATTTTGATGGATAAGAAGTGTTATTTGTAAGCTGTAATTTTCTTGTAAAGAGAAAAAGAGGATTACTCACGAATGAATAATCCTCTTTTAAAAGCTATTTATATATTTTATACATTAGGCCTTTTCAAATACTTGCTTCTGCTCTCTAATCGCAACAACTGACACTATTAAGAACATGATTCCTAATATAATCAGACCCCATTCTCCCATAGTTGGTATTTCCTCTATGACGGGAGCTTGACAATCATAGTCACCAGTAATTGTTGCAACGCATAAATCTTCTCCCATATCAATAACACATGCGCTCGTCTCAAGAGTGATATTATCAATTGTAAAATTAGAGCCTACAGCTCCATCACCAGATATTGAAGTAAACAAAATAGTATGGCTTGCGCCATCTGCAAATGCAGATAAATCTACAGTAATTAGTGATGGTACACCCATTGGATCACAAGTCGCTGGATCAGCATCATCTGACCACAGCACTGTACCATCTACTTGCAATTCTATAAAGTCAGCTGCTGAACCACAACTCGAATTTTCGTATGCAAATGACAACTCGGCTACACCTCCAGCACAAGCTGAAATGACAACTTGTGTTTCTAAAGTTCCAGTTTCAGGAGCTCCTATTCCTCCAAACCAAGCTAGCCAACTACCACTATTAGGTGCAACCCCATAGTTTACAGATCCACCTCCAGGACCGCATGAACCGGAATCGCAAAGCACTGTACCAAAATTTAAAGAAGTCGACGTCCATACCATTGATGCGCCTGTAGCACCTATTGATTCAAGATCACCATCTGTATTTTGAGTTGCAGCTGCGCCTCCTATTATCAACTCTTCTCCACCCGTTACTATCGGAGATGGACAACAATCTGGTGCACCAGCTGGTGATGCATATGTTATAGTATAAGCCGCTGTGCCACTATCCCCTACTGATACTGGGAAAGTAGGATTACCAGCATCAGGTGTAAGTGTGACAAAAGCGTCACAGTTTGGATCAACCAACAACGGATCTCCACAAGAATCAGGATTTGCAACAACAAGGGTCGTCAAATCTGCAGGCGGCGCTGGATAAACCATAACAGTGCTAACTAAACCATTGAACAATTCTACACCATCAAGATCACATACTGCAACTAAGCTAATGTCAGCAGTTTCAATCTGACATGGTGTTGGAGCCAGCATTTGAACAGAGGTACTTGCAGCTGCTGGATCATCAAAGGTTACGTTGGGGTTAGATGATGTCCATGTATAAGTGACAAAGCCACTTGCAGTTGCAGAGATATTTGTTTCTGATCCATCACAAAACCCTCCACTAATGTCTGTAGGCATAACTGCAGTCGGACAAATTGGCGTTGATACACCACAGACTGCTACATTATCAATTCCTGCACCCCAAGCAAATCCACCTTCGTCATCGTAACAAAATCTAATCTGAAAATCAGCATTTGTAAAGGTTGATAGATCTATAAATTGGTCAGTACCAAAATTATCTTCTTCTTCAATGAATACTTGCACCCAAGCTGTACCATCAAATATTTCGACAACAAAATCACCCTGACCTGCAAAATCATTATTATGCCAGTCAAATGTTAGATTAGCACTTGTAATTGTAGATAAGTCTATTACTGGTGTAACTATGCATCCAACACCAATCGCATTATTTGCATCATCATTTATAATTGCAATACATCCAGAAAAATCAGGAGAAAATGCGCCACCTCCAGGCACATCTGTAGGACCACCATTAAATGTAATATCTGCAGTACCACCATCAGTAGCGGTGACTGTCCAACCAGCAGGCATCACACATGCATCAAAGTTTTCATTAATTATTTCATCGAGTCCAGCCATACATGCAGGACATGGGAGACAATTAGATCCACCGCAATCCACTCCAGCTTCATCACCATTTTGCATGCCGTCGTCACAAGTTGCTTGAACACAAGAAGCGGTAAAATTTTGCATCACTGGATTTCCTCCTATTAATTCTGCGACAGTAATACCAAATGGGTCAACTAAAGTAAACCCTTCTTCTACTGCGAAACCACCATTTGTTTGCACAACATCAATAGATGCTCCGTTCATAAAGGCAATCGTAAAGGGACCGTCCGTAGACCCAGTAGTAAAGGCTGTACCAAATACACCTACGGATGCACCATTCTCAAATATCTCTACTGTTGCGCCATTCCAACCATCTCCGAACGAATCTGTCAAATTCAATGTAAAATCACAGGTGTCTGGGCAATCATCGCCAGTTAATAAATTGAATGTATATGTTTGAGTAAGTGAGGTACAAACATTATTTGCATCACAAACTTCAAGAGTTACGTCTATAGTACCAGATGTTCCACTAGTAAAAACCAAAGATGGATTTTGTGTATTATCAGTAGTTGACCCTAAAACTAAATCCCCACTTGTAACTGCAAATGTCCAATTATAAGTTGTCGGTCCATTTAGACTCATATCCATTAAGGCAAATTCATTCCCATTGTCAAGACACAAATCAATGATTGATCCGTCTGCAGGACCGAATAAAGGTGATATAGAACAGGCTCCTAACGCTACTGGATTTTGATCAGCACCGCAGACACTAGCTGCAGGATCAAATAATTCTCGTGCCCAAAAATTCATTACTGCTGCTTGGTCCTCTGTAAACATTGACATACATGCATCATTTGAATAAGCCATGAAATTTGCTGTTGGTTCATTTGTAACACCAGCGCAAACAGGATCATCTTCACAAGTGGTAAAACAACCAAAAGTAGGGTCAGGCTGAATAGGAGTGTCATTTACCATAAATGGTCCTGGTGCATTTACGTCATTATCTATTGAACAATCAAAGGCACCATCAACATGTGTGTGAAACAAACCCAAATAATGACCTACTTCATGTACCAATGTCGCTCCAAGGCCAAAATCAACATTTGTATCTAAAGCACCACACGCAGATGGATCAAACCCGCCAAAGGCTTCAGCGCAAACAGTAACTCCATCACCGTTGGCTTGTCCAGGAATTCCATCTGCAACGCCAAGACAATTTCCCTGAATTATGAATATATTTAAAATACCATTCCATCCAGGTGCACCATTCCCACCAGCATTAAAACCTCCATTAAAAGCACCGATTGTGATTGGAGGGTCTGCCGGAGCTAAACCATCCGCTGTACCTCCAGGAGGAACAGCAAGACAAAAGCTTATACACGTACCAGTAGATGCGACACTGTTTCCATCCATATCTTGGTAAGCCATCGGACAAACTGCTTCATTTACAGTACCTGTATTGTCCCCAAAAGCAAGATTCAAAGCATCTAGCTGATCTTGCACTTCAGTCAACACGCAAGCTTGATCTCCACAATCAACAACGCCTGGAGAAAAGTGAAATGCCACAGGTACTACGACGGTATTTGTCCCATCACACGGAATAAATGTTTGGTTTGTAAATGACTCTATTGACATTGCAGCATTTTGGAAAAGCCTGTATTCTTTATCCGTTTGAATCCTGTGTTCCAAGGCAGGCATGGTATTACATCTCATGTCTTTTGTATTAGCCATATCAGGGGTAGTAGTAGGCGATTGTTTGTTAAATTTGTTTGTTTGCCCAATCAAGCATACTTGAAATAGTAGACAGGCCAATAGCAATAAATTCTTCATATTAGGTTGATTTAAAATATGTTCTGATCTCAGTTTTAGATGTTTAATAAAAATTAAGTGAAAGTTTGAAAAATCAAGTTTCTCAGGACTCGATTAAGCTAACATATTGTTAAATCTAATATAATTCTTTTGTCTGAATGAGGATAAAACTGGATTAAAAATTTAATTTTTAATTCAATAAGGAACTTTCTTTAAACTCAAGTGTCCATCCCATTTTTTGCAAACTTGTACTCAGTAATTCTATAAATAATTGCTTCTGTTCTTCTGATGTTTGGATGACATCACTTTGCATTACTTTTTGTTCTATAAATTGTTTGGCATCTTCGTTAATCTTCGTAAGATCTTGGGCCGAAAACGTATTAAAGAAACCTTCTTTGAGATCGTAATAAGCCAATTCGTGATCTAAAGCTAGCAATGAAGGGTCCACTAAGTTATCAATAATGATTCTTTGATTGGTTTCATCAATCGTAATAGTGGAATTTTCTAGATCGTAACCAACTAGCGCTTTAGCTTTGACTTTAACCAATGCTTTTTTTTCAAATGGCCAATTGGCATAGCTATGGGTATAATCGTAAATTTCTGCAAAGTGAGCTTCTGTCGTTACTAATTTTGCTACTTTCTTAATTTCTTGCAAAACAACTTGTGAGGACTCTTTAGTTTGAGACTTGAAAATGGAAGATTTATATCCTATAAACCAGCTTACAAGACTGACCAAAACCATAGCAATTAAAAATAAGAGTGTACGCTTCATATTTAAAGAAACGTACATTTCTTAATAATCATCTTTAACTGTGTCAATTGTATATCTAAAAATAAAAATATGAAAAATATATTGCACATTTTCGTAATATGTAAAATTTTGTATTACATTTGATTCATCCTTAAAACAGTAGCATCCCAGCTACTTGTAAACTTTCCAGAATAGAATAATAAATATAGAATCCTAAACGAATAAACCCGTTTGGTATGCGTCTTATGATTATGATTCTTCTTGTGACACTAGTTGCGTTGGTATATACAATAGAGGCTGTCTCAAAACCCGATTTTGTAGAAATGCTCCTGGTTGAAGATCATACCGATTGTCATAGACAAGGTGATTTAGTACATCTCACCAGTACTGAGCAGATCCATGCATTGAAGTTTGCAGCAAATGCGCATGGCTTTTCCGACATTTTAGTAGACATACATATTGTATGCCTTTACTTGCGGGACTAAAAGGCCCAAAAAGTTCGGAAAAGCTGTCGTCTTTTGCTGCAACTATGCAGGATCACAAATGTAACTTTAAGTCTTTGAATGTGCTTTACTTATGAACTAATTAGTAATGATACGATCAATGACCTATCAAGTAAAATTATTACAATCAACACTATAATTGAGTTAAATTAAAGAAATAACTATTGACGAATCAACAATACTCAATTTATCAGAATTAATACTCACCAACTTTTTGCGCTTTAAAGAAACTGCATATGTTCCAATCTGATTTCTTTAATTCTGACAGTTTTTAAAACTATTCATTACCCTTCTACTCATTTTTTGTATCATAGACTTTATGACTTCAGAATCAAAGTCTGCAGCTGCAATTAAATGGTTTAGTAAGCAAGGTTGGAATCCATTCCCTTTTCAATTAGAAAGTTGGGATGCATATTTAGATGGACAAAATGGCATAGTTAATGCGCCCACAGGAAGTGGAAAAACATTATCATTAATTGTACCCATTTTACTTGAAGGTCTTCATTCAACATCACAAAATAAGGGCAAACTGCAAGCACTTTGGATTTCTCCAATACGAGCACTTACAAAAGAAATAAAATTTGCAACTGAAGAAGCCATAAAAGGTCTAGGTCTCGATTGGCGAGTCGGAATCCGATCAGGAGATACTTCCACTACAGAAAGACAAAAACAAAAAGAAAACCCACCCGAAATTTTAATCACTACTCCTGAAAGCATACATGTACTATTATCTTCACAGGGTTACATTTCTTTCTTTGAAAATCTAAAAGCTGTTGTTGTAGATGAATGGCATGAATTGATGGGTAATAAAAGAGGCGTCCAAACATGTCTTGCGATTAGTCGTTTTTTAAAAATAGCACCTGAAATTAGAATTTGGGCAATCTCAGCAACGATAGCAAATCTAGATGAAGCAGCAGACGTTCTTCTCGGAGCCAAAGTGAAAGAAGGCTATATCATAGTAAAATCTGAAGTCGAAAAAAGAATTTCCGTTGAATCTATCATCCCTAATGAAATTAACACTTTCCCATGGGCAGGTCATTTAGGTATTAAAATGCTTGATCAAATTATCCCTGTAGTGATGAACAGTAAAACAACATTAATCTTTACTAATACAAGATCAATGTGCGAGATATGGTATCAACGGTTACTAGATGCACAGCCTGATTTAGCAGGAATTATTGCTATGCATCATGGCTCTATAAGCAGAGAATTGAGAGATTGGGTCGAAAATGCTTTGCACGAAGAAAAACTAAAGGCAGTCGTATGTACATCGAGTCTCGATCTTGGAGTTGATTTCAGACCTGTGGAAACTATCATACAAATCGGAAGTCCCAAAGGCGTATCTAGATTCGTACAACGTGCAGGTAGGAGCGGTCACCAGCCTGGAGCGATAAGCAAAATACATTTTGTACCTACCCACACCTTAGAGCTTGTCGAGGGTGCAGCTTTACGTACAGCCATTGCAGAAGGCGTGCAGGAACCACGTTTGCCATTTATTCGGTCGTTCGATGTCTTGATTCAATATTTGATGACACTTGCGGTGTCAGAAGGTTTTGATCCTCAAGAAATATTTGAAGAAGTAAAACAGACTTTTTGCTTCGAAAGCATGACTCAAGAAGAGTGGCAATGGTGTCTTAATTTTATGGTTACAGGTGGCAACAGCTTAGAAGCCTATGATGAGTTTCAGCGAGTAGTCTTTTATAAAGGAAGATATATTGCAGCAAATAAGTATGTAGCAAGAAGACATAAATTATCTATAGGCACAATTGTTGGAGATTCCTCAATCACGTTAAAATATATGAGTGGCAGAAAAGTGGGCACCATTGAAGAATGGTTTATTTCCCAAATAAAACCAGGTGAGGCATTTTGGTTTGCAGGAAGACCATTGGAATTAATGCGCATTAAAGATATGACCGCATATGTTAGAAAATCCAAGAAAAAAAATACGAGGATTCCAAGTTGGATGGGTGGTCGAATGCCTTTGTCTTCTATGCTTGCAAAATTACTGAGGCGAAAAATGTATAACTATGCAGATGGTGTCATTGATGAAATTGAACTTGACGTCCTAAGTCCTCTTTTTGAAAAACAAAGAGAAGTTTCTTCCTTGCCAAAAGATGATCAATTTTTGGTTGAATATTTTGAAACAAGAGAAGGCTTTCATCTTTGCATGTATCCTTTTGAAGGAAGATTTGTGCATGAAGGGATTGCAGCATTGCTAGCCATGCGGATTGCAGATAAAATACCAATCAGTTTTAGCATAGCTATGAATGATTATGGTTTTGAGTTATTGTCAGATCAAAAAATCGATGTCGACAAAATTATAACAGCTGAACTTTTTGATACTAAAAATCTCTTTGAAGATATTCAGTCTAGTTTGAATGCGATTGAAATGGCCAGACGAAAATTTCGGGATATAGCTAAAATCTCCGGCCTAATCTTTCAAGGATTTCCTGGTCAGTCGAAAAAAGAAAAACACCTTCAATCATCGTCTTCCCTACTGTTTGACGTGTTCAAAGAATATGATCCTGACAACTTACTTTATCTTCAAACTTTTGATGAGGTACTAACTTTTCAACTTGAAGAAGCCAGATTGAGAAATGCGCTTCAAACTATTCAAAATCAGTCACTTACACTATCAAAACCCAAATCTTATACACCCTTTTCTTTTCCGATAATTGTGGATAGACTCAATCGAGAAAAGCTCAGTACAGAACCAATAGAGATGAAAATCCAAAAATTATTAAATCAAGATAAATAGTCGTCATTATAAGATCACGTAACTTCGCACCTATCCAATTATTAAGAATGAACAACTATGATAAAAATCTGCTTATTATTCCGACAGTT
>CAYVFU010000128.1:3385-11875 GCA_964450495.1 uncultured Saprospiraceae bacterium | reverse complement strand
AGCTTTTAGAAATTCACACAATTTTTTACATGTTGCCAATCCTAAGCCTGTGCCATTTCGACTCACATATCCTCTTTCATACGGTAAGAAAATGCGGTCTAGATCACTCTTGGCAATTCCAATTCCATTATCCTCTACATGAATGAAGTTATAATTCTCCTCCGACCGTACATCAATTTTAATTATTGGATCTCTATCAATTGCTTTATAATAAATTGCGTTACTTATCAAATTTTGAAGTATAATCTTTAATAATGCATATGAGCTTTCAAAAGCGAGACTATTCTTGACTATAACTTTTGCAGAGTTTTCCTCTATAAGCAATTTCAAATTTTTAACCACATCATCATAGACTCGTTCAATCATTAAAGTTTCTATAATTACCTTTTTATCTCCTGTAAAAGAATGGTTAATTTCCTCAACCATTTTATCTAGACGGTGAGATTGTGCAAGTGAATCGTTAAGTAATTCAACTAACTTTTCTTGTGAAGTCCCCTTATTAACAGCTCGTTTTGCAAGCGAATTATAGGTGACAATATTGCGAATAGGTTCGCGCAAGTCATGCGACACACAATATCTGAATTGCTTTAGTAGCTCAGTAGACTTTTTTAGTTCTTCGTTTGCCGCTTTTATTTCATTAAGCTGAGACTTTATTTGTGACTTCATTCTGTCGTTGCTTCGACTTAACAACGTCTTCATTTTGTAATGCTCAATTTTAGTAAAAATGATGGCCCCAAATACATCAATGACATTGCGCTTCTCTTCTATACTAGTTTCTCCTTGCTTAGCTTTGGTATAAATAATATAGTATTCATTTGGCTTAAGCAACAACGATCTTAATATGTGTGCACTACTTTGATCGCTATTCTCGTAAATACTTTTAGCTTCTATTGTGGCAACTTTGTAATTGTCTAAGACTATTGCAGAAGCTAATTCATCAACTTCATTGCCATGAGTGGACATTATAGTCACTACTCCATGTTTAATACAAAATATGCTACAACTGGCAAAGCCTAATGTAGAGACTAGATGTTTGGCTAATTCCTCAAGCACCTGTCAAGTGTCGATCGAAGTAGTAATCGACTTGATACTTTGGAAAGCCTTCGAAATTAAAATTTCGGCTTTCATAATAACCCCTTTAATTATAAATATGTTTAAACTAAATTTAAGAAATTCTAACGTTTATTAAATACGATTCAAATAAAAGTCAATACCTATTACAGTTTTAACACTTACTTGTCTAAAATGAATTTCTTATTTCATTAAAATCAACGGTCTTTAATGATGCGCCACCTACTAAACCACCGTCAACATCTGGCTGACCAAACAATTCTGTAGCATTCGCAGGTTTGACACTACCACCATATAAAAGGGAACATCCTTCGGCAACCTGGTCAGAATATTGTCCAGCTATGTGGCTACGAAGAGCATGATGCATTTCTTGAGCTTGGGCTGGAGATGCAGTTTCACCTGTTCCTATCGCCCAGATTGGTTCGTATGCGATTATCAATTTTGCAAAATCGCTAGCTCCAAGATGAAATAAACTTTCTGACAATTGATTGCACACATAAGAAATGTGATTTCCTGATTTCCGAATAGCCAAAGACTCTCCACAGCAAAATATTGGGATTAAATCATGAGCTAACGCTAAATCGACCTTTTGCTTAAGTAACTGATTGTCTTCATTTTGGTATTCTCGTCTCTCTGAATGTCCTAAAATCACATACTGTATGCCAATAGAGGTAAGCATTTGAGGAGAAACTTCACCAGTGTAAGCTCCTTTTTCCATGTGATGCATATTCTGCGCAGCTATTGCTACAGAATCATTTCCTTCACAGATAGACTTAGCCATTAATAAATATGGGAAGGGAACGCCCAGTATGGTCAACACATCTTCTACTTGGGAAGAATGAATACCTTTGACAAGTGCTTGTCCTTCATCAAAAGACAGATTCATTTTCCAATTCCCTGCTGCTATATTTTTTCTCATTGTTAATTTTTCAA
The DNA here is from genome assembly GCA_964450495.1 of uncultured Saprospiraceae bacterium. Classification (GTDB taxonomy): domain Bacteria; phylum Bacteroidota; class Bacteroidia; order Chitinophagales; family Saprospiraceae; genus CALFUK01. The sequence goes on along the minus strand of CAYVFU010000128.1, from coordinate 9,871 downwards.
GCACAAATATCATAAAAATGCTGGAAGAACACAGAAGCATACTATATTCTCGTTTTAATAATGCCTGAACTAGCCCAAAGTGTCTTTGAATAAATGTAATTTTGTAAGCTATAAATAACCAAATTGATCAGAGAAAATTATAGAGACGTATTAGAAAAAATATGAAGCAAGAAAATGACCAAACTGATGTGATCAATGAACTTCCATACATACATAGAGATGTAAGTTGGTTGTCCTTTAATTATCGCGTGCTACAGGAAGCAAAAGATCCTAATGTTCCATTATTGGAAAGAATCAAGTTTTTAGCAATTTACTCTTCTAATCTTGGAGAATTTTTTAGAGTACGTATAGCCAATCACAGAAATGTGATGAGAGCCAGTAAAAAAAGTAGAAAGAAATTAGATTATAAATCAAGCAGTGTGTTAAAGGAGTTGCTTAAAATTATATATGAACAACTTTTAGAATATAGCAGCATATTTGAAAATCAAATCATCCCACAACTCAAAGAGCATAAAATCAACTTACTGACAAGAAGAGGCTTAGATGAAAAGCAACTGACATTCATAGAAGAATTTTATATGGATAATCTACTGCCTTTCGTCCAACCAGTCTTCTTAGATAAACACAAAATCAAACCCTTCTTGCAAAGCGGTTCTTTGTATCTCATCCTGCATATGGAAGACAAGGAAGATCCGTTAAAATTGCCTAAGTATGCTATTGTAAATATCCCTTCTAATCATGTAAAACGGTTTTTAGAATTACCACCGCAAGTAGACGGTGAACACGACATCATTATGTTAGATGATATAGTTCGTCATTCTATTCAAAGTATTTTTCCTGGTTTTAATATTTTAGATACATACTCTATTAAAGTAACTAGAGATGCTGAATTGTATATAGATGATGAATATGCTGGTAACTTAGTCAATAAAATAAGAAAGAGTCTCAAAAAGAGAAAAGTCGGTGTTGCATCAAGATTGGTCTTTGATAGAGAAGTCCCAAGTCACTTATTGGAATACTTTAAAGAAGTCCTAGATTTAACAAAATATGATCTCTTACCAGAAGGCAGATATCACAACAACTTTGATTTCTTCAGTTTCCCAGATTTTGGCTACAAGCATTTGAAAGATAAAAAGCTATCTCCTATTCCTTTTAAGGAGTTAGAAAACGCATCCTCCATTTTTGATAAAATAAAGGAAAAGGATTATTTAGTTCATGTTCCATATCACACTTTTGAATCAGTCATCAAGTTTTTTGAAGATGCTTGTGTAGACCCTGCTGTAACTGAAATTAAAATAATACAATACAGAGTGGGTTCTAAGTCTAGGATAATGCGAGCCCTTATGAAAGCTGTGAAAAATGGAAAGAAGGTATCTTCATTTATAGAAGTCAAAGCCAGATTTGACGAAGAGGCAAATCTAGACTGGGGAGAAAAATTAGAAGCGGCTGGTGTTGAAGTCAATTACTCTATGCCAGGTTTGAAAGTCCATTCTAAATTAGCCAACGTCATAAGAATTGAAAATGGTAAGGAAGTCATTTATACGTATCTGGGTACGGGAAATTTTCATGAAGGCACTGCTACCTTATATTCTGACATAGGCTTGCTTACTGCAAATCAAGACTTAAGTGAAGAATGCATAAGACTTTTCAATTATCTTGACACTAAAGAACCTCCTAAAATCCCATTTAATCATCTTGCAGTTGGCCAGTTTAATCTCAACAAAAAATTACACGAGCTAGTTGATTTTGAAATAGCTCAAGCTAAAAAAGGAAAACCTGCGGAGATCATTTTAAAAATGAATAGCCTTCAAGACAAAGAAATGATCAATAGACTTTATGTGGCTAGTCAAGCTGGTGTACAAGTAAAATTGATCATTCGTGGCATTTGTTCTTTAGTTGCAGGCATACCAGACATTAGTGAAAATATAACTGTTATAAGTATAGTTGACCGCTATCTCGAACACGCAAGAATTTTTGTCTTTCATGCTGCTGGAGAAAAGAAAACTTTTGGTTCATCAGCAGATTGGATGTATAGAAATTTACACGCCAGAATTGAAACTATGTTCCCTATCTACGACAAAAAATGTAAATCAACAGTGCACAAATTACTGGAACTTCAATTAAGCGATAATGTAAAAGCTAGAATAATTGATGAAACCCAGAGCAATGCTTACCGCAAAACAGAAAGTGAAGAATTAAAAATTCAATCCCAAATAGAGACCTATAATTTCATCAAAAATATAACCGCCCAATAATAATTATGTTAGAAGCCATTTCGCCAATCGACGGCAGATATGCATCCAAAACAAAAGAATTAGCTGCATACTTTTCGGAATTTGCTTTAATAAAATACAGAGTTAAAGTAGAAATCCTATACCTCATAAAACTGGCAGATCTCGATCTGAAAAACTTACCACCTTTCACAGAAACTGAGAAAGAATCCCTGCACAAAGTCTACAAGGAATTTAGTCTTGAAGATGGCCAAACGATAAAAGATACTGAGAAAATAACCAATCATGACGTTAAGGCTGTAGAATATTTTGTCAAACAAAAATTAAAAGAAATCGGTAAAGAAGATATTCTAGAGTTTGTCCACTTCGGCTTAACTTCCCAAGACATTAACAATACATCTTTGCCAATGATGCTTGCAGATTGCATTCAGAATGTTATCAAGCCCATTCTAAAAGAAGTCATAAATGATATTGAAAATCTTGCTGAAGAGTTTAGAGATATTCCAATGTTAGCAAAGACGCACGGTCAACCAGCTTCACCAACCTCACTCGGCAAGGAGTTTAGTGTCTTTAGAGAACGATTAGAATTACAATTTTTACAGCTTGAAGACTACAGACTATATGGCAAATTTGGCGGAGCAACTGGTAATTTCAATGCGCATAAAGTAAGTTTTCCAAATGTTGACTGGAAAAAATTTGCAGATGAATTTGTCGATTCTCTGGGTCTTAAGAGAAGTCAGTTCACTACTCAAATTGCGCATTATGATGAATTGTCTTACGTATTTGATTCACTGGCTCGAATCAATACGATTCTCATCGACATGTGTATGGATATTTGGTCATATATATCTATGGAATATTTCAAACAAAAAACTAAAAAAGGAGAAATTGGAAGTTCTACAATGCCTCACAAAGTAAATCCTATTGATTTTGAAAATGCTGAAGGCAACCTAAAATTAGCAAATGCCATTCTCAGATTTTTATCAGATAAACTTCCAGTGTCAAGGTTGCAGCGTGATTTGACTGACAGTACAGTAGGAAGGAATGTCGGTGTACCATTAGGACATTCTTTACTTGCCTACAAAAGTATACGTAAAGGATTAGATAAGTTGATTTTGAACAAGGAGGCAATTGATAAAGACTTGAATGCAAATTGGGCTGTTGTAGCAGAAGCTATCCAAACCATTATGAGACGAGAAAAGTACCCTAATCCTTATGAGGCTCTGAAAGAATTAACAAGAGGTAAAGCTCAAATTCAAAAAGAAGATATCCATCTATTTATAAACGATTTGGAACTAAACGAAGTTATTAAGGAAGAAATGAGAGCTATAACTCCGTTTAATTACACAGGATATATTTAGATAATTAAGTAAAACAACCCCACTATGTTAAAGCAAATACTCAAAATCATAGGTAAAACAGGAAAGACCGCAATAGATAGTGTAGACAAATCATTCGATTTCATAGACGATGTTATAGAAAGAGAGTCAATTACCAATACAATAAATAAAGCGAAAGACCTTACTGGACAAGCAGCAGAAAAGGCAGGAGAAATTTATCAAAAGTCAAAAGACAAAGCAGAAGAAGTACTGGATAGACCCGAAATTAAAGAGTTCTCAGAAAAAGTAAAGGATGCTGCAGAATCAACAATTGAAAAGACTAAAGAAGCTGGAGAACGCATTTTTGACAACGAAAAAGTAAAGAACACATTTGATTCAATTAAGGAAAAAACTGATCAACTCGCAGACAAAATTGAGCAAAGCATTGAAGGCAGCTTTAGTTCAGAAGAAGAAGAATAATGATCTGTGTTCAGGGCAGGGACTATAAAAGATTTTGTGTATCAGATTATTGATAAGCAGTTTTCCATATTTCAATACTTGAGCACAGCTACATTTCACACCTTAGTTTAACCCCTTAAAGACTTTAACAATCCAATTTCAAGCCCTAACTGACTCGTAACCAATATTTTATGTGTAAATAAAATTGATCCTAATATTTTTTATCTGCTAAAGTAGGGGTAAACCCTTTTTCAGATCATCATATTGCCGTATTCATCTATATGACGAATACGCTGTATGAAACCCAACTAAGAATCTGGACCTATAATTTTTACGATTCTTGACATTAAAAAAATAATTACGATCAAATTACTCGTTATGAAGAAAATTTACTCTAGCTTAATCACAAGCAACTTCATACTTACCTTTCTATTTTGCTGTTGTTGCATTACAATATTTGCAACAGGAGCTCCTTCTGCCTTTCATGTAGAAAATAGTGTTAGTATGACGTGCGAAACAGCACCGCCAATCCAGTGCCCATCTACATATCGTGGATGTCCTGGAAGTGCTACTACTCCTAATATTACTGGAGAAGCCTTAGCACAAGCAGGAGATGCTGACTGTCCCAATCCGTTATTAACATTCACAGACATTGAAACTATACCAGGCGTTTGTGCAGGTGAAGTGGAGATCAAAAGAGTCTGGACTGCCAATTATCCTGGTAACACAGATCCTTGGTTATTTTCAGATTGTACACAACGAATTATTATTGAAGATGAACAAGCACCAACAATTGCTTGTCCAAATGATATCGTAGTAGAGACAAACTGTTTTGCAATTTCATGGCCTGATGCAGGTGCAGGAGATAACTGCGGACTCGCTTCACTAACTTCTGATATTCCTAGTGGAAGTTCATTTGGTGTAGGTACAACACCGGTTACCTATACAGCGACTGATAATTGCGGAAACACGATCAGTTGCTCTTTCAACGTAACAGTTGAAGGAAGCTGTTGTGGTGCTCCTCCAATAACATGTCCTGATGATTATGTTGGTTGTATAGCTGCTCCGGTTGTAAGGTCTGAGACAGGTTTTGCCACTTCTGCAGGTTCTGATTCTTGTGGAGACGCTCTAGTAACATTTTCTGACAACACCGTTTCAGAAGGCCCTTGTAAAGGAGAATTTGTACTTGATAGAACATGGATAGCAACGTCTCAATTAAATGGACAAACGTCTACTTGTGTTCAAAGAATTACTGCTAAGGATGACACTGCTCCGACAATTGCAAATTGTCCAGCTAATATAGTCATCACATCTGGTGCTACTTGTACAGCTAGCTGGTCATTACCTGTAGCAAATGACGATTGTGGAATTGACTCATTCACTTCTACACACAATTCTGGACAAACATTTGCAGATGGTCAGACAACTACGGTTACGTACACAGCAACCGATCAATGTGGAAATCAATCCAGTTGTTCATTTACAGTTACTTGTGATGTAGGATGCCAGACAGCTCCGACGATTACTTGCCCAGCAAATTATACAGGTTGTATTGGAGACAATACAGATCCAGCGAATACTGGTCAAGCAACAGCTCAAAATGCTACTGGCAATTGCCAAAATGCAACGATTACATATGCAGATACAACAGTTAGCTCTGGACCTTGCAATGGCCAGATTACAATAGATAGAACATGGACAGCAACTGAACCTAATTCAGGTTTAACTAGCAGCTGTGTCCAAACGATAATTTTACAAGATACGCAAGCTCCAGTGCTTACTGGATGCCCAACGAATATTACATTACCTGACAACACCTATACTGCAACTTGGACTCTTCCAACTGCAACTGATGATTGTGGTCAGCCTAATCTTACAAGCAATTATAATCCAGGTGCTACTTTCCCTGCTGGTACCACTACAGTAACTTATACAGCAACAGACGCTTGTGGAAATAGTACAGCATGCTCTTTTACAGTGCTAGTGACAGAGACTTGTACTACAGCACCTACAATCACATGTCCTCAAGATTACATTACTTGTATTGGTTCTCCAATAGATCCGTCAATTACTGGAACTGCTACAGCAGAAGCAACAGGTGATCACTGTCAAATACCAGGTGTTACTTATCAAGATGAAGTACTATCAAATGGTCCTTGTAATGGTCAACAACAAATTAGAAGAACATGGACTGCAACTGGTTCAGGTACTGGTTTGACAAGCGTTTGTTTCCAAACAATTACGCTTGAAGACAATGTGAATCCAACAATATCAGGTTGTCCTGCAAATATAGAATTAGCGCCAAATGCAGCATGTACACCTACTTGGACTGCTCCAGTAGCAACAGACAATTGTGGTATAGCTAGCTTCACTTCTAACTATGCAAGTGGCGCTACATTACCTATGGGTACAACAACAGTAGTGTATACTGCAACTGATAATTGTGGAAATACATCAAGTTGTTCATTTACTGTGAC
>CAYVFU010000128.1:0-3285 GCA_964450495.1 uncultured Saprospiraceae bacterium | reverse complement strand
TGTATACTGCAACTGATAATTGTGGAAATACATCAAGTTGTTCATTTACTGTGACATGTACTGAAAGCTGTACAGATGCTCCAGTAATTTCTTGTCCAAGTAACTTTACTACCTGTCCTGCAGAACCAATTGATCCAGCAACAGCAGGTCAAGCTATTGCGACTCCAGGTAGTGATTTGTGTAGCGATCCAACTCTTACATTTTCTGATGTTCAAGTGCAACGACCTTGTGCTACTGCATTTACCACAACTAGAACTTGGACTGCAGAAGATCCTAATACAGGTTTGAGCTCTTCATGTGAGCAGACAATAATTGAAACGTTTACAGGTGATTTAGCTGAAATTCAAAATTGCCCTATTGACATCACAGTCTCTATAGGTAGTAATATCGCTACTTGGACAGCACCAACAGCGACTCATGGATGTGGAATTAAAAGCTTCACATCAAGTCATAACTCAGGTGATACATTCCCTTGTGGAACTACTACGGTTACATATACCGCAATTGACAATTGTGATCGAGTGACTTCTTGTTCATTTAACGTAACTGTAGAATGTGCGCCTACTTGTAATACTGCTCCGTCTATTACTTGTCCTGCAAATTTCAGTTCTTGTCCTAGCACAAGTCTTGATCCAACTGTAACTGGTCAAGCTACAGCTGTAAATAATGGTGCTGGTTGTTCTGCTCCTGCTGTTAGTTTCTCAGATGTGACATTACAAACATTTGCTTGCACAGGTGGACAGGAAATACAAAGAACTTGGACTGCTGGAAGTGGTAGTTTGACTTCTTCGTGTACACAAACAATAACATTGAATGAAACTGCTGCTCCAGCACTGACTAATTGTCCTGCTGATATAACGACGGCAAATACAAATGTTACTTGGACTCCACCAACTGTATCAAGCGGATGTGGCGGTTATACATTAACATCAACACATAGCCCTGGTTCTACATTCCAATGTGGTCCTACGACAGTAACTTATTCAACACAAGATGCATGTGGAAATGTTATTTCATGTTCATTTGTAGTCACAGTTGTTTGTAACTCAGGTTCAGGTGCAGGGTTTTCTGATTGCCCAGACGACATAGTAGTGGACTGTAATTCAGGAAGTAACGTAACATGGGATATCCCATCTTTCTCAAGCTCTTGTTCTGCAAGTTGTGATGTTGATTCATTGGCTGGATTCATATACATGGGTCAGTTAGGTGGAAGTAAGTACTTCTGTTCTTTGGACCCTTCAACTTGGCCAGACGCTAACGCTCATGCTCAAGCAGTAGGTGGACATTTAGCAATTATTGAAAATGCCCAAGAAAACGCATACTTAGCTAACATCTTAACTATACAATCAGCATTTATTGGTTGTAGTGATGGAGTTGTTGAAGGTGATTTCATCTGGACTGACGGTACACCTGTAACATATACTAACTGGTATCCAGGTCAGCCTAATAACTATCAGAATTATCAAGATTACTGTGAAATGTTGAGTAATGGTCAATGGAATGATCAGTACAACCACGTAAAACTCGAGTACATTGTAGAGATCAAATGTAACAGTATTGTTCAAACAGCTGGTCCTGCTCCGGGTTCAGTATTTAGCCCTGGCTCAACGACAATTGAGTACACAGCTACAGACGGATGTGGGGAGACAGCGGTTTGTTCTTTTGATGTTGTGGTGAGTGGTGGAATAACATTAGACTGTATACCTGATCAAAACATAGAGGTTAATTCAGCTGCAGGTGCAGTAGTCACTTGGAATGATCCTCAAGCAACAACATGTTGTAGCAATTGTAATGGCAACAGTGGTGGAACACCTGCTCCTATCGCAGGATTCATCTACATGGGATCTTTAGGATCTAGTCACTACTATTGTTCTAATGATCCAGCATTGTGGCAGGATGCACAAGCGACTAGTGTTGCAAATGGTGGTCATTTAGCAGTCATCAATAATGCTCAGGAAAATGAATTCTTAGCTAATCTATTGACAATACAATCAGCCTACATCGGCTTGAGTGACCATGCTACAGAAGGTACATTCCAATGGGCAGACGGTTCTGGTTTATCATATAATAACTGGTACCCAGGTCAACCAAATAATTATCAAGACTTCCAAGACTATGTTGAATTGTTAGCTGATGGTCAATGGAACGATCAGTACAATAATAAAGCACTTGAATACATAATGGAGATTCCTGCTTCTTGTATGAATGTCGTGCAAACTGGAGGACCTGCAAGTGGTTCTGTTCTTACAGTTGGTAGTTATACAATTTCTTACCAAGCTACAGATGCATGTGGAAATGTTGCTAACTGTTCTTTTGACATTAATGTTACAGCACCACAAAATACAGGTTCATCTTCTCTAAGCTACTGCCCTTCATATGGTAATGACAGCAGTATAGCTTGGATACAAAATGTAGTCTTTGGACCTATAGATAATACTACAGGTAATAACAATGGTTACAGTCAATTCACTGGATGTGCTCCATTAACTGCTGGTGCAGCGACGCACCTTGCACTCACTCCTGGATATTCAACTGTTCAACGTTATCCAGTATACTGGAGTGTCTACATAGACTACAACCAAGATGGTGACTTTAGTGATTCAGGTGAATACATTGCTACTGGAACAGGTACAAACACTTTATCCGGTACAATCGTTATACCTGCACATGCTAAGAATGGAAATACCAGAATGAGAATTGTCATGAAAAAGGGTTCAGTTGCACATAATTCTTGTGACAAATTTGAATTTGGTGAAGTTGAAGATTACTGTGTCACAATTGGATATGGTTCCAACTTAGCTGGAAGTAGTTATAAATCAGATACAGATAATCTTGTCACACTTGAAGGTGAATTAGATACTGCCAAAGACATGGAAGTATCAGCCTACCCTAATCCGACTACAGATATATTATTTGTAGAGAGTTCTTCAATGGTTTCTTTGAAACTATTTGATGCGACAGGCAGAGTTGTCATGACAAGAGATAATATCAATAACGAAGTTGCTAAACTTAACGTCAGAGATTTACAAACTGGAATGTATACACTCCAAGTTATTGATGACAATAATGAGCAAACTGCAAAAAGAATAATTGTTACCAGATAATAGTAACTAAGAATTAGATTCAGATTTTTCTTGCTGAGCCATCGCAATCTCGTATTGCGGTGGCTCTTTTTATTAGTGAAACTCTAAAAATCTTTATATTAATTTGAATACTTTGTAAAAACAAATTATGTAGAATCATATTACATATATATATTTTAACATTACATGTATTTTATTTACA
>CAYVFU010000127.1:0-11901 GCA_964450495.1 uncultured Saprospiraceae bacterium | reverse complement strand
TAGTGGTAAATGTATCTCCTCTAGCCAGTTATAGAACATATATGTTAAATTCCAATGTTAACTTAATGTTACCAAATTGTTACCCAAAGGTTTACTTATTGTAAAATTAAATGTAACTTAGTAACAACAAGTGACTGATGGTCCAGAGAAAATCGACATATTATATATTGATAATCAGTGTTTTACTCAATTCACTGTGGTCAACACTTGCTGCGAACAATACGCCTGTAGATAACTTTTCAGTTGATTTTACACTTGTTAATGGCTTGATCATCTTAGAGGCAACTGTCAATTCTAAAAAAGGCAACTATATACTTGATACTGGGTGTTCTTTCATTGCTTTAAACGAAGAAAGCAACCAAGAAGGTGATATCTATATTGAATCGAGCGATTTTAATGCACGTGCTTCATCAACTGAGATCCAAGAATTTACTTTCGGAAATATCAAAAAAGAACAGCTTAAGGCAGTTAAGTTTGATATGACACCAATAGAACAAGCTTTGGGCATGCTCATAGATGGTGTTATTGGGACTGAGGTAACAGTAGGCTATAGCGTACTCATCGATTATGAGTTGAATAAGGTCTCTTTTATCTCTAATCGATCAACAGCAAACCTGATGGATGTATTTGAGTATACTGTCAGTAAAGCCAAGTTTTCCAATTACCAAAATCAGTCTTTTGTTACCATCGAGATACAAGGTGAAAAGTTGACGATGCTCTTGGATTCTGGTGCCAACATTAGTGTGCTTGATCAACAGTTCAAGAAACGTTTCGATGCTATGCAACAATCAAATGGAAAGACTTCTACGAATGATTTTACACTCGACAATATAAACCTGGCAAATGTTTCGATTGATCAGTTCTCATTTATGTATACTGATCTTAGCAAATTCCAAGACGAAATATCTTTTGATGGTATATTGAGTTTATCTACCATTAATGCCTCAAAAATGCTTTTTGATTTTGACAAAGGACAGGTTTATTTTTTCTGGGATACTACAGATGTGGTTAGCCTAAACTAATACATCAACAGCCTACTTTTTCCGACATCTTACATCACCCTTTTTCTTTAATCTTTTACTTACCAAGCTCATAATTATTTAACTAACTGAGCAAAAAGTCTAATTCTTGCTTATTCCAAACCAGTGCCTCTGATGTCGAAATGATCTCTTCAGCCAATGCCTTTTTCTTTTGCTGAAGGGTCATGATTTTTTCTTCGATGGTATCTTTGCTAATATACTTCTGGACATGAAGAGAATGGTTAAGCCCTATTCTGTGTGCTCTGGCGATTGCTTGCTCTTCGATAAATGGATTCCACCAAGGGTCAAGAATAAAGACATAATGTGCAGCGGTCAAATTTAATCCAGTACCTCCAGCTTTTATAGAGATTAGAAAAAAGGGAATGTCCTCAGATTCTTGAAATTGTTTTACTGCTTTTTGACGTTGTTTTTGGGTGCTCTTTCCAGTCAAGGTGACAAATGGAATGGAGGCTTCTTTTAACCAGTCTGCAAACAAGTCAAGGTGTGAGGTAAACGAACTGAACAACAGTGCCTTTTGGCCAGATTTATGGAGCTTTAGTAGCGACTCTTTTATGTTATCAAATTTACCTGACTCACCTTTATATTCTTCATCACATAATGTTGGATGATTTGCAATTTGCCTCAGCTTTAACAAGGAACTAAGCACTTGCATTTTTGTCTGAGGATCATTTAAGTTGGAATCTAAAATTAAATTTCTTGTAGCATTTTTTTCAGTCTCATACGTTGTCTTTTGTTTTGCTGACATTTCGCAAAAGACGTATTGCTCTGTTTTTTCAGGAAGGTCTTTTAATACTTCTGTTTTTGTTCTTCGTAAAATGTAGGGACCAGTTAATTTTTTCAATTCATCAATAAGGGATTCGTCATTGTCTTTTTGAATTGGCGTTTGAAAATGTTTTTTAAAGAATTTAAAAGTACCGAGTATATCAGGATTAATAAACTGCATTTGAGCCCACAAATCTGATAACGAATTTTCTATTGGTGTTCCTGATAAACTTATTTTATAGTCGGTATGTAATTCCTGGATTGCCTGAAATATTTTGGAAGCTGGATTCTTAATGTATTGTGATTCGTCCAAGACTATATATCGCCACTCTATTTTTTTCAATAATTCGATATCTCTGAGTACAGTTTGGTAGCTAGACAAAATAACATCGTGGACTTTTATTTCTAGTATCTTTTTTTTGCGTTGAGGTCCTATATGTTTATAGACAAATAACTGTGGAGCAAATTTACGTAACTCAAATTCCCAATTAAAAATCAAAGAGGCCGGCATTACAATCAATGTGCGTAATGGCTGAATGGTGTCTTCTAACTCTGTAGCGAATAAATTAAGTTGTGTTTGGTTTGTAATAGATAGTTCAGCTTCTGCTTTAACAGGCTGTTCTTTTTCGTGAAGCAGTGCTGCTATTGTTTGTAACGTTTTACCAAGACCCATATCATCAGCAAGGCAACAGCCCAACCCATGTTCTTTGTGGTTGACTAACCATCCAGCTCCCTCTACTTGATATGGCCGCAATGACGCTTTAAGCTTACTTGATGGCTCAAAAGTTTGTAACTCTTTCACTTGATCATAAAGCCTGGTGGAATTGTTGTCTTTCTTTTCTTCTTCAAGAATCGTGTACTGGCTTTTTAAAATACTCACTTTATCGTCTGAAACTTTTGCCCACCGAGAAAGGCTAGAGTATTTTGTCATCCATTCTTCTGGAATTATAAAAGTTTCCCCATTTTCCATTTCAAATAACCGATTTCCAGCTTTTATGTTGCTGATCAAATCTGCAAACCGGACTGTTTCTGTTCCAATGGTAATAACGGCCTTTACATCAAACCAGTCATTTTCCTCAACGGTAGATAATTCAATTGTAGGTTTGTGAATAGATAATGAGTGTTTATTTATTTCAGGGAGAGAGACATTTATTCCCAGCTTTTCTAATTCTTTTTTATGTTCAATCATCCAATACAATACTGCAAATGGATCTTCGGACGGCGATGATAATTGTAATCGTTTGGTTTTATCTAATTCTAGCCCTTTTGCATTAAGTTGTTCAATGATGCTTGATTCAAAATTGGAGTCTCGTTTTGTGACCCCAAATGAGACATCATCACCAGATACATCTAATCTAGTTCGTTGTGATTCCTTCGCCCAGTAATGGAAAGTTTCATTCCCATAATGAACCAGCAAATCAAACAGCCAAGATTCAGAAATAAAATCTTCTCTTGCTTTTAACTCTGTTTTTGGCATGGCATCATTAACATTATAGTCGAAACCGTCTAGTGTTACGTCCGTTTTATGGATCATTTCTTTCACAAATTTGTCCATGTAATCCTTCGTCATTCTCGATGGAATTTTAATTGACGATTTTGTTAAAAACGGTTTTAGTTTGTTGCCATTTAGGAGTTCTAGTTTGGTCAACGTTTTCCCCCAGACGATCCATCCTGGATTATTACAGACAATCTGACAGTTGTGTTCTTTAGGCGAGTAAGTCTCGTCGCCAATTGTCAATAGCAGTTTGTATTCGATACCTTCATTTATCTTTTTAAAATGGAGATTTGGCTTAAAATCAATTGTGTCATAGCGCAGTAGAAAATGCTCAAGTGAGGTCTTAGTATCAAAGTGCGTGCAGAATAGAAGATTATGTGCTGAACATAATTGGAAGAATTCGTTCATCTGCTTATCGATGGCAGATATGATTGACTTTTTAATGGTCGCGTCTTTCCATTGTTTTTTTAAAGACGATCGTTTTGATTTTACAAATCGTGAAGTGAGGGAGTCATCAGACAAGTCTTCAATTATACCTAGACATTTCGTTTCTGGCTCAGATAAACTTAACGAATGAAAACTACTGACTACATCAGGTGTAGCCTTCTTGATCTTTTGACCAAGCTTTCCCTCTTTATCCTTCTCTGCAACAACAGCTGAAGGCAATGATATTTTAAGATCTGGATGTTCGTATAATCCAAATACAATTACTTTTGGCATAAGCGCGCAAATGTAAAATTGGAAAACGTATTTGAGCTAAAATGTCTCCATTCTTTTTGCACGTTTTATACACAAATTAATGTTTGCTAATTTCTATTCTGAAACTCTCTATCCATTAGGAACATAGTGTAGGCTTTAATAGGAGTTGAAAAATTGCTGATCTAATTCTTTACGGATGGGATAAGATTTTTTTTGTTTGCAGATCTAGCTTTAGCCAGTACATTCCAAATCATTCCTGAGACGATCAATACCATTCCCAAAAGGGAAATCATCGAATAAGATTCACCAAAGAAAAAGAAGCCCATGATTAAAGCGTAAATAATTTCCATGTACTTGAATGGAGCAAGCACTGTAGCTTCAGCAAATGAAAATGCTTTAGTCATAAAGAGCTGTCCGATCAATCCAAAAATACCTATAAAAATCACAAATAGCCATTCATTGCCAATTGGCATTCGCCAATAATGAATAAAAAACAAACTCACCAGCACTGAAAATGCCATGAAGTAAATGATAATAGTCATAAAGTGTTCTCTTGTCGCTAAGTATCTGATCAAGACAAACACAATTCCTAAAAAGAAAGCAGAAGTAAGTGCAAGAAAGAGCCCTAAATAACTGACCCTTAAATCAAAGCCTTTGATAATAAGCACACCACTAAAGGCAATAATAAAACTCAACCATTGAGCTGCTACTACTTTTTCTTTTAAGAAATAATAGGCGAGAATTGCACCGAATATGGGGCCTACATATCTAATGGATATCGCTGATCCCAATGGCAAGATTTGAATGGCATAAAAGAAGGTTGCTAAGGAGATCAGACCTGCAGAGGCTCTTAGAAAAAGTAATTTGGGGTTTTCTCCAATGAGAGGGACTTTCTTCACAACCATGTATGGAAATAAAAGTAGGAATGTACCTCCTGCTCTGAAAAATACAATTTGCATGAAATGGAGATCACTAAGCGCTTTGACCATTACATTCATAATGGCAAATGACAGTGTCGCAACTAGAAGGAAAGCTATTCCGCGATTTTGCATCATCAAAGTTACTACTTTCTATTTTCGAATGATGCGATATGGGAGAAAGAAAAATGGAAGCACAACCAAACCAAAAGGTAAGGTTGCGCTAATTTGGGGTTAACTAGGGTTGAATGACTTTAAATTGCTTTGCTAGTCTGTTGTGGCCATCTACTTTTAAAGATGCCACATAACTACCAGTAGGATAGTCAGCAATAGAAAATTTGATTGCATCTTGATTGACTTCAGGAATGATTTGACTAGTCATTAATTTACCTTGAAAATCATAAATGTTGACAATGGCTTGACTTCCAGCTGCTTCTGAGAGATTGATGTGTAAAAAATCACTAGTTGGATTAGGGAAAACTTCCATTGCAGAGATCGTATAATCACTTAAGAATGGCTGTACTTTTGAAGGTTTTTCAGCAACTACTTGTTCTTGTTTTAGAGGTGCGCTGACTTCTACAATTTGTCCCTTAATAGTCAAATAGATATGCGATGTCTCCGTATTGCCTGTAAGGGTAACTCGCTTTGATTGATCCCCTTTTTTTCCTTTGGAGTCAAAGCGCACATGAATTTCTCCAGTTTCACCTGGCATAATCGCTGTCTTTGGATACTTAGGAACGGTACAGCCACAGCTTCCTTTTGCGTTAGTGATCAAATATGGTTCTTCTCCAGTGTTTATAAATTTGAAGACATTCATAATTTTTTCACCTTGTTGAATTTCTCCAAAATTAAAAATTGGTTCTTCAAATTGAATGGATGTTGTCTTGGCGGTTGTAGCATTTTGAGCTAGACTAAATGTAGACATGGAGCAACTGATAAGCAGTACGTAGAATAAAGATTTCATAAATCAATTGTTTAATGGTTAAATAATAAAGTTGATTGGCCAATCACTAATTTTGGCTCAATCTATCTGCTTTTATAAGGCTAATCAAGTAAACAGATGTGCATTCACATTGCATTGACAATTCATTTAATAGTCATAATGTTAATGTTGTAAATCTCCATTTTCACGACACTAAGTCTGTGCTAATGAGGACTGACTTTAGGAAATTAGGCGGGTGGACAATCAAAAGCCTTATTTTTTTGTTATGTTGATCATTATGCGAATGCTCCTTTTAATATGTTCTCTATGTTGCATGAAGAGCTTTGCTCAGACGACAAGAGCTATTGGCGACTGGACAGATCATTTACCATATCAGAACTCAAGATGGGTGACTCAAAGTGATACGAAAATTATATTCAATACTGACCTCTCTATTTTTACGATTGACAAAGAAGATTTATCTAGACAGACTTTGAGCAAACAAGACGGATTAAGTGATATTGGTATTGCTCAAATTGAATATGATGGATTTAACGACCAACTAATCATAGCATATGACAATAGCAATTTAGATCTGTTTACAAATGAGCAAGTCATTAATCTTCCTAACATACTTTCTAATCAAAATATTTCTGGTGATCGAAGCATTTACGATATACATGTGATGGATGAAGAAAGTATTTTGCTTGCGGTTGGATTCGGTATAGTGGAGATTCGCTCTCAAAATGCCGAATTTGGATTTACAACAACGGCGTTGCGTATAAATGCCATTTCATCAAGAGACAATATTATGTATGCTGGAACGGACGATGGATTTTATGTATTTGATAGATCGTCACCTGGCTTTGAGGGCGACTTCAATAATTGGGATTTATTAGGGCCAGAACAAGGCCTTCCTTCTGTTTATGAGGTTGTTGATATCACAAAATTTAATGGTAGAATATACGCAATCCTTGATGGTGAACTATGGATGGAAGACAGCGATCAACAATTCAAGAAAATACTTGCACCAGATACAGGGTTTAGATTTGCCTACATTAGTGCTGACGGAGAACATTTACTTATTGGCCAACGAAATGATGCAAATTCCAGCAACACCATATTAATTAATTCTTCTGGTCAAGAGACCCGTATTGAAGATGGATGCATTAATAACACAATCTACGGTGTCGAAGATGAAAATGGTAGAATTTGGTATGCAGACGAATGGGATTTAATCAGATTTCACGAAAGTATAAGTGGTGGCTGTCAACAATTTGCATTTGATTCCCCATTTTCTGAAGAGATTTCTGATATAGAGATAAAGAATAATTCAATTTATGTTGCTTCAGGTGGAGTAAGTGATAATTTGACCTATACCTTTTCTAGAGATGGCAATTATATCTTTGAAAATAATGATTGGACGAACATCAATCAATTCGAATTCTCCTTTTTTAGGAATGAAGATATTTTAAACTTTTTTCGGATCCAACCTGATCCAATTAATGATGTGGTATACATGGGCACCTATTGGGCAGGCCTTGTTGCATTCAACGAAGAGAACCAAGAGATTCAAGTATATAATCAAAACAATTCCACTCTTCAAGGAGCAGTAGGTGACGAACAAAGAGAACGAGTTTCAGGTCTGATCTTTGATAGAAATAACAATTTATGGATTGCAAATTTTGGTGCACCAGAACCAATTTCTGTGTTGACACCAGAGGGCAACTGGCATAGTTTTGATGTTGGGAGTAATACAAGTCTTACAAATGTTGTTATTGATGATTTTGATAATAAGTGGTTTCCAGTTTTTGGTAACAATGGTGGTGTTTTAGTATTCAATCATGGCGACAGAATAGAGGATCCTACAGATGACCAGTTTAAATTTATCAACGTAAGCAATAGTGAGCTTACTACGAATGATATCAATGATATTGAAGTAGATCTAGAAGGCAGTGTCTGGGTAGCAACTGGTGAAGGGCCAGTCATATTTGACTGTGGATCTGATCCTTTCAGTGAAGAGTGTACAGGTCGTCGCATCAGAGTCTTACAAGACAGTATTGCTGCATTTTTACTTGCAGATGTGAGTATTAACACAATTGAAGTTGATGGTGCCAATCGAAAATGGTTTGGTACAAATAATGGCATTTTCGTACAAAATGCCAGTGGTGATGAACAAGAACTGGGATTTACAAGTGACAATAGCCCATTGTTTGATGATAACATCATTGAATTAACTTTTGATGGAGTCACTGGCGATATGTGGATTGGCTCCGATAGAGGGTTGCAAGTGTACAGAACTAAAACAACTACTGCGAGAAGAATACATAGTTCCAACGTGATCTCTTTTCCAAATCCTGTGCCGCCAGATTATACTGGTCCTATAGGAATAAAAGGCTTAGCCAATGATGTAAATGTGAAGATTACGGACATCAATGGTAAACTTGTTTTTGAGACCAATTCATTTGGAGGTCAAGCACTCTGGGATGGTAGAGATTTTCGAGGAGAGAAAGTGTCGACTGGTGTTTATTTAGTGTTTAGCAGCACAACCAATATTTTTGATGATCCGGATAGTTTTGTTTCAAAGATTATGATCGTGCGGTGATTGTTTTCATACCAAATTTTAGAAGAATCCTACGATTTATTGTGAGATAAGAGTTAAGTTTATAAGGTCTACCAATTCAAACGATCAAAATTTTTAACTACAAAAACAATAAATTATGACAACTCAAGAAGTAGCAAATAAATTAGTTGAATATTGCCGTACAGGACAATGGGACAAAGCCACTGCAGAATTATATTCACCCAATGCGGTAAGTATCGAAATGCCTGGTCAAGAAGGATTTCCAGAACGAGTAGAGGGGATGGAAGCAATCGCTCAAAAAGGCGAGATGTGGAATTCGATGGTGGAGGAATTTCACGGTATAGAGGTAAGTGACCCTATCGTAGCAGGTGACCATTTTTCCTGTACTATGGCTATGGACATTACAATGAAGGGGGCACCAAGAAAGAAAGATCCAGAACTTTGCGTGTATCGTGTGGAAGATGGAAAGATTGTTTCAGAACAGTTTTTCTATCCCCTAGGATAAGATATAATGTACCTCATAGGTTTTACTAAAGCCTCTTTTACTAAAGCCTATGGGGTTACTTTAACTCATCTTTCAAATAATAGCCAGTATAGCTTTTCTTTTTCCTAGCAATTTGTTCTGGTGTTCCAGTTGCTATAATTTTTCCACCCTTAGTACCACCTTCTGGTCCAATATCAATAATGTGATCAGCAACCTTAATAATGTCTAAGTTGTGTTCAATGACAATGATTGTATTGCCCTTATCTGTGAGTCTATCTAAGACGTGAATTAAATGTTTGACATCTTCAAAGTGTAATCCAGTAGTGGGCTCATCTAGAATATAAAGCGTCTGTCCTGTATCTTTTTTTGACAGTTCTTCAGCTAGTTTTACTCTTTGAGCTTCTCCACCAGATAAAGTAGTTGCTTGCTGTCCTAGAGTTATGTAACCCAATCCTACGTCATTTAATGTTTTTAACTTCCGATAGATGGAAGGAATTGCTTTAAAGAATTCTACACCTTCTTCTACAGTCATTTCTAAAACATCAGATATAGATTTCCCTTTAAATAATATTTCAAGTGTTTCTCTATTGTATCGTTTACCCAGACATGTTTCACATTCGACATAAACATCTGGGAGGAAGTTCATTTCTATAACACGTTGACCTCCACCTTCACAGGTTTCACAGCGTCCACCTTTTACGTTAAAAGAAAAGCGACCCATTTTATAACCTCGAATTTTTGACTCTGGCAATTCTGTGTATAATTTTCGGATCGGTGTAAACATGCCTGTATATGTCGCTGGGTTAGACCTTGGTGTTCTGCCAATTGGCGATTGGTCTATTTCGATGACTTTGTCGATGTGATCTAAGCCCTTGACGGATTTGTATGGTAATGGTTTCTGAACGCTTTTATAAAAATGTTGCCGTAGGATAGGGTATAGGGTTTGATTTATCAGAGAAGACTTGCCACTTCCGGAAACGCCAGTTACACAAGTGAGTTTGGCCAAAGGAATTTCAAGGTCTACATTCTGCAAATTATGGCCAGTGGCTCCTTTTAATAACAACGACTTACCGTTCCCTTTCCTTCGTTTTTTTGGAATTTCAATTCTTAGTTTATTCCCCAGATAAGATGCGGTTAACCCCTTGGTTTTTTTAAATGAAGATGGTTTTCCAGCGTTCACCAATTCTCCACCGTGCTTACCTGCGCCAGGCCCAAGATCAATTAAATGATCAGAAGCTAACATGATATCTTTATCATGCTCAACGACGATTACCGTGTTGCCTATTTCTGATAAATTTTTCAGAGATTGGATTAATTTGTGGTTGTCTCTTTGATGGAGCCCAATACTTGGTTCGTCCATGATGTAAGTGATGCCAGTCAATTGCGAACCTATTTGTGTAGCGAGACGTGTCCTCTGGGCCTCGCCACCTGACAATGTTCGTGAAGGTCTATTTAGACTAAGATAGTCCAAACCAACTTCCAATAAAAATTCCAAACGTAATCGTATTTCTTTCAATACTTCTGTGGCGATGGTGGCTTGTTTTTTAGTCATTCGTTTTTCTAAGCCTTGCAACCAGTCGTACAATTTGTCCAAATCCATTTGTGCCAATTCACCAATATGTGTATCGTCGATTTTAAAATGCAGTGACTCTTTTCGTAAACGATATCCTTCACAGCTGGTACATGTAACAACTGTCATGAAGTCTTCTGCCCATCGTCTTATTCGGTCTGAAGATGAGTTCCTATACCAATGAGACAGCATGTTGATAATACCAGCATCTGCAAGATCATAGACATAATCATGTTTGGCAAATTTACTAGCTGATGATACGCTTTCACCTCCACCGTGGAGAATAAGCTCTAAAGCCTTTTTAGGAATCTTTTTGATTGGTGTTGAAAAAGTGAATTTATATTTTTTCGCAATTGCTCTTAACTGTTTAAAAGTGTGATTGTCTCTCACTTCACCAAATGGAACAATGCCTGCATCATTGATACTTTTGGAGTCATCTGGAATAACTTTTTTCATATCCACATCATGGGACTTTCCTAGTCCTTTACAAGACTTGCATGTCCCGTATGGAGAGTTGAAGGAAAAACTATTTGGTGATGGGATTTCATAAGAGATTCCTGTGTCTGGACACATTAGTTTTTTGCTGAATGGGAATACTTCATCTTTTTCTACATCTATGACCATCATCAACTCATTACCTAGAGACATAGCAGTATCAACAGAAGCTGTCAATCGTTCGAGTTTGTCAGGAGCAACTTTTATTCTATCAACAACCACTTCAATGTCGTGCACCTTGTATCTGTCTACTTTTAAGCCTGGTCTCAGGTCGACTATTTTGCCATCAACTCGGACCTTAGTGTATCCTTTCTTTCTTGTCTGTTCAAACAATTCTCTGTAATGTCCCTTTCTTGATCTGACTAAAGGAGCAAGTATGGCAATTTTTTTCTTATTAAATGTTTTGAGTAAATGTGCCAGTAATTGTTCTTCTGTAAATTTTATCATCTTTTTACCTGTGGCCAAACTATAGGCATCACTAGCTCTGGCAAAAAGGAGCCTAAGGAAATCATATAATTCTGTTGTAGTACCTACAGTCGATCTTGGATTCCATCCAGTCGTCTTTTGTTCTATGGAGATAACGGGACTTAAGCCTGTAATTTGCTCAACTTCAGGACGATCCATCTTGCCAAGAAACTGTCTCGCATAGGCAGAGAATGTTTCAATATATCTCCGTTGTCCTTCAGCATATATAGTATCGAAAGCCAAGGAAGATTTTCCACTTCCGCTGATCCCAGTTATGACGACCAATTGATTTCTAGGAATTTGGAGAGAGACATCTTTGAGATTGTTTTCTTTGGCACCAACTATGTCTATATATTCTTGAGCTGTTTTTGGCATGTGCAAATATGAAGAAAAGTTATACTGTAATGGAATAAAACTGTCGGAATAATAAGCAGATTTTTATCATAGTTGTTCATTCTTAATAATTGG
>CAYVFU010000126.1:9465-12068 GCA_964450495.1 uncultured Saprospiraceae bacterium | reverse complement strand
CATTTTGACCATTCTGGATTTTCTTTATGAATCATATTATCAAACAGATATGAATAATCTGCTTTTAACTTTTTGTTCAGTGGCCTAATGTCGACAGTCATCAATTTTTATTTATACTATTATAAAACATCTAAACAGTCCTTGACTGATTGATGTCGCTTTTCAGAAGCTCAGCTATTTTATCTAATTCTACTATGGGTTAAAATCCATAGCTAAGATAATTGAAACCCTTCATTCCTCTGTGAGTTAAAACCCATAGTTAACACAACCATTGATCCCCTTCAAGGTTCGCATTGGAACTCCGAAGCTATGGGTTGAGTAATTTTTGATTAATCTATATGTCGCTTCTCCGAAGCTCTGATATCTTTTCTAGGTTGTTTCTAGTTATATGACGCTCCTCCGGAGCTGGTTTTCTTATTTGGCGAAAAGCTAATATTTCGATGACTACGCTTTATTGGTGTAACCCATCAAATCAAGTCCCTCCTTTTCACACTTTAAATATCCTTCATCCCAGCTAGCCAAGCACAAGCAAACCCACACTCACAACGCCACCACACTCGGCCGATGCTCCACCTCCAAATTCAACGAGTTAGCAATAAAGCACAACTTATTCGCTTTGTGATGCAACTCAATCGCTTTCTCGATCATCGACGCTTCAGTAACGACGATTTGCGGATGCAGAATGATTTGTTTGAATTGGCCGCTGCCGTCAGGGGATTCTTCCATGATGCCTTCGGCGTGGTCTTCATATTGGTGGACGATGACCTTGTTGTCCGAACAGAGATGTAAATACCAGAGCATGTGGCAGGAAGAGACACTGGACAAAAACAATTCTTCGGGATTGTATCGGGTGGCGTCACCGCGAAAACTGGAATCTGATGAGCCCAATATTTTTGCAGACTTTGACGGGATTTTGATGGTGTGATTACGGCTGTAGGAACGGTAGTCAAATGTGCCACTGCCTTTATTGCCCGTCCATTCAATTGTGAGTTTGTAGTGGTGATTTTTCATTTGACTAAAGATTTTAATTTTACGAAAGTGGCATTTTCTTTCTGGTGAATAACAGGACTAAACAGATCAGACCCAATATACCGTGAAGGCCTAAGGCTCCTCCAAAGCTCTCAATCCCGGCTTGCAGGCCATGGAAACTAGCAAGGGCGACACCCAGATGAAACACGGGAAATACTTTTAACCATCCGCGCAGTGGCCCTTCCCTAAAATTTAGAAAGACGAGTAAGGCATACCAGCCCAATGCAAATGCTGCTGCGCCATACATACGACATAAGGTCATGGCATTCGCATCACCCGCATCAACATCAGGTATTAAAAAAGGTGCAAATAAAAAGACTACCCCGGCACCCAATTCTAATACGGCATTAAATAATACAAACCACTTCATACTTATGCTGATTTTTTACGTTTGGCATCTTCGATACTTGCCTTTAATGCTTCCATGATATCGACAACTGGTTTTTCTTCTTCTGTATCGGCAACGGTAATGATTTGTTTGCCGTCGACTTTCTGCTGGACCAAATCCATCAAGGCGTCATGATACCGATCTTCAAAATCCACTTTATCAAAGGTGGTAGATAAAGAATCAACCAACGTATTCGCTAATTCCAATTGCTTGTCATCGATCTCTACTGGCTCCAGATCTGGCACATCTTCTATGTTGCGCAATTCTCTTGGATAGCGCAGCTTATACATCACGATACCATTCTTCTCTGGCGTGATCAACACCACATCTTCCCGATCTCTTAGGATGATTCTGCCGATACCGGCTTTGTTTGATTTACGGAGCACTTCAGAAAATAGGGTGAAGGTCTTTTTGGCAATCTCGCCATTGGGGCCGATATAATAGACGGCTTCGAATCGTGAAGGATGCACTTCGGATAAATCGACAAAGGCTTCGATTTCGATGGCTCTGGTACTTTTCAGTTTGATGGATTCCAACTCGTCTTTTTCAAACACCACGTATTGGTCTGGCTCGTACTCAAAGCCTTTAACGATGTCCTTATAGGCGACTTTTTCGTTGCAGGTTTTGCATACTTTGCTGTACCCTACTCTGCCGTGGTCTTCCTTATGCAATTGATTGAAACTGATTTCGTGTTTTGTTTCTACTGCATTAAATACTTGTATGGGAATGGTGACTAAAGAAAACCTGATGTGGCCTTTCCAAACTGATCTCATAATGTGTTTTTCTTATTTGGGGGAAAATTAGCAATTAAATTGGTAGCAAACAATTTAGGTGGAGAGATGGTATGGAAAATGCATTGGCATTTGAGGAGGAAATTTGTCATCATTTTTATCAAAAATGCCATCAAATTTCAGAATCATTTGAATGACGACACCTGGCACGTTGTGCCAGGCTAGTTATATATCATGCTCCGGTATTCTTACGTGATCAGGTGCCTTTGCCAGGCTATTGATATGTCATGTCACGGGATTTTATTTATCTAATTACACAAAGAGGTCGGGAGACCTTTTGTTCACTTTTTCATTCTTAAAGTGAGCCAAAGGTTTTTTATCCTCTTGGCGGAGTCTCCTGAATTACACAAAGAGGTCGGGAGACCTTTTGTTCACTTTTTCATTCTTAAAGTGAG
>CAYVFU010000126.1:2174-9365 GCA_964450495.1 uncultured Saprospiraceae bacterium | reverse complement strand
AATTACACAAAGAGGTCGGGAGACCTTTTGTTCACTTTTTCATTCTTAAAGTGAGCCAAAGGTTTTTTATCCTCTTGGCGTTTTGTGCAAGCAATGAACCTTTATTTAAAAGCTTCGGAGAAGCGAAATATATCTAGCCGCGGCGGTAACGCCGTGGGATGATATTGAAATGAGATCCCCATCGGCGCGCGTTTTTGATTCAAAAACCGTGACTATGGTTATAATTTGTTGTTCATCAGTTTATAATGTGACGTATTAAATATTTTTATCATCATTTTTGTGTCAAAAATGCCCAACCAAAGGTTGACAGGCGCCAAAAAGTCTATCGTAGATTTCCAGCCACGCGCTACGCACGTGGCTGTTGATGGCGCACCGTTGGCGCTTAACTGAACGACATTGGTTTCCCGACCTCTTGGCGTCCTCAACAAGATCAACTAGACTTGACCTTCTTCCGCAACGCAAACAATTCATCTCGGTATTGGGCGGCAGAAATAAAATCGAGTTCTTTGGCAGCTTTTTTCATCTTACGTTCTGTCTCGGCCATCATGGTCTCCAGTTGATCTCTGGACATATAATTGACGACTGGATCGGCAGCAAGGTCTCGCTCTTCTGGTTCTATGTACGCGACGGGCTTGGATGAGACGCGGACATCGAGGACGGACTTCTGGTTTCGGATCTGTTCTTTGGTTTTAAATATGGTGGTGGGGGTCATCCCGTGTTCTTCATTATAGGCTTTTTGTATGGCTCGACGTCTGTTGGTTTCGTCGATGGTGATCTGCATACTGTCGGTGATTTTATCGGCGTAGAAAATCACCAAGCCATTGGAGTTTCTGGCGGCACGTCCTGATGTCTGTGTTAAGGATCGGGCATTTCTTAAAAAGCCTTCTTTGTCGGCGTCTAGGATGGCTACGAGGGACACTTCTGGTAAATCCAAGCCTTCACGCAATAGGTTGACGCCAACCAATACATCAAATTCACCTAAACGTAAATCTCTGATGATCTCTACACGATCCAGTGTGTCTACTTCGGAGTGGATGTATCTCACCTTGACATTTAATCGCTCCAGATATTTGGTCAATTCTTCTGCCATTCGCTTAGTCAAGGTTGTCACCAATACGCGCTCGTCGATTTCGATCCGCTTGTTTATTTCTTCCAGCAAATCATCAATTTGATTCAAACTTGGTCTGACATCAATAGGTGGATCAAGCAGTCCTGTTGGTCGGACGATCTGTTCGACGACTTCTCCTTCTGTTTGTTCCAATTCGTAATCACCAGGGGTGGCTGTGACAAAAACAACCTGATTAATCAAGCCTTCAAATTCATTATAGTTCAATGGACGATTGTCTAGTGCTGATGGCAGGCGAAAGCCGTAATTCACCAAATTGATTTTTCGCGCTCTGTCTCCTCCCCACATGCCTCTCACTTGCGGCACAGTCACGTGGCTTTCATCGATCATCATCAAATAATCATCAGGAAAATAATCCAGTAAACAGAATGGTCTTGTGCCTTGCCGACGTCCATCAAAAAATCGAGAGTAGTTTTCTATGCCGTTGCAATAGCCGAGTTCTCTCATCATTTCCAAATCAAAAGTCACGCGTTCTTTAATTCGATTGGCTTCCAGATAGCGGCCTTCTCCTTCGAAAAACTTGATGTGTTCTTGCAGCTCATCTTCGATTTTATGCAAGATACCTTTCAGGCGATCTTTAGGTGCCACATATAAATTTGCTGGAAAGATCGCTGCGTGTTCTATCTCTTGAATCCGCTTTCCGGTTTCTATTTCAAGTTGTTCTATTTTCTCGATTTCATCACCCCAGAAAATAATGCGGTAGCCATAATCCAGATAGGGCAAATTGATGTCAACGGTATCTCCCTTTACTCTGAAGGTGCCTCTTTTTAATTCAATTTCTGATCTGGAATAGAGGCTGCTGACCAAGCTATATAAAAATGTATTTCTCGTAATTTTTTGTCCTTGCTCTATCCGAATGATACTGCTTTTATAATCTTCCGGATTTCCCATTCCGTAAATGCAAGACACACTAGCCACGATGATGATGTCTCGTCTGCCTGACAGTAAAGAGGTAGTCGCTCGAAGGCGCAATTTATCTACCTGTTCATTAATGGATAAATCCTTTTCGATGTAGGTATCGGAATAACTGATGTATGCTTCTGGCTGGTAATAATCATAATAGGACACAAAATATTCGACAGCATTGTCTGGGAAAAATTCTGTGAACTCTGCATACAACTGGGCTGTCAATGTCTTGTTGTGTGTCAACACCAATACAGGACGATTGACCTCAGCTATGACATTGGCCATCGTAAATGTTTTACCAGATCCCGTGACACCAAGCAGTACTTGAGCCGTGTCATCATTATTCAATCCATTGACGAGCTTTTCAATTGCTTGCGGCTGGTCGCCAGTGGGTTTATATTTTGAGGTTAATTTGAATGCCATTGATACGATTGATGAGGAAACTGAATTGTAAAAATAATCGAATTTTTGGATTGAAGCAGAGCTAGTTTTTAGCTGTTTACTAATGGCTGATGGTTACATTCACTGCTTCCAATATTCGCTCCGTATAGTTCACCAAAGACATATTTCTAGAAGCATAATCGCAATTGGCTTGAACGGCTATTGCAATCTTGTCAGTTGGATAATAAATCATAATAGAATTAAAACCTGGCATAAAACCAGTGTGTCCATAGGCTTTTCCAAACTTAGTATTATAGACAAAACTTCCCATTCCATAAGAATGATCGCCAAAGCATTTTTCTCCATGTTCGGTTACAGCAATTATTTCTTGCTTCATGTTTTCAGAAATACTATTGCCTGTATAATAATGATGACACCATGTGGCCAAATCACCTGTCGTTGATGCCATGCCACCACCAGTCCATTCCAGTTGCGGATTAAACACATACCCTTGTTTACCGATGACTTCGTTAGGAATATAAAATGTTTCTGGCAATTCGGAATAGGCTTGTGTGAGATTATGAATTTTTCGCTGATCAGAAGGAATCGTGTTTATTAGTCCTAATGGATTCAACACTTCTGATTTTATTATATCGTAATATGGACGATCAAAGAGTTTTTCTATCAGCATCCCCAAGAACAAATAATTCGTATCGGAATAAGCCCAAGACTCGCCTGCTGCATGTATGGCATCTGTGTCAAAAATAAACCTCATTCTGTCTTCGTAGCTCCAGATTTTATCCGGCTGTACACTGGCTTGCTTCCATACGTCTTCATCCATTACCCATCGAGGCAGTCCTGAGGTGTGCGATAATAATTGTCGAATGGTAATGTCTTC
This sequence comes from uncultured Saprospiraceae bacterium, assembly GCA_964450495.1. GTDB lineage: Bacteria > Bacteroidota > Bacteroidia > Chitinophagales > Saprospiraceae > CALFUK01. The sequence continues at coordinate 6,054 of CAYVFU010000126.1, read as the reverse complement.
AATATTAGGAATTCTAGATATCCAGTTAATGTCACTCAGATAATCAATAAGCCGATCACTTAGTTGGAGTTTTTCCATTTTAATCAACTTATCAATTAAAGGAACCAAATAGGTTTTACCAATACTTCCAGACAACAATTTATGGTCCGCAGTTAAATACCTTTGCTCAATCACATCTGAAAAGCCAGTACTAAAATTTGATAACCGCTTGTCTTTGTAAAAAGACACATTTAATCCAGGGATATTGTTTTCACTGACAAGTATGTCAAGAGCGCTTTGGACTTGTGGGAATTCTTCTGCAACTGCTTGCTCTTGCTGTACTTTGCAGGAGAATAAAAGCAATACAAAACTAAGTAGCAGTACTCTCATGATTTATTAGGGGTAATATGTATAAATGCTTTATTGATAAACTCATATTCAAATCCTTTGCGTTGGATTGATTCAATTATTTTTTTCTTGTGCATTGGATTGTCCGCTTTTGGAAACAGTGTATGTTTTTTAATCAAATATTGAATGGTCTCGTCGTAGGCTTCGTCCTCTATTTCTTCCATTCCTTTACGGATACAATAATCCGAAATCTGTCTCTTTTTTAATTCATTTTTAATTTTAATTCTACCCCACCGTTTCATTCTGAATTTTCCTCTGGTATACGATCGTGCAAAACGCTCTTCGTTTAAAAAATCTTCTGCGATTAAATGAGTCATGACTTCTTCTAAATCCTCACCATAGACCTCCAACTTTAATAATTTAGTCCTGACCTCTTTATGGCAGCGATCTTGATATGCACAATATTTCCTTAGTTTCTCTAAGGCAACTGGGTTCATCATTTTAGCTTGCTATTGATAGCGTGGATATAGGCTTGGATGTGTTCTGTAATTTCTGCTTGTTGATCATGTTGTACAGAGTGCAGTCCCGCTTCGATCGCACCTTCGACATTAAATGGGAGATCATCAATAAATAATGTTTGTTGTTTATCCAGATCATTTTCCTCACAAATAAAGTCAAAGATCTCTTTATCTGGCTTACGCATATTCATTAAATGAGAATAATACTGTTTATCAAAATAGGCTTCCAACGATGCATTTCCAAAAAGCAATTCCACCATTTTCAACATCTGTTTGTAGTGAATTCCATTTGTATTACTCAGTAAATAAACGCGGTACTCCTGCCTAAGTTCCAGCAACATATCAAATCGTTCTTTTTTAATAGAAAGCATCATCGCATTCCAAGCATGCTCCAGAGATTCATCAGAAGGATTTTCCGTAGAATTGGCTCTTAATTTATACAAAAATTGCTGATCTGTAACGGCATTCTTTTCATAGGCTATAAATAATTCCAAAAACCAATCCCTATAGGTGCTGTCTTTAAAGTCAACCTTTAATGCTATAGCTAATGCTTTGATTGTTTTCTTAAAATCAAGATCCATGAGGACCCCACCATAGTCGAATATGAGATTTTTAATCATAGGGCAATTTAAGAAGAAAGCTTCGCTTTTGGGAGGTTCGCAGAACTTCACTTTTAGGGTGTTTGAATCGCTCTCTGGTCGGGTACTTGCGAACTCACCTTTGAAGAATTGTTGAATTCACTAATTGAAGCGTTTGCGTACTCACTTGGTACCAACTCGTTGCCACTGTACTTTGGGACCACTCCACTTATGGATCCCTAGGGAGGAGAATTTGCTACCTCGTATAGTGATTAGGCTCTTTTCTAACAAACAGATAAAATTCCCCTCCAAGGAGGAGTAGACGCCAATAAGCGGACGGGGTAGTTATTCAAGATCTAATTTTTAAAGGAATTGTAATTAACATTTACATCAGCCCATCCAACTATGAGCATTGCGAACATACCAATAACCAAACTTCCAACTCCAACTTTTTCGTATCTTCCTAATATGAAATTTCTTTTAAGTCTTACGATCCAATTTCTATTGACATTTGCTGTTATTTGCCAAGGTCCGGTTGCCGAATCACCAATCATTTCTGAAGGAGAAGGGCCATTTCCACAATTGATCATTAGAGGAGCCACCATGATTAATTCTACAGGTGCGCCCCCGATAGGTCCCGTTGATGTGGTAATTGAAAACAACATGATTGTGGACATCAAAACGGTTGGCTATCCTGGTGTGGAAATAGATTCGACCAAACGGCCAAAACTGAAAGAAGGAGGCCATGAAATAGATGCCGAAGGCAAGTATATTTTACCAGGCTTTGTAGATATGCATGGACACATCGGAGGCAGATGGCAAGGTGCTGATGCAGAATATGTATTTAAATTATGGATGGGTCATGGCATTACAACAATTAGAGATCCGTCTTGCGGCAATGGATTGGACTGGGTATTAAAACATAAAAAATTGGGTGCAGAAGGTAAAATCACAGCGCCTCGAATTTTCGCGTATACTGCCTTTGGTGCTGGTTCGTATGACCCCATAAGTACGCCAGAGCAAGCTCGGCAGTGGGTGAGAGACAATGCTGCAAAAGGTGCAGATGGCATTAAATTTTTTGGCTTACCACCAAAATTATTTGAACCAGCACTTGACGAAAATAAAAAATTAGGCTTGCGGTCAGCTTGTCACCATGCCCAATTAGAAGTCGGCAGATGGAATGTTCTCAATTCTGCCTATGCTGGCTTAACCTCTATGGAACATTGGTATGGATTGCCAGAAGCATTGTTCGAAAACCAAACGATTCAGAATTATCCATTAGATTATAATTATCAAAATGAACAGCACAGATTTGGCGAAGCGGGTCGTTTGTGGAATCAGGCTGCCAAACCACATTCACTACGATGGAATCAAGTCATGGAAGAATTGTTAGCGCTTGACTTTACGCTTGATCCAACCTTTAATATTTATGAAGCAAGCCGAGATTTAATGAGAGCTCGTCGTGCAGAATGGCATGAAGACTATACGATTCCTAGCCTCTGGCGATTTTATCAACCAAGTAAAATATCACACGGTTCTTACTGGCATTTTTGGGGAACGGAAGAGGAAGTGGATTGGAGACAAAACTATAACCTGTGGATGACATTTGTCAACGAATATAAAAATAGAGGAGGTCGAGTAACTGCAGGTTCTGATTCTGGATTTATTTTTCAGCTGTATGGCTTTGGCTATATCCGCGAATTGGAATTATTGCGTGAAGCTGGGTTTCATCCATTGGAGGTCATTCGATCAGCCACACTTGCAGGGGCAGAGGCGCTTGGTGCAGATGATGAAATTGGCAGTATAGAAATTGGTAAAAAAGCAGATATACTTGTCATCGATGAAAATCCATTGCAAAATTTAAAAGTGTTGTATGGTACTGGAGCAATCAAATTGACCGAAGACAATGAAGTCGTTCGCGTTGGAGGTGTCAGATATACAATCAAGGATGGCATCATCTACGACGCAAAACAATTGCTGGAAGATGTGCGCGACTTTGTCAAGCTTAAAAAAGAAGAAGAAGGTTTTGAATTGTTACAACCTGGTATTAAAAAGGTAAAGCCATAATCCCGCATGGTTATGGAAAGACGTATCAAACATACTATTCTCGAGGAAGAGTTTTTTACCGAAGAACGCTGCCACATTCTTGAATTATTAAATGAATCTGATGACCGCTCCCAGTCATTAGCAAGAGCTCGTGTCGAAGCCGGAGTCACCACTGCTTGGCACAGATTAAAAGGCACCTCTGAAGTCTATTATGTCATATCCGGCGAAGGGCAAGTCGAGTTAGGAGAAGATTTTATACGTACTGTTGCTAAGAATGATGTGGTAAGAATACCTGCTGACATGCCACAGCGAATTACAAATACGGGAACAGAAGATTTAATTTTTTTATGTTTTTGTATGCCGGCATTTGAGGATGGGTGTTATGAAGAGTTAGAGTAATTAATGTTGAAT
>CAYVFU010000126.1:0-2074 GCA_964450495.1 uncultured Saprospiraceae bacterium | reverse complement strand
TCAATGAATGAAATTAGTCGTTTTGACGAATGAGACAATAAATGTCTGGTACTTCAATACTGGTTTTGCAACTTCAAACCCTTAAACTCGTTATACTAAAAAAGCAATTATGAATTTACTCTATATAGCCTTGTCCACATTATTCCTCATGTGTAGTAGTCCTGTGATTGATGGTCAAAGCGTTAAGCCAAAAAATAAAAAGCAATTTGCTGATTATTGGTATGCCGGTGAAGCAGAGATTACAAGTTTTAATTTAAAGCAAGATCGATATGGAGAGATTCATGATGGGACTGCAGTGCTGGTATTTGTCACAGAGCCATTCTCAAAATCATCTAATACCAAAGCGGACAATCATAACGATAAAAATGTATCTGTCTTAAAGTTGAACTATACCAAGAAATTCAACACTGGCATCTATCCGTATTCGATGATGAACAGTACATTTTTCCCTGTTGAAGATGGCGAGCACTCTCTGAAGATCAGTTCTTCTTCGCAAGAGTGGTGTGGACATACGTACATGGAAATGACCAACAAACGCAATTTTGAAATTTCAATAGATTCTTATTTCGAAGGTGAGTCTGGCAATGAGAGTTTACATAAAAACATTCTGGAGGATGATCTCTTCAGTATGATTCGTATCAATCCAGATGACTTACCAACAGGAAATCATCAAGTTATCCCTTCGTTCTTTTATCTGCGTTTGAATCATGTTGATACCAAATCTTATCAAGCAACTATGTCCATATCTGATGCTGAAAATGGCATGCGATCATACACAATCAACTATCCAAATCTTGCCAGAGAATTAGTGATTCATTTTGAAAGTGATTTCCCACATCGCATTGATTCTTGGGAAGAAAAAGACTTGAAGTCTGGACGCACAACTGTAGCGACAAAAATGAAAACCATCAATTCCAAATATTGGAGCCGCCACTCAAATAGAGACCTTCCGTTGAGGCAAGAACTAGGTTTGGATAAATAGACGATTTTGTCTAAGTTGACTGCGTGAAATATGACATAGCATCTCGAGCTGATATAGAAACCCTTGTGAAGGAATTTTATTCATCTTTATTGGAAGACGATCTTGTCAAACATATCTTCGAACAAACCATCCTTGACCAACTCGAACATCACCTAGAGACCATTAATCAATTTTGGTGCTCCGTCTTACTTGGCGAACAAAGCTATACAGGCAATGTGATGCTCAAGCATATTGCTCTCAACCAAAAGGTCAAATTAGAATCGATTCATTTTGACCGCTGGCTAGAACTATGGGAAAAAACCATACGGCAAAAGCATCAAGGGGAAAAAGCAGACGACGCCATTAAGCGTGCACATATGATGAAAGAACTGATGCTGTTTAAAATCAGAAAGAGTGAGGGTAGTGGTTTTATACAGTAATAGACATAGCTTCCTTTGGTCGAGTCCAAATCATAATTCTGAAATCACAAAACATAAAACATAAATCTGTCTAGTTTGCTATCAATTCGTCCAACATGAATTCTAAGGCCAAAAGCCAGTGGCAATGTAGCGATACTACTCCACAAAACCACAAAGATCAATTCGCTTCCTTAAATGCCACATTCAATTCTTTGAAATCGAGTTTACCACCTGTTGATTTTAAATACTCGGCAACAACAACGGCTTTCTTGATCCGCGTTTCACTCCGTTTTGGTTTGCCGATTAAATACAATAGACTCCGTTGCTTACCCATCGTCAATTTGTGAAAACACTCAGTTGCTTCAGGATCCATCAACAACAATTCTTCAAACTCTTCAGGCATTGGCATTCCATATTCGCTTTCATCTTTCTCTAAGGTGACGTTAATCTCCGTGCCTACCATCAGGTCAAGTTCTTTCATTTTATTTTTGCTGAGAATGATGAAATGACTGCCGTCACCCTGAGACAAGATTGCGCATTGAAAAGAGAAGTCATCATCGATGGTGCAGATGACTCGCTTGACTTTGGCATCCAGAAAATGTTTGGCGATTTTGGCCGGAATTGGGATGTGAGTACTCCAGAGGATGTTGTCTTGTTTGCTAACTTGTGTTTTGTAGGATTTAGGGGTCAAGAT
>CAYVFU010000125.1:0-12313 GCA_964450495.1 uncultured Saprospiraceae bacterium | reverse complement strand
TTTTTAATATTCGATAAACCATTCGCACCTTGTCGAATTTGATTGATATCGAAACCGATACCATCGTCTTCAAATACCACAACTATTTCATTTTCATATTTCATAAACTGAATAAGCACACTTGTAGCTTTGGAATATTTTAGTGTATTGTCTATTACTTCCATAGTAATGTAATACAATTCTAATTCTATTTTTTCTGTTAGTCGATTTTCAAAGCCTTCGTACTCAAAATTAATTTGTAAATCATTATTACCTTTTAATAGATTAATGTGCTTTTGAATTTCATCTATTAAACCAAATTCTTTTAGTGTTTTTGGCATTAGATTTTGCGCAATTACAGCCATCTCATTACTGACTTTTGTAAGTAAAGTAGTTGCTGTTCTAAACTCATTATTATCTTTTAATTCTCTAACAGATTCTTTTAGTGTTTCTAGATTAATTTTTACTGCCGACAGTAAGCTAGATAGACTATCGTGAATGTTCATGGATATTCTTTCTCTTTGCTGATGAAGTGAGTTTAAAATTGCATCTGAGGCATATTGTCTTTCTTCAGCTAATGTAAGTTTGATGTTTTGGTTTTCACGAATTATATAAATCGTACGGTACAACAAATAAGTGCCAATTAGGCTTGTCTGCAATGTTAATGTGATTATACCAGTATGCTTGGTGAATAAATTTGCAATTCCACCTTGAAATGATATTGTTCTCAATAATATTGCCAATACAGGTAGGATAAATATTGCTAATAAAAACATAGCATCTTTCGATTTTTCTGCAGTAATTTTTTGAACACAAATCCCAATATTAAACAGAGCCACAGCAAGGGTTAGTAAAAGAAATATGGATATTAAGAGACCGATTGTCTCATCATTTTTTATAGGAGCTAAAAAAATGGGATGAGCTATCAGTAAGTAAAAGGCATAGACAACTATCGGATATTTTACATATTTACTGTATTTAAATTCTAGAAAACTTGAAGTGAACAATAACGAAAATATGACTACAATTCCCAATGAAAATGGTCTAGATATAGCGTTTAATTTAGAAGAGAAGCCCCATAAATACATATACCCATATCCTTCTTCAGCCAAAACATAGAATAAACTGAACATAGAGGCTATGTACTGCATAAGAAAATATTTCTTTTTAAATATCAGAAATAAACCAAGTATACCTAAAGTGATTAGAAAAGTTAAACCGAAACTGAAACCATGGAGCAGCCTAGTATTATGATCATCATCAAAGAAATGATATTGACTCGATATAAATAATGGTATCGGAAGGTCCTGACCCTCTTGATTAATTTTAATTATATAATTTCCAATTTCCCTAGGCTGTAGTTCATCAAATACCAAAAAATGCGGATGTTTGATTTTGCGTTGAGTAAAAGGATAATTGTCTCCATAAGTGCCTAGATTAAAAATTGTATCTGTGAAAATTCTTTCGATTGTGAACTCTGCAAAATGGGCATATTCAAAATTAATAACTACTGGAATTGTTTCATCTAAATTATTCTTTACGGTATAGTGAAGCCAATGATTTGCTTGTGTTGGAGCAAAACTTAATCTTCGTTTATTATTTTTTATCCACAGATGTTTTGATGAAAGGATATCAACAGTAGTCAGTGTTCTTGTTGTGTCAATGAAGTAAAAAATATAAGGTGCTAAGGCGTAATTCTTGTATTGAGAAGTTATGTGTAAAGTGTCATTACGTACATCTGTTTGTTCGCCAACAAGATAAATCGGATAACAATGAGCTAAAAGTATAAGTAGATATTTATGCCAGTAGATTTGTTTCATAAGCTAATCTGACTAACCCAGCTGTATTTTTAACTCTCAGTTTTTTCAATAGATTTTTTCTATGTGTTTCTACTGTTGATTGGCCAATAAACAATTGTGCCGCAATCTCTTTGGTGGTATATTCCTTTATGATTAAGTGTAAGATTTCTTTCTCGCGTTTTGAAATTGTTGGCGTTTCTTGCGTTTTACCTGAATTGTGAAATGAGTCCATATTAATAAGCTGCTTTCGAACATCGTCACAAAAGAAATTTTCTTTTCGCGATACAGTTTTCACGGCTTGAATCAAAGTTTCCTTGTTCGTCGTCTTTAGAACATACCCAAGTGCTCCAGCATTCAGCATCTTATAGATATACACGAGTTCTTGATGATTAGTTAACGCAATGACATTTGTTTTTTTATTAGTAATATGTTGACAGGCAGTTATCCCATCCATGACAGGCATATTAATGTCCAACAACGCCACATCAACATGGAAGTCTCTACAGTACATCACCGCATCTTGGCCATTAGTAAATGTGTCTAATACTTTAATATCATTTTCTGAACTAAGAAGTGTTTTCAACCCATCTAGGACAATTTGGTGATCATCTGCGATTATAATATGAACCATGGAAGATGCAGTTTGAAAAAGATTATAAGTTTACTTTGAAGTTAGCTTTTATGTGTACCAAAAAAAATAAATTTGATGCATATAAAATAAGCATAAAAAATTAATATGTAAAACATAAGGTCTATATTGCCACTGTAGAAATTAAATTTAATTTACATTTAATTTTATGTATTTGTACCTGATAATCAATGTATTACAAATTCGTAAAATTTCTTGATTTAATCGATGTTGTCATGAAGGTTTTTATAATATCCGTTTTACTTACTTTTCTTGCATTTGGAGAGTTAAAGGCTTGTGATCCAGCTGATTTTCCTGATGTGATATGTATCTCTGAACTGAAGGTAGCTGGAGGAGGAGATGATTATATCACGATATGTAATAATTCTGCTGATCCTTATGAGCTAGAAGCAGTAATGATAGTAGACAGCAATCCAGATAATGAAATAACGTTGGATTTAGTGATTCCTGCATTTAGCTGTATCACCTTACTAGCTGAAGATATTGACGATGGTGGCGATCTTGATTTTGGATTCGGTGGAGGTGGTGATAGTTTCACTATTACTTGCATGGATGGCGTTCAACTACTTTCTGTAACATATGAAGAAGATGATGTTGTCGATGATAATAATGATCCTCTGGATGGTTTCGTGCTAGATGATAATATTCCAGGATTTGACTTTTGCGACCCACCTATAAGTGCTTGCGATAGTGCAGTTACGAGTATTTGTGTAAGGTCTATAGATCCGAGAGGAGGTTCTGATGATGTTGAGTTATGCAATGATTCAGGAGATGTTGTATCTCTATCTGGTGCTTTTGGCTCAGATGACCCAACTGATGAAGATGATGAGATAGGAATGATAGCTATACCGCCTTATGGATGTGTAATCATTACAGGGTCTTTTGGCCTTTCAGACAATAATCCGGAAGAATTCTTTTTGACTTGCGATGGGACAGTTCTCGCATCAGCAACTTATGAATTGCCACCTGATGGCTCAACCGATGAAGAAGAAGATGCATTCTTTCCATTTGTCAACCCAAACTGTGACATACCAGTTGCACCAGTAACTGTTATTCCAACTATGGGAGAATGGGGACTAATTGCTCTAACTCTATTGTTTTTAATCTTCGGAACATTGAAATTGAAAGAAGAATTCAATACTTCCTTAGCATAGAAAATCAAGAACATATTAAAAATTAATAGCCTGCTCAACTGAGTGGGCTTTTTTTGTGAATAACTTTTGCAGATAAACCCTTCAACCTACTTCATATTAGTCTATTTTTGAATATTAGAACCTAAGCCTATGCCAGATTTTTGTCATCTCCATTGTCATACTCAATACTCGTTGTTAGATGGAGCTTCTGACATTGCCATTATGATGGAAAAAGCGGCAAATGATGGTCAAGCTGCTGTTGCATTGACAGATCATGGCAATATGTTTGGCGCGTTCAAGTTTGTAGCTGAGGCACAAAAAAGAAATATAAAACCCATAATTGGATGTGAATTTTATCTGGTCAAAGACCGACATATAAAGTCCTTCTCAAAATCTGCGGGAGAAAGAGACAGAAGATACCATCAACTTTTATTGGCCAAAAACAAACAAGGTTACTTGAACTTAAGTAAACTCTGTTCGCTTGGTTTTAAAGAAGGTTTGTACAGTAAATTCCCTCGTATCGACAAAGAACTTTTACTAAAATATCATGAAGGCATAATAGCTACCAGTTGTTGCATTGGAGCAGAAATTCCACAAACAATTCTAAAGGGACAATTAGACAAAGCTGAGGAACTATTAAAGTGGTGGCTTGATTTATTTGGTGAAGATTTTTATATCGAATTGCAGCGGCATAGCGGTATGGAAACAATTGACGATACTGGCATGAGTCAAGAAGATGTCAATCAAGAACTCATAAAATTAGCTCGCAAACATGATGTCAAAATAATTGCAACCAATGATTCTCATTATGTAGAAGAAGAAGATTCCCCATATCACGACATTCTACTTTGCATCAATACAGGATCCAATATAATTGACACCAATAGATTTAAATTCCCTAGCTCTGATTTTTACTTTAAGACAAAAGATCAGATGAATGCTTTATTTGCTGACATTCCCGAATCCATTGACAACACAATGGAGATTGTCAGTAAAGTGGAATCAATGAATCTTGCAAGAGATGTTGTCCTTCCCGCATTTCCTCTTCCATCAGAGTTTGCTACTCAAGATGCCTACTTGAAGCATCTCACTTATGAGGGGGCTAAACGACGTTATGGTACAATAACTCCTGAAATAGAAACAAGGTTAAATTTTGAATTAGATGTCATTAGAAATTCTGGGTATCCAGGATATTTTCTGATCGTACAAGACTTTACAAGTACAGCGCGAGATATAGGCGTATCAGTCGGACCTGGTAGGGGTTCAGCGGCTGGTTCTGCTGTTGCCTATTGCTTAGGAATTACCAATATTGATCCGATTAAGTACGATTTACTGTTTGAGAGATTCTTAAATCCAGAGCGAGTCTCCATGCCCGATATAGATATTGATTTTGATGATGAGGGTAGAAGTAAAGTCATTGATTATGTCATTGATAAATATGGGCAAAATCAGGTGGCTCAGATCATCACATATGGGACTATGGCCGCTAAGTCTAGTCTGAGAGATGTCGGTAGAGTGATGCAAGTACCATTGTCTGAAGTGGATCGTGTGGCAAAGACTTTTCCAACCCATCTCGGAGCTTCGTTAAAAAAGGTTTTGGCAAAAGGGGGAGTAGATAAGAAGTTGAAATCTGCAATGATCCCAGAGGACAACGAAAAAGCGATCAAGTTTAGAGCCTTAGCAGAAGAAAAAACGCAAATAGGTGAAATGATCCGTTCGGCTAAAAAGCTAGAAGGATCAATTAGAAATACTGGTATTCACGCATGTGGCGTAATCATTACTCCTGATGATATGACCAACTATGTTCCCGTATCAGTTGCAAAGGATTCAGTCTTACAAGTCAGTCAATTCGACAACAGTGTTGTGGAAGATGCAGGTTTGTTGAAAATGGATTTCTTAGGTTTAAGGACGTTAACCATTATAAAAGATGCAGTCGAAATAATCAAAACCAGACATGATATTGACCTTGATATAGATACAATATCATTAGAAGATAAAAAGACTTATGAGCTATTTCAGCGCGGAGAAACAGTTGGAATTTTTCAATATGAGTCAACAGGGATGCAGAAAAGTTTGAAAGAACTTAAACCAGATAAATTTGATGATCTCATTGCAATGAATGCCCTTTACCGACCTGGGCCTATGCAATATATACCAAACTTCGTTTCAAGAAAACATGGTCGAGAAGAAATCAAATATGATCTAGATGATATGGAAGAGTACCTCTCTGAAACCTACGGGATTACCGTATATCAAGAGCAGGTAATGTTACTTTCTCAAAAACTTGCTGGATTCAGTAAAGGCGAAGCCGATATGTTGCGTAAGGCAATGGGTAAAAAGAAGAAAAAGCTAATCGATGAAATGTATCCTAAATTTCAAAGTGGTTGCGAGAAAAATGGATACCCACCTGCCACAGTAGAAAAAATATGGAAGGATTGGGAAGCGTTCGCCTCTTATGCATTTAATAAATCTCATTCCACTTGCTATGCATTTATCGCATTTCAAACAGCATATCTAAAAGCACATTATCCTGCAGCATTTATGGCTTCAGTCTTAAATCATAACAAAAATAATATTGATAGTTTAAATAAGTTTTTGCGTGAGTGTAAACGAATGAAACTAGAAGTACTTGGGCCTGACATCAATGAGAGTAGACTTAAATTTAATGTCAATGATCAAGGACAAATCAGATTTGGCTTGTCAGCCATTAAGGGAGTAGGAGAGGGACCTGTGGGTGCGATTTTAGAAGAAAGAGAGAATGGGGAATTCATGAGTATTTTTGATATGACAAAGCGAGTAAACCTTCGATCAGTAAATAAAAAATGCTTCGAAAGTTTGGTGTTAAGTGGTGCTTTGGACTTATTCAACCACAAACGCTCCGCTTACTTTACAGAATCTTTGACGTTTTCAACTCTTCTTGAACATGCTATAAAATTTGGCAATTCATTTCAAGCTCAAAAAAGCCAAAACCAAAACTCCTTGTTTGGAGATATTTCTGACGAATTCATTCAAGAGCCAGAAATGCCTGCAACAAAACCTTGGCCTTTAATCACTAAATTGGAAAAGGAAAAAGAAGTCACAGGTATTTACATTAGTGGTCATCCTCTAGATGATTACAAACTCGAATTAGAAAATTTTACTTCTTGCCCTTTGGATGTCGCAGAGCAATATAAAGACAGAACTCTAAAGCTGGCGGGTATTGTCACTGAAGCTTTCCATGGTGTCAACCAAAAAGGACTCGGTTATGGTAGATTTGCAATACAAGATTTTAATGGCGCTTTAGAATTTAGATTATACAGAGATGACTATTTAAAATATAAAGAGCTGTTGCATTCAGGACAGGTAGTTTATGTTGAAGGTAAAAACACCACAGGATTTAATGACAATCCCTATTTCAAAGTATCCAATATTCGATTATTAGACTCTGTTGGAAAAGCATTAACCAAATCCATTACCTTACAAATAGATTTGAAACAAATCAATGATGATCTCGTACACAGGATGGAAAAAATCATAGAAAAGTCTAACGGTAAACATGGTCTGAGTATGGAAGTATTTGACATGGAAGATGAAATGAAAATCCAACTTGTTGCGCCTACCAATAAAGTAAATGCGGATTCCGAATTTATTGAAGAAATAGAAGGTTTGGGATTAAAGTATAAATTGAATTAACACTACCTATAAATCCAATCGTCTTACAGTCTTTGTTTAAAGATCACAGTTAGAAAAATGATATTAGAATTCGTCGCCACTTAAAGCCATTTATAAGTGTTAACGAATCTTCAAGACATATCTAAAGGAAACATTTTTTTACCAGAGACGTTAATATTTGGTATGAAGTATGTCTTCTTTATTTTGCTTTTGTCAATGAGTTCTGTCTCGTATTCGCAATCAACAGGTCAATTTGTCCACGTATTTGATAAATTTCATCAAATGGAATCTAAATTGATCACTGAGTCAGATACTACATATGTCATCAATTTTTGGGCGACATGGTGTAAACCCTGTGTTGCTGAACTGCCTTATTTCGAAGAATTGAACGCTTCAGAAGATTTCGATAAACCTATGAAAGTCATCTTAATAAGTCTTGATGATAAAAAGGTCTTAAATAGAAAAGTTATTCCATTATTGGAAAAGAAAAATATACGATCTGAAGTCTGGCTACTTGACGATGCAAAATATAATGATTGGATTGATAAGGTATCCACAGATTGGTCAGGAGCTATTCCTGCCACACTTATTTTTAATAAAAACAAAAGACAGTTTGAAGAGGCAGACTTTTCAACTTATAGTGAATTAAAAAATATTATTTCTCAATTTTTAGAAGGTTAATATATGAGACAAATTACAGTTCTTACTTTTTTATTGATTTCTTTTTTCTCTTTAGAAATCTTAGCAACTGATCCAGGAGAGGGTTATCAGGTTGGTGATATAGCTACTGATTTTTCACTAAAAAATATTGATGGCCAAATGGTGTCATTGAGTGATTTTGAGAATGCAGAAGGTTTTATTGTCATATTCACTTGCAATACGTGTCCTTGGGCCGTTAAATATGAAGACAGGATTATTGATCTACATGAAAAATTCAGTAGCGATGGATTTCCTGTTATAGCCATAAATCCGAATGACCCTTCAATAAAGCCGGGTGATAGCTTCTCTGAAATGAAAGTGAGAGCGGAAGAAAAAGGATTTGAGTTTCCTTATGTGTTTGACGAAAAACAAGAAGTCTTTCCGGCTTACGGAGCAACTAAAACACCTCATGTCTATGTCTTGGATAAAGACAAAATGGTGAAATACATTGGAGCTATCGATGACAGCCCTAGAGATCCTGAGTCAGTGTCAATTAATTATATTGACAATGCAGTTAAGGCAATCAAAATGGGAAAGTCGCCTGATCCCGCTACTACAAAAGCGATTGGATGTGGAATCAAATCAAAAAAAGCTTAATCATTAAAGACAGATAATTAATAAAAGACCCTTTGCATTTTTGTAAAGGGTTTTTTGTTTTATTTATTATATGTTTCTTTACACTATGAAGTTTTTTTATGTCACTCTTATTCTAGTTTGTCTTAATGCTTGTACAAGCCAACCAGAAGGTAAATCCCTTAGTCTTCTTGAATATGGCGTACCCTTAGAGATCAATGCTCCAGATGATGTCGAAGTAACAGTGGACGATATTGGCATTTGGAAAGATGTAACCATCATGAATGACAAGGACTTTAATGTCCAACTCATTGCTTCAGAAAGTACAACATTTGATAAGGCTAAAATTATAGCTGAGCAGTTAGCATCAGTTAAAGACGGACGATTCTTCTCTAAAATTATTGAGGAGTATGAAGATGGGTTTATTTTCGAAAAGAAAATTGACGAGGATAATATAAATTATGACTTTCGCCACATCAAATTGAATGGCGATAGAGAATACATCTTTCAGACTGGTTTATTAGGCACATTTAGTGAAGAAGACGTGAGGAATATGTATAAGTCTGTAAAATAGTCTATTGTAAAGCTTCTTTCACAAACTTCTCTCCGTAAACAACGACAACTAGTACTGCTATTGAGAATACGATCATGGTTTTTTAATTTTTGATAAATTATGGATTCTTGATTATAACTGCAATCCCCAAAAAAGGGGAAAACACTTTACTAAAAACAAAATTTATACCAAATTCAACTACATATTATAAAATATTGTAATATGTTTTGTACATTTGTATGATAAGTCCATCCACCAAAGGCATTCGTTGCCTGATATAGAACCTTCATATTAGCTTTTAACAACACTTAATTTTTGTTTATGGGAGTCAGGTTGAATTCCGATTCTTTGAAGGTATTTCTATGTATTTGTTTCCATTTTCTACTGATTTACAGTAGTTTATATGCAGGGTCTTTTGACAACAAACCGGCTGGCGGAACCATTTCAACAAGCGATCCTACTGAGATATGTATATCGGATAACGTTTTAGATATTGTAAATATTGATTTAGTTGACAATGTCGGTGATTCATCAATTTTTGTGTTGATGAATGAAGTAGGAGTAATCAGACAAACATCAACGTTACCGACTTTTAATCTAACTGGTCTAGACGAAAATACATACAGGATAGCCCACATTGGTTATGATGAATTTACAATCGGACCTAGGGTGGGACTTAATATTAAGAAACTTAAAGGTTGGTTTGGTGTATCAAACGAATTAGTCATAAATCTTTTTTCCCCATTTGCTGGATTTGTGACATCAGTCGAAGAAGTAGAACAAACTATTTGTGTTTCAGATGGAGAGGCAGATAATATTACACTTCAAGCTACTTCTGTACGAGGAGATAGTCAAGGTTGGGTTGTAGCAGAACAGAACGGAGAAATTATTCAAATTACCAGATCTCCTGAATTCAATTTTGAAGGAACCGGAGCTGGTATCATTAATATTCATCATTTTTCATCTTTTGGAAATCCTCAAATAAGAATTGGACAGAATATCAATAGGATCAACGGATGCATCGATTTTTCAAGACCATTTGTTATCGAAAAAATCGTTGATTGTGCGGATGTTTGTGATATACCAACACCTGTACTTATTGTAAGAACATTAGTTGATCAACGAGATTCTATTTTCATTTGTTTTAGCGATGATGTGTTAGACACGATACCTGTAACTCAAGGCAACACTGATCTGGAAGCAAGATTTGTATTGCTTGATTCTAACAATACAGTCCTTCAAGTACTTAATAGTCGAGGCCAATTTCCTTTGGAACATGAAGTTGTAGGCAATTGCGAATTGGTACTATTTCATTTTTTAGATGAAGTGCCAGATATTCAAGTCGGTTCACCTTTACCTGAGTTTACCGTCTGCTTTAATTCAAGTAGACCTGTAGCTATAATAAAAGAAACTGATTGTGGACCACCTGTCTGTGATGTTCGAGGTGGGACTATAGCAATAGCAAATGGCGCAGATACAACTGTATGTGCTGATGACGGAATTGATGATCTTATCGAATTTGCTGTATCGGGAAATGCTGGTGCTTCCACATGGATTGTGACTAATGACAGTGGAGTGATTTTACGAAATCAAAATTCACCAATTTTCAATTTTGAAGGAATTACAGAAGAAATTTGTATCGTTTCTCACATGAGTCTTCAAGATCCAGTTTTAAATTTTGGCATAGGCGAAAACATCACAAGCATAAGTGGATGTTTTGATTTTTCAAATTCCATTACTATTACAAAAGAAACTAATTGCGGTGATCCCGTGTGCGATGTAGTCGGTGGCATTATTTCTGCTAACGGCCAAACAGAATTTACCATTTGTGTAGATGATGGCGAACCAGATTTAATCACACCTCTCGTAGCAAATAAAGTAGGCGAATCATTCTGGTTGGTAACAGATACATTAGGAAACATTATGCTTATTAATAGAAGCAATATCTTTAATTTCGAAGGTCTGGGACAAGGCGTCTGTCAATTGTGGCATTTGAGCTCTGGCGGGATCGAAGCAGGATTTTCAGCAGGAAGAAATGTGTCTGATATAATTGGATGTTTTGATTTGTCTAATCCAATTACTATAATAAGAGAAATAAATTGTGGTTTTGTATGTGATGTCGAAGGCGGTACAATTGCTTTGGAAAGTGGTGGTTCCACCATATCGATTTGCGTGGAAGACCCTTCGCAAAATACTGTCACCGCTGTATTGACAGGTAATACTGGACCTTCTACATGGCTTGTAACTGATCTTGATGGTAACATTATAACCATTCAAAATTCTTCAGTTTTTGTATTTGATAATGCCGATGTCATGAATTGCCAAATATGGCATATGAGTCTTATCGACCCAATTACTGGTTTTGGCTTGAGCAATAACGTCAGAGATTTTGATGGTTGCTTTGATTTATCAAATCCTATAAATGTCACTAAAGAAATAAATTGTTTCGAGACATGTAATGTGGAAGGGGGTAATATTTCTTCTGGTGGATTGACACAATTTACCTTCTGCTCAGATGATGGATTGCCTGATGACCTAATACTCGCATTAACGGATAATTTAGGATTATCTGCTTGGGTGCTAGTTGATGCTCAAGGGGCAATTATCAGTATACAAGAGAATTCAAATTTCCAATTCGAAGGTTTTCAAGCTGGAACTTTTTCAATAGTGCATATAAGTTCAGATGATACAGTTAATGGACTAAATCCGGGTAATACCTTTTCTGGACTTTCCGGTTGCTTTGACTTATCAAATCAAATAGTGGTTACTCTTGAAAATGATTGCGGTGCTCCAGTTTGTAATGTAACAGCAGGTACAATCGATATGGGAGGTGATACTGCAATTGATCTATGCATTGAAGACGACCAACAAGATATTGTAAGTGTTAATTTAAGTGGGAATTCAGGTTCATCTATATGGCTGATTACTGATCAAGCTGGTAATATTCTTGATATTCAGAATGACTCAAGTTTCGATTTTACAAATGCTGATCCAGGCGTTTGTTTTATTTGGCATATGAGCCTTCAAGATCCCATTACTGGATTTTCAATAGGTGGTAATGTGTCTGGAATAGATGGTTGTTTTGAGTTGTCTAATTCCATTCAAGTGAATAAACTTGATAACTGTGGAACGCCTGTTTGTGATGTCTTAGGCGGAACCATATCAGTGGGCGGTGAGACGTCTGTCAGTATTTGTATTGCAGATAATGAAGCAGACATTGTCACAGTCACTTTGAGCGATAATCGTGGATCATCCATCTGGTTAGTTACAGATGATC
>CAYVFU010000124.1:0-12569 GCA_964450495.1 uncultured Saprospiraceae bacterium | reverse complement strand
ACTTTATTCTGTCAATGATTTCTGTACTTACCCAATATATATCCTGATTGCTCGTGTAAAAAAGATATTTTCCATCTTTGGTAACAAATGGACAATATTCGTAGTCTTTCGTATTTATGTCTTCTCCCATGTTCAGGGCCCTTCCCCAACTACCATCAGAGTTTTTAAAACTAATGTATAAATCACCACTTCCAAAACTACCTTTACGAGTGGAACAGAATATTAAGTAGGATTCATCAGGTGCCACAAAGACATCTGCTTCATAACCAGTTGTATTTATGGTAGTATCAAGTAAAATAGGCTCTTGAAATACAGTGTCAATAATTTTGGCGTAGTATATATCATGGTCTGTTCTTGATGAATCTTTGCGCATATGACCATCAGAGGCAAAATAAATGGTTCCATTATCAGTGAAAGAAATATAATATTCATCACCTGTAGTATTAATGTTCGAACCTGTATGTATTGGTTCTGACCACTCGTCGCCAAGTCTCTCAACATACCATATGTCGATATCTTTAGTTTCACCAGATCCATCCAAAGCTCTTGTAGATATGAAGTACAATCTATTTTCATCGTTTGAAAGAAACGGATCATTATAACTGTACTTTTCATCAGCAACTATAGTTTTTGGCTTAGTCCATTTTCCTCCTTTCATCTTAGAATAACGAATTTCGTTTCTTTTGCCAATATCAACACCAAAATAAAACTCAGTTGCTTCGCTATTGAACACAGAACCGAATTCCTCTTCCTCAGTAGAAATGAAATTTGGAGCGAACAGTATGGGAGTTGTTCCTGGTTCTTTTAGTCCCATATAATTTCCTTTCATCTCAAACGTGCGCACAAGACTATCATCTGCCCCTTGAGAAATTAGATAGGCGGATATATCCTCTAAATCTAGTCTTTTGGAAATTTCTAAAACTGTACTTCCTCTATAGTTCCTTACATTGAGGTCGGTTCCGTTGCTGATTAATTTTTCAATAAGCTCTTTATTTCCATTAAGCACTGCAAGTTCGAGAAGTGAAGGGCCATAGTTGGCTATCCAATCTTTGTTAGGTTGTGCCGTGACTAGATATTCAAAGTACTCTGTGTTGTTAAATTGTACGGCAACATGTAAAGGTGTTTTTTGTTGATTGTCAGCTTCATTTATTTTTATTCCTTTTGTAAGTAAAAAGTCAAACACTTTTTTCTGCTTACAAGCTACTGCCCAATGCAATAATGACCTGTCGCGATTATCTTTTACATCAATTATGGTGCTCGTAAGCATGCTGTCCAATCTTTCTATATTGCCTTTGCAAACAGACATCTGTATATTCTGAGTATATCCGCTTTTATAAAAAACAATACATATTAAGAGTGACAACAGCATTTTCATATTATTAAAATTATAAGTATTTATTTAAATCTGCTTTGAGTTTACCAAACCGGAGAATCGTATGCAGCGTCTGTCGACAACAGGAGATATATGCTGTCATCACGTATTGTTAGCTGTCAGATTTCATTTGGACTATTTTTTTTCAATAGCAATTAATTCATCTGGATTTAGAACACTAATTATTGAATTGTCAAAACCTATCTTATCTCTCGTTATAATATAGTTCATCTTCCCAATTTTATTTGCACATTCAATTTGACTTGCGTATTCTAATCTTCAGTTTCGATTTTAGTGCAATCACCAAATCTTTTTTAGTCAAATCTTGTATTTCAATTCTATTTAGTTTGGTATTAATTACTCGATTCGCTTCTTTGGCATTTAGTTATTTTTCTAATATATAGTAAGTTGTTAATATTGAATTTGATGAGGTGAATAATTTCCATTTATTTAATTTGGCCTCTCTAAATACAATGTATGCAGAATTAGAGTATGGCTTTCAATCTACCAATACATCAATTATAATATTTGTATCAATAAATAGTCTGAGTTTAGCCCTCAAATAATTAAACAAGCAAAATTTAACACAGAACAGTAAAGACCTTATCTTCGCACTATGATGATGCTAACCACAGATCAAAAAAACGCTATCCTCAAGTCAATGGTCGATCACATAGAATCCATTAGACAAGAGCTTATAGCCAATAACACCGAAGAGTTGGCAGCCTTTGCAGGTGGAGACAAAGCCATGTATGACAGACTTAAAGTCGACGATGCTAAAGTCGACGAGATGCAGCAGTCCTTGACAGATGTATTGACAAAAAGTGACCCCATCGGCAATTTGATTTTCACCTATGATCACCCCAATGGTATGCAAGTCGAAAATAGAACAGCACCCTTTGGAAGCATTTTAATTATATATGAGTCAAGACCAGATGTCACCATTGAAGCAGCAGCAATTGCATTCAAATCAGGGAATCGAATTTTACTCAAAGGTGGAAAAGAATCGCGCAAGTCAAACTTGATGTTGGTCGAGTGCTGGCATAAAGCATTAGCCGAACATGCACAATCTACAGATTGGATTCAGTACTTGGATTTTGATCGAACAGCAACGCAAGAGTTTTTAAGAAATCCTTCGCAAGCTTTAGACTTGATAGTACCAAGAGGTGGTGATGGCCTCATCAATTTTGTCAAACAACATGCAGTGTGTCCAGTCTTGGTTAGTGGGCGAGGTAATAATTTTGTGTACGTCCATTCAGAAGCAGATTGGCAGAAAGCAGAGTCTATTATTCGCAATGCGAAATTGACAAAAATATCAGCATGCAATGCAGTTGATAAAGTATTGGTGGATAAAGACTTTCCAGAATTTAGGGAACGTGTCAGTGCTCTGATGTCAGGATTGATGAAAGAAAAAGTGGAGGTTTTTGCCAATATTACTTCTTCAAATGGGTCGCAACCACAACCGTGGGATAAAGAAGACATTCTTTACGAAGAGTTTTTAGATTATAAAATATTGATTGATCAAACGGATGGTATTGAGTCAGCAATTCACACCATCAATAAATATTCAGGTGGGCACTCCGCCACAATTGTAACAGAAGACAAAGAAGCAGCCAGGCTGTTTATGGATTCAGTTGATGTTGCTGCTGTTTATCAAAATGTTTCAACAAGATTTACTGATGGAGGCCAGATGGGATTGGGCGCAGAGTTGGCTATAAGCACAGATAAATTACACCACAGAGGTCCATTAGGATTAGATCAATTGGTAACCAATAAATGGTATGTATATGGAGACGGGCAGATCAGAGAGTAAGAAGCGCATCATTCTAAAGTTGGGAACGACTACATTAACCAGAGGCACAAAGTCAATCTCAAGAGGTAAGATAGAAGATGTTGCTAGACAAATTAAATCCCTTAGCAATCAATATGAGTTCATCATTGTCAGCTCTGGAGCCATTGCAGCCGCAAAGCAATTTGTCCAATTAAATGGTCATTCTGAAATTATCGACAAACAAGCACTTGCTTCAATTGGTCAGCCTCACCTCATGCGTATATTCTACGAAATATTTAATGAATTAGGCTTGCCAACAGCACAGTGTCTCCTGACTTATTTTGATTTTGACAATGAAGAATCTCGCAAAAATATTCACCACACCATAAACGAATTATTGCGAAATAAATATGTACCCATCATTAACGAAAATGATACAGTCGCCACGGAAGAAATCAAATTTGGTGATAACGATAAATTAGCAGCACTAACTGCAAGCCTTATGGATGCAGATCTTCTAATAATGGCGACGAATACTTATGGCCTTTACGATGCCGACCCCAATACAAATCCTGAGGCCAAAACCATTCCCCATATCGAAAATTTAGAAGACATAAAATCTGTAGTCGGAGAAACAAAAACAGAATTAGGGTCAGGTGGCATGAAATCCAAAATTGAAGCTGCCGAAATAGCCACAAAAGCCGGCATAGAAACATGGCTTATTTATGGCTATGCAGATGAGTTTTTGCTTGATGCTATGTCTGCTAGGGTTCCGCTTACTAAAATCCAAGCGGTTTAGACGTCACTATGCTGTTGCTAATTACTGTCCTTTCAAGTTATGAATGTGCCCAAAGATAGATACGTTATAACCGAGATAGGAAAAGCACAAAAAATGTGCTCATTTTATGCTATCATATGATGGCATCATGAATTGGTGTCAACAGAATAACGAAGTACAAAATAAATCCTGGACATATCATCGTGTGACCACAGTATATCCTCTTTCTTCTGAGATGCTGGACTCAAGTATTTCTTATCTTTACACAATGAAAAAAATACTAGTTTGCACAGGCGGAGGAGATTGTCCAGGATTAAATGCTGTCATCCGCGGCATTGTCAAAGCAGCACAGACAGATAAAGATGATTATGAAGTCTGGGGCAGCATCGAAGCCTTTAATGGGATTCTAAAAGATGAACCAGAAATCATTACTTTAGATAATCAAGCAGTAGGTGGTATTCATGTCAAAGGAGGTACAATCATTAAAACAACGAATCGAGGTAACCCACTAAGTTTTCCTGTTCAGCAAGAAGATGGATCTTGGACTAATATTGATCGTTCCGAAGAATTGATGAGTAAAATAAAGGCAGCTGGATTTGATGCTGTGATTAATATTGGCGGTGATGGCAGTCAAAAAATTTCACAGTCTTTATTCGAAAAGGGAATCAATATTATCGGAGTGCCAAAAACAATAGATAACGATCTATCGGCAACTGATTTGACCTTTGGGTTCACAACAGCAGTACAGATTGCTTCAGATTGTTTTGACAAATTAGTAACAACAGCCTCATCTCATAGTCGTGTAATGATCATGGAAGTGATGGGTAGAGATGCAGGATGGATTGCACTCCACACAGCCATTTCTGGCGGTGCAGAAATCTGTCTTATTCCAGAAATACCTTATGAGCTCTCAAATATTATTGAAATCATAAACAGCAGATATAAGGATGGTCGAGGCTTTGTCAATATTGTCATTGCCGAAGGTGCAAAACCCTTGAATGGCACCGTAACCGGTAGATCTTCAGGTGAGGTGGGTGACCATCATATCAAACTCGGTGGGGTAGGTAATGCGCTCAGAGCACAGTTAGATGAATGTAATTGCGTCGCGCAAGTTCGTACTACCACTCTAGGTCACATTCAAAGAGGCGGTACTCCAGTGGCATTTGATCGTATATTGGCAAGTGCTATGGGAGTCAAAGCGTTTGATTTAATTAAGGAAGGTCGTTATGGTCAAATGGTCGCTTTGCAAAACAATGAAATCACTTCCGTGAAAATTGCAGATGCTATCAAAACCTATAATCATGTAAACCTTGATCATTATTTACTTAAGACTGCACGGTCACTAGGTATCTCCTTTGGGGATTAAAAAACAATAAATAAATTATCTCGTTATAATAAGTAGATAATTCTATTCACACACATTAAACGTTAAACATGGCAATTAGATTAGGAGATACAGCTCCAGATTTCACAGCTCAAACATCTCAAGGAGAAATAAAATTTCATGAATGGCTTGGCGAAAATTGGGGACTACTATTTTCTCACCCAGCAGATTTTACACCAGTTTGTACAACGGAATTAGGAAGAACTGCAGCACTAAATGGCGAATTCCAAAAGCGTGGGGTTAAACCAATAGCCGTAAGCGTAGATCCTATGGACTCGCATAAAGACTGGATTGGAGACATCAATGAAACACAAAATGTGGATGTTAATTTTCCATTGATAGCAGATCAAGATCGAACAGTTGCTGAACTCTATGACATGATTCATCCGAATGCGTCAACTAAAGTTACAGTGAGAACAGTCTTTGTCATTGATCCGAATAAAAAAGTAAGGCTTACGTTGACATATCCACCTGCAACAGGTAGAAACTTTGTTGAAATATTGAGAGTCATCGATAGTCTTCAATTGACAGATAATTATTCTGTTGCTACACCAGCAGATTGGAAACACGGCGAAGATGTCATCGTTTCTCCAAGTATTGCTACAGAAGATATTCCAGCTAAATTTCCAAAAGGACATAAGGTCATAAAACCTTATTTACGCACAACACCTCAACCAAATTTAGATTAAAATATAAGTCAAATTATGATCATGTTGGACTGCGGTTTCTTTATAGAGATCGCAGTCATCATGTATTTAAAACATGGCTTGAGTAATAATCCCTATATTTAAATCAGTATGCTTTTCTAATCATAACGGCTTATCCTATGGGATATCATGAATTAATGTTTTTGCATTTGGCAACCGTAGTCCCAAGCTTCTTCATAGGAACAGCATTATTATTTATGAAAAAGGGAACAAACATTCATAAGAAACTGGGTCGAGTATATATGGTATTAATGTTGCTGACAGCCTTTACAACTTTGTTCATGCCAGCTCATGTAGGGCCAAGATTAATCAATCATTTCGGTTGGATCCATAGTTTTAGTCTTCTAACTATTGTTTCAGTTCCAAGAGCGTATTATACTGCAAAAATCGGTAATATAAAATCTCATAAAATAGCTATGATATCACTGTACTTTGGTGCAATCATTATCGCTGGAGGATTTACCTTCCTTCCAGGTAGATATTTACACTCACTATTCTTTGGAGCCTAAAGCTATGGTGAAAAGCTTTCTCCAATTTTCTTTATTCTCATAATAATAGCTATTATTCCGCCCCCTGTGTACCCCTATTTTTTAATTGTATTTTGAATAACTTTCATCCTAACACGATTCTATACACCTACATAAAAAGACCTTAGACTCTTACTGTTATTTCATTTCATCATCAGCTGAGTCGTAACAATAGTATCCAAAACCTATATCCCCCGTAATGCCCCTTACTCACTTAATGGTTTTCTTCCTTCAATGCCTTTCTCTAAATGTCCCTTAATTACTTAATGGTTTTCTTCCCTTATAACCTTCTCTTAATGCCCCTTAATCTCTTAATGGTTTAATAATCCCCTTAACGCTCTTAATGGTTTCCTTCTATTAATGTTATGCTCTAAACCGTCTCTTTAATGCCTTCAATCTCTTATTGGTTTCCGCCTCTTAACTCCCCTCATTTTCTTAACGTCTTAATGTTTCATAATCTTAATAACGTAATTAATTCTATTTTAGAAGATGTTTGTGAATTTTAAATACCTTTTTCTAATAATAATCTTATTACTTGTTTTAGTTCCTTTAGCCTTGGTGGGATATCTTTCTTCAGGTACCAAACACGCGGATAACACTGTATGGCAATCATACATAGGCAGAGATACCACAGTCGGAATATTACCAGATAAATACGCTAACTATTTTACTTACACATTTGCCAATACAAAAGAAGTAGGTTATAAAATCAATGGCTTATTTCCTGACACTAGATATTTTAGTTTTAACGTCTACAGCTTGGGTGATAATGCGACCCAAGGTTCTATTGTAGATTATCAGATTGAAACAGACTCTGGAAGACCTAATCCATTTATTAATCAGCAAAAATCTGTTGATTCTACAGAAAGCTATACCGTACATTTACTGCCAGAAAATATTAAAGTAGATTTAAAGAATACACTTACTTATAGACCCGATGCCAAATTAATGACAGTTGTATTAAGAATGTATGATTACAATATTGACGATAAGGGAGGTGTGCCATTACCTACGGTAGAAGCATTTAGCATAGACGAGTCATCAGAAGACGTCAGATTAAAAATAAAAAGAAAACCACGAGCTTTAAATCTGAGATCAATTGTCAGAAAAGTCAGTTTACCTGGAATGGTTAATCGCTTAGGTCTGGTATATAAGACAGAAACACTAATGGCACCAGATAATAAAAAAGAAGTGGACGAATTAGATCAAATCCCATTTCATGCCATTGATACCAAAGGCTATATTGAAAACAACGATAACCGCTATTTATTAGCAGCCATTTCTAAACAAGAGGATGAACTGTATGTATTTAAGTTTAAAGCACCAACGTTCACAACAGGTCCCAAAGACATTACCAGTTCAGAAGTTCGCTATTGGTCCTTTAACTTAGGAAATGCTGCTAGCTATAATTTTAATGGTTTAAAAGATGAGGATGCTCTCATTGACGAAGATGGATTTGTCCACATTGTATTGGCAGATGCAGATCCTGAAATTATAAAACGAACAGAAGAGTTAGGTTACAACTTTATGGAATGGAATATGCCATGGACAAAAGCACTCATCTTATTTAGACACATGTTGGCTAACCCAAGTTTTCAGGCCCAGATAGAAGATGTACCTCCCATTGGTGCAGAAACTACTGACTTCGAAAAACTAGAAGCAAAGAAATTTTTAAGTAACTACGCGCCTCATGGTGAACGAATGACAAAGACTCAATTCCTATCCATTTATCAACCACAGTTTTAATGTTGTTTTATGCCTCTCGTCTAAACATTGAATGTTGCTTAAGCAAGACACCTTCAGCTAAGCACTTATCTTTCATTATCAGCTGAGTCGTTACAATAGTATCCAAAATCTAAATCCCCCTTAATGCCCCTTACTCTCTTAATTGGTTTTCTACCTTCAAGGCTTTTCTCTTAATACCTCTTAATTTCTTAATGGTTTAATAATCTTCTACTTAACACTCCTTAATCTCTTAATGGTTTTCTAGCATTGCCAAGCCAAGACGTCTAAACTTCTCTACTTACTGTCTTAATGTTTCCCCCACATTTTATTCTTTGGACTTACCTCTTTTTAATCATCGTGCGGTATCTTTAGCTTATGAAGAAAAAGTTGCGATCAAGAGCATGGTTTGACAAGAAAGGTAGAGATGGTTTTATTTATAGGGCTTGGATGAAAAATCAAGGTATTCCTGACGATGAATTTCATAAACCAATCATTGGAATTTGTAATACTTGGTCAGAGTTGACCCCATGCAATGCACATTTTCGAGAGTTGGCAGAATCTGTTAAAAGAGGGGTAAT
The DNA here is from genome assembly GCA_964450495.1 of uncultured Saprospiraceae bacterium. Taxonomy (GTDB): domain Bacteria; phylum Bacteroidota; class Bacteroidia; order Chitinophagales; family Saprospiraceae; genus CALFUK01. The sequence goes on along the minus strand of CAYVFU010000124.1, from coordinate 3,727 downwards.
AGAATCTGGCGGGTTCCCAGTAGAATTCCCAGTCATGTCGTTAGGAGAAACATTAATGAAGCCGACCACAATGTTGTATCGCAATTTAGCGAGTATGGATGTAGAGGAGTCGATACGTGCCAATCCACTAGATGGGGTAGTCCTACTTTGCGGATGTGACAAGACAACGCCCTCTTTAATTATGGGAGCAGCAAGTGTTGACCTGCCTACTATTGTTGTTTCAGGTGGTGCGATGTTGACTGGTCGATATAAAGGCAAACCGCTAGCGACTTCAGATGTATGGAGGATTGCAGATAAAGTAACGATGGGCGAATTAGACGATTCTGAAATTAGAGAAATGGAGTCTTGTTTTGGAAGGAGCAAAGGGCACTGCATGGTCATGGGCACAGCCTCTACTATGGCAGTTATGACAGAAGCTTTAGGGATGTCTTTGCCAGGTTGTGCCGCAATACCAGCACCAGATTCAAGAAAAAAAGTCATTGCTCAATTATCAGGTAGAGAGATAATGAAAATGGTCGAAGAAGATCGTAAGGTGTCTGATGTCCTGACACGGGAAGCTTTTGAAAATGCAATAGTCGTTAATTCTGCAACAGGAGGTTCTAGTAATTTCATTGTTCATTTATTGGCTATTGCTGGAAGAGTAGGGGTCGATTTGGACTTGAAAGAATTTGATACCATAGGCAGTCAAATTCCATTATTAACAAATCTTCAACCGGCAGGAGAATATTATATGGAAGACTTCTACTATGCTGGTGGATTGCCCGTAGTGATAAAAGAATTACAGAAATATTTAAAAGAAACGCCCACTGCCAATGGCAAAAGCATTTCGGAGAATTCGGCTTCTGCAGTCAACTACAATGAGGAAGTATTGGCTTCAATACAATCACCGTTTAAGGAGAATGCAGGTATTGTTGTCGTTTATGGAAATCTGGCAGAAAATGGCGCTGTAATAAAACCTGCAGCTGCTTCAGAACACCTGTTAGTACACAAAGGCAAAGCTGTCGTTTTTGAAGATATTGAAGACTATCACGCAAGGATAAATACACCAGAATTACAGATTGATAAATCCAGCATTATGGTACTTAAAAATGCAGGTCCAAAAGGTTACCCAGGAATGGCAGAAGTAGGTAACATGGCTCTGCCTAAATCTATTTTGGAGCAAGGCATTACAGATTTGGTTCGGATTTCTGACGGTAGAATGAGTGGAACTGCTTATGGCACGACGGTTCTGCATGTGTCTCCTGAGTCAGCAGCAGGAGGAATGTTGGCATTTGTTGAAAATGGTGATGAAATTACGCTTGACGTCCCTAATAGGTCTTTGACACTACACATAGATGAAGAAACCCTTACAAAACGAAAAGCTGAATGGCAAGCGCCTGACTTAGGTATAGATCGTGGATATATCAAGTTGTATTTAGAACATGTAGAACAGGCGGATAAAGGTGCAGACATGGATTTTCTGAGAGGTAAGTCAGTGGATATGAAACTTAGAGAATCCCACTAAAATTATGAACAGACGAAAATTTTTAAACCAAACAAGCATCGCAACTCTAGTGGCTGCAACAGGATTGACTTCTTGTAATTCGGAGAAAGATAGATCGAAAGTTATGGAAAGGAATATGGGATTAGAAATTTCATTAGCACAATGGTCTTTGAATGAAGCCTTTTTCTCCAAGGATCTTGATCCCAATGAATTTGCTTATATATCGAGATCAAGTTTTGGAATATCAGCAATTGAATATGTAAATCAATTTTACATTGACCATGGTTCTGATGAGAAATTTTGGATTGAAATGAAACGTAAAGCCGATCAAGAAGGCGTACGTAGTTTGTTGATTATGGTTGATGATGAAGGTGATCTAGGACATCTCGAAGAAGAGAAAAGAATAGAGGCTGTAGAAAATCATTACAAATGGATACATGCAGCAAAATTGTTGGGTTGTCACTCCATTCGTGTTAATGCCTTTGGTCAGGGGTCTAGAGAAGAACTAGCGAAATCACTCGAAGATGGTTTGGGAAGATTAGCAGAATATGCAGCAAAGGAAAATATCAATATACTTATTGAAAACCACGGACTCCAAAGTTCTGATGCTGCATGGATAGTGCAAAGAATTAAAAATGTAAATGCATTCAACCTGGGGACATTGCCTGATTTTGGCAACTGGTGTACAAGCATCCAATGGGGAAGTATCAAAGCGGATGATTGTGAAGAACAATACGACATCTACCAAGGAGTTTTAGAATTCCTGCCTTATGCAAAAGGTGTAAGTGCTAAAGCCTATAGCTTCGATGATGACGGCGAAGAATCTACAATAGACTATGGTAAAATGATTTCAATCATCAAGAAGGCTGAATTCAATGGCTATATTGGAATAGAATATGAAGGGAAAGATATGCTTCCAACAGACGGTATTATCGCCACCAAGAAATTACTCGAGAAATATATTTAAGTAGCCGTGGGGGTCCCGCCTTAGTTGGAGTAATAAGTTGTAATAGCCACTACTTGATCTTACAGTTAGTATGTTTCTGACAGTTAAAAGATATCAGATCACATTTGTCTGATAGGGCCACCCACTGAATCATCTTCACTTGCCAAACCCTCCACTTTGTTGCCTAAGAGGGATTTGTCAACCGAAGATGTTTCGCCTTCCCGCCAAGGTAATTGATCTAATTGTTTTTCCATAGCGAGATGTTTAGAACTTAACAAGGTTTCCCAAGGAGTTTTTCCATAACAGTGTTTGCCGCTATACGTTCTTTCAGTATTGTACCAATGAATCCATTGATCTAATTCGGTTTGTAAATCTTCAATATTGGTAAATACTTTTTTCCTGAAAATAATGGAATAAAACTCATCTTGAATTGTTCGATGAAATCGCTCGCAGATACCATTTGTTTGAGGAGACTTTGCTTTTGTTCTGGTGTGATCAATATCCTCTAAATCTAGATAAAGTTGAAATGGATGATTTTCGACTTTGCTACAATATTCCGTTCCTCGATCAGTCAATAATCTAAGTAGACGAACTTCTTGTTCTTCATACATTGGCAAGACCTTATCATTGAGTAAATCTGCAGCTGTGATCGCATCTTTAGTATGGTATAATTTAGCTTGAGCAATCTTACAATAGGTATCAACAAAGGTTTGTTGATAAATTCTTCCTACGCCTTTGACAGTACCTACATAATAAGTGTTTTGGCTTCCAAGGTAACCAGGATGGTGAGTTTCGATTTCACCCTTAGCCACTTTTTGTTCCTTTGCTTTTTCTAAAGCAACGACTTGTGCTTCAGTCAAAATGACACCATCCTGAGCAACTTTTGCCTCTAAGGATAACAATCTCTTTTTAAATGTTTCCAAGTCATGTCGAAGCCAAATAGATCTAACACCACCAGGAGATATATGAATGCCTTTCTTCATTAATTCGTTGCTAGCTCGTTGTTGACCAAATGCAGGATATTCAAAAGCGACTTGAACAACTTGTTCTTCTATATGAGGATCAACTCGATTTTTGTGATTTGGTTTACGTCGAGAAACTTCTTGCAAAGCAGCTTCTCCTCCAGTTTCATACAGGTCTTTAATACGGTAATAGGTATCTCTTGAATAACCCATGGTCTTACAGGCTAGAGATACGTTATTTAATTGATTAGCTAATTTTAGTAATCCTAATTTAGTTTTGATTAATTTGTCTTGTGTAGTCATGATTTAATCTAGTTTAATTTTTAATAGTTGATT
>CAYVFU010000123.1:0-12587 GCA_964450495.1 uncultured Saprospiraceae bacterium | reverse complement strand
AAGGAGGGACTCGAACCCTCACGCACGTGAATGCACTGGATTTTGAATCCAGCGTGTCTACCAATTCCACCACTTCGGCGTAGTGTGTATATGTCTTGCCGTTTTGTGTCTACCTCCCGATAGCTATCGGGACTACCACTTTCGGCATATGATGTCTATTCTCCAACTTCTTAGAGCTTGTTGAATCCCGATAGCTACCGGGACAACATCACCCTAAACTAGAATGACCTTCATTCGGTAGACTCACTTTTATGAATCGTACTAAATGAAGATCAAAACTAAGATAAAATTCTAATTATTGTAACTCTACAATTACTAAAAATTATAGTTAAATCGTATTACTATTGGAAGTTCTTGTTTTCTGGTAATCTCCTTTGAAGTGTTCTTTATCAGAAATACTATCAGGATTAATTGGATTTATAATAGTCTAAATAAAAAATGGGGGAATTTTTAGAAAATAGAATCAGCCCCATTGTCGGAACTGATTCTATAATCTGTTATACTACTATTCATTAACTACGATCATCTTCTTAGTCGCTGACAGCTTACTACTTTCAATTGTGTAGTAGTAAATACCAGTCGATAAATTGACGTCGCTTCTTGATAACACTTTCTGATTGAAACCTTTCTCATAGACTGCAGTTTCCGTTGAAATAACCTCGCCTGCTGTGTTTACAATCTGAATTGTTGTACTTGCACGTTCTGGAAGAACAAATCCAATGGTCGTTTGATCATTAAACGGATTTGGCTCATTCTGTAGAACGGTAAACGAAGCATCAACTTCATCAGTTGTGAACTCTACATCTAGATTGAATAAATCAAGGCTTGCATTCTTATACAGCTCTGATGATGTCTTTGTTGAGTTAAGTGCAATGGCATTACTCAATCTCACATCTTCAGTCGCTTTGAATACTAATGTAAACAGTGTTTCAGCAGATGTAATCGCCTCTGAAGATTCCCATGACATTGTTAATTGGTCACCGAAATCTGCAAGATTATCAGCTGTCACATCAATTGATCCATTCTCGATACCGACAAAGGATAACCCGTTCAAATCCATAGTGAACTGGAATCCATATACGTTAGCAAAATCATTTGCTGTTACTGGTACTGCAATCAATTGGTTAGCATCTACATCCTGATCAGCTAATAAAAACTTAGATAATCCTGAAGTTCTCACTTCTGCTGATTGTAATGAATTTGCAATAACATTACCATTGACATCACCTATTTTGATCGCAATGAAATCTTCTTCTAACATGTTGTCAGACAAATCATTTAATACAATGCTTTCAGTAAATGGCCAAGGGTTAGTACTATCAAATACAGACTCGTCAGCTGATGTAAATCTCCAACTCGTATTGTTGTCTAACTCTATTATCTTACCTAAGATCAATTCTCTCAATTGAATTAAATCAAGAGCACTAATTTTATTATCATTATTGGCATCTGCTGCAATCATTTTGTAGGCTGAGTTAAACTCGTCTAAACCAAGTATATGCTTTTGCATTAATACAAGATCAAGCGTACTCACACCATTTAAGTGATTGTCATTTTTCTCAGCAGTCACCGTATAATCGAATCCTCCTGGTGTTGATGAAAATGCATATTGACCATTGTTACCAGTCGTTTGAGTCAGAGGAAACTCCTCTTGAGTACTCGATTCGATTGTTGTCAATACTTCACTTACCAATTCACCATTTTCGGTTTGGATAGAGCCTGCAATTAAGAAAGAACCATCTTCTACAGGGTTACACTCTCCGCCGACAAGAACGCCAACAGTACAGAAATCACCAAGGCCATTTGTATCCCAAACCCATACATTAAACTCAACGAAGTTAGTAACGTCATCACATCTCAATGTATAGTTTCTTTGGTCTTCAAACTCTTCAGTACCTGGTAGAGCAGGGTCTTGTCCTGCAGGAACCATTGTGAAATCAAGTGACGTACAATTATCAAAACTACCAAGGTCAAAATCTGAAGCCCATATAGCTACTTGACCGTTCGCTTCCATAAATGCTGTTGTGACTCCAGAGACACACAATGGTGTAGGAGGAACATCATCACCGAATGTGACAATTGTTTCCGCTTCAGTGCTGTTACCACAGCCATCTGATGCAATCCATACAATTCTGATTGTATCTCCTGGTGAGCCTTCACCTGTACTCATATCAACTAGTTCACCAGTAGCATTTTTAGTGGCTGCTAGCTCTCCGTTCTCATATCTATTGATTGTCCAACTTAAGAATTCAGCACCTGAATCTTCACCACCACATGCATCTGTTGCAGAAGCAGAAACAGTTCCTTCACCTGTACAAGGCGTATCATCGTTTTTAGATGTCGCACCTCCATCAGTTGACTGCGTAAATGTTGCAGGAGCACTGATTGTTGGATCACTGTCGTCTACTACTTTGATAACTTGATCGAACGTATAGTATCCATCTGGATCAACATCAGTGTATCTGAAGTAGTAAGGTCCTACTTGATTTTCTTCACAACCGAAGCATGATGGGTCTGTCCAATCTGCTACTGCTACGAATGAATCATCATCAATATCATTTGCATTGGCAGTCTGATTGGTACCATTTGGATCCCAAGTACACCAGTCAATTACGGTCCATCTTTTGATGACTTTTAAACATGCATCAGAAGCAACAACTGTCTCTTCTTCAACACTGTAACCAACAAGGCCACAAGGAGAGTCACACCATACTGGTCTATCTTCTAGATCAGCACTAGAGCAAGAAAATACATCGCCCATAGGTACTCTTTCACCTTCAAACTCATTGAATTCGCCATCGTCATCACATTCAAAGTTGACACCTTCGAACACTTCTCCAGTATAGTGTATCGGCCATTTAATCGTATAAGGATCAAATGCTTTTCCGTCACTAGGTAAGATGGTAATTTTCTGCTCACAGTAAGCATCACCTTGAGTTAAGTCACCACTTCCATCACGGTCAATCCACCATTCTCTGATGATTGTACCAGTTCCACAACCAGTTTCGTTAATGGTTTCGTGTAACATATCAGGTGTACCATTTTCACAAACAGCAGCAACTGTATGTGCAGAGCTCAATTCATTTAAATCAGCTTCGCAATCTATTGTTAAATCTTCGCATGCTAGAGTAACTGCCGATTTATCAACAACTGTAGCTTCTACCATACATGTATTTCTGTTACCAGCGGCATCTACAGTAAGTATCGCTACCATTACACTAGTACCTGCATCTTCACAACAGAATTTTACAAATTCGCCGTATTCATCCATTTCAGGGTTTGCACCATAAGTGACACAATCTCCGAACTTGTCATATTCCAAACAAACTTCGTCACCACCTGCACATTCATCACCACAACAGCCTGTGATTCTAGCAGCATATACCTCTACTTCACCACAACCAGCGTCATGAGAACCTGCATCAAAGTCTTCAGCAAAAATCTTTGCTTCTCCACCTGTGGTTAATGTCACAACTATATTTTCATGACAAACCGGTACTGGAGCAACTCCATCAAATACGGTTAGTAAGAATGTATCTAGAGCCACATTGAAGCAGTCATCAGAGACCTCTACAATAATTTCGATATCTTCTTCTGGATATAAATCAACAATAAAACCAGATTCAGCATCATATCTACCAGCAGACACATCAATATCATAACTTATCGTCGTACCTTCACAACCATCTTCCGCTGTTGGTATGATTAGTGGGAATTTAGCTGTACAAACCCAAGGATCTATACTTACAGCCGCATCTACTAATTCAGGTAAAACTGGAGCTTCAGTATCTATCACTTCTATAAACTGGCTACCTAGTATAATACTACCAACAGTAGCGTCACACCAATCTAAGGCTTGCCAATTTCTGATAATTTTAAATCCACTACCACAGGCTTCGAAAGGTCCTTGATCAGAATAAGACACAACTAGGTTACAATATTTACCACTTTCAATAGTAACGATAGCATCTGTTGTCGCTATTTCACAAGTACTACTACCTGGAGCAATTGCACCATTTCCTTTGAATGCAGGAGGAGATGTAATTACAACTGGATCATCATCTTCATTTGTCAGTATAAAATCAGTACCATCACCTAAGCAATCGCCATCCTCATCCAGTACGATAATGCCACCATCAGTAGCTAGAGTTACTGTTTCACAATAGATTGAATCCAATAAATCCTTTTGAACTACTGGCAATAATACCCAAACAACATCATCAGGTATACCATCCTTGTCTGTATCAACTTCGACTTCTACAAGTTGCTCCATTGTATCAACAACAACTTCATAGTGATCAAGACCACATATTTCTATTACATTAGGAACAGCAGTGTGTTTATCAAAGAAATAAGGATACGACAATGTACCGCTTCCTGTTTCTGAGAAAATTTCTTGAGGCAAAGCATCATGCGAAACAGAGCCACAATCAAGAATAACTGGACCATCAGGAGCATTTAAAATGTCGTGGTCTAATTTTTCTGTTATGAAGCCTTGTTCCAATAATAAGACTCTTTCCGTCTCACCATGAATGTTGACTTTTGCATAATAGCTAATTGTTGTGATCGATTCACAAGCATCTCCTTTAACATCTTCAATTACTGTGATGTCACCTTCGATATTTGCAAAACAACCAGACTCTACCATGTCATAGATATCTTCAACCAAGATAAACCCGTCAGGGTAACTACGTGAGTCTGTTTCACTACACCACGCTATACATGGAGTACAAGGTGGAACTTCAACGTTAATCTTACAAATGGCACTTGAAGGAATCGCAATACCAGTCAAATCTCCAAGACTTGGTACAACAGTAACAGTAACTGTACCTGCAAGGTCATCAGTCACTTCACAACTTACTGTACACCAACCATCATCACTCGTACCTATCATACCGTCATCACCAGCAGAACATGCATAAAGCAGATCTCCACTGTGAGTAATAGTTACTGGGATTTGACATGTTGGATCATTGATAGGATATGTAAATGACACAGATCCATTTTCAAATAAGTCGTCATAACTAATTAGTTCTTCAACATAAGCACCTGGAGTAATTTCACAAGGGCTGTTTAAAGAAGGTAACTGATTGATTTCTAAATTGGCCTCTCCCCAACAGGAATTACCATCGCATTCACTAACTATCGTGAATTTGATCGTTTCACCTACATAAGGTGCCCAACTGAATAGAGTACCATCATCGTTGTAAAACAACATATCCATGCCATCATTTAAGGCTTGGACAGTTTTACCATCTTCTCCTGTAACAAATATTTTGAACGCACCACTGAAGCTACCTTCTAGTAACATATCAACCGTAACGCCAGAACAACTATTATCCAAAGAAATTTGGATTTCGTCATTACAGGCAATTGCTGGGCAATCGTCTGGATCCGTCTGCGCGAAAGAAAACATTGCACACAGTAGGAACATTAAAATAAAACAGGTCTTGGGCATAAATTTCATGAGCTAAAATTTAATTATGTAAAAAACGACATACTCAGATTGCCTCCATCCGCGAATGCCAAAATTGATTGAATTTTTGTCGATAACTACTTACAAATACAGGGGGGATGTATTCTTAGTGGAAATTCACAAGTTGGGGAAATGAGTTTCCAAAAACCATAGGGTACAAGAACAGTTCCAAAACTGTTTGAATCTTAAAATATTAATAAAATATAGTATTTGAAGTAGATTGTAGAAATGAAAAAACATATATGTTAATGTTTAATCTCATTCACAGTATCCTGAATTTTACTTTTGAAAATAAAATATACGTACTCAATAAATGCTTGAGTAAATTATTCGATTGTGTGTGTATGTGTGTGTATGTGTGGTTCAGCGAACTGAGAAAAGCAGGAATGCGGGTTTCTTATTGAAAGCTTGGATTTTAGTTATTATACATGGACATTAAAGACCGTAGCTCATCGGCTGGCTTATAACCTAGTTCAGTACCACGAACATTAAAGTCTTTATCTATAAAAACAATAGAAGGAATACTTTTTGCCTCTATTGCATACAACAGCTCATGATAGGAATTGGCCTTATCAGCTGGAATCTGTGGGTCAAAATTCGGATTTGTATATTCTGTTGCTCTATAAGAGATGGTTTCGTTTGAATGAGCATTTAATTTAACAGGATAAAATCGCGTATTTAAATCTTTTATGACCTTAGGATCTTGATAGGTTGTTTTATCAAAATTTTTACAATGTGGACACCAGTTAGCGTAAACCATAACAAACATCGGCTTAGGCTCTTCTAGACTTGCAGCTTCTGCTTGTTCTATTGTCATCCAATTAACTACATTCTCGTTTAAGTCTCCAGTCGATTGTTTACGCTGAGCTTGATCTTTTCCACTGCATGCAGATATAATGGAAAAACAAATTATCCATAAGAGGCTGCTAGCAAAACGGTTCATAAATAGAATTTAAGTTTATGTAGTTAGTGATTGGATAAAGTTACGACTTTAAGGATTTAAATAAAAAGTAAACCATATTCTTGAATTGTTCATGATGAGGATGATTTAAACAAAAATGCCGAAATCTCATAAGAGACTTCGGCATTTAATATATCAATTAAAATGACGAGCTGAATTAAAATTAATTAAGCTTAACCATCTTTTTAGTCTCTACATAATCACCAACTTCAAGAGTATAGTAAAGAATACCAGACGCATTACTTATCTCTTTATCTAATGTAATGTTATGTGTACCTGCAGCAAACGTCGTATTGATTGAATACACTTGTTTTCCTGTTATATCAAATACTCTTAGGCTTATCAAATCTGTCTGAGTCAGATTGAAACTAATATTAGTTACTTCATCAAATGGATTTGGCTGATTTTGGTGAAGCACATTTCCATCAAACTCTTTTTCAAAATCTATGTTTACAGCTAATCTATTGTCACCGATTCCTGCATAAGCTTCAGCGATTAATACTCTATTATTCAATGCTATGCTTTCTGACAACTTGAGCGTTGAGTTAGCTTCAAACACCAAACTGAATAATGTTGTATTGGCATTTACTTCAACCATTTCTGGTGAAAACCAAACCATCGATAAAATCTCATTATTTGTATGAATATTTGTCTCGTCTAATTCAATAGCCCCTGATGTTAATCCGTTAAATGTCAATCCTTTGTGCGCTAATGCTAACTGGTAGCCAGACACTTGATTGAAATTTTCAGCTGTGACATCTACAATAACTTCTGAGCCTTCACTAACAATTTGGTCTTCAGTTTGTAAGGTCAAAGATCCTGATGACCTTTCCTCAGTTCCAGCATAACTTCCATTCACATCTCCCAGTTTTATTCCAACAAAATTTTCTGCCATTTCATTGGATTGCAATTCTCTTAGGTCAATATCAGCATTAAATGGCCATGGATTTGATTGATCAAAGAAAGACTGGTTTGCATCTACAAAGATCCACGAATTAACGTTTCTGAATTCATTTGTAACACCTAAGACTAGTCGTTTCAATTCTGATAAATCAACAGAGCTTATTCTACCGTCATTCGATGCATCTGCTGCCAATATTGTATATGGATTATCAAATGCTTGTAAGCCTACAATGTGTCTAGAAATTAAGAGCAAATCCAAGGTAGAAATACCATCCATAAACTCCCCTGTCTTTTCAGGTGTTATATTGTAGTTCTCACCTAGAGGATTATTGGTAAAAGCGTATGAACCAGTTTCATCAGTTAAAACAGTAATTGGATACTCGCTTAAATTTGCCGACAAGGTCACTGCTACATCATCTACTATAACACCATGTATTGTTGATATTTGGCCTCCGATCGTGGCACTTGAACCAATCATTTCTTCTTCTTCCATTTCCTCTTCCTCTTCAACTTCTTCTGCTGGTTCAGTTTCACTACAAATATTTCCGTTGTCTGCGAGGACAATACCTACAGTACAAAAGTCAGCATTACCATTTAAATCGATCACATACACATCTAATTCTTCAAAGGAAGAAAAGTTACTACAATGGAATGTAATAGACGATTGATCTCCAAAACTTGGGTCATCTGCTGCTATCAAAGATTCGCCTGATCTAACAATTGCGAATCTCAAGTCTTCAACTGCCGTACAGTTATCGAAACTTCCAAAATCAAATTCATTAGCCCAAACTGCAACAGTCCCATCAGCAGCCATGAAAGCTGTAGTCAATCCAGCTACACAGAAAGGAGTTGGTGCTTGTTGATCGCCAAAAGTTACTATAGTCTCTGCTACTGATTCATTACCACATCCATCTTTAACTCTCCATGTAATGATATGCACATCTCCTGGACTTCCTTCTTGGGAATTCATTGTCGCTTCAGGACCTCTTACTGATTTACTTGCTACAACATTGCCTCCGCTGCTAACAGTGATTTGCCATTGCAATAAATTGGATTCAGTTAGTTCACCACCGCATAAATCATTAGCTGAAGCAGTAATGCCTTCACTACCTACGCAGTCTACTATATCATCTTTTGAAGTAGCTCCACCTGTAGTATTAACAACATAGGTCGCTGGTGCGTTTATCTCTGGTGCTGTATCATCATTGACTACGATGACTTGATCATATGTATAGTATCCGTCCTCATCTACATTTGTGTATCTGAAATATACGGGATCACCTATGCTAGCAGCATAATCAGGACAAGTTGGCGCATTATCTTCAAATTGTGCCCAATCTTCTACAGCTTCAAAACTATCTGTAGAATCATTTTCATCGTCTATATCAGAACCGTTGGCATCAAATGTACACCAATCGACAACTGTCCACCTTCTGATAATTTTCAAGCAAGCATCGCTTGCTGTAATTGTATCTGACTCCATTGAATACCCTACCAATCCACATTCTGTATCACACCATACTGGTTCTTCAGCAGTATTACCAGGAACACAACTAAAAGGATCTCCCATTGTAACTGTAACCGGTACTTCTACCAGGTCTTCACCATCAAATTCAATATTGATACCCGCTTCTGATTTTCCATCATAGCTTTTTGGCCACTTGATTGTATATGGGTTAAAAGCAGTTTCTGCATCAACACTTATAATTTGTTGACAATACGCATCTCCTTCAGAAAAGTCTCCACTGTTGTCTATATCTATATACCACTCTCTGACGGTTTGGCCACCTGCACAAGCATTATTCGATCTGTTTTCGCTTAGTAGTTCTACATCATAACTTCTTTCTCCAACACAAGAAGAACCTAACATAGCTGGAGCTGCAAGATAGTCTCCATCAACACATGAAATTACTTCATCTTGACAAACCAGCGTAGGTCTTGCAGTATCGATTACTTCAACGTTTATAATACATTGGTTGACATTTCCTTGTTTGTCTTCTACGAATAGAAGAACCTGAATAATTTTTCCAGAGTCTTCACAACAGAATTTCACATAATCTCCTCTTTCTGTTATTTGTGCAATATTTTCGCCAGTAGCATCACAATCATCCTTGAATACCGGAGCTCCTAGATCTACATCCGACGTTATTGCATGGCAAGATACAGGTGCAAAACCCACTATATTATCTCTGCAGTCTCTTACAACTTCACGCCAGTCATCTAGTCTCACTACAGTAATTGATACTTCACCACAACCACTGTCGTGACTTCCTTCATCTAAAGCATCAGCAAAAACCTTTGCTACACCTGGGACACCTTCTGCACTTGTCAAAGCAACTTGAATTGAAGATTCACAAACAGCAACCGGAGGAACTTCGTCTACAACAATAACATTATAAGATACCACAGTGTGATTTCCACAATCATCTGTAACAGTTGCTTCTATTGTTATAGGGCTTTGACCCAACCATAAATCAGTCACATAATCCCCTTCTACGACACCTTCATTAGTTGAAAACACAACATTAGGTGAATAGTCACAATTGTCTTTTACAGTCAATTCTGGTAAAGCAAGAACGGCACTACATAACCATGGCTCTATACTCGTTGTCACATCACTAAGTATAGTGACTGGAAGGTATTCTCCATTAACGAGTTGAACAACTTCTGGTGGTGTCGAGTCAATAATTTCTATACTTTGTCTTCCTGTTACATCAACATTCGTATTACACCAGTCTATAAGATTCCAAGTTCTAAGTATTTTTATTCCTTGTCCACAAGCATCAAACTGAACATCTGAATAACCTGATAAAACATTACAAACACGATCAATAATTGGGACAGAAGGATTTGTGAAACCGATAGTATCAAATCTTTCGGTAACCTCTTCTTCAAAAACCTTATCAACAATGGTAGTCAATACCCATAATTCTTCTCCATTTATTGTCTGCTTAATCATTGTATCTCTCAACATTTGATCAACAACAACAAGTGTTGTATCCAAAATTCTGACAATGTTCAAAACAGTGTCGTGTTTATCGATATAGTATGGATATGCTTGAGTCACCTCTTGTGTACTTGCCAGAATTGATTCTGGCGAACCAAATTCATAATCATCTTCTAATTCTTCGAGGTAATCACAATCTAAAATTACGGGATCTGGAAAATTGAAAGTATCATCCGTTATGTCTAGTCGTATAGTAGTAAATCGTTGAGTAAGTATTTCTACATTCTGAATTTGGCCATGAAGCATCACTTTACCAGAGTATGTAATGGTAACAACTTCCCCATCAGGACTACAAATGTCCCCTTCTCTATTTTCAACCACTCGTAAATCGCCGATTAAATCTGGCCCACAATCTCCGAATGCTGCTTCCGCCTCTTCTGGTGTGACTAAACTAGCAGGAACAGTGCCTGAAGGTGTGCACCACAATGTACAATCAGCAGGAATTGAACCATCTTCGGTTATCGAGCAGGGCGAACTTAACATAGGAATAATGTTAGCCTCTACGATTATCTGACCCCAACAAGAGTTACCGCCGCAATTGATTTGATATTTTACGGTATTGCCTGCATCTGCAGCAGTCAAATAGGTGTCTCTTAAAAAGTCACCATGTTCATCGAAAATCTGAATGGAATAATCCCCAGGAGCTGGAGCTTCTAACAATTGATCTGGAGTTAAGGCAAACTCGCAAGCTACATTTAGACTTATTTGAAGGTCTCCATTACAAACCAATTCATCGCAATCGTTTTGCGAAAAGGAAGGAATTACAAGCAACAAAAGACCAAAAAATGGCAAATGTTTGAATAGTTTTCGGATAGCATTAGGGATTACTTTCATCTTCTCAAGGTGGAATTCGGATAATTACAAAAAAAATTAAAGGATCTTCAGATTACATTTAACCATAGGTGTATCATTTTAATGCAAGATTAAAATCATTAAAACACATATTAAGCCTGTTTATAATCCGTAAACACTTTATTTACAGCAAAATACACATCAACATAAATACATATACATTAAAATGTATTCTGTTCTAAATGTATAATACATTATTGTATACTACACCATAATATTTGATAAATAATATATATATCTATACATTATATATAGACGACATTACAACCAAAAAAGAAGCCCAAGGTTGTGACCTTGGGCTCTTGTATGGGTATGCATAATGATTAATACTACTGAAATTATGTTCAATTTCAGCACTTACTTCTATAGTCTTTAATTTCGTTGAATCAAAGTAATTTGTTCATTTTACTAATCAAGCTAATAAACAATAGACAATTTTTTATGTAAAATAACCATAATGGTTACTAATTTCTACGTGGTCAAGATGCCATAAATATGTTAAACCTTAGAGAAAGATATTACTTTCGACGAGTCAGTCCCAAAAATTAGACAATTTCAAGCATTCAACACAACACATTGAAAGAAGAAAGCAGAGATTACCAAGAAAAACTGCACTACAAACAATTGAAACAACTATTGAACAATGTTTATGGGGGTAGTCTAGAACACGATGTAAATCAATATATTGATAAAATAAGGATTCTCGAAGAGTTTTCAATGGGTGGAAAAAGAGTCTTGTGCTTATTCTCGAACCCTGACTTTTTCATTAAGTATGCTAGCAAGAACATAGAAGATCACTACGGATATTCACCAGAAGAATTTTATAAAGGAGGTTTAGCATTTGGTTTTAAATTAGTGTACTGGAAGCATTTTGCATTACCAGTCAAAATTTTTCAATGGAGTAAAAGATACAACACAATTACTAAGAATGTAGAGAAAAAAGAAACTGTTAATTACTTTTGTGGTGTCAAGTTTAGAACTAAAAATGGGCAATTAAGAACTTTTTTCGTTATGCAAAAAATACTGACATACGACAAAAACAATGAACCCATACTTTCATTTTTGGAATTAGAAGACATAACAAACGTTTACAAAAAGGATTTTGTTTGGGCCAGATTTACAAGTCTTATAGATAATGAATTTATAGCTAGAGCATTTTTCACTCAAGGTCAACGAAAAGAATTTGCTGATGTACTTAGTAGTCGAGAAATGGAAATTTTGCAATTAATAGCTAAACATAAGACGAGTATAGAAATAAGCGAGCTTCTTGGTATCACTAAAAACACCGTAGAGAAGCACCGAAAAAATATGATTGCTAGAACTGGTGTAACTGATATAACGGCTCTAATTTATATTTGTCACCTTTGTCAAATGCTGTAGTCAGAGTT
>CAYVFU010000122.1:0-12767 GCA_964450495.1 uncultured Saprospiraceae bacterium | reverse complement strand
AAAATCTGTTACTGTAGAATAAAGTATATATGATGAGTGAGACACACGAAATGGACTACAATTCTCAACAAGAGAAATTAAAAATATCTGAATATGGCCGTAATATTCAGAACATGATCAACTATGCAAAAACTGTAGAGGATCAAGCAAAAAGACAACGTATCGTTGAAGGTATTATACAATTGATGATGCAAGTATCGCCACAAATCAAAAACGTGGCTGAGTACAAACAAAAATTGTGGAATCACCTCCTTTATATAGCTGACTATGATCTTCAAGTAGAATTGCCAGAAGGTGTTATCATCAGTAAAGAAACTGTCAATATCAAACCTGACCCTCTTTCCTACCCAGAAAACAAATCACGCTACAGGCACTACGGCAGCATTGTTCAGACATTGATAGCGAAAGCTACAGAAATGGAAGATCCTGAGATGAAAAAGGAATTTACTCAGATCATTGCTTCATATATGAAGCTTGCTTTCCGAACATGGAATCACGAAGCAAACATCAATGACAACGTGATTAAAGCAGACCTTAAAGAAATTTCTGATGGACAATTAGAAATGGATCCTGAGGAGCCAATCAATTACCTTGCTTCTTCTTACGTCAAACCTAAAAGACCTCAGAATACTAAAGGTAGATCATCAGGAAAAGGTAGAAAGAAAAACAATAACAACAACAGGAAGAGAAGGAGATAAGCCAAACCAAATTCTAGCTTAACACTCTCTTATAATTGAATTAACCACACGATTAGTCATTCCTGAGTCTATGCTCTGAACTTTGATCAGATATTGTTACAAGATTAATATTTTAAAACATTATTAAAAATTGTAATATGTTTGTCGATCCAATTACCTTCGCTCCTACGATTAAAAATGAGCATATGTCAAATGCATTTAAAGTTCAGGGTGGTAAAAAGCTATCAGGTGACATTATTCCGCAAGGTGCCAAAAACGAAGCCTTGCAAGTCTTGTGTGCTGTCCTCCTGACTGATGAAGAAGTTACCATAAGCAACCTTCCCAATATTCTTGATGTACAACGATTGATCACTCTGATAGATGGCCTGGGTGTCGATGTTACAAAAGTGGACGATCACGAATATGTATTCAAAGCTGCAAATGTCGATCTAGACTATTTTGCGTCTGAAGAATACCAAACCAACGCCAAAAAAATTCGCGGTTCTGTGATGTTGATGGGACCATTACTCGCCAGATTTAAAAAAGCATTTTTGCCGAAACCAGGTGGCGATAAAATTGGGAGAAGGAATCTGGACACACATTTCCATGGCTTTACAAAACTTGGTGCGAAGTTTATCTACGATGAAGCTGAAGACAAATACTTACTTGAGGGTTCTGAATTGAAAGGTAAGTTTATCCTTATGGATGAGATCTCTGTAACAGGATCCGCTAATCTTGTCATGGCTGCAGTGCTAGCAGAAGGTCAAACTGAAATATATAATGCTGCTTGTGAACCATACGTACAGCAACTCTGTAAAATGCTCAATAAGATGGGTGCAGACATCAGTGGAATTGGTTCCAATCGTCTGATCATAAATGGAGTCACAAACCTTAGAGGCACTACACACAAAGTCGCTCCAGATATGATCGAAATTGGAAGCTTCATTGGCCTAGCAGCTATGACACAATCAGACATCACCATCAAAGGTGCTTACGATGCTGACCTAGGCATCATCCCGAGGACCTTTGAAAAAATTGGCGTTAAACTCGAACGGGATGGTACAGATTTAATCATACCAGAACAAGACAGATATGAGATAAGTTCGTTTATTGATGGATCCATTTTGACTGTTTATGATTCGCCTTGGCCTGGCTTCACTCCCGACTTGATGAGTATTCTCTTAGTGATGGCTACGCAAGCAAAAGGAAGTGTCTTGATCCATCAAAAAATGTTTGAAAGCAGACTCTTCTTTGTTGACAAACTGATAGACATGGGCGCCAAAATCATCTTGTGTGATCCACACCGCGCAACAGTCATTGGGCTAGATCGAGAAGCTCAGTTGAGAGGCATCACCATGAGTTCTCCAGATATCAGAGCTGGAGTCGCACTATTGATTGCAGCCTTATCGGCAAAAGGAGAAAGCACCATTTTGAACATTCAGCAGATTGACAGAGGATATGAGGCTATCGATACTAGGTTGAATGCTATTGGTGCGCAGATAGATCGTGTGGAGGTGTAAAGGTTTTCTAAACTAGAAGTGAAAGGGCCGCATCTGCTTAAAGAATTATTCATCTTCATAATTTATAGACAAGCCTATCAACACGTATAAAATACATTCTTCTTCTACATAATCTGTCTTAAATCTCTCTTCGAAATTGCATTAATTCAAAACATGTCTACATATTTGCAGTTGTGTATCGTTTGATAAAAACGAGCTCTAAACAGCACGCTAGTACATGGCAAATACTCAAGACTCCATTCAAAATAATTCCCTAAAAGAAATTGCTCAACTCTTTTTTAAATTAGGGCTCATAGCATTTGGAGGTCCTGCATCACATGTCGCCATGATGGAAGATGAAGTGGTGAAAAAAAGGAAATGGATGACACAAGAGCATTTCCTAGACCTAATGGGTGCGACAAATCTGATCCCAGGACCAAATTCCACAGAGATGACAATGCACTGTGGCCATGAAAGAGGTGGATGGAAAGGACTTTTTGTTGCAGGTATTTGTTTCATCTTTCCAGCTGTTGTCATCACTTGTGTTTTTGCTTGGGCTTTCGTCAAGTATGGTCAGCTCCCAGCTGTAGAACCATTTATCTATGGCATCAAACCAGCTGTTATTGCCATCATTATTAGTGCTGCATATAGACTAGGTAAGAAAGCCATTAAAAATAATTTGCTCGCTGCACTTGGTATACTTACACTTATCGCCTGCCTGTTTGGTGTCAATGAAATTGTGGCATTATTTGCCTGCGGATTTCTAGGTCTTGCCATCCATTTAGCAAAAAGCAGTATGGCATCAGCCAACAGCGTAGCTCCTTTATTATTGCCAATATTCTTTGCCAAAATAAACATCGGCAGTGTAAAAATACTGTTGACATTTTTAAAAGTAGGAGCGATTCTATATGGAAGTGGTTATGTCTTATTTGCTTACTTAGATACGGAGCTAGTTGCCAATGGTTGGTTGACAAGACAAGAATTGTTGGATGCTGTTGCAGTTGGACAATTTACGCCAGGACCGGTATTGTCGACAGCAACATTCATCGGCTATCAAATGAATGGCATTTATGGCGCACTTGCTGCTACCATTGGTATATTTCTCCCTTCATTCTTGTTCGTCCTATTGTTGAATCCGCTCATTCCCAAAATGAGAAAATCAAAATGGATCAGTGCCTTCTTGGATGCTGTCAATGTTGCAGCAGTTGCACTTATCATAGCTGTTTGTATTGAGATGGGAAAAGAAACACTCACTGATTGGCGAACAATCGCTATAGCCGTTGCAAGTTTAGTCGTGGTATTCGGCTTCAAAAAACTCAATAGTGCATACATTGTTCTCAGCGGCGCAATCTTAGGATTTTTATTAACACTAGTATAAATCATAACTTCATTCAAACATGAAACTATCTACTGCAGGCAGGCTTGATCTTACACTAACCTTAAAATTAAATCTCGAACTTGAAACCCATTCCACTCCTTGAACTTAAAACTTGATCTTGAACTTTAACCATTCACTCCTCTTCCCCAACAACCCCACCAAAGTGACCATCAATCATATCCTTAAGTTCTCCAAGATCTCTACTCAGTTGCTCCAAATTATCTTTTGTGATGCCTTTGATGATTTCATCATTCTGATTGAGCGGATGAAGAGGTATGATTTTACTTTTCTTTTTTATCATATCAGGGAGGAGGAAGAGTAATGTATATAGAGACCTCACCAATGAATGGTAAGGCCTCTATATATTTAAGAGATTTCAAGTTTGATGAGAAGCATCCTATTTGTTGACTGTCAACATTTTTTTAATTTCAGCAAGTTCAGCTTTTACACTATCGAGCTCAGCCTTTTGAGTATCAATGATGTCTTGCTGCTCTTGGATAGCTTTCACGGTAATGACATTTATAGCAGCATAATTCAAACTATACTGATCCACTTCATCATCATAAAACACTAATTCAGGACTAATGTCATTGATGTCTTGCGCTATAAAACCAATGCTCTTTTTAGCGTCCTTACTATCAGATTTATAGTGATAGGTTTTAGCATTCATTTTCAAAACTTCAGACAATCCATAAGTAGAATCTTTAATGTCTCTCTTTAAGCGTAAATCACTTGCAGTATATGATCCATTAGTTGCAAAGGTTCCCACATTTGAAGTAGGACTAGCATCGTTTCTAAATGATAGTGTTCCTGCGGCATCAGAGACATACATTTTCCACCAACGATTATTTGCACCTTCATGTTCTATGCGAAAGCCGTGTCCTTCAACTCCATTTTTGTGCACTAAATGGAGGTCAGTTATTGGATCAGCAGTACGTATACCAACTCTTTCATCACGTGCATTAGCTTCTGGATCATTGTTATGATCTCTGTACGCAAATACTGCGGATAAAATATCTACTTTCCCAGCTTCTGAGTTATCCAAAGAATATCTGATCCGATAATCCGCAGCTCCTGTTATTCCAGCAGCATACACACCATTAGCTTCTGCAGTGAAAGACCCATTTGAGACTCCATCAATCTGTCCAGAAGTAAAATTTCTGTATCGCAACACACCATATCCACTGTTATTATTTTCAAATAAATCGAGGTGAGCAGGAATAACTGTATTACTCGCATTAGCCTTGATTGTTAGCTGAGATTGTATATCGTTGGTTTCATTTATGGATACTCTACCGTCACCATCAATAGTCATATCTGGAAAAGTCGTACTTGTACCGATATTTAAATTATCCGCATTGGAGCTGTACCATATCCTTGCATCTCCAGTTCCTCCATTGTCACCAAAAAGAATGGCAGGATCATTATCGCCTGATGCGCTTAAAATTAAATCAGGATCAGTACCACTGACTTTCAGATCGTGTTCAATCACATCAACGCTACTATTCACTCTCACGACATCATCTGTAGCATCAATATTTATGTAGTTTATTCCAGTATTTCCAGTTGTTGTGTGAAAAATATTGAAATCTGCGGCTGTTCCGTCTCTGGCAGCAATCGTCCAGTTACCTGGTGATTGATTTTGAAACATCAGTCTGCCAAACGCAGAACCTGCATCTGTTTCTATCAGCTTAATATGAGGAATCACGCCAGAATCATATTCGACTTCAAGCTGAGCAATAAGTGGTGTTGTTCCCAGTGTTAATAATACCATGACAAGCATGGTGCAATGAATACGTGTTTTCATATTGTGGTTTTTATAAGAAATTTAGAAATTGTATTAAAATTTGATTTTCGCTATTTAGTTAAGCAGCACTAGAAACCACTTGGAGTATTCCTAATTCAAATGCCCTTCGGATAAGCCCAGCTGTATTCTTAACCTTGAGCTTTTGAATTAGTCTTTTTCGATGCGATACTACGGTGTGATGACTGATGAATAGTCGATCTGCAATCTCATGCATATTTGCTTCAAATGCGATCATATGCAGAATTTGGAGTTCTCTGGAAGTTAAAGAAGTGGAAGTCTTCATGTAAATTGGTTTATTGTACAACACAAAGATGAGTATGAAAAATACCTTTTTACCTATCCGTTTGGGTAGTTTTTATACTGGTGTATTAGAATAGGCTTATGGTAGGTTTGCTGATATTTTCTATTCAGAATGAACATTTATACAGAAAAAGTTGCCAATTAGTAATTGGCTAACTGTTTTTCAAGTAGTTACCAGTAAAAATAAATGAAAACTTGATGGTTCTATTATGCACGTATAAACCAATTAGTTAATCTTGAGTTAACATTAAGGAAACATTGGAATCATAGCTTTGTTGCCTAATTAAGCTGTTGGATGAAACTCATACCCACTCTATTGACCTTAGCAATTTTCATTGCTTTGTCAGTTATTTCAACAGTCCAAATTAAAACACCCATATTTGGTAGTGGATTACAACAAATACGCACCCTAGTTTCTTCTTTTTTTATGAGAATTGGCTTTAAATCCCAAAGTGCTTGGAATTTAGATGAAAAACTAAAACACAAAGTTGAGTTGTCTTTGTTAACTCAATACAATGGTGGTAATAATAGCTCCGGATTCTGTAATACCTCTAACATTACATTGCCTAACGACTGCAAAGGGATATTCATTTTCAAAACGATAATTACTAACTACTTCAAATAATACAAACCATGGAATTTGGTCTTGGGCAATTGCTACAAATAATAGGTTCACTTTGCTTTTTCATCTACGGGATGAAAGTCATGAGTGATGGTATACAGCGTGCCGCTGGATCACAAATGAGAAAGATTTTAGGGTCAATGACTAAGAATCGATTTCTCGGGGTATTTACTGGGTTTTTGATCACAGCCCTTGTTCAGTCCTCTTCGGCAACAACAGTAATGACAGTAAGTTTTGTAAATGCTGGGCTACTTACACTTGTAGAATCAGCTGGTGTCATGATGGGCGCAAATATTGGTACAACGGTTACAGGATGGATAATCGCCCTGTTGGGATTCAAAGTAAAATTGAGTGCCTATTCTATTCCATTCTTTGCAATCGCTATTCCACTACTATTTGCGGGTAAGGGTAAATTGAAGTATTGGGGTGAGTTTTTGGTTGGTTTTGCCATTTTATTCTTAGGCCTTTCTTATCTAAAAGATTCCGTCCCAGATATTGCAGGTAGTGATGCACTAAACTGGATAAAGAATTTTTCGCAGTATGGTTTACTATCAAGAATTTTCTTTGTTTTTGTAGGTGCGCTTGTTACTGTTGTCGTACAATCCTCTACCGCTGCTATGGCGATTACATTGACTCTAGTCTACGCAGGGTGGCTGCCACTTGAGGTTGCTGCTGCAATGGTCTTGGGAGAGAATATCGGGACCACTATCACTGCCGAGGTGGCTTCATTAGTCGGAAACACTACTGCCAAACGATCTGCTAGAATTCATTCAATGTTTAACATTATAGGTGTGACATGGATGGTGTTGGCATTACCTTGGGCTATGGATTTGATCACCTTGGTCGTAGAAAATTTCACGCACATCTTTGAAAGCAATAAGAAAATAGAAACAGAGGATCTAAGTAATGTTGACATCATGAATACATATAAGTTGGCAGCATTCCATACATTCTTCAATTTGGTTAATGTTTTATTTCTGTTGCCATTTGTCCCATTCTTGGTTAAAGCAGCTATAGTGTCAGTAAAAGGTAGCGCTGAAGACGAGGATGATTTTTCATTAAAATTTATTGGAACAGGAAGTAAGACACCCGAATTAGCTCTTTTGGAATTACAAAAAGAAGCAGGTCATTTTGGAAGCGTGATGTCCCGAATGTCTGAATTTACTGCCAACTTGATTAATTCTGTGGAATCAAAAAAGCAGAAAAAATTACTAAAGAAAATTAAGAAATACGAAAAGATTAGTGATCGTATGGAAGAAGAAGTCACTAATTACATAACCAAATTATCAGGGAGTCAAGTCACACCATCCACTAGCCAAAGTCTGCGGTCTATGCTCAATATTTGTAATGATTTGGAAAGAATAGGAGACGTCTATTTTCAAATATCTAAATCAATAGAAACAAAGAATGAAGAGAAAATGTACTTCACGCCAAAGCAAAGAGAAAATCTCAATAAAATGGGCTCATTGATTGATGAAGCATTTGAGATTATGGTAAAAAACTTAAACAACGCTGATTATGCAAGTGTGACCAAAGACGAAGCAAAACAAAAAGAAAAAGAAATCAATGCGTTCAGAGATACATTGCGTGAAGAGCATTTGTCCAATCTGGGAAATGATGATTACAATGTCAAAGCTGCAATGATTTACAACAATGTCTTCCACGCAATGGAAAGAGTTGGTGATCATATTATCAATGTTACTGAAGCTGTTATAGGAGAGATTTAAAGTTTCTAAATAAAAAACCACAGGAAATCTTAAACAATTTCTTTACATAAAATACTCAGGTAAACATATACGAACTCGTCTATTAATACGTCCTTTTGATCACATGAAAACCTAGTGCTTAAAAGGCTTCAAAGAATTTTACAGTACTTTATCAAGACACGTCTTATTGAGCCTTATCTCAATCACTTACTTTCGCTATTAACCTTTAGAATACGCTGGCTTAACATTAAGATAACCTTATTCACAATTCCATAATGTCAAGTTAATAAACAGGACACCTTATGCATTTACTTTTGCACATGTATCGAAATCAAATTTGACAAATGACAAAGCTAATTTTTAAATTATTACTTGTAAGCTCATTCGCTTTCTTCATCTTAAGCTGTGAGTCCGAAAACAGTTGTGACACCACATGCGGTGCCAATCAAATTCAATCCCTTGATTGCCTATGTTTCCCAGAAAATCCGCCAGATTGTACAAATACATGTCCAACTGGTCAGATTTTAACAGCTGATTGTACATGCTATACACCTGATACTGCAGAACCTTGCGGCGGCTCTTGCCCTACTAATTTTGAATGCATCAATAACGAATGTGTTCAGATAACTGGATTCACGGAAACCAAAACAGGCTTTATTTCTGTAGATGAGACTTGGTCAGCAGATACAGAATACATACTAGCCAATAAAGTCGTTGTAGAAGAGAATGTAACCTTAACTATAGAACCTGGTACCATCATAAAAGGTTCTGAAGGAAATGGTACTCTCGCCTCTGCTTTAGTCATTCAGCAAGGTGCAAGAATTGACGCACAAGGAACACCAGATGCACCAATCATATTCACCTCTATCCTTGACAACATCACTTCTGGTGAAATTGTAAGTCCAAATTTAGATGAAAATGAAAGTGGTCTTTGGGGAGGTTTAATCGTTTTAGGTAGAGCACCAATCTCTGTTGATGGTGATTCTGAAACTTCCAATATTGAAGGTATCCCAGTAGATGATGGATTCGGTACATACGGCGGTACAGACCCAATGGATGATTCTGGAATTTTAACTTATGTATCAGTCAGACACGGAGGTGTGTCAATTGGTTCTGACAATGAAATTAACGGAGTAACATTCGGTGGCGTTGGTGCTGGTACGATTGTCGACAATATCGAAGTCACAGCAAACCTTGATGACGGTATTGAGTGGTTTGGAGGGACGGTCAATTGTTCTAATCTTTTGGTATGGGCTGCAGATGATGATGCCCTTGATCTTGACCAAGCTTACTCTGGCACGATTGATAACGCTGTTGTCATTGCCTTTGGAGGTACAGATCACTGCTTAGAGTTTGATGGCCCTGAAGGATCATCCCCAGGCTTATTCACATTAAACGATGTAACAGTGAAAGGATTCGATGATGAACTTGGCAACATGAGAGATGGTGCCACAGGTGCGATCAATAACGCCTATTTCTTTGGCTTCTCTGCCTTACCTGCTGACAATGGTGAAGGTGACTTCGCTTTTTCCGGCGATAATACCTTTGCAGCATATGCCGATGGCGAATTGACATTCTCAGGTTTTGAATTTTCTTCTCCTGTCGGGGCTACAATTAGCGCTGTATTCCCAGACTTTACCACAGAGGACCAATCAGCAATTACTGAAGTTCAAGCTGGTGCGAATACCGTTGGAGCAGATACTAATGTATTTGGTTGGACTACAGCCAGTCAGTCTGGTGCATTGGATTTTTAATATAAGTAAACACTTTTTGACATATATATTTTTTCAGAATAAACAAACACTTAGTCATTGCCTCATAAGTCAAAATGTAGTGACTATTTTAAATCAGTAAATCATGAATAAACAATTATTAAATATTGTCTTTTTATTCGCTCTTCTACTCTCTTCTTTTGCTTCTATTGGTCAAGGTACTCTTAGGGGTATCGTGAATGAAGAAACTACAGGTCAGACCGTTCCTTTTGCCACCGTTTTTGTGACGGAGACGTCAGGAGGTACGACAAGTGATCTTGATGGTGCCTATACTCTGTCTTTACCTGCAGGTATTTACACTGTAGAGTTTTCTTTTATTGGATTCGCTAGCTTGACAGTTAGTAAGGTTGAAATCATTGACGGTGAAGTAAACGTCCTTGACGTCACCTTAAAGGAAGAATCACAGATGCTTGATGAAATAGTCGTAACGGCTAAGCAAATAAGAAATACGGAAACCGCAGTATTGACGCTTCAGAAAAAGTCCGCTAATTTATTAGATGGTATTTCTTCTCAGGCATTCAGAAGAATCGGTGACAGTAACGCAGCATCTGCAATCAAAAGAGTCACCGGCGTATCTGTACAAGGTGGTAAATATGTCTTCGTCAGAGGATTAGGAGACAGATATACGAAATCTATTCTAAACGGAATGGATGTACCAGGTTTAGATCCAGATAGAAACACGTTACAGTTGGATATCTTTCCGACTAACTTGATCGATAACATTATAGTAGTAAAATCATTTACACCTGACATGCCTGCAGATTTTACAGGTGGAGTTGTCAATCTGGTAACCAAAGATTTTCCAGATTCTAAGACCATCAATATTTCAGGTAGTTTGAGCTACAATCCAGGTATGCACTTAAATGAGAATGCATTAACCTACCAAGGCAGTAGCACAGATTTCTTGGGATTTGATAATGGATTAAGAGACATTCCTTTTAACCCGCAACGTACCATACCAAGAACGGCAAGTAATTCGACCAGCTTACCAGTATTGACAAGTGCATTCAATAACACATGGGAAGCTCAGAACCAGTCTCAATTTTTAGATTACAATTTCGGATTCTCTGCTGGCAATCAGATCGAAAGAAAGAATATGAAGATTGGGTATAACGTAGCCTTAAACTACAAGAACACCAATACCTTCTATGATGACCAAGAATTCAACACCTTTCTAAAGCCAGATTTTGATGACGATAATGTGATTGAGCTTTTAGCTAACAGAACACAGAGAGGACAATTGTCTTCTAATAATGTATTGGCTACGGGTTTAGTGGGTACTGCAGTAAAATGGGATAATCACAAAATTGGCTTGTCCTTAATGAGAATTCAAAATGGTGAATCAAGAGCAGGTGAATTTGTCAGACAGACATTCATCACTTCTGACAACACCATCATCAGAGATAACTTAGAGTATACTGAACGTGCAATCACTAATGCCTTATTGACGGGTAAGCACTCTTTCGACAAAGGTAACTTTGAAGTTGAGTGGAAATTAGCACCAACCTTTTCTCAAATAGACGACAAAGATATCCGTTTAGCTCAGTTCAGAGATGAAGGCGGTATATTTTCTATCGAGCCATCTGAAGGTGCTGTTCCAACTCGTATATTTAGAGGATTAGAAGAAACCAACTATGCTGGTAAATTAGATCTGACTAGAAAATTCCAAGTTGGTGAAAAAGAAGCTAAGTTGAAATTTGGTGGTAGCTATGTCACCAAGACAAGAGATTTCGGTATCCAGAATTATGAATTCATAACAAGAAATGGAGACGACATTAATTTTACCGGTAATGCAGATGAGATTTTAGCTCCAGAAAATATATGGACACCAGAATCAAGAACAGGTGTTTTTGTTACAGGTAATTTTGAACCAGCAAACAGCTATTCAGCTGATCAAAATACTATAGGTGCCTATATCATGAATGAATTTCCAATTAGCGATAAATTGAAAGCGATATATGGTGCCAGAGTTGAAAATTTCACACACATTTATACTGGTCAAAATAATATCGGTAACAGAATCTTCAACAACGAAGAATTGATCAACAAATGGAGTGTCTTGCCTGCTGCGAATTTCATTTACAGCTTGACTGACAAAACTAATCTGAGAGCTTCTTTCTCAAGAACATTAGCAAGACCTTCTTTTAAAGAAGTGTCATTGGCTCAGATTTATGATGCCTTGTCAGACAGAACGTTTATCGGTAATCTTGATTTAGTCCCTACAGATATCAACAACTTTGATTTAAGATGGGAGTCTTTCCAAGAAAGAGGTCAGTTGTTTGCGGTAAGTGCATTCTATAAGTCATTTAATAACCCAATCGAATTAGTTGCTTTCTCTGAAATCGCTCCTGATAACATCACGCCAAGAAATGTAGGAAATGCTACAGTTGCGGGTGTTGAACTAGAAGCAAGAAAGTCTCTTGACTTTATCAGTCAGGCATTAAGCTTTGGTGCGAATTTGACTTTTGTACATTCTGCAGTGGAGTTAGATAAATCTGAAGGTGGAGAATTTGAATCAAGAGTAAGAAATGCAAGACCAGGCGAAGTCATTGGAGAGACAAGACAAATGCAAGGTCAGTCACCTTACATCATTAATACTTATTTGAATTATAACCTACCTGATCAAGGATGGGAAGCTAACCTTAGCTATAACGTACAAGGAAAGCGATTAGCTATTGTGGGAATTGCGCAAAACCCAGATGTCTTTGAGCAGCCATTCCACAGTTTAAATGCTAAAGTATCTAGACAAGTTGGCGATGATCAACGCATGAGACTTAGCCTTGCAGCAACAAACTTGTTGAACGCTAAAGTCAGACGTGAGTACGAATCATTTGGTGCAGAAAATCAAACCTTTGCAGCTTATTCGCCAGGCACTTCATTTTCTTTGGGTCTGTCATACAGACTATAGAAATGCTGTAGGTGATGCAACGCCTACAGACCACAACACGGTTTATTCTGATTTAATATAGAAGGTTGTCTTTAAAATAAAGGCAGCCTTTTTTTGTC
>CAYVFU010000121.1:0-12898 GCA_964450495.1 uncultured Saprospiraceae bacterium | reverse complement strand
GGGGTCTTTTTTATTTCCCTTTATTTCTGCATTTTTGGAATCTCAACAGAATAGAATAAACATATATGAAAGTAAAGTTTTGTGGTGCCGCGCAGCAGGTGACAGGGAGTTCTCACCTTATTACATTAGATGATGGGTATAAAATATTGTTGGATTGTGGTTTACATCAAGGAGGGAAAAATGCCTGGGAGAAAAACAATATATGGTATTTCAAACCTTCGGAAATTGATTGCTTGATTTTGTCCCATTCGCATATTGACCATTGTGGGCGTATTCCTCAATTAGTGAAAGATGGTTTTAAAGGCCCTATTTATGCAACTCACGCCACTCGTAGTTTGTGTGCTATCATGTTATTGGACAGTGCCAAAATACAAGAGCGTGATGTGGAATACTACAATCAAAAACTGCTAAAGAAGAGACGTAAAAAGGATAAGAAAAAGAAGCATCAATTGCGTGAACCACTGTATACCAGCGAAATTATTCCAGAGTGTATTTCACGATTTATTGGTTATAGCTACAATACAACATTCCGAGTACATAATGATGTCACTGTCGAATTTAGAGATGCTGGCCATATATTAGGAAGTGCTTCTGTTTCATTAACCATAAAGAAGGGAGAGAAGACAACACGTATAGGATTTACAGGAGATATCGGCAGAGATGAAAGACCTATACTTAGAGATCCAATTGAAATGCCAAAAGTAGATTACTTAATCTGTGAATCAACTTATGGTGATAAAGAACATGAGTTGCCTCCTGCTCAAACGGATAAATTCTTGTCTTGTTTGCATGAGACCTGTGTAGAGAAAAAAGGGAAATTGATTATCCCAGCATTTAGTGTCGGACGTACGCAAGAAATCGTTTATATGATGGATCAGTTGTATAATGCAGGAAAGCTGCCGAAGATTCCAGTCTATGTAGATAGCCCATTGGCAGTAAACGCAACACAAGTATTTGGTGCACACCCTGAATGTTACGATAGTGACCTAAGTGAGTATTTGTTAATGGATAAAGATCCGTTTGGATTTAATTCACTTACCTACATACGCACAGTTCAAGAATCCAAGGATTTAAATTTTTCTAAAGAGCCTGCGGTTATAATTAGTGCTTCAGGAATGATGAATGCGGGTCGAATCAGACATCATATGTTTAACGGCTTGGAAGATCCTAAAAATACTTTTTTGATTGTTGGGTATTGTTCGCCAGATACTGCTGGTGGAATATTAAGATCAGGAGCTACTGAGTTGAAGTTGTTTGGTGAGGTCAAACAAGTCAATGCAACTATCGAAATCATGGAGTCATTCTCAGCTCATGCTGATAGAAAAGAAATAGTCGAATTTATTTCTAATCAAAAGAAGGCTGCAAAAAAAGTATTTCTTGTCCACGGTGATAAAAAGACTCAAGAAAAATTTAAAGTTTATCTTAATGAAAATCAGTTCGAAGACGTGGAAATACCGTTTACGGGTCAAGAATTCGAAATTGCATAATGTGGCTTAATCTAAACTTCTCGTCTCAATAGATGTAAATGAGACGAGCTGTATTTATTCTCTTTGTTTTGTTAATCTTTGGGTGTGGCGAATTATTTGATATTGATGATTCCACCTTGGCACCATTGAATCCGCAGATAGCAGTTCCTCTTATAAGTACGCAAACTTCCTTCCAAGAAATTTTAGATGCAACAGATGATTTTGTTCAGTTTGAGGTAGATCAGTCTGGCTTGTTGTCATTGGTTTATCCAGGAGATACGATTGACGTCACAGCACAACAATTGCTGTTACCCATTCCTGTTTTTGGAGAGATATTAATTGCTGATACTGTTTCAAATTTCAGTTTAGAGTTCATACCTGGTCTTACTATTGATGAAGCCGTGTTTAAAAGCAACAGTCTATTTTTTACTGTCATACCACCTGATGGTGACAGCTACAGTATAACAGCAACTATTCCTTCTTTCAGGAAAGATGGTGAAGCTCTAATTGTGACATTTGATGTGCCTTCCGATATGACTGGGCAGGTAGTACAATCTCCTTTTGTTGATCTAAATGGTATTGAGTTGATCGGTAGCTTAGAGGCTATTGACATCAGTTATGATGCTAGAAATTCGTCAGGAGAGAGGGTGAGTTTTGATACACTGCGATTGGATATTGATTTTGTAAATTTCTCCTATGTGGAAGGGGCTTTTACAACACAAGAATTTCCAATTCCTCCTAGACTACTTCGGATCAATACGTTTAGTAATGTCGTGAGCGGAGAAGTTGTGTTTGATAATCCAAGTTTAGAAATAGAAATAAACAATTCTTTTGGCTTTCCTATTGAGCCAAAAGTTAATGAGTTGTCTATCATTAATAGTAGTGGAGAAGCATCACCATTTTCAAGTGATTTATTTTTACCTGGAGTTATCTTACTTGATTTTCCAAGAATAGACGAGGAATTTGAAGCTAAATCTACTAGCATCGAATTGAATAAAGACAATTCAAACATAGCGGATATTTTTGACCAAGAATCACAATTAATATCATTGGATATTGATGCGATTGCATTTCCAGAATCTAGTGAAGAATCTAAGGGGTTTATTAGTGAAGATAGTCGATTAAATATTAGAACAGAATTGAAAGTCCCGCTTGAAGGTGAAGTTTCTGATTATGTTATTTTTGAAAACTATCCAGTTGACAGCCTGCTTGAGTTGGAAAATGTGGAAGAGATGCAATTAAATCTTGGTGTTAAAAATGGACTCCCTGTAAATGTGTCTTTTCAAATTCATTTTGTTAGTGAATTCTTTGGCATCATTGATTCTCTATTCGATGAGCCTATTATTATTCCACCAAGCGATAGTCCTGAATCCCAATTCACAACTTCAGTAATAGTCGCTCAAGAAAAAATACAAAAGATATTACCTACTAGATTTATTCGAACATTTATTGGTTTTATTCAGGAGGAAAATGGGAACGTACGAATTTTAAATTCCGACGAAATAGAAATAGAAGTTGGTGCCATTATAAAAACGGAAATATGAAGGCAGTCACTACAGTTATATTTTTGTTGATGGTTAATATTCTTTTATGCCAATCGCTGTCTAATTCATTTTTATATCCTTATAATTATAATTCGGGTGTTGATCACAGCCATACTTTTAGTGACTCAACTAAATTTGCTGTGTACCTTCCATCATTCCAATTTGGCTTAGAACAAGAGGGTCCTACATTCTCCTCTTATTTCCGAACTGACGATTCTGGTAAAGTGGTGATTGACCCTCTGCAAGCAATTGAGTTTGCTAGTGATGAAAATTCATTTCGTTCTGGTGGAGAATTAACAGGTATAGGGTTTGGAATAAAATTAAATGAACGAATGTCCGTGGTAGGCAGATATTCAGCAAACTACATAGGTGATGTGGAATACCCATTAGATGCATTGCAATTATTGACAAGAGGTAATTCCATTTTACTTGGTACTGATGTGGATTTGAGTTTTACAAGCCAATCACAAGCCTATCATCAATATCAGTTGTCCTATAACTATAAGGCAAAGACATTCACAGTTGGTATTGGCCTAGCTTACTTATCTGGTATACTAGATGCTTCAGTAGAGAGAAGTCAATTGCTGTTGGAGGTATCTTCTTTTTTCTATTCTATAAGGTCTAATACAGATTTTAGATTGAATGCTACGAATACAATAGTGTATAATGGATTAGATAATGTGTTCTTATCGTACAATGGTTCTTTTAGTGATAGTTTCTTTTCTTCCAATTCAGGGTTAGGAATTGAGTTGTTTGGTGATTTTAAAATTAGTGAACAAACAAATATGAAAGCAAAAGTATCGGGATTGGGCTTTATTAATTGGAAAAGTGATCCCGTGAATTATAGCTCTAACGGACAAGAAAGTTTTTCTGGGTTTAACATCTTGGACATTATTACGGAAAATCAATCTATAGATTATATTGACTCCCTTGAAAATTTATTCAACATTATAGAAACAACACAGTCCTATCGTACTACGCTTCCAATCAATATAGACATCGGTATTTTTCATCAATTTAATAGCCAAATGATGTTCTCTCTTGCAGCTAATTATGTCGATTTTTCATCTGGATCAGCATACCAGATAGGTGGAGCTATCAATTACCATGCTTTGAATAATCTTGTTATTGCTGCGAGCTTGAATAATCATTCCAGACAAGGACTAACTTTTGGTGCTGGTCTTACACTCAAGTTTCCTTATTTTTCAATTTGGGCATATACTGGAAATATTGCCGTTATACAGAATCAATTGGATGCGGTAGTCACTAGTGCTAGTATTGGTGCGAAGATCAATTTTGGCAAACTAGAACAACAGATGCCCAGCAAGTTATAGCTAGTTTAACAAGAGTAATCAGTTCGTCAATCTTTCGTTAGTCGATTATTTTCATTCATTCGTAGACTACTTTGCTATGTAGGAGTACTTTGTATTGCATAGTAGCAATGTTTACCCTTATATTTGTAGCGTAAATATCTTCAAAATCTAATTGAATGAATTTGGAAAATACAAAAGCACAAATGAGGAAAGGCATTCTCGAATTATGTGTCTTAGCCATTATTTCAGAAAAAGAAGCTTATCCGTCAGACATCATAAAACGACTGAAGCAAGCAGAATTGATCGTAGTAGAAGGTACATTGTATCCATTGCTATCAAGACTTAAAAATGCTGAACTTCTTAATTATAATTGGAAAGAATCAAAATCGGGTCCTCCACGAAAGTATTATCATCTAACTGATAATGGTAAGACATTCCTTGCTAGTTTACAGGACACTTGGGGGTCTTTAACTAAGTCAGTGAATCAATCCCTCAAAAAATCAAAAAAGAAGTAATCCAAAGAAAACTAAAGAGAAAACAATGAAAAAAACAAATAATATAAATTTAGGTGGCTATCCTTTCATTATAGACGAAGATGTGTATCTACGTTTGAATGATTATCTCAATACAATTGAAAAACATTTTAAAAATTCTGAAGGTGTCTGTGATATAATGACGGATATCGAAGCCAGGATGGCAGAATTATTTAATGAAACACTAGGCGACCGAAAGATTATCACAAATACCGATCTGGATGATGTAGTTGCTGTTATGGGAACACCAGAGCAATTTGGAGCCCATGCATATGCAGACCAAGGTTATTCTGAAACTACACGAACTACTCATACTGCACATAGCGTTAAAACTGGAAGACGTTTTTTCAGGGATTCTGACGATAAAATAATAGGTGGAGTGTGTAGTGGAATCGCAGCATACTGGGGGATCGAAGATCCAATTTGGATCAGATTGATAGCAGGATTTTTACTTTTATCAGGCATAGGATTTTTTCCTTACATCATACTTTGGATTATCATTCCATCAGCAAAAACATCAAGTGACCGACTGGCCATGAGAGGTGAAGCTGCAAATGTTGAAAACATTGGTCGGATGATCGAAGATGAATTGAACGAAATGACTGATTCTATCTCCCAATTTACTGATGATTTTATGTCAAAAAAAAAAGATAATACTCAAAGAAAAAGCATGATCAACCGATTTGGCGATTGGTGTCATTTTGTAGCACAAACAATCATCCAAGTATTGACGTCTTTAATGAATATTATCCTGTCTATTTTCGGAGTTAATAAATTGAAAAGAAACTAAATTTACTAAGCGTAAATGTAGTGTGTCGATAAAATTAAAAGTGGATAATTTGATTTAAATTTAGTAGAGATAAAAAGTAAACAAGTATTAATTTTAAAGTAGATAAACGCTGATTAATATGAAAACAAAATAAGCATATATCATATTCTATTTTCAAAATGCTCTTACTTTTGACATAAGAAAATAATCGTCTGTAATGCCCAACAAAAATCAACTTCTTTCATTTTCTCTATATCTATTTACTTTTTTACAATTCGGCTACACACAGGACTTTACAATAAATGAGTACCATGTCGTTATCCAATTAAACGAAGATGGTACAAGCGATACAGAAGAATACATTAATGTTGATTTTTCTGAAAAGGCTCGAGGCATTATAAGATCAATCGAGACGACCAGAGATGTTGGTTCTAGTATTCAAAAATATGGAATTTCGAATGTCTCAACAGGTAACAAAGAATTCAAACAAACCAATAGCAAAGGCCAAATAGACATACGCATAGGTAGCCCCACTAAATATTTGAAAGATGAACAATCTTATGAAATAAAATATAAGGTTGATAATGTTATCACACCTTATGAGGAGCACGATGAATATACGTGGAATGTCATTGGCACTGAATGGGATGCTGACATACAAAAGGCTAGTTTTGAGATTCATCTCCCTGAAGAACTTGTGCTTGATGATTCTGCAGTGGCTGTGTTCACAGGAGCAAGTCAATCTTTAGAACAACATGCAAATGTGAATATAGGCAATAGGAAAGTCAACGGTCAAGTACTTAAAAAGCTTGGCAATGGGAATGGATTGACAGTTGCAATTAAATTTCCAAAACAATATTTCTCAAAACTCGACTATGCCACTATACTTACAGAAAAGTCTTCCAGTAGATATAGCCCAAAAGCAACAGTGAAAAAGGAATATCCGAAAGACGTTGCATTTCCTTTCCCTTTATTATTATTAGGCGGTTTATTTTATTTTTTTAGAAAAAATGGAAGAAATAATCATGTGTCCATTTTAGATAAAAGATATTACCCACCTGAAGGCATGAGTCCTCCAGAAATAGGCACTTTCCATGATTACACTGTACATTCTAGTGATTTAGTTTCTTTGATCCCTTATTGGGGAGCAAAAAAGTATTTAAAAATTACTTCAATGGAACATGAAGGAGAAGTAGACATGAGGTTCGAAAAGATAACTGAATTGCCTCAGGGTACTTCTGACTATGAACAAGAATTTTTCGATGCCATTTTTGAGAATGGATCAACGGCATATTTATCGAATATGGAGAATAGTATGTATGAAGCTTTTGGTTCTGTAAAGTCTAAATTAAAGGCTGAAGTGTTCTCAAAAAAATTATACGATACCAACTCTAAAAAGCTATTCCATGATGGGAAATTTATTTTCATTGGAATAGTTGCTTTAATAGTTGCGATTTTTGTTTTAATAAAATTCTTAGCTATACCCTCAGGAGTTTTGTTATTCTTATTTGCTATTCTATGCTTCTATATCCACTCGCGAGAACCAAAGAAAAATGAGCAAGGATTAGTTTTACATGACCAATTAAAATCTTTGAAAGCAACCTTGACTAATCCAGATCCGGAAGAATTGAGCCAAGTAATAAAAAATGATCCGTCTTATTTAAACACCATATTTCCATATGTTGTAGCTTTTGACTTGGACAGCCTTTGGAGTGAAAAATTTGATTCTATTTTTACCAGTCCTCCAGATTGGTATTATTCCGAGTATGACAGTAGGCCAAGCTTTGGTACATTCCGTTCTAATTTTTCAACTAATAAAATTACAAAGACTATGACCAGTTATCCTGTCGCTGATAAATCATCAAGTTCTTTTGGCGGCAGTGGAGGCGGATTTAGTGGTGGTGTTGGTTCTGGAGGCGGAGGTGGAGGAGGAAGTAGTTGGTAAACTACTCCCTCATAAATCTTAGTTTAAAAAACGGGTCATCTAACTCAATTAGATATATTGGTTTATAATATTTTCAAACAATTCTTGCTTTCCAGAAATCTGCTCTGGCTCACCATTCTGAGTTGCGATTTTTGCTAGATCGGTTAATTTTAATTTTCCATTCTCAAAGGCTTTCCCATTTCCCTTTTCGAATGACCTGTATCTGTTTCTTCTTAACTTCTTATAGTCAGATTCTTTTAAAATATCATTTGCAATTAATAAAGCTCTTGCAAAATTGTCCATTCCACCAATATGAGCTAAAAACAAATCTTCCAAGTCAGTAGAGTTTCTTCTTGTTTTAGCATCGAAGTTAACTCCCCCTCCTTTGATCCCTCCTGACTCCAAGATGACCAACATTGCTTCTGTCAGTTCGTATAAATCAACAGGAAATTGGTCAGTATCCCAACCGTTTTGGTAGTCCCCTCTATTGGCATCAATAGAACCTAAGGCGTCTGCATTAGCAGCAACTTGTAATTCATGTTGGAAGGTGTGTAATGATAGAGTGGCGTGATTGACTTCCACATTAATTTTGAAATCATCCATGAGATCATATTCTCGTAAAAAGCTAAGCACCGTCGCTGAGTCAAAATCATATTGATGCTTAGAAGGTTCCATTGGTTTTGGTTCTATAAAAAATGTCCCTTTGAAACCTTTTTTTCTCGCATAGTCTTTCGCCATATGTAGGAATTGTGCCATGTGGTCTAACTCCTTTTTCATATTTGTATTCAGTAGAGACATATATCCTTCTCTACCACCCCAGAATACATAGTTTTCACCCTTCAGTTTAATGGTTGTATCTAAAGCATTTTTAACTTGGGCACCAGCATAGGCAACAACATTAAAATCGGGGTTAGTCGATGCACCGTTCATATATCGAGGATGGCTAAACAAATTCGCTGTCCCCCAAAGTACTTTTATACCTGAAGCTTTCATAAGAGGAAGCGCATAGTCAGAAATTTTATCCAACCTTTTGCGAAACTCTTTCAGGTTGCTGTCTTCTTCATCGACTAAATCTACGTCGTGAAAACAGTAATAATCTAGACCGATTTTTGTCATAAATTCAAAGGCAGCGTCCATTTTATCTTTCGCACGATCAACGGCATCAGCTTTCTCATCCCATGGAAATACTTTCGTGCCTGGACCAAATGGATCTCCCCCAACATTGCAGAATGAATGCCAATAAGCGCAAGCAAATTTGAAGTGACTCTTCATTGATTTGCCAGCCACTTTTTTATTGGCATCATAGTATTTAAATGCCAAAGGGTTTTTGGATTTTTTGCCCTCGAATTTCACCTTTTTAATACCAGGGAAGTATTCTTTTTGTCCAATGATTACTTTACTCATAATTATGTTTCTGATATATTTTTTTGCAAATTATTTAACCATAGTTGATACGCTTCCGAATAAGGAGTACTATCATTTTCTGGTTCTATAGTACTAATGACGGTTTGATTGTTAAAGGCATCTTTTAAAGATAAAAAATGGCCTAGACCCACACCAGCACCTAAAGCGGCACCGATAGCACCAGTTGTATCAACGACATTGATTGATGATCCCGATAAAGTGGATAAGGTTTTTGAAAATACGGAAGACTGAAATAAATTATCATTTCCTACTCGAAATTCAGAGACTGGTATTCCCATTTCTGACATACACTGTATGCCATAATAAAAAGAGAATGCGATCCCCTCTAGGGCTGCTCTGTATAGGTGGGCTTTCTGATGAACATTAAAATTTAAATTAACAACTTGCCCGCCGACACTTCTATTTTGTAACATACGTTCCGCTCCATTACCAAAACTTAAAATTGATAGACCTTCACTTCCAATTGGTACTTCTGATGCTTTTTTCTCAATGTCAAAATAACTGACATCCTCATCACCTAATGACTTTCGCATCCACCCATATTGTATGCCACATCCATTGATGCACAACAACACGCCCACACGTGGTGAATTAGCCGAGTGATTGACATGTGCAAAACTATTGACGCGCATTTTTGGATCACTGATTAACTTGTCACTGATGGCATAAACAACTCCTGAAGTCCCACCAGTTCCTGCTATTTGTCCTGGCTCAAAAACGCCAAGTGACATAGCATTATTTGGCTGGTCGCCGGCTCTGTAGGTGACTGGAATGCCAGGAGGTAGTCCTAAAAATTTTGCAGCTTCTCGATGCAATTGACCTTGATCAGAGAATGTTGGCTTCACAGTTGCAAGTAGGGCATCATCTATTTTAAAATGTCCTAATAATGATGCTGCTATTGTATTTTTAGAAAAATTCCATAAAATTCCTTCAGATAATCCTGATACCGTGGTGGTGATGTCACCAGTCATCCTATATGCTATATAATCACCTGGAAGCATCATTTTGTGAATGCGATCAAATAAATCAGGTTCGTTTTCTTTGACCCATTTTAATTTGCTAGCTGTAAAATTTCCAGGTGAATTTAGAAAATTAGCAGAGCAATAGTCGTTACCTAAAACAGATTCGGCATCTTCACCATAAGGTATTGCTCGACTGTCACACCAAATAATCGACGGACGCAATGGTTTGCCATCTATATCAACAACTACAAGGCCGTGCATTTGATAGGATATACCAATTGCCTTTATATCAGCTTTGTCTATCTGGCTTTTAGTAACACATGCTTGGATAGCCTTGCTTGCATATTCCCACCACATATCTGGATCTTGTTCAGCCCAGTCTGGATTGAGAGCTTGGATTGGCATTTCTGTATTAGGGAAGGAACTTGTTGCTACAGCAGCGCATGTTTGCATATCAACAAGTGCTGCTTTAATTGAAGAACTACCAACATCAAGACCTAACAAATACATAGTGACATATTAATAAATGACTATCCACAATATAGTGGTTATGTATTGGTTAGGTCCGCGTTTTAAAAGAAAGTAATAAGCGTTTAAACTTAAGGCTTATCTTCTTTACTCATTCTGTATAGTTTTCCAACATTAGGGACGATAACAAATTCTGTTCGTCTGTTGGCAGTATGTGCTTCTTTGGAGTCTCCTTGGACTTCAGGTAAAAATTCTGCACGACCTGCAGCTGCAAGTTGTTTGGGATTTACCCCAAATTCAATAAGTTTTCTTACTACTGATATTCCTCTAGCAGCACTCAGATCCCAGTTATCATCATATTTTCCAGTCACAATACCTCTGTTATCGGCGTGACCTTCAACAAATAATGTTAGTGTTGGGTTTGAAATTAGCATATTAGCAATTTCTTGTATAGCTCCTTCATCCCCACTTTGTAGTTTCGCAGAAGCAGATTTGAAGTTGATATCATCATTAAGATCTAGGTACAACTGCCCTTCGATCTCTTTGATTCTATCACTACTTGAAGAGATAGCTTGATCTACAGAACTCACTGCAGCTTCGACATTTGCGAAAGCAGCGTTAATCTCACCACGAAGATTATCTATTTGTTTCTGTTTTTGGTCTACTTTATATTCTACATCAGAAAGATCTTTTTTAGTCGTTGATAATTCAGTTTTTACACTGGCAAGATCTTTATTGATGGTGTTTTTTTCACTAGCAAGATCAGCATTCTTCTTATCGAGCTCATCGATTTGTGTTTGCATATCCATTTGAAGTTTTTCCATGCTGCTTTGCATCTCTGCAACTTCCTGATTCTTTTCAAGAACCATTTCGTCAAACTTCTTTTTACCGACACAAGAAGTCATAAGTGCGCAAGTGATTACTGCGAAGAGTATTTGAGGTGTGTTTACTTTAATTCTCATTTTGATTTTTTTCAATAAGTCTTAAAATTAGCCAACTCTTGAGAATTATTCGTTATGATTTCTATTTTTTCTTGTTTTTAACTGCTTTTTATTCAATCAGAAGTCAATAAAACAGTCAATAGGCCTACAAGATCGATCAAAACGACTTGATTTTTACGCACTTTAAATGGTATTTCTGAGATCCATATCAATTAACATTGCGAGATGAGATTAATTTGGCAGTATATTGATTTACAATATGTAATGTTTGTTTATAAAAATTGTCTTCTTAGTCTTCAGGTAAAAAGAGGCCAGTAGTCAATCCATCTATGCTTGATACATTCTTTTCTTCCCAGTACTGTTTGATACCATCTTTTCCTTTCTGTTCTATAAATTCTGTCAAACGAGTTCGTTCTTGTATAAAGTCAAAATTGGGTACTCCATAGCCACATGATGTCTGTACTGATTCTATTTGAAGTAAAAAGAGATTCCTTGAACCAGCAGGATTATCAAAGTGCTCAATGTAAGTGTTCCACTCTGTATCGCGTTGATGGTAAGTGATCGCGCTTCCGTACAATCGTAATATTAATGGGTTCTCGCTAAATGAGCAAAACATCATTGTCATTCGATTTTGTTTTAGAAGGTGAGCTGCAGTTTCATTCCCACTTCCAGTCAGATTAAGCCAGAGAACGTGATTGTTGTCTAGAATACGAAGACTGTCAAGACCCTTTGGTGATAAATTAATCCTCCCTTCTTGCGCCGCTGTGGCGACAAAATACAATTGTTGTTTTTGAATGAAGTCAATCAATTGCGTATTTAATTTTTGTAGGAATGCCATGTCAATGTTTATAATTTATCAAAGGAAAGGGAATTAAAAAATAAGCCTTGTATGTGGGATACAAGGCCTATTGAAGATACAAATATAATGAGCCACTTTTAAAAATGACTCACTATACTGAACTAGAGCAGCATTTTAATTTTGAATCACATTTAGACAATCTATATCAATACTAAAGTATCCATTACTCTGAGTCCTCAGGTCATGTTTTTCTTGATATTGCACTTGTCCTGATGCATCTAGAATACTCGCTTCCAGTGAAATAGGTGTTAATGTGACTAAAACGCCATTGTCATCAAACAGGTTGCTTTGGAAATTGAAAGCATTCGTATTCTGACCAAAGCCGATGATAACTCCTACGAGAAATATTATAGTATAGATTGCTCTCATTAACCACACTAACAGAAAAATAAACTTAGAAAATCTGAATGTTAAAATCAACGACTTCAAAGATCTTGACGTCTAATAACCCAATGTATTGGAATTAATCATAAGCCTGTCAAAACTTAAAAAAATGATGTATATTTGCCGACCGCGAAATTGGTCGCGTGGCCGAGTGGCTAGGCAGAGGTCTGCAAAACCTTGTACGGCGGTTCGAATCCGTCCGCGACCTCAAAAGGTCTTCATCTATGATGAAGGCCTTTTTTCGTCTGCGGACGGATTCTGCTGCCCATCCGATTCTGATGAATCGGTTCCTTCACTTAAGAAGTCGGTT
>CAYVFU010000120.1:6416-12964 GCA_964450495.1 uncultured Saprospiraceae bacterium | reverse complement strand
GTTTCGATATCAATCAAATTCGACAAGGTGCGAATGGTTTATCGAATATTAAAAACCGAGTCACTTTATTATACGGAGAAACAGATATTCATTCAAGGCAAAACGAAGGAACAACCATTACTATAAATATTCCTTTGTAGTTATGTCATTTGGTATATACTTAATGCATTTTTAGAGGTTATTGCTCCTACATCTTCAATAGATATTCCTTTTACCGAAGCTATTTTTTCGGCCACCAATGGGATGTAAGAAGGTTCATTTCTTTTGCCTCTGTGAGGATGAGGAGTAAGATATGGTGCATCTGTTTCAAGGACTATCCTATCTAAAGGAATATTCTTGACAACATCATCCATTTTAGCATTTTTAAACGTAATGACACCTCCTAATCCAATGTAAAAATCAAGATCAATAATATCCTTAGCCTGTTCTATTGAGCCATTAAAGCAATGAAATATACCTGACAAATTTGTGTTATTAGCATTTCTCACCTCTTCGATGCAGTCGTCTAACGAATCACGAGAATGAATGACTATTGGCAGCCCATACTTTTTAGCCCACTCAATTTGAATTCTGAAAGCACTTTTCTGCTGATTAATGAATTCTTTACTCCAATAATAATCAAGCCCGATCTCACCTATAGCAACTACACTATTATCTTGAAGAAGTTTTGATAAAGCATCTAATTGGCTTTCCATATTGTCATCTACGGAGCAAGGGTGTAAGCCAAGCATTGGATAGCACATT
This sequence comes from uncultured Saprospiraceae bacterium, assembly GCA_964450495.1. Classification (GTDB taxonomy): domain Bacteria; phylum Bacteroidota; class Bacteroidia; order Chitinophagales; family Saprospiraceae; genus CALFUK01. The sequence goes on along the minus strand of CAYVFU010000120.1, from coordinate 12,220 downwards.
TCAGGATAACTGTGAACACAATGTTTTACTTGCTCCCAAGAAGCTGTGTCGATATTGGGTAAAAACAATTTATTTACTTTGGAATCCAAAGATCTTTGCATACAATCATCTAGATCCTCTTTAAACTGATCCAGATAAATATGAGTATGTGTGTCAATAAACATACATTTGTTTTAAGATGGCAAAGAAACAAAAATACTATGTTGTTTGGAAAGGACATGAGCCTGGAATCTATACAAACTGGACTGATTGTCAATTGCAAATAAAAAGTTATCCAGGGGCAGAGTACAAATCATTCAAAACAATGAAAGAGGCGGAGCTTGCCTTTGATGGTAATTATGTAGATTTCAAAGAAAGTAAAAGTACAACAAAGCCAAACCAACTTATTGAACATATAGAACAGATAAAACGAAATAGCATTTCTGTAGATGCTGCTTGCAGTGGAAACCCAGGAGATATGGAATATCGAGGAGTTGATACTTTTTCGAGAGATGAGATTTTTAGACAAGGGCCCTTTAAGTTAGGTACAAATAACGTTGGTGAATTTCTGGCTTTGGTTCATGCACTTGCACTATTAGATAAAGGCAAGGTGTACGATAAGATTATCTATACGGACTCTAGAACAGCAATGGCATGGGTAAGAAATAAACGGGTCAAAACTCAATTAAAACGAACTCCTGAAAATAAGATTCTCTTTGAATTGATTGATCGTGGTATTACTTGGTTAAAAGCTAATGAAGTCAAGAATCCAATCGTGAAATGGGATACCAAAAATTGGGGAGAGATCCCTGCCGACTTTGGCAGAAAATAGCTATTTCCTATTATAAAATTTCATCTTATAATCTACACTAATTGTTCCTTTCCTAATAGCCTCTAACTTTCTCTTTATCAATCTTTTCTTAACAGGCTTTACGTAATCTAAAAATAATTTCCCTTCAATATGGTCATATTCATGTTGGATAACTCGAGCATTAATACCATCAAACTCTTGAGTGATTCTCTCAAAATCTGGCGTGTCATACTCAATGACTATCTTTTCATTTCTCTCAACATCAGCTCGAATATTAGGTATACTCAAACACCCTTCTTCATAAGCCCATGGTTTACCAGTCTGCTCTTTAATGACGGCATTAAGAAATACCTGCTTTATGCCTTTCTCTTTATCTTCATCTTCTAACACTTGTTCTGTGTCGATAAGAAACAGGCGAATGGATTTGCCAATTTGGGGAGCTGCTAGTCCTACACCTTGAGCATTGTACATTGTACTCCACATATCTTCAATGAGCTGTTCAAGTCCCTCATAATTTTCATCGATTTCATCAGCTACTCTCTTCAAAACAGGAGTGCCATAAGCAATAATTGGTAGTATCATATATGCCCTAAATATTCTTGTAAAATAATAACAGCACTCATTTTATCAATTAAATATTTATCTCGGCGTTTTTGCTTTTTCACACCAGATAATATCATTGCTTGTTTTGCTTGAGCGCTTGAAAAGCCTTCGTCTATGGTATCTGTGTCTACGTGGGGGAATTTAGTATTTAATTTCTTAATAAATTTTAGAATTTTAGCCACAATCGGCGTTGGACTATCGTCCGAGTATGAAGGCATTCCAAGCACAATCTTTTCTACTTGTTCCTTCACCAAATAATCTTCAATGAACGAAAATAATTCTACTGTATCTAAAGCTGTTAAAGGATTAACAGCAATACCTAAGGGGTCAGTTACTGCCAAACCACTTCTTTTTTCTCCATAATCAATGCCTAAAATTCTTGCCACAAGCCAAAAGTACAATAATATGTGTTTGTCAATAAATAGACTCTGTTTATTAAAATGAAAAAAGGCCTGCTCTAGTTCCCTAGAGCAAGGCCTCATCCCAAAAACAGTAAACTATTTCTTAAACTAGTTGATGATAATCATCTGTTTAGTCAAGCTTTGATCATTGAACGTTAATGTATAGTACAATACGCCTGTTGAATTCAATTCTTCCTTTTTAAGAATTATCGAATTAGTACCTGCTTGATAATAACTAGTTTTATTTGCTACTACTTGTCCAGAATATGTATGTATCATTAAGGATACATTTCCAGCTGATGGTATTACAAAATCTATGTTAGTGACATCTTTAAATGGATTAGGTGCATTTTGTGATAATATCACACCAAATTCATTATCAAGATTACCATTTACTTGTTCTATTCTGATAATTTGATTATCTAGGTATGCCTCAGCGGTAGTTATCGAAGAGTTGATTTCACTCTTATCAAAATTACCTTTACCATTTACTTTTTCAAATTCTATAGTAAACAGTCCTTCTCCGGCAATAATCTGAGTTGGACTAGCTTCATGCCAACTGACTGTAATCGCGCCTTTTTCGGCGTGAATTCCAAAGTTGTCATCTGAAACCAAACTTCCATCGCTATATCGTAAGCCCTTGTATATTAAATTATTACGATCATAATCCAATGTAAACTGATATCCGTCCAGAGAAATGTTATTGTCAGCAACAATTGATAATGCAACAATATTTTGATCGTCCACTCTCTCTTGCACTTGCAAACTTAGTACTTCACTTGATCTTGTTTCAGTGTTTGCAAATCCATCAATTACAGCTGAATAATTTACATCACCAGTTTTAATTCCAACGAAATCGATGGTCATGTCGTCTTGCAATTCTGACACTCGATAAGTGCTTGCATAATTTTCAGATAATGGGTCAGACTCATCAAAGAATCTATACTCCTTATTTATAAAATTCCAAACATTATTATTTGTAAATGAATCGGACATACCTAGAATCACTTTTCTAAGATCTACAATATCCAATGCTGAAATTGACTCATCACTATTAATATCTGCAGCTATGTGTTTATAAGGAGAATCTAATTTCAAGGTACCTAGAATATGCTTTTGAATAACCACTAAATCTAAGGTTGATACCCCATTTATCGGACTATCTTCTTTCTGTGGATTGATGACGTATTCTCCACCGATACGCATATTTGGAAAAGCATATTCACCTTCCGTATCAGTATTTACACTAGATGTAGAACCTTCTAGAACAACATTAACATCTGATACCATTACATCATCTGGTCGCGAGATAGAACCTGATATAATTGCACTTTGCCCATTTGCTACAACATTATCCTTACCATCACAGCCCATCATGCTGTCGCCATTACAATGATTGCCATTGTCTTGTACAGAGATCGTAGCTTCACAGAAAGACTGCCTAACTAAATCTTCACCCTCGTGCTGAGGAATTTCACCATTTTCATCAACCGTAGTAAAATAGATTGGAATAGTCATAGTACCTATATCCTCACAGCAAAGTAGTACGTTAGTCTGAGTAATATCTGTAGCGTTGAAAGAAACAGCAACTCCATCTGCACAAGCTGTATTGACATCTTTAGTAAAATCACTTGCCCACAGAGTGACGTTACCGTGTTCATTTAAACTAACAGCTAATCCATCTAAACAAAAAGCAGTTGGCGCTTTACAATAGTCAACAACGATATCAGTTACTTCAGCTACCGAGTTTCCGCATTTATCATACAAAGCATATTCAAACGTGTATGAACCGATTGGTAATTCTTGCTCTATGCTCAACTCAAAACCATCTTGTTGACCTTCCATAACCAATGTACCATCTTCATCTGTCAAACAATAGTACCATTCGAGTTCTGACCTAATAGAACAGGATATACCTCTTACATTACCTCTTCTTTGAATAACAACTGTAGCTGGACCACAAGATTGATCAAAAGAACAGAATTTTTGTTTGTCTTGATGACGGAAATCACCAGATAAAGCCAGGAATGGAACTGTAGTATCCTTAATGTAAAATATCTGCGGATCTAATCTTACTCTATCTTCAAAGACATTATCAACACGGTCATCATTAAAATTACACCAATTGATAACCTGCCATTCTCTTAAAACTTTGTAGCAGAATTCACTATTATTTGCATTCCCTTTACAATCTCTCACTGTATTACCAGCAAACAGTACTTGATCTTCATATTGAACACCTAATAGGTCACAATTATCCTCTCCTGGAAAACTTGGTTCTCCAAAATCAGCTGGAGAAAATAAATTTTCAGTATTCGTGTCGAAATCTACGCAGTAGTCGTCACCAATCTCGCTTATGCATAATACAGAATCAATAAGTTCCGTAGTAATTATAGTTTCAAAATTGAATGTATCAGTAGGAACGAAATCCAATATTTGCTCACAAGGATCAGTTGCAAATTCTTGTTGACCAGGGTTGTAAGCAGTGAACTTTCGTATAATCTCTCCTCTCCCACACTCGTCTCTCATATCCATTGGATCCAGCTCTTCAATGATTAAGTTAGTCGCACAATTGTCCAAAGCATAACCATTATTAAATGATACGGTCATTGCGTCCGGCGTACTTGTACCATCAAGTTTTTCACCAGGATAAAATCCTATGAAATTATTTGCTGTAGATCCAGAACCAGTTAATGTAAATCCGTCAAGTGCTTCCAATTGTCCACCATTTATTACTGTACCAAAAAATGCATCTAAGTTTTCAACATCTATTGGACTAAATTCGCAGGCTAAAACTAAATTAGGAGGGCAAATGATCTGTGGCTGTGATTTATCTTGCAATTCGACAGACACCATGCATTCATTGAAATTTCCCCATTTGTCTATCGCTCTCACTACTACCATCGTTTCCTCCCCATCTATATCACCACAACAAAAGTGTAATGAGTTGCTGAATCCACAAGGGTTTTCCAATTCAATAATATATAAATGTTCGTCTACACCTAGTTCTTCAAGACCAGGCTTATTCACTGATGTAATTATCTCATTTGAACTAAAGTATGTCGGAATATCAACGCCGAAAAAAGCTTCTAATCTGTCATCAATCCATGATGATTCTAGCATAATTAGAGAATCTAAAGTAGCTTGTTCGTCTTCATCTAATTCAGCATCAACAGGAATTCCAGCATTACCATCAAGTGCTACCAAATATCCACCGTATGCAATACCTAATTGAGCAGCTTTTCTTTCAATAACTGGTTTATCAGACAAATAATAGTGATGCCCATCATAAATACCAAGTGAAGTAAAATCTTCAAATACTGGTGGATGAAGAGAACAATCACAATTTTCAGGAGTCATCTTTCTGACAACTGTAGTTTGTAGTCCACAATCATCATAACTACCATCATCAAATGATGAAGCAAAAACTTCTGCAGCACCGTTAAAAGTTAGAGATACCACTAAATTATCGTCACAAATTGGAACAGGTGGGGTATTGTCCCACACAGATATTTTAAGTGTATCATCTGCAAACTGATGACATTTATCGTACCCTCTGTATATGATGTAATTTTCACCTTCTGGTATATTTATGATTCTTTCAACTTGACTTAGTTTGTCGAAATTTCTAAGAATACCATTTGGATGAATAACATCGATGTGATCTATATCACCGCAATTATCTGTAAATTCTACATAAGGCAATGTTACTGTTGCACTACAATCGAATCCATTTGTCGATACTTCAAAATCTGGCTGCTCTTCCAGAACAACAGGTCCTTCTGTATCAGCTATTTCAATGTACTGAACACATAGCATTTCACCTTCTCCCGTACAGTGCCATTCTCTAATAGACCAAGTCCTTCTGATCTTAATAACACAATTAGTTTGACCTAAGTATAAATCTGTATAGCTAACACCAACATTGCAATTACTTAATAAAGCAAGTGCATCCGGGTGTCCTCTATCTAGTAATCTTAAATAAGTTGTTGACTCTTCAACATTCATTG
>CAYVFU010000120.1:3056-6316 GCA_964450495.1 uncultured Saprospiraceae bacterium | reverse complement strand
CAACATTCATTGGATCTCCTAAATCACCTGGACATAATGGATTTATATCCTTTATAAGTCTTGGTACTCCAGCGCCATGCTCTGAAACAGGAATAGGTGCAGGTACCTGAATTGGACCATCAGCAGTATTTAAGGTGATCGTAACAAGATCATCAATCGCTGAGCAATCTATAGCATTTCCATCTCTCACTACTAGATCTTCGGGACAAATTAATAGTGTATTGTCTCCATCTGGAAATTCTGTACATAAGTTTGGTGCCACTAGAGAATCCATAGTAATCTCTGGAAAAAGACGTTCTACTTTTAGAAGTATATCACACGTATTAGATCTATTACCAAATTCATCTACCGCATATGCAGTCACTTCTATAATTCTTGTGTAATTGTCTTCTTTAGGATCAGCACAGTTTGCAGCTCTGTCATCTTGCTCTAAGACAACAACTTCGAAATCACTACATTCTGTAAAGACTTCTCGCATAAGTGCATCATCAATCTGTGATCCATCACAACACTTAATGATTTTCTCATTTAAGACTATGTCCGGATTCCCACAATCGATTTGCGGTGGACGTTTATCCTCAACTAACGCAGTATTCCAACACGAGTTTAGTTCTGTTGCACCGTTCACAGCGATCACATTGACTTGAATTTCTTCACCAATAATTCCTGAAGGATCAAACGTGAAATCGTCTGTGAATGCGATTGGATTTGGTGTTCGATCCAATTCGACACCATGATGGTCACTAATTTGAATAATGTACATTGCTCCTGCATCAGAGCATTCACCTGTTAACACATCATCTGGTCCTAGTACAGCTTCACAAAGAAAGCTTCCATCTGCCTCTTCAGTCAGACCAATTGAAATATTAATGCCTTTACAGGATAAAGGACATTGTGCTTGAGCTGTAAAGTGGAAGGCCAATAGTACTACAATGCACATCGCTAACTTCCTCAATTTACATGAAAATGAATTTCTCATGAGATACCTTTTTTCGATTGATGTTACTGTTTTGGGTACTGCATTGACAGCATTTACTGTAACATAAATCTTATGTTAATGAATTTTGATTTTCAACTTTGGGTGATCGAAAACGATCAAAGCTCTCATCAAAATCAGGTAGGATAGGTTTAGGTATCTATTATCTACTAGGTGGGAATTAGTCGCAATAGTAAAGGTTCAGTACGACTTGAAGACAAATATAGATTTAATATAATATGTTGTATCTCTTGATTATGGGTATTTTTTACATATAATTTTTACAATATAAAAAAAGCCCCCCTCCAATAAATGGAGAGAGGCCATCCCAAAAACCGATTTTATCTTATTTGATTGAGATATTATCGGTATAAAAACTCAATCTCTATTCAATCACAATCATTTTTCTTGTAGCGATATTATCACCACTTTCTAATTCGTAGTATAGTACACCTTCAACACCTACTTGTGCTTTAGTCAATACTATTTCATTATATCCTTTGCTGTATGTGCCATTCATTGATATGATTGACTTTCCAGCTACATCGAATACTGTTAATTTAGCAGTACCTGCTTCTGGCAAGTTGAATCCGATTACCGTCTGCTCTCCAAATGGATTTGGTGAGTTTTGGTATAGATCAAATGCTGAAGTAAGTTCTGTTGAACCGATATTCAAGTTAACGTCAGCTCTATCTAGAGACTCACCTACATAAGCTTCCGCTTTTGTAATACTTGAATTTAAGTTCAATGCTGAGCTTAACTGGCCTGCTGAAGTAGCTCTAAATACCAGAGTGAATAATACATCACTTGTACTTACTGCTTGAGCTTCAGCCCAACTCATTGTCAATTGACCATTGTTAACTCCAACGTTTGCATCAGTAACATCGATAACACCTGCAGTTACGCTTTGTAACTCTAAGCCTGCGTGGTCTAATGTAAACTGGTAACCAGCAATTGCATCGAAGTTATTAGCACTTACAGGAACTGAAACTACTTGACCTTCATCGAACGTTTTGTCCTCTGCTGTCAATGTTAGCAATCCATTAGTACGAATCTCACCAGTCATTAAGCTATTTGCAACAGCATCACCTGATATATCTCCTATTTTGACACCGATGAAGTTTTCTGTCATCATGTCAGTAGCAAGATTACCAATTGCTATGCTCTCAGTGAATGGGAATGGATTAGATGCATCTAAGAAGTCTTGAGATGCGTCTACAAATCTCCAACTGCTATTATTAGACAATTCTAATACTTTACCTAAGATCAGCTCTCTCAATTCAACAAGGTCACTTGCAGAAATTGAACCACTGTTATTGATATCCGCAGCTAAGTAGCTGTATGGGTTATCAAATGTAGTCAGACCAAGTATGTGCTTCTGAATCAATACGATATCCAATGTACTAACGCCATTGTTGTAATCATTTGATTTTTCAGCAGATAAGTCATAATCGAATGTCAACGGATTGTTTGAGAATGCATACTCACCAGCATCACCTGTTACAGTGCTTTTCGGGAATTCTGCTCCTGCATTACCGTTAACAGATACAATTGCATCATCAACCATGTCTCCAAATCTTGTCGCAATGTTACCTGCGATTATTGCTTGTGAACCATCTGCAACTTCACCTTCACCTTCTCCACAGTTACCACCGATAAGTACTCCTACTTGACAGAAATCAGAGTTTCCATCTGCATCAGTAACATAAACATCTAACTCGTAGAAATTCTGAAGATCATCACAACTGAATGTGAAGTTAGGCGTAGCATCTTCTGCTGCACCACCTGCAAGACCCATAGTAAATACTAAGTCCTCATCAGCTGTACAGTTATCAAAACTACCGAGATCGAAATCTGCAGCCCATATTTCAACTCCTCCACTCGTTTCCATGAATGCTGTTGTCACTCCTGAAATACACAATGGTGTTGGTGCTTTTGAATCTCCAAATGTATGTGTTGTTGTAGCAGATGAAGTGTTACCACAACCGTCTGTTACTCTCCATGTAATTGTATGTACATCTCCTGGAGAACCTTCACCTGAGCTCATTGTAAATGATGCACCAGTACCAGATTTAACTACTGGATCTTCACCTGGCTCATTTCTAGTTACTACCCATGATAGTAAGTCTGCTCCTACATCTTCGCCACCACAAGCATCACTTGCTATAGCTGTTAATGGTGCAGAACCACTACACTGAACATTTTGACCTTTTGCTGTATTGCCACCATTAGTTGCAATTGGCGTATCGTCAAACTGAGGAGTAATCGTCGGAGCTGTATCGTC
>CAYVFU010000120.1:0-2956 GCA_964450495.1 uncultured Saprospiraceae bacterium | reverse complement strand
TAGTTGCAATTGGCGTATCGTCAAACTGAGGAGTAATCGTCGGAGCTGTATCGTCAATAACTTTAATGACTTGATCGAATGTATAGTATCCATCTTCGTCATAGCTATCTTCATCTTCATATCTGAAGTAATGTGTAACACCTGTAGCTTCATCACAAGTAGCACATTCTGTACCATCTGTCCAATCTTCTACAGCGATGAAATCTTCACGACCTCTATCATTCTCGTCATCAACACCAGACTGATTTGGATCCCAAGTACACCAGTCGATAACTGTCCATCTGTTGATTACTTTTAAACAAGCATCAGAAGCAACTACTGTATCCTGCTCTAAGCTGAATCCAACTAGTCCACAAGGATTATCACACCATACTGGAGGTTCTGCGATTACATTAGAAGAACAAGTCTGAACTGCTCCCATTTCAACATCAATATCTTCAAATACTGCTAAATCATCATCTGGATCACACTCAAGATTGATACCTTCTTCAACTTCACCATTATAGTGGATTGGCCACTTAATAGTTAATGGATCAAAAGCGTCATCAGATCCTGATACTGTAACAGTTTGTGTACATCTAGGCTCACCTTCAGAGTGTGCACCATCACCATCTTGATCGATGATATACTCTCTTAAGATTTGACCAGTACCACAACCATTTTCAAGTACTTCTTCTCCAATTAAGAGAGAGCTAGCACCATCACAAACAGCCGCGATAGGACTTGGAGCATCAACATCATTTACGTCATCTAAACATGAAATTGTAACAGGCTCACAAACTAGTGCAACTGCTGATTTATCAACAACATGTACTTCAACCATACATTGGTTAACATTGCCAGCAGCATCTGTTACTTGTACGATTACCATTACAGTTTCTCCTGCATCTTGGCAGCAGAACTTCACATATGGTCCGAAATCATCAGATATTGGGGAAACACCTGGTTCTTCACATTTACCAAATTTGTCATACTTCAAGCAAATTTCTTCACCACCAGTACATTCAGCTTCACAACATCCTGTCATACGAGCAACCTGCACAGTTACATCACCACAACCTGCATCGTTTGAACCTGCATCAAAGTTTTCAGCAGCTATTTGAGCACCACCACCAGTAGTTAATGTAACAGTTAAGTTATTGTTACAAACTGGAACTGGAGGAACAAGATCAATTACTGTAAGTTCGAATGATGTACCAGTTGCGTTTCCACAATCATCAGCTACATTTAAGTCGATAGTAATCGGATCATCTGATAACCAAAGACCAACTAAGTAGCCTGATTCAGCATCATAAGTACCTTCTGAAGAATTTACTTGGTATTCGATTGTAGTACCATCACATCCATCTTCAGCATCTGGTAAATCTAGTTTATATGATGCTGTACAAGTCCAAGGATCAATAGATACGACGTCATCATCGATATCATCAATTTCTGGAGCATCAGTATCAATAACTTCAATGAATTGAGTGTTTAGTTCAATAGGAGGTACACTTGCGTCACACCAATCTATAACAGACCACTGACGAATAATTTTAAAGCCTGAACCACATGCTTCGAAAGGACCGGAATCGGACATTGAAACAATTAAGTTACAGTATTTACCACCAGATATGTGCACAATTACATTGTCTTCAGCAACATCACAAGTAGACATGATATAATCTACTAACACATCACCATCGCCATTTACTAGTTGACATGCAACACAATTACCATCATCATCAAAACAGATTGGTGTACCATCATCATCAACAGGCCATGAAGCGCATACTAATGAATCATCTAATACTTTATCGACAACAGGCAATAATACCCATACTTGGTCATCGTTTATACCATCTTTATCTGTATCAACATCAATAGCTACAAGCCTTTCAGTAGTATCAACAACTACTTCAAAGTGATCTAAGAAACAGAAATCATCCTTTCTAGGTTCAGTCGTGTGATGATCTGCAAAAAACGGATAAGCTTGAGAACCGCTTCCTGTAGCTGCGAAGATTTCATCTGGAGTAGCGTTTAGTGAAACATCACCACAATCTAAAGTGGTACTAAAAGGAGCAGCTACGTCAAGAGGGTTCAACCCTTCAACACCGAAACCTTGCACTAAAAGTACTTCTTTAGTAATTTCTCCATGTCTTTCAACATTTGCTGTATATGTTACTACACTAGTACCGCTACATGCATCACCTGTTGATTCTGTATTTACGATTATATCTCCAACGATATCCAAGAAACATCCTCTTGCAATCATGTTTTCAATATCTTCTACAGTAACGAAACCTTCAGGGTAAGAACGGCTATCGTCTTCACTACACCATGCTATACAAGGTATGCAAGGATCTACTGTAACAGCAACTGAACATTCAAGTGATTCTGGCACTTCTGCACCAAATGGATCACCTGGACTAGGGTTAAATGTAATTGTAATTGTACCATTGTCATCATCAGCTGTAGAACAGGTGATATTACACCAACCATCATCGGCTGTGCCCATCATTCCATCATCCCCCAAAGTACAAGGGTACCTTCTAGGTCCGAGGCTTCCAGAAGGTCTAACAGCTCCACAACCATTGGGAGTGTAACTAAGCGTAGCAGGAGTAGGTGTCAAGCCTATTGCGTTTCCATCTGCATCAAAAATGATGTCGTAAAGATCTACAACATCAACTGTTGTTGAAGCAGAAGAGCCAGGCGTTACCGTACATGGACTTTCTAGGTTTGGTAAAAGATTAAGTTCTACATTAACAGTTCCCCAACAAGAATTATTTGTTGAGGTCTCAGTAACTTTATACGTTACTGGTCCTGAATTTGCAATAGAACCTAGATTTAGAGGGACAAAAGTACTAGTGCCATCATCAGGATCGATAAAATCTGCGGCATTAATCACTCCGTCACCATTAGCATCTTGACCGAATTCTTCGAACGATGACATAGCACCTCCAAATAAACTACCTAT
>CAYVFU010000119.1:0-13034 GCA_964450495.1 uncultured Saprospiraceae bacterium | reverse complement strand
CTGAATTATAATTACTTAGACACATTTTAAGGGTTAACTATCTAATTTAATTTATTAGACAGAAATCAGAAAATACCCTCAGAAATTGTAACAAAAAGAAAACCTCATAGAACATGTAATCCTATGAGGTCTATTTTATCTAGAATGATTATACGTCTTACATATCAATTGCTGCTTCTGCAACTTCTTCTGTTTCACCTTCGGTTTCTTCTTCAAAGATTTCTTTAGGCAACACTTTCATTGATCTGAATTGCTTCATTCCTGTACCTGCTGGAATTAATTTACCAACTATAACATTCTCCTTCAATCCATTCAATAAGTCTCTTTTGGCTCCTATTGCAGCTGTACTTAAGACTTTCGTCGTCTCCTGGAATGAAGCGGCAGAAATCCAACTGACCACACCTAATGAAGACTTGGTAATACCTTGTAACATTGGTTTAGCAGTTGCCGGAACAGCATCTCTGAATTCTACGATTTTCTTATCGTTACGCTTCAACAATGAGTTCTCTTCTCTCAATTGTCTGATAGAAACCAGCTGGCCTGCTTTCATTGTATCTGACTCACCAGCACCTGTAACAAACTTCTTGTCGAAAATCCAATCATTCTGTTCATTGAAATTTACCTTCTCAACAGCTTCACCTTCTAAGAAGATTGTATCACCTGGATCTTCTATTTCTACTCTTCTCATCATCTGTCTTACAATTACCTCAATGTGCTTATCATTAATTGTGATACCCTGTGATCTGTATACCTCTTGAATTCCATTCACTAAGTAAGTCTGAACTGCGAAAGGTCCTTTGATACTTAATATATCTGCAGGAGCAGTGGCGCCATCTGATAATTGAGTACCAGCTCTTACGAAGTCACCTTCTTGTACAAGAATGTGCTTAGACAAACCAATCAGATATTTACGCTTCTGCTCTGTTTTCTCATCTTCAACAAAGACTTCTCTGTTACCACGCTTAATCTTTCCAAAAGAAACAATACCATCAATCTCAGAAGTTACCGCCGGATTAGAAGGATTTCTAGCTTCGAACAATTCTGTCACCCTAGGAAGACCACCAGTAATATCTTGGATCGAACCAAGCTTACGAGGAATCTTCACAATCTTGTCACCAGGTCTTACCTCAGCTCCATTTTCTACAGAGATATAAGCACCCACTGGAAGATTATAATTCTTTAATTCCTTCCCTTTAGAATTGACAACTTTAAGTGTAGGAATCTTCTTCTTATTCTTTGATTCAATGACTACCTTCTCCACATAACCAGTCTGATCATCTCTTTCAATACGGAAAGTCTGCCCTTCATCTATATCCTCATATTGGATAACTCCTCCAAATTCAGAGATGATGACTGCATTAAATGGATCCCATTCACAAATCACATCGTCTCTGACGATTTTCTTTTTGTCTTTAACCATCAATGTAGACCCATAAGGAATGTGAAGAGTCGTGAATACTTTACCAGTATCAGCATCAACTATTCTCATTTCACCTGATCTAGAAATAACCACTTCAGATTTCTGACTATCATCGTCTATGTAGGTTATCGTTTTCACATTATCAAACTCAACCTTACCCTCAAATTTAGATATCAACTGATTCTCTTGTTTTGTAACAGATGCAATACCACCAACGTGGAATGTACGCAATGTCAACTGAGTACCTGGTTCACCAATACTTTGAGCAGCAATAATACCTACACTATCTCCGAGATTTGCAATTCTTCCGGTTGCTAAGTTTTTACCATAACATTTAGCACACACACCGTTCATTGCTTCACAAGTCAGTACTGATCTGATTCTTACTAATTCTACACCAGCATCATCAATAGCATTTGCAATCTTCTCATCAATGTATTCTGCAGCTTCTAACATAATCTCATCCGTTACGGGATGATATATATTACCTAGTGAGTATCTACCTCTGATTCTCTCTGAAAGTGTTTGAACAACATTTTCATTCTCTTTTAGCGCTGTAACATCGATTCCTCTCAATGTTTGGCAATCAGTTTCATTAATAATAACATCCTGAGAAACATCAACCAAACGTCTTGTCAAGTAACCTGCATCCGCAGTCTTTAAGGCAGTATCGGCAAGACCTTTTCTAGCACCGTGAGTCGAGATAAAGTATTCGAGTACTGACAAGCCTTCAAGGAAGTTAGACAATATTGGATTTTCAATTATCGCTCCACCAGTATCACCTGACTTTCTCGGTTTTGCCATCAATCCCCTTAATCCACACAACTGCTTAATTTGCTGCTTAGAACCACGAGCTCCCGAATCCAACATCATATAAACTGAGTTAAATCCATCCTTGTGCTCAGCAAGTTCTTTCATCAAATTTTCTGTAATCTTATTATCTGCAAATGTCCACTTATCAATGATCTGATTGTAACGCTCATTATTAGTAATAAGACCCATATTGTAATTATCCCAAACCTCATCAACATCCGTACTTGCTTCAACAAGAGTACTTTCCTTGATTGTTGGATTAATTAAATCACCAAGGTTGAAAGATAATCCACCTTTAAATGACCAGTAATAACCCAATTCCTTAATTCTATCGAGGAATGCTGCAGTTACTTCAAAATTCGTTCTCTCGATGATACCACCGATGAATTTTTTAAGCGCTCTTTTTGTCATCAACATATCCGTATAAGGAATACCTTCAGGAAGAGCTTCATTAAACACAACACGACCGACAGTTGTCTCGATGATTTCTTTAACCATCTCGCCTTCTTCATTCTCTACATTAGCCTTTACTTTGATAGCTTCATGAACATCTACTCGACCTTCATTAAATGCGATTATCACTTCTTCCGCAGAATAAAATATAGAAAGTTTTTTGCTCTCGTCTCTTGATCTTTCCTTTGTTAAATAGTAAAGACCAAGAACCATATCCTGGGAAGGAAGAGTAATTGGAGAACCATCTTGTGGATTCAACATATTATGTGAAGACAAGCACAATACTTGTGCTTCCAAAATTGCTGCTTGACTAAGCGGTACGTGAACCGCCATCTGATCACCATCAAAATCCGCATTAAAGGCACCACAAACAAGTGGGTGTAACTGAATCGCTTTCCCTTCAACCAATCTTGGCTTAAACGCTTGGATAGATAACCTGTGCAACGTCGGTGCACGGTTAAGCATGATTGGGTGGCCTTTTAATATATTTTCAAGAATTTCCCAGATAACTGGTTCCTTTCTATCAACTAATTTCTTAGCAGATTTTACTGTCTTCACAATTCCCCTTTCAATCAATTTTCTGATCACAAAAGGTTTGAACAATTCTGCTGCCATTCCTTTAGGCAAGCCACACTCGTGCAACTTCAAATTAGGTCCAACCACGATAACACTACGACCAGAATAATCAACACGTTTTCCTAAAAGGTTTTGTCTGAATCTACCTTGCTTTCCTTTAAGTATATCACTCAAAGATTTTAGTGACCGACCACCTTCAGCTTTTACAGCATTGGATTTTCTAGAGTTATCAAATAAAGAATCAACAGCTTCTTGTAGCATTCTCTTCTCATTACGAAGGATTACTTCAGGGGCCTTGATCTCTAACAATCTCTTCAAACGGTTATTTCTAATAATAACACGTCTGTATAAATCATTCAAATCAGAACTTGCAAAACGACCTCCATCAAGAGGGACCAATGGTCTCAATTCTGGTGGAATAACTGGCAAATATTGAATCACTGCCCACTTAGGTTCATTGACGACTCTTGTCTGTCCATCTCTAAACGCCTCTACAACTCTTAATCTTTTTAATGCTTCTGACTTACGTTGTTGTGAAGTCTCTGTAGCTGCCTGATGGCGAAGTGCTGCCGATAATTCATCCAACTGTAATAAATCCAGTAAATCACTAACTGCCTCTGCTCCCATTTTAGCAACAAACTTTTGAGGATCTGTGTCCTCCAACATTTGATTGCCTTCTGGTAATGTATCAAGCACTTCAAAGTACTCTTCTTCGGTTAGGAGATCTAGTTTATTTAGTTCTTCTTCTTTCGCACCCGGTTGGATGACAACGTAGCGCTCGTAGTAAATGATTGTTTCTAATTTCTTAGAAGACAAGCCAAGTAGGTATCCAATTTTATTTGGTAATGACTTGAAAAACCAGATATGAACAACAGGCACAACTAATTTGATGTGGCCCATTCTTTCTCTTCTGACTTTCTTCTCAGTCACTTCAACACCGCATCTGTCGCACACAATCCCCTTGTATCGAATACGCTTATATTTACCACAGTAACATTCATAATCCTTTACTGGACCGAATATTCTTTCACAAAACAAACCATCACGCTCAGGCTTATATGAACGATAATTGATTGTTTCAGGCTTTAATACTTCTCCGTATGAACGTTCTAAAATATCATCAGGAGAACATAATTTTATCGTAATAGAATTAAAACTTGAATTAGTCTTAATCGAATGACTCTTTTTAAATGGCATACTTTTTAATTATAAAAAGGTTTATTAAAAGATTTACTCAAACCAGGTATTGCTACCCGTTCTCTCTAACATTAATCGAACTTAACATCTAGTGCAAGTCCTCTTAATTCATGAACCAGTACGTTAAATGATTCAGGAATATTTGGCTCAGGTAGATTGTCACCTTTGACAATTGCTTCATAGGCCTTAGCTCTACCAATTATATCATCTGACTTGATGGTCAACAACTCTCTCAAAATGTTTGATGCGCCGAATGCTTCCAGTGCCCAAACTTCCATTTCTCCAAAACGCTGCCCACCAAATTGTGCTTTACCGCCAAGTGGTTGCTGTGTAATCAATGAGTAAGGTCCGATTGATCTTGCGTGCATCTTATCATCAACCATGTGTGACAATTTCAACATATAAATCACACCTACCGTTGCTTGCTGATGGAATCTGTCTCCAGTTTCACCATCTGACAAATACGCTTGTCCCAGACTTGGCAGATTACATTGTTGGATATAGTCTTCAATTTCATCAATAGATGCACCATCAAAAATTGGCGTTGCAAACTTCTTACCCATTTTCTCTCCAGCCCAACCAAGTACAGTTTCGAAAATCTGACCTAGATTCATTCTCGAAGGTACACCCAGTGGATTCAATACGATATCAACTGGTGTTCCATCCTCTAAGAAAGGCATGTCTTCTAATCTTACAATTCTAGAAACGATACCTTTGTTACCGTGTCTACCTGCAAGCTTATCACCTACTTTAAGTTTACGCTTTTTAGCAAGATACACCTTAGCAAGTTTCAATACCCCAGCAGGTAACTCATCACCAATACTAATGTTGAATTTTTCACGCTTGTATTTACCTACTTCTTCATTTACCTTAATTGAATAGTTATGAAGAAGCGTAGCAATTAAGCTATTTGTCTTGCTCTCATCTGTCCAATTAGAATAATCGACTTGTTGATAGTTAAGGGTCTTTAATACCTTATTCGAAAATTTAGTCCCTTTAGAAACCAACTCTTCATTGTAAATACTATGGACACCTTGAGACACCTTCCCTTTTACTAAGACCATCAGCTTATCGACAAGAACCGTCTTCATTTCATTAAGGGTAACCTCGTGTCTGTCTTCCAATTTTGTCAAGATTTCTTTCTCTTGTACTTTTTGGAATTTATCTTTCTTCGCTCTTGCGAATAATTGCTTATTGATGATGACACCTTTAGTCGAAGGCGGCGCTTTCAATGATGCATCTTTCACATCACCAGCTTTGTCTCCAAAGATCGCACGCAATAATTTTTCTTCAGGAGTAGGATCAGACTCACCTTTTGGTGTGATTTTTCCTATCAAAATATTGCCTTCAGAAATCCATGCGCCAACTCTGATAATACCGTTTTCATCAAGATCTTTAGTCGCTTCTTCACTGACATTCGGAATGTCATTTGTCAGCTCCTCTTCTCCCAATTTAGTATCACGAACATCCAATTCAAAACTTTCGATGTGAAGAGAAGTGAAGACATCTTGTCTTACAACTCTTTCTGAAAGGACAATTGCATCCTCGAAGTTATATCCCTTCCAAGGCATAAATGCCACCTTAAGATTTTGTCCTAAAGCGAGCTCACCTTTCTGAGTTGCATAACCATCACACAACAAACTTCCTTTTTTCACTCTATCGCCTTTCTTGACAATTGGCTTCAAGTTAATGCAAGTCCCTTGATTCGTTCTTCTGAACTTGATCAAGCTGTATGATTTGATATTGTTTTCAAAAGAGACTAATTGCTGCTCCTCTGACATATCGTATTTAATGACAATTTCATTCGCATCTACATACTCTACAACTCCACTGCCCTCTGCATTGATAAGCATTCTGGAATCTTGTGCAACTTTTGCTTCCAGACCTGTACCTACAATTGGAGAATCAGGCTTGACCAATGGTACTGCCTGACGTTGCATGTTAGATCCCATCAATGCACGGTTGGCATCATCATTTTCCAAGAAAGGAATTAAAGATGCTGAAACACCCACAATTTGATTCGGAGCAACATCCATAAATTCAATATCCTTTGGAGCTAGCACTGGGAAATCACCGTGCTCTCTACACTTGATACGTTCACTGGTAAATGACCCTTTATCATTAAGCGGAGCATTTGCCTGCGCAATTTTTTTGAAATCTTCTCCTTCTGCTGATAAATACTGCGCTTCATTCTTAATGTCAACCATTCCTTTATCAACCTTTCTGTAAGGTGTTTCAAGGAATCCCATTTTATTCACTTTGGCGTGAACACATAATGTTGAGATCAATCCAATATTTGGTCCTTCAGGAGTTTCAATTGTACAAAGACGGCCGTAATGAGAATAATGCACATCACGTACCTCAAAACCAGCTCTTTCTCTAGATAGACCTCCAGGTCCTAGTGCAGAAATCCTTCTCTTGTGTGTAATCTCAGAAAGTGGATTGGTTTGATCCAAAAACTGAGACAACTGAGACGTACCAAAAAATGAGTTAATAACAGAAGATAGCGTCCTGGCGTTTATCAAATCAATTGGCGTGAAAACTTCATTATCACGAACGTTCATTCTCTCTCTGATTGTTCTCGCCATTCTAGCAAGACCAACACCAAATTGAGCATATAATTGTTCACCAACTGTTCGTACACGTCTGTTACTCAGATGATCGATATCATCTAATTCAGCCTTCTGATTGATCAAGCTAACTAGATATTTAACGATCTCTATAATGTCATCTTTAGTTAATACTAATAGCTCTTTGTCTACATCAACGCCAAGCTTTCTATTTATTTTATATCGACCAACTTCTCCTAAATTATATCTCTTATCAGAGAAGAATAATTTATCGATGATTCCACGTGCAGTTTCTTCATCAGGTGGATCAGTTCCTCTCAATTGTCTATAAATGTGTTGTACAGCTTCAATCTCAGAACTCGTAGGATCTTTTTGAAGAGTATTGTAAATAATACTGTAATCTTCAGTGACATTATCTTTTTGAAGGATTACTGTATCTGCCTCAGCTTCAAGGATCGCTTGAATGTTATCCTCATCAAGTTCAATGTCTCTTTCAAGAATGATTTCGTTTCTCTCGATTGTCACAACTTCACCAGTATCTTCATCAACAAAGTCTTCTGTCCACTTACGCAATACACGGGCAGCAAGCTTTCTTCCTACAGCTTTCTTTAATGTTTTTTTATCAGCCTTTACTTCATCAGCCAATTCAAAGAGATTTAATATCTCTCTATCTGAATCATACCCAATTGCTCTAAGCAATGTGGTCACAGGGAATTTTTTCTTTCGATCGATGTACGCGTACATGACAGTATTGATGTCAGTTGCGAATTCCATCCAAGCACCCTTAAATGGTATTACTCTAGCAGAATAAAGTTTTGACCCATTAGGGTGAAAACTCTGGCTAAAGAAAACTCCTGGAGATCTGTGTAATTGAGATACAATAACTCTTTCGGCACCATTGATGACAAATGTTCCTTTAGGTGTCATGTATGGTATATTACCTAAGAAGACATCTTGTACGATAGTTTGGAAATCTACGTGCTCTTCATCATTACACGACAAACGCAATTTCGCCTTTAATGGTACACTGTATGTCAATCCACGTTGCATACATTCAGGTATGCTGTATCTAGGAGGATCAATGAAGTAATCCAAGAATTCGAGTACAAAAATGTTTCTTGCATCCGTGATCGGAAAATTTTCCTGGAACACACGGAAAAGACCCTCAGCATTTCTGTTTTCCGGAGTTGTTTCCAATTGGAAGAACTCCTTGAATGACTTGAGTTGGATTTCTAACAAATCCGGGTACTGGGATGGTAGTTTAATTTTACCAAAATTTACTCTTTCAGGAGTAGCTGATTTAGTAGCTGCCATTCGCGATTTTTAAGTTTATTTCTTATTTGAAATATTTCAATGTTTTTGGGACTCCAAAACGACCATAGGCCTAACCAGCATTTACTGGTTAAGCCTTTGATCAATATTTATATACTAAACGGTACTTTATCAATTAAATTTGGATACAGATTAAGAATTACTTCAATTCTACATCTGCTCCAGCTGCTTCTAAAGCACTTTTCATTGACTCAGCATCCGCTTTCGGTACACCTTCTTTAATTGGACCAGGCGCTCCATCTACAAGTTCTTTAGCCTCTTTAAGACCAACTCCCAATAGATTTTTCACCTCTTTAACTACAGCTAGTTTTGCTGCTCCAGCTGAATTCAATATGACATCGAATTCTGTCTTTTCAGCTCCGCCACCTGCATCGCCTCCACCAGCAGGGCCTGCCGCAACCGCTACTGCCGCAGCAGCTGGTTCGATACCATGCTCGTCTTTTAGGATATCAGCTAATTCACTGACTTCTTTAACTGTCAGACCGACTAACTGATCTGCTAATGCTTTTAAATCTGCCATTATAAATGGTTTTTAAATGTTTTAAATTAATATATAAATATGTTGAGCTTGGAAGCCAAATTAATGACGACCTATCCTCTTTGCTCTAAAGCTTTCAACAAACCAGATATCGTGTTGCCACCTGATTGTAGAGAACCAAGAACGTTCTTGATTGGTGATTGTAGTAATAATACTACTTCGCCAATCAAATCTTCTTTCGATTTCAATGCTTTTAAAGCGTCTAATTGGTCATCTCCTGTGAAGATATCACTTTCAATGAATGCTGCTTTCAGCACTGGACGCTCATGACTCTTGCGAAACTCATGTATGATTTTCGCTGGAAGATTAGCACTTTCTGAGAATAAGATCGTGGTAGGGCCTTTGAATGCATCCATCAAATCTGCATATGTTTCAGATCCTTCAGTTGCTTCTAAAGCCTTTACTGCTAATGTATTTTTCACAACTTGTATTTCTACGTTGCTCTCAAAACATTTTCTTCTGAGATCATTTACCTCCTCTACTGTAAGCGTAGAAGAATCAGTAACATAGAAAAACTTATTGTTTTCGAATTTATCTTTCAATTCGGCAATAGCCGCTGTTTTTTGTGTTTTATTCATAGCTATTCCGTTTTAAGCGATTGATTTAGGATCTATTTTAACACCTGGACTCATTGTAGTAGCCGCAGTTACAGACTTCATGTACGTTCCTTTTGCAGAAGAAGGTTTCATTTTATTCAGCGTACCTAAAAGTTCTTGTGCATTTTCTGCTAATTTCTCAGCCGAAAAAGACACTCTACCTATAGACGAATGAATGATGCCAAACTTATCTACTCTAAACGCTATTTTACCGCCTTTTACATCTTTCACTGCTGCACCTATATTTGGTGTAACTGTTCCAGTTTTGGGGTTTGGCATAAGTCCTCTTGGGCCCAAAATACGTCCTACTTTACCAACTTGAGCCATTACATTTGGAGCAGCTACAATAACATCGATATCCGTCCAACCATCTTGGATCTTTTTGATGTATTCGTCAAGACCGACATAATCTGCACCAGCTTCTTTAGCTTCTGATTCTTTATCAGGTGTACAAAGCACTAGTACTTTTTTTGATTTTCCAGTTCCGTTTGGGAGTGTCACTGTTCCACGTATCGCTTGATCAGCTTTTCTTGGATCTACACCTAAATTAACGTGAACATCCACTGAAGCATCAAACTTAGTCATATTGACGTCTTTGATAACTTGCATAGCTTCTGACAGAGAATACAATTTAGAAGGATCGAGTTTTTCCATCACCTCCCTTCTCTTTTTTGAAAGTTTTGCCATTATTTAAAATTTTTGAGGTATTAGCGCCTTTAGGCTCCCTCCGTTTTTAATTCAATTTTATTCTGCAGCTTCTTCTGCAGTTGCCCATGGTGCATCACCTTTAATAGTAACTCCCATGCTTCTAGCAGTACCCGCAACCATCTTCATTGCTGACTCAACAGTAAAAGCGTTTAGATCAACCATTTTACTTTCTGCTATAGTTTTGACTTGATCCCATGATACAGATCCAACTTTTTGTCTGTTGGATTCTGGAGATCCTTTTTTCAATTTAGCTGCTTCTAATAATTGGACAGCTGCTGGTGGTGTTTTGATTACAAAATCAAAAGACTTATCTGTAAACACTGTAATGACAACTGGTATAACTTGTCCTTGTTTGTCTTGAGTTTTTGCATTAAATCTCTTGCAAAACTCCATAATGTTTACACCCTTTGCACCAAGTGCCGGGCCTACAGGAGGTGCTGGATTTGCTTGTCCACCTCTTACCTGCAATTTTATAAATCCACCTATTTCCTTTGCCATAGTGTTTTATTGTTTTTCAACTTGCATAAAATTCAACTCCACTTCTGTCCCTCTCCCGAATATCTTTACGATTACTTTTAGCTTTTTCTTTTCTTCGTTTACTTCTTTTATATCACCAACGAAATCTTTAAATGGACCGTCAATGATTTTAACTGTTTCACCAAGAATGTATGGTTCAATTAATGCTTCACCCACATCCTGTGATTCATCCACTTTACCCAGCATCCTGTTAGCTTCTGATGCTTGCATTGGTATTGGCTTAGTTTTACCTAAAAAGTGAATCACATTCGTCATGCCCGCAATCCCTTGCACAATTTCTGACGAAAATTTATCAGGAACAGCTTCGACAAGGATATAACCTGGCATCATGTTTTTATCTAGAATAACTTTCTTGCCATTTCTAATCTTATATACCTTTTCAGAGGGTACCAAGATTTGCCTGACAACAGTATCCCATTTATTTCTTTGGAGTTCTAATTCTATTCTCTCTTTAATCTTTCTTTCCTTACCACTGATTACACGAAGACAATACCACTTAGTTTCAGTTTCGCTCATTTTACAGATTGTAAATGGTTGTCAATAGTTGCTTAAACACACCGTCCATAAGGAAGATGGTCAATGCAATCAAAATAGAAGCAATAATAACAAGATTGGAGCTACTTAAGAGATTGCCCCATGTAGGCCATGTCACTTTGTGCACCAATTCGTTATAACTTTCTTTGATATATAGAACTATACTTTCCATAATATTAATTTACGCCAAGTGATCCTTTGATCATTAGACATTAAGCCAAAATTGCAGGGGAGACAGGAATCGAACCCGCAGCCTGCGGTTTTGGAGACCGACGCTCTACCAATTGAGCTACTCCCCTATTTATCTTAAATCTGAACTGTTTCAGATGAGATTAGTTAAGACAACTAAGCACCCCCGTAGAGGTGCTTAGCTTCAAAACATGTATTTTAAAATTGAAACTCTATGCAATTATTTCAGTTACCTGACCTGCACCCACTGTTCTTCCACCTTCTCTAATCGCGAATCTCAAACCTTTTTCCATTGCAATTGGATTGATCAACTTTACTTCTAAAGTGACATTATCACCTGGCATAACCATTTCTACTCCTTCAGCAAGACTTACATCTCCTGTTACATCTGTAGTTCTGAAGTAAAACTGAGGTCTGTAGCCATTGAAGAATGGTGTGTGTCTTCCACCTTCATCTTTACCAAGTACATATGTTTCACATTTGAAATGTGAGTGAGGTGTTACTGAACCAGGCTTCACAATTACCATTCCTCTTTTAATATCAGCCTTTTCAATACCTCTTAGTAAGATACCTGCATTATCACCAGCTTCTCCTCTTTCTAATATTTTTCTAAACATCTCAACACCAGTGACAACTGAAGTCATTGGCTTTTCACCTGGAGCTTGCATACCAACAATCTCAACTGGATCAGCAGTATTGATAACTCCTCTTTCTATTCTACCTGTTGCAACAGTACCTCTACCTGTGATAGAGAATACATCCTCGATCGGCATTAAGAAATCCTTATCAACATCTCTAACAGGTTCTGGAATGTCTGCATCAACAGCAGCCATTAATTCCATGATTTTTGCTTTAGCACCATCGTCTCCTTCAAGAGCTTTCAAAGCAGAACCCTGAATGATACTAGCAGAGTCACCGTTGAATTCATACTGGTCTAGAAGTTCTCTAACTTCCATTTCAACTAACTCAAGCATTTCCTCATCATCAACGAGGTCAACTTTGTTCATGAAAACAACAATTTTTGGAACACCTACCTGACGGCATAATAAGATGTGTTCTCTAGTTTGTGGCATTGGACCATCAGTAGCTGCAACAACAAGTATTGCACCATCCATCTGAGCAGCACCAGTTACCATGTTTTTAACGTAATCAGCGTGACCAGGACAATCAACGTGCGCGTAGTGACGGTTTTGAGTTTCATATTCGACGTGAGCTGTATTGATTGTTATACCTCTTTCTTTTTCTTCAGGGGCACCATCAATATCATCATAAGCTTTCTTTTCAGATAAACCTGCATCAGCAAGTACGCTAGTGATGGCAGCAGTTAAGGTCGTTTTACCGTGATCTACGTGACCTATAGTACCAATGTTTACGTGTGGTTTATTACGTTGGAACGTTTCCTTGGCCATTTAAAAATATTTTAATTCGTTAAATAAATTTTTTACAATATTACTATCAAGTTATTCTTCAACTTGAGCATGTACTTTCCTTTGAAAGCCATAGTTATGTTTTGAGTAATCAACTCAGAATATTCATTTTAGCACTAGATTCTTTAATCTGCATTAGAGTCA